>NZ_NPBY01000170.1 GCF_002272015.1 Paenibacillus campinasensis | reverse complement strand
GCCTGGCAACGTCCTACTCTCCCGGGACCCTTCGGTCCAAGTACCATCGGCGCTGGAGGGCTTAACGGTCGTGTTCGGTATGGGTACGCGTGGAACCCCTCCGCTATCGCCACCAGACATGATTTTTCGAAGCTTCCGCTTCTCAAAATCGCTGCGAGAAAATATCAATCCTTATAAAGGACATGCAGCTTGATTTCAGATG
>NZ_NPBY01000169.1 GCF_002272015.1 Paenibacillus campinasensis | reverse complement strand
TTTTTTAGTTTTTTAGTTTTTTAGTTTTTTAGTTTTTTAGTTTTTTGGTTTTTTTGATTTTCTGAAGTCCGGAATTCATAAAGTCAGAAGCCTAGGTAGGATCTTAAGAATCTAGGAATCTAGGAATCTAGGAATCTAGGAATTTAGGGATTTAGGAACTATAGGGTCTTAGGGTCTTAGGGTCTTAGGGTCTTAGGGTCTTAGG
>NZ_NPBY01000168.1 GCF_002272015.1 Paenibacillus campinasensis | reverse complement strand
TGGAGGCTTAGCTCAGCTGGGAGAGCATCTGCCTTACAAGCAGAGGGTCGGGGGTTCGATCCCCTCAGCCTCCACCATTCATCTTTTTTACAGAATGGGACAACCTAAACGAAGAAGAAGTAATGTTGGGGATTAGCCAAGCGGTAAGGCAACGGACTTTGACTCCGTCATGCATAGGTTCGAATCCTATATCCCCAGCCATGTAA
>NZ_NPBY01000167.1 GCF_002272015.1 Paenibacillus campinasensis | reverse complement strand
CAATCGGTCATATACGCGGGACAGCACATTATCATACCGAATCTTCCCGACCCATCCACCATTCCCTATTCCATTGTCGTGTATATCGGAGCGAAGAAACTGGAGTTATACCGCCTCGGCAGGCTCATCCGTACGTACCCCATCGCCGTCGGAAAAATATTGACGACCACGCCGACCGGAGAATTTTACATTGTGAACCGCCAGCCC
>NZ_NPBY01000166.1 GCF_002272015.1 Paenibacillus campinasensis | reverse complement strand
CGGAGGCTTAGCTCAGCTGGGAGAGCATCTGCCTTACAAGCAGAGGGTCGGGGGTTCGATCCCCTCAGCCTCCACCACTTTTAATAACAATGTGAATATGTTACCCTTTTTAATGACGCGGGGTGGAGCAGTTCGGTAGCTCGTCGGGCTCATAACCCGAAGGTCGTAGGTTCAAATCCTGCCCCCGCAACCAATTTACCGCATAAGCGG
>NZ_NPBY01000165.1 GCF_002272015.1 Paenibacillus campinasensis | reverse complement strand
TCACCACTTAACATATTAAAAGATAGCAAAAGTTCTTTTTTATTTTTTGAAACTAATGTGTTTCTTTCAATCCATTCTCCTATAGCAGATTTAATTACTCTATTAATCTCAAAATGCGAATTATGGCCATTGGATGAAGAACTTAAAGGTGAAGATATATAGGTTTGTTTAGACTGTGACAAAAATAAAGAGCGATTAATATAGAACCTGTCTCCTATAAAG
>NZ_NPBY01000164.1 GCF_002272015.1 Paenibacillus campinasensis | reverse complement strand
CTCGTGGCCGAGCCGTGCTCGGCGGCGGCCACTTCGTTAAGGGGGAGCGTTGGCCTGCTCCAGCTTCGCTATGGAGCGCCAACGCTGGTACCGGGCTGCGCCGCTGCGCCCCCTTGGCCCTGTAGCACGGACCCGGGGTATTCTAGGTGTTGCTTCGCTGTTAATTTGCCCACGGCCTCGGCCGGGCAGGACCGGGTGCTGCGCTTCGCAGCCCTTTCTCCGCTCAGG
>NZ_NPBY01000163.1 GCF_002272015.1 Paenibacillus campinasensis | reverse complement strand
TCTTAATATTATAATTCGGAAACATCCTATGTCAGAAAGATTTGAAGCACGCTTTTTTGAAACTCTTGATGCAGAGTATTCAGAATATTTTATACTTGAATCAAGGAATGAATTAAGTGGTTATTTGGAGGATGTTGAGATTGATGGTTTTTTTAATCTCTTAAAACAGTTTGGTAAAATTGAATTTCGATATAAAGATATACTGGAGTATTATCAATCAAATTCCAACTT
>NZ_NPBY01000162.1 GCF_002272015.1 Paenibacillus campinasensis | reverse complement strand
CTATGCGGCAGTTTATTTATATCAACTTTATAAGTTGCTATTTTGGAATATTGTTTTTTTTGGAAATCCAGCTTTTTGGAAATATATATCGTATAGCCAGGATTACAGGATGGGAACAAGGATTTACGAACAATCTGATTCTTATTGTCAACATCAGTTTAATCTTTCTCTTTGCTGCACTTTACATATATTTTATCTCAAGGAAGCATCAAAATTTATCTAACAGTGTATATATCACTTGTAT
>NZ_NPBY01000161.1 GCF_002272015.1 Paenibacillus campinasensis | reverse complement strand
ATATGGCATTATCCAAGTTTTTCGAGAAAAAAATTATAATGTTAATTGTTCGAAATTTTTCACTAACAATATAAAATTCCGGTCTTTTATTAATTCGATTAATAGTATAAATACTAATTCCTTAGATATATCTTTATTAGACCAACCACATATTAACTCCAATGATTTCGTAATGATTTTTCTGAATCCATATGACAAAAAACTTGCTGAGGAGATAGTTAAGGAAATAAAGGGAAATAAAAATT
>NZ_NPBY01000160.1 GCF_002272015.1 Paenibacillus campinasensis | reverse complement strand
ACTCGTGGCCGGGCCGTGTTCGGCGGCGGCCACGGAGTGCTGGGTCTCGCTTCGATGTGCTGTATCTGCGCTTCGCAGCCCTTTGTCCGCTCAGGCGCGGATCGTCCTTCCGATCGCTGTTGTTTTCGGATTTCCTTGAACCCCCATTCCACCGTCGAAATCCGAAAACAAAGGCGAACGCTTGCGCTTCTTCAGGCCGATTCCGCTCTCCTCGCTCGGCTTCCCTCCGCAGCACCCCAGCCTCCGGCGGCTC
>NZ_NPBY01000159.1 GCF_002272015.1 Paenibacillus campinasensis | reverse complement strand
TTCTCTATCAATTTTATTATTTGTCATTTTGTCCAGTTTCTTAATCACTTCTATCATCCTAGCGTTTTGAATATTAACTATACCGTGTTTATTTTGTAATACTATATTCTCGTTTGGTAGAACGTGGTATATAAAATTGCTTACTTGAAATTCATCTGTATTTTTGGTTTCTAACATAATAATCAATCCCTCTTTTTGTGCATTAAATTATTCAAAATTCTTTTAACTTTAATCTTGATATTTCGTAAACATAGAA
>NZ_NPBY01000158.1 GCF_002272015.1 Paenibacillus campinasensis | reverse complement strand
TATTTTGTTTTGTGATTTCAAGAATTTTCATAGCGTCTAATTTTGATGAATAAAAATTTCTATCAAAGAATTTTTTCAACTTCTTCCATTCGTCTTGATGACTAATACTGTTATCATCTAATATCAATCTCGCGAACTCTATGTAAATAACCCATTCCCATATAGATATGTACTCATTTGGTTTTATATCTGTATTCTTAAGTTGGATAAGCTCATGGAATTTAAACTCTTTATAAGAACACAATTTACAAAACTTGTCGGC
>NZ_NPBY01000157.1 GCF_002272015.1 Paenibacillus campinasensis | reverse complement strand
CCTTATTGTTCAGATTGGAAAAGTCCTTGTCATTTTTGTCATATGGGACATATAGAGTCACAATTAAGAATTAGTGATGCAAATGAGCTAACATATCAACAGTTAGTAGATATTTTATACCATGAAGATAATAAATTTAAAGTTGAATATCCAATTGAAATATTTGAAATCATAAATATCACGAACATCCTATTTGATCTATATGACAAATTCATTTTACGAAAAAACGGTTTTGTAATACACAGTCATGAATCTTTACATGAAATAAACG
>NZ_NPBY01000156.1 GCF_002272015.1 Paenibacillus campinasensis | reverse complement strand
AGGCTGACCGAAAGGTCGCCGATCCCTTTGCGAAAGCAAAGGCACACATTGACGTGCTTTCATTTGTTCAGTTTTGATGGAATTTGAGGGGCTATAGCTCAGCTGGGAGAGCGCCTGCCTTGCACGCAGGAGGTCAGGGGTTCGATCCCCCTTGGCTCCACCAATTCTTTTCCATCTAAACATTGATCCTTGAAAACTAGATAACGAAACGAATTTGCGTTTTAGAAATATCCTTTTGATGAAATTAAACTTGGCTTTGCGCCAAAACTAATTTCATCAT
>NZ_NPBY01000155.1 GCF_002272015.1 Paenibacillus campinasensis | reverse complement strand
CATTAATAGAATAATAAAAATCATCATAATTACTCCTTCTTTTAATGGTTCTAAGGGGTTTCGCATAACGTTCCTCGCATTCACGAACCTCCGTAGGAGGTTGTCTGCAGCTCCAGCTTCACCCGAGATCACGTCTGCGGACCGAGGGCGCCAGCCCGATGCGTGAATGCGGTGTTATCGGATGTCCTCAGGCACCCTGAATAACCTTCGAAATTAACGGAAACCATAGTCTGACCAATTCCACTAGTAACCTTATGACATCAATAACCGCATAAAGAATCAACA
>NZ_NPBY01000154.1 GCF_002272015.1 Paenibacillus campinasensis | reverse complement strand
GTACATATTCCCTGATAGCTCAGTTGGTAGAGCACTCGACTGTTAATCGAGTTGTCACAGGTTCGAGTCCTGTTCGGGGAGCCACTTGCTTCCATAGCTCAGTAGGTAGAGTGCATCCATGGTAAGGATGAGGTCACCGGTTCGATCCCGGTTGGAAGCTCCAGATTCACCTTTTATGAAGCATTACATAATGCTACGCTTGTGGCCCGTTGGTCAAGGGGTTAAGACACCTCCCTTTCACGGAGGTAACAGGGGTTCGAATCCCCTACGGGTCACCATGGAGGCTTAG
>NZ_NPBY01000153.1 GCF_002272015.1 Paenibacillus campinasensis | reverse complement strand
TCGCCAAGCGTATGATATGGGCCCTTAGCTCAGCTGGTTAGAGCGCACCCCTGATAAGGGTGAGGTCGGTGGTTCGAGTCCACTAGGGCCCACCATTTCAACTTCATATTTAGTGATGAGGTTCCTTTTTGGGGCTATAGCTCAGCTGGGAGAGCGCCTGCCTTGCACGCAGGAGGTCAGGGGTTCGATCCCCCTTGGCTCCACCATCATACTCATATCACTTCCATAAATTGCAGGTTGCACTGAAATGTATGGCATGATATGATAATCTTCCGGTCGAAGGACCGGGG
>NZ_NPBY01000152.1 GCF_002272015.1 Paenibacillus campinasensis | reverse complement strand
GATCAAATAACGGTGAATCCTTGTTATTTTTTCTACCCCAATCAATTGTTACACCGTTACATCTTTTTATTTTATTAAGGTCCGGATCATTTAATAATGCGAATATATCTGTTCTCAACAAGATAATTATCTTGCTGTTAGGAGAAGTATCATAAAGCTCTAAATTTATTTTATCAGCAGCTTTTAATAAACTTATAATACTATGTTTGTAAACTTCCTCATTTCGAAATCTATCGTCTAGTTCATCATAAATTAGTGTATATTTATTGTCTGATTCGGAGATCAATGAGT
>NZ_NPBY01000151.1 GCF_002272015.1 Paenibacillus campinasensis | reverse complement strand
AATACACATATATTCCTTAGTAGTAAAAGCATTAATACGGCCCCCTATGTTTTCCACGATTTCGTTAATTTCACGTTTTTTGAAATAATAATTTTCTTGAAAAAGAAGATGTTCAATAAAATGAGATATACCATTTTCTTCCTTAGTTTCATATTTCGAACCGTAAGGTAGAAATATGCCCATAGAAAAAGTGTTATGAGCTTCTATATGATCCGTTACTAATCGGATACCATTTTCAAAAACTATCCTATCCATTCACTACACTCCTCTTATCAAGATTTTAAGGAAAAGGAATCATTCTATATGCATTAGGAAA
>NZ_NPBY01000150.1 GCF_002272015.1 Paenibacillus campinasensis | reverse complement strand
AACCAAGGAACCCATATTTAATGATATCTCATATAGGAATTTAAAAGGATTAAACAGCTCCAAAAAAACCGAACTTTCTATATCTACATTAATAGCAACTAAAAAAACTGGATAAATGAGAATATTTAATATTGTGGATATGCTGGAAACCTGAACAGGTATAAGTGCTATGGTCAAGGTTGCGAAGGCTAAGGGTATTGATAAAATAACAATGATAACTGTTAGCATCAATAATTTGAATGAAAATATACTGTAAATTAGCGTTAGAATCGTTGTAAAAAGCACTAAACTTAAAATAGCAAAAGCCACTTGTGTCAGAACC
>NZ_NPBY01000149.1 GCF_002272015.1 Paenibacillus campinasensis | reverse complement strand
TGGCCAGACGGTTTCGTTTGCCCTCGCTGTGACCATACCGGGTGCAGTCGTCTGAACTCCCGGCGTGTCCCGTTGTTCGAGTGCGGACGGTGCAAGCATCAGACATCGGCTTTGGTGGGCACGATTTTTGAAGGAACCCGGCTGCCCTTGCTCAAGTGGTTCATGGCTCTGGATCTGTTCCTGCTCCCGGATGGCATCTCCGCAATGCGGCTCAGTCAAGTGATTGACGTCACTTACAAGACCGCCTGGTTAATGCTGCACAAAATTCGTCATGCTGCCCTTCACTTCGATGCGCGGGAGCTGCTCTACGGCGACGTGAAGGTGAACAGCGATCAGTACGGCCGCAAT
>NZ_NPBY01000148.1 GCF_002272015.1 Paenibacillus campinasensis | reverse complement strand
GCTTGCTCCCCGACTATCAAGAGAGTCGATATATATCACTCGTTTCCTTCACGATGCGTTGCCGTTTTAGTGTGGACCCAGAATTGAGAAAAATCCACTCGGATGAGCTCATCGTGTACGATGTTGAACTATCCGAATATATTCAGCGTAAAATGAACCGAATTCAAGCCGAGAAGACGGGACCTGTTCTAACAGAGTCGGATATTCAGAAGATCTATCAATCTTTGAAAGAAGCCAATATCACTGACCCGAAGATTCGGGCTGATCATGTGGATAAGGCGGGGAGTGTGGAGAAGGCGAAAAAATAGTAATAAACCAATTGCCGCTGGACCACTTATTGAAGTGGAGAGCGGCGATTTAATCAGGAAGTTAAACTTAAATGTAGAC
>NZ_NPBY01000147.1 GCF_002272015.1 Paenibacillus campinasensis | reverse complement strand
CTTATAACCTTATTTTCTGCATCGAGCAATTCAAATTGAAGAACGCCATGGTCAAAATTTTGATTATATGTTGCAAATTGAATTGAAATAGAAGAGAGATTTTGTTTTTGACTAACAAATCCTTGCTCAATCTCTGTTTTTGTTAAAATTTCTCCTATAGGTACTAAGTCTTTCACTTTAAATAGTTCTGGAATTTGTTCTTCACCTATCGCTTCATCAGAAACAATATACTTAACAGCTGCGGAACTCAATAAATAGTAATTAGATATATTATAAAATTCAGTTCGAGTGGCGGATGGATAGCTTTTAGCATCTATAAACTTATTGAAATTCTGATGCCTCTGCTCCCTTTGTATAAAGTTATGCCCTCTAAAATCATTAATATTATAAAAACTCGATGTAT
>NZ_NPBY01000146.1 GCF_002272015.1 Paenibacillus campinasensis | reverse complement strand
AAAAAAAAACGCCCACCCCATCGGGGTGAGCGTGACGCATGACGATCAACTTACGGTTGCTTCGCACAGCACCGGTTCGAAGCAGCGGGCTTGCCACATCCAATCAGGCATCAACCTCTCTTCTTGCGAGCACGATAAAAGTAATGATGACCTATATAAGCAATACCGCACAGAAGGAGCAGCAATGCCGATATCCAAATGACAGGAAGCAGATAGGGAGCATGGTCGCTGGCCACAAAAAGCAAAAAGCCCGACGCTGCATACATCACCAGCAGCATTGCGATGCGTCTGTACAACTGCATTGGACTCGCCCTTTCTCACAGTATAAATATGGATATTTACCCATTTTTCCGTATGGTTACTATGTTAACCGATAATGCAGTAATTTGCACTCAAATTATGGAAAAAATATTAATTTTTTATTCATCCTCCGCATTTCTGAGATTCATGTCCGATTGCCC
>NZ_NPBY01000145.1 GCF_002272015.1 Paenibacillus campinasensis | reverse complement strand
TGGAGAGGTGTCCGAGTTGGCCGAAGGAGCACGATTGGAAATCGTGTAGGCGTCACAAGCGTCTCGAGGGTTCGAATCCCTCTCTCTCCGCCAGTATTTTAAATATGGCCCGTTGGTCAAGGGGTTAAGACACCTCCCTTTCACGGAGGTAACAGGGGTTCGAATCCCCTACGGGTCACCATATTTCTTATTAGAAAAGACTTGATTTATAACCAGCTTTTTTGATATGATAATAGTCGTTGTTGTCCTGGAGGCTTAGCTCAGCTGGGAGAGCATCTGCCTTACAAGCAGAGGGTCGGGGGTTCGATCCCCTCAGCCTCCACCATTATACGACTTACGAAATGTGAAGAAGCAACCCTTTTTAATGACGCGGGGTGGAGCAGTTCGGTAGCTCGTCGGGCTCATAACCCGAAGGTCGCAGGTTCAAATCCTGCCCCCGCAACCAATTAATATCGCATAAGCGA
>NZ_NPBY01000144.1 GCF_002272015.1 Paenibacillus campinasensis | reverse complement strand
ATGTAAGTTACAATTGTATATGCCGGTGTAGCTCAATTGGTAGAGCAACTGACTTGTAATCAGTAGGTTGGGGGTTCAAGTCCTCTCGCCGGCACCACTTATGGAGGATTAGCGAAGTGGCCAAACGCAGCAGACTGTAAATCTGTTCTCGTACGAGTTCGGTGGTTCGAATCCATCATCCTCCACCAGTTATAGGGGCATAGTTTAAAGGTAGAACAGCGGTCTCCAAAACCGTTAGTGTGGGTTCAATTCCTGCTGCCCCTGCCAATCGAAACATCTTTAAATATGGCGGTCGTGGCGAAGGGGTTAACGCACCGGATTGTGGCTCCGGCATTCGTGGGTTCAAGTCCCATCGATCGCCCCATATTTCTTAAAAAATCATAATGGGGATTAGCCAAGCGGTAAGGCAACGGACTTTGACTCCGTCATGCATAGGTTCGAATCCTATATCCCCAGCCATTGATTTTTTAC
>NZ_NPBY01000143.1 GCF_002272015.1 Paenibacillus campinasensis | reverse complement strand
TTCTGTGAAAATCTTTGGATACATATGAGGATAACCATTGGGTGAAAATACTTTAACAATTTTCGTTTTGAAATTGTCAGTAAAACAAGGTATGTAGGTACAATAAGGAATAATATTAAGATCGTATGAAATCGCCTCTATAGATTTAGAGAAATCAACCTCGCATCTTTTTTTATTATAAACTCCCTCATCTATTTCATTTCCATGCTCCCATAAAAAGTGGTATTCATTAACGAATTGTTCAATTGAGATATTTCTATAATAATCCATGTATAACTCATTGTTCTGAGAGATACGACTTGAAACCTCATTGATATAATTCTTTGTCCAACTGTCAGCAAAAGTTTGAAAGGTTTCTTCCAAAGCATTTTCAATTGCTGTTTCTAAATCAAAATTTGCGCTTAACCCTAAGGCTTTATGTACTTCTCCATAACCAATTATAAAAATTGTATGTATTTCTGAATGTAGTGAAA
>NZ_NPBY01000142.1 GCF_002272015.1 Paenibacillus campinasensis | reverse complement strand
AGCCCTGCTCCACCGCTTTGTTCATGGCCATGCCCTGGACTTCG
Source organism: Paenibacillus campinasensis (assembly GCF_002272015.1). Taxonomy (GTDB): domain Bacteria; phylum Bacillota; class Bacilli; order Paenibacillales; family Paenibacillaceae; genus Paenibacillus_AQ; species Paenibacillus_AQ campinasensis. The sequence goes on along the minus strand of NZ_NPBY01000142.1, from coordinate 460 downwards.
ATCATGCCATAATTGGCTGCCGTCTGGCCCGCCATGCTCATCGCCATGGCCATCCGCGGATGGCCCATCTGGAAGCGCTGCATCCCTTTCTGCATCTTCTGCAGAACATCCAGCTGGTTCAGGTTGCTGCCTAGTCGCCTTGCTCCCGTTACCACTTTGCCCAGCGCGCCCGGCCCTATCGCCACTAAGCCTGACGCCACTTCCTTTGCCGTTTGCACAAGCGATCCGGCTTTGCCTGACACTTTCTGTGCCGCGCTCGCCAGCTTGCCCAGCTTGGCGGCATTCCGTCCGATCTTCGCTCCGCTTGCCACCCAGCCTGCGAACGGGACCGCTGCGGCCACGGACAATCCGGCTCCTACATAGTCCCCTCGGGCGAGCGAAATCCCTGCATTCGCCAGACTCGCTACGGTTCCAACACCCGGAATACAGCTGGCTACGTCCAGCACGACCTGCGTCACAT
>NZ_NPBY01000141.1 GCF_002272015.1 Paenibacillus campinasensis | reverse complement strand
TACCTATACGGCGTTGCCGTCGTCAGATTTGTGCCGGTCAGACCGACCTCGCGCATTTCTCTCAAGTCCTGGAATTCTTCCGGATCTTTATTCTGAACGTTTACGTATCTCGCCAGGATGACGGCCACCTCGGCGCGTGTTGTCGTTTTCCCTGGCCCAAACGATCCGTCCGGATAACCGGCCATCAGCCCCGTACCAAGCGCGACGGAAACATAAGCATAGTCTGCTTTATTCAACCCGCCTTTGTAATACTCGGCTACCGGCACGAGCGTGTCTTTGGTATCGGATAGTGCCTGCTTGAAGTCGTCATTCTTGGCAGCCAAACCAGACGCCATCCACTTGGCCATTTCTCGGCGTGTCAAAGCCGTGCCTGGTTTAAATCCGTTTTTGTAATCCGCAGCTGAAATGAAGCCCTTCGTGGTGGCTTGCTGAATCGCGGATTCCGCCCAATGGCCTTTAATGTCTGGATAGGTTCCCTGGCTGCTCTTAGTCTCGTTATTAGACACTCTGGCCATCAAGGCAGCAAACTCCGCTCGCGTAATATTCGCGTTGGGACGGAAGGTTCCGTCCCCATAACCTTTGAAGTAGCCCTTTTTCACGGCAGAATCGATAGC
>NZ_NPBY01000140.1 GCF_002272015.1 Paenibacillus campinasensis | reverse complement strand
AGACATACACCGGCAGCCCGCATGAAAAAACAAACGGCTTAACACGGGGTTGGAGGATGGGTGCATCCTCCTTCCTGACTCACATACAGCTGGGATGAAAATCCCAGGCAATCCCCTAAAGGTGATCGAGCATGTCTCGGTCGCCTTTTGTCTATTGAGTTTCAGAAGGTGCATGATCACTTGTATTGCATGAGCTTCAGGTTGTCCATAGTCCCCTTTTCACACAATTGCAGATGCAGCTTCCAATCGGCTCACTGCTCCGGCAGTTTGGCAAAAACAACAATCAGAAAGGTCGCTAACGGACCGAGCAATAACGAGATGAAGAACCAGTTAAGGCCGCTGCGGTTTTTCCCTTGGGCGAGCCCGGCATTGATCAATGCCAAGGTTCCCCAACCCACAAAGTAATTTTCCATCCTCATCGCCTCCGTGCACATAGATACGTATTATTACGCCCCCATGATCAGATGGTTTCTAATCTTGAGACATGTTTGTTGTCTCGCACCACGCTTGCATCATGATCCCTTTGATTCAGGAAGCTGCCTGATCAAACGGGATCATGATGCTAACCCCCATCCCAACAGCGAGTCTGCACTCTCCAAAAAATAAGCAATTAAAATT
>NZ_NPBY01000139.1 GCF_002272015.1 Paenibacillus campinasensis | reverse complement strand
CCCGTTAAACGGGTTTACTTCTTTTTGCTACTGTTTCTGCTAAATGGATCTTCATACTCTTTCACACTCAATTTATCTATTGCTTGGTCATGTGCTTCTTGTTCACGGATATATTTTGCGACGGTTGCCTCATTCAATCCCACTGTACTGACATAGTATCCCTCCGCCCAAAATTTTCGATTGCCATACTTATACTTCAAGTTGGCATACTTCTCGAATATCATAAGTGAGCTTTTTCCCTTCAGATATCCCATGAACGATGATACTGATATCTTTGGGGGAATGGCTACCAGCATATGTACATGATCTGGCATCATGTGGCCTTCTATGATCTCTACTCCCTTGTATTTACACAATCGTTTGAAAATTTCGATTAAATCTTTTCTCACTTGATTATAGATCTCTTTCCGTCTATACTTCGGGGTGAACACAATGTGGTACTTGCACATCCACTTCGTGTGAGCTAGACTATAGCTCTTGTTTGCCATCTAAGACCATTCCTTTCATTTTATTGAGCCTGAACATCTCAATTTTATCGGAATGGTCTGGATGGTCAAACCCTCGATCCCTCCACCCGCATAGCGGGTGGTTTTTTGTTTCGCACGCTTCGCGAGCTCAACTGGCTAAAGCCAT
>NZ_NPBY01000138.1 GCF_002272015.1 Paenibacillus campinasensis | reverse complement strand
TTGAGTATAATGTGATTTAAATCACATATATTGTGATTTTTTTCACTTATAATGAAGATGTAAGGAAGAGATGATCATCTGATAAACAAACAGCGCCTCACCTTAATCAAGTCCAGCGGCGCTGATACTAAAACAAAAAATGATATCAAACCAAGGAGTGGTTCATATGTTTAACAATTGGCTGAGAAACAACAAAGTTGCAATGTGGCTCTTGACAGTGCTGCGGATCTACATCGGGTATGAGTGGTTAACCGCTGGCTGGGGCAAACTAACCGGCAACTTCGATGCCGGAGGCTTCCTGCAAGGCGCTATCGCCAAGGCAGCCGGTGACCATCCGGCAGTGCAAGGCTGGTGGGCTGCCTTCCTCGAGCATGCTGCCCTCCCGGGCGTGAAGTTCTTCAACTTCCTCATCCCGGTCGGTGAAGTCCTCGTCGGTCTCGGACTGATTCTCGGTACCTTCACCACCTTCGCCGCACTGATGGGACTTGTGATGAACGCCGCATTCCTCCTGTCGGGCACAGTGAGCACCAACGTGCAGCTGCTGCTGATTGAAGTCCTTATCATCGTCGCTGCTGCCAACGCCGGCAAAATCGGCTTCGACCGCTGGGTGCTTCCTTTCCTTCGCGGACTGTGGACCAAATGGACCCGCAAGGGCTATGAC
>NZ_NPBY01000137.1 GCF_002272015.1 Paenibacillus campinasensis | reverse complement strand
CGGCCTGTCCATTTCCGGGTCACATCCATCGTGGCCAGATAGAGCATTTTCAGCAGTGCCTCATCGGTGGGGAAAATACTCTTACCCTTGGTCACTTTACGAAGCTGTCGGTGGTAACTCTCAATCATATTTGTGGTGTAAATGAGTTTGCGGATCTCAGGTGGGTACTTAAAAAAAGTTGCCAGCTCCCCCCAGTTGCTGCGCCATGAGCGGATAATGAGCGGATACTTGGCGCCCCAGACTTCCTCGAAGCGGTCCAGTTCAAGCAGCGCTCCATCCACTGTTGCAGCCTTGTAAATGGGCTTCAGGTCCGCAGTGACTTTCTTGAGATCCTTGTACGACACGTAGCGAGTGGAATTACGGATTTGGTGGATGATACACTTTTGGATTTCGGTCTTTGGATAGCAGGCCGCAATCGCTTCGGAGAAGCCATTCAGATTGTCTACACAGATAATGAGAATGTCTTGAACACCACGATTTCGCAGGTCATTTAGGACACTTAACCAGAACTTACTGGATTCATTCTCCCCGATCCACATGCCGAGTACATCCTTGTTTCCGTCCAGGTCGATGCCGATCACCATGTAGGCCGCTTTGTTTACAATGGCCCCGTCCTGCTTCACTTTGAAGTGAATCGCATCCATGTAAACGACCGCGTACACGCCTTGAAGCGGCCGATTCTGCCATTCCTTAATGAGAGGTACGATTTTGTTGGTCACATTGGAAATGAGCGTAGGCGAGACTTCGATGCCATACAGGTTTTGCAGATGGTCTTGAATCTCTCGTGTGCTGACACCTTTGGCGTACAGGGCGATGATTTGATCTTCGATGCCGGTTACATTCTTCTGGTGCTTCTGCACAACAACCGGCTCAAACTCACCGAGTCGATCCCGTGGAACCGTAATTTCCTGCTCTCCGTATTCGCTGACTACCGACTTCTTGCTCTTGCCATTTCGGCTATTTGGCGTCATCTTGGCTTTGACCTCATGCTTTTCGTAGCCTAAATGCGTATCGAGTTCTGCTTCCAGCATCTCTTGAAGCGTTTCAGCAAACAGTTCTTTCAGGGCGTTCTGCGCGTCTTGTGCCGTTACCAGCTTGTTCTCCTTAATGAAGGCTCGTAATTGCTCTTTCGTCCAAAGTCCCATGTATTCTCCCCAACCTTTCTATTACTTTCCATTTTAATAGATTTGGG
>NZ_NPBY01000136.1 GCF_002272015.1 Paenibacillus campinasensis | reverse complement strand
AATACTCCTTCTGCCTTTAAACAGACTGAATTTGCTAGTTCTTATAAAGCGAGACTTAGTCAAACGCCATCACCTAATAATAAAACGGTTGGTTTTGAGGGGCAAAGGGGCGAATCAAAATGTATTTTAAAACCACCACCAGACCCTGAATTGAAGAAGATATTAGACGAAGCAGGTATTGATGGGATAAATTATAAGAACGGAGTACCTGATTTTTCGCCTGTAGCAAAAGCAGAACTTGAAATTGACCATATGGTGGGCGGAGTTGGTAGTAATGGAACTAAAGCTAGAACTGCGAATTTTAAACAGGCAGATATAAAATTGGCAGAGCAACTTAATAACTCACCTGAGTTGGCTAGTCAATTTGGGTTAACCCCAGGAAAAATTAAGTCGGGGGACATTGCAGATATTCGCGAAGAATTAAAGCTAACTTGGCATGAATTAAATGATGGTAAAACAATTCAACTTGTGCCATCTGAAATTAACAGCAAATTCGGACATCTAGGTGGCGTAGGAGAGATAAACGCAGGAGCGTTTGAACCGGGCGGATTTGCTAATAATTAGAAGGGAGATTTCTCAAAGTGAAAATTAATGATGCAGTTTTCGGTGAACTTGAATACGATTATGTGTGGAGCAAGGATATTACAATTGAGTTTTTCGGAAAAAGAGTCAATATTGCTTTGATGGTAGATGGTGAAGAAGATGGCGAATTTAGTGGAAAACAGTATGCTTCATATACTGCTTTAATAGAAAATTGGGGGGATATTCAGCAAAGTATTTTGACACCAATTTTAGACTATTACAAACAGAAGCGATCTGGACTTGGGTATGATGTTTCATATGATGAAAATTACCCTTTAATTGAAACAAATGATAAACTTCTTGAAAATATCAAGCTAGTTGGGATTTATGTTCCATCTGCAAGACGATTTGAAGGCAGATATATTGGACTAACATTTGACTGTACATGGGATGAAGAAAATGGGGTTGGTATACGTCTAATTAATGAAGAAGTAGCTAGGGTGGGATACCAAGATGTGGCACTTTGAGTATTTGTGGGCTACCCAGTGCCGAATATACCCATCGTTCTACCAATAACACATATAACCCATGTAGATGTGTCATTTAGTTTGTACGCACACATCAATGTTTGAATTTTATACCCTAAATAATGTTATTCGGTTACGTTGGATAGGTCGATTATGGTCAGATACCACCATGATCGATCTGTTTTTTTATCTTCGTTGACTTGCATTTTTTAAATTAAGCGCAATATTGTGAAAAGATATCGGGCTGGAGCTGGAAGGCCTGATCAAAACCCCGGTT
>NZ_NPBY01000135.1 GCF_002272015.1 Paenibacillus campinasensis | reverse complement strand
AAAGGTTCCGATGTCGAAAAAAGATTTCGATTCAATTATTTATAATTCGTTCGGGAGAGATTTTGACTCGGGTTCTAAAAGATATCCATCAGCTGGAGCATTATATCCAATTGTTCCTTTAGTATATATATTAGAAGATAGTGCAATAGACGGGTTATCGAATTTAAGAGGTTGTTACGTTTTCGATACTTATGCACTTAGTTTAAAAAAAATAAAAGAATGGAGCTCTGAGGAGTATAATGATTTTTTATCTGTATTAAATACTTCAAATAAACAAATTTATTCTAATTTAGCAATAGGGTATGCTATCGATTTGAAAAAAGCCATCATTAAGTACAAACAAAGAGGCTATAGACATGCACTAATTGAAGTTGGGTTAATGGCTCAAGCATTAAGAGAGGTCTTAGTATCAGAAAAAAAAGGACTAGGTGAATTCTGTTGGTCTGGATTCGATGATAATGCATTAACTTACTTATCAGGCTTAAATCCTAGATTAATACCGATCTCATTAATTCAATGGTTTGGATATAAAATGGAAGGGAAATGAAAATGATTCATATAACACGTAGTTTATGCCACTTTAATGTACCATATAAAGCTTTTTTAAATGATAATTATTATAAAACTTTTTCTTATATTGGGAATTTTAAAATAGGAGAATATAGAGGACCGAGTGGTTGTAATT
>NZ_NPBY01000134.1 GCF_002272015.1 Paenibacillus campinasensis | reverse complement strand
ATAGAGGACCGAGTGGTTGTAATTCGATTAGTAATAACAAAATTTTATCTCTTAAGAAGAGTTTTTCAGAATCTCTAGAAAGAAGAGCTTTAATGTTAGGAGGATGTATAAATTCAAACGGAAAAGTTAACACATTTGATTTATTATCGAAAAGCATTAAAGAATTACCAGTTGAATATAGTAAATATAAAGCTAATAATCCCATGTGCAGTGACACAACTGGTACAGCAGCTCATACTAATAGTGAACAAGCTGTTAAGAATGCGCTATTGGAATTAATAGGAAAAAACGCATTGTTTTTGTTTTGGTATGGAAAACAAGGGAGTATTTTAAATAGAACTATTACCGGTTACGAATATGAAATCCAAAAATTGCACAGAGAAGGTAAGCATTTAAAACTTTTTGTAAATACATATTTTTCACCTGCGATATCTGTCTTTGCTTTTATATTTGATCAGCATTGTATCTACGCATCAGGAGTGGGAACCAATTTAGTTTTGGAAGATAGTATTACAGCAGCCATTGAAGAAGCATTTTTACTAAAATGGCAAAACGAAGTAAAGGAAATGAGAAATTACACAAAAGTACCAACTATTGATTATAAATATCACGGGGAATGTTTAAAATATTTAGAACAATCATTTAAAGATACTTACACAGAGGAACCAACTAAGAATAAAAATGGAGGAGTTGATGAATTGCTGCTTAGTGTTCCTAATTGGGTTGAAGAGTTACATGCTATTTTTTTGAGAAATAGTATAAAGAG
>NZ_NPBY01000133.1 GCF_002272015.1 Paenibacillus campinasensis | reverse complement strand
CCCTGAGAATGCCTCAAAGAAACCAAAAGCTAAAAAAGCTAAGAAGTTAAGGGAACAATATTTAGGAAGAACACCAGGGAAAAAATCACGTACTGGACGTGAAGTGATAGAAAGAATGAAGAATGAAACTCCTCCCAGGATTAGGACAACACGTAGTGGTAAAACAGAGTTTATGGATAGTGAAGGAGAATGGCATGATCTTAGCGAGGCAGATATGGCTCATATAACCGATGCTGTCTCATGGTGGAACAAAGAAGGAAGACATTATGGTGCGAAGTCAAAGGAAGTAAGGGAATGGATGTTAAACTCCGATAATTATGTATTAGATCACTATAGGCTGAACCGCTCAGCAGGTGCAAAATTAGGTGAAAACTATTTGCCACCGACCAAATAAAAATGGAGGTGAAATTTTTGGAACTAGATGACAAAATTCATGCTCAAATTATAGAGTTATGTGAAGAGGGAGATTCACTAATTGAAGAAGAAGAATTTAATAAAGCGATAGAGAAGTATTCCACGGCCTTAGAATTAGTGCCATCTCCGAAGATTGACTGGGAGGCAAGTACTTGGATTTACACAGCATTAGGTGATGCTTATTTTATCAATGATGATTATGAAATGGCAAAGACTAATTTTTATAATGCCCTTAATTGTCCAGATGGCATTTCAAATCCATTGATTCTCTTGAGACTTGGAGAGAGTCTATTTGAGTGTGGGGAGTTGAATCAAGCAAAGGAGTACCTGTTAAAGGCTTACATGTTGGAAGGTTATAAGATATTTGACGAGGAAGATGATAAGTATTTTAAATCAATTAAAGATATTATTTGAGGAGGATAAATTTGGCTACTCTACAATCACCTATAAAAGAGAAGTTTGAATCCCTTATTAATAAGAGTAATGAACAATTCGAAATTGGTAAATATCATGAATCTATTATAACTCTCGAAGAAGCATGGGGGTTATTGCCTGAACCAAAAGGTATTTATAGTGAAGAAAGCTTTCATCTAGTGAAAGATATTATTGACACTTGTTTTGTTATAAAAGATTTCAAAAAGGCAAAAGTATGGTCGGAAAAAATTTATTTAACAGGATTTGCGCGGAAAGATACTGGTAAAAAGGAATTTATGTCAGGGAAAGTTGCTTTTGAATTGGGTGATTTAGAGTTGGCAAAAGAGTTTTTTAGCATTGCTAACAAAAAATCGGAAGGCCGATGTTTCGAGGATGAGGACATCAAGTATCTTAAATGTTTTAAAAGTTAAGTCTTAAGATGATAAGTAGGGTCTGTCAACAGTTTTGTGTATACTCACCGAAATATATAAGATGAACGCTACTATATTATGCAACAGGTCGATTATGGTCAGATACCACCATGACTGACCTGTATTTTTTATCTTCGTGATTTTCATTTTTTATATTAAGCGCAATTTTGTGAAAAGATTTCGAGGTGGAGCTGGAAGGCCTGATCAAGGCCCCGGTC
>NZ_NPBY01000132.1 GCF_002272015.1 Paenibacillus campinasensis | reverse complement strand
CTCAGATTGTCGAGAAACCCTGCACTTTTTTCAAAGTACAGGGTTTCTCCCTTTTTAAGTGGTCACTTCAAGAGGGGAAATGGGGGGATTACCCCCTGTTTTCCAGGCGATCCAAGTGGATCGCCATCTTCTTCATATTCTGCACGGTTGCTGTCATCAGAGCTTGTTCCCTGACGTTTTGCAACCCGCGCAACCGGCAATAGCGAAACCCATGGAGCTCTTTGGCATCCGCGAAGCTTCGCTCAATCGTTTCTTTTCGTTTTCGGTATAAATACTTACCGGATCGACTGAGCCGGTTGTTTCGTACCCATTCCTTGCTGTCTTCCCAGACATGGCGCGTGACGACCTTGCGGTGATTCCGTGAACGGGTACATTGCTCCAGCATCGGGCAAGTCTTGCAGTGCTTCGGGTCGGAGGCATATTGCCGGTATCCTTCTCGATTCGTGGTGCGATACAACAATTCATGCTGGAGCGGACAAATATAACGGTTACGCTCGGCATCATAGGTAAACTTCCACTTCGGAAACAAGCCTTGGGTCGGATGAAATCTCCGGTGAGCAATCACGCCAAAGATCCCCCGTTCCTGCAATCCTTTGCAGATGGGGGTTGTTAAATAACCTGAATCCAGGGCAACGGCTTCAACTTCAAAACCAAATCGCTCTCGTTGGCGATCCAAACGCGACAAATACGGTACAGAATCATGAACGTTTCCCGGCGTGACGTGGACATCGGTAATCAGATTGTATTTTAGATCAACGGTCCGGTGATCTAAATAAAAGAATCCTTCCGGTTTGCCATCGCGAATCATATAACCGCTATCCGGGTCGGTTTTGCTCACCTTGATTTCTTTCTTCTCGACCACATCCTCTCTGGGTTTTAAAGCTTTTTTCCATGCGCCTTCCGGTCGGCTTCTACTGCGCCATTGAGTTCGTCCATGTAATCTCGTGTGTTTTGTAGAACCTGCTGTTTGGTGTACTGGTGTTTGTTCGCATTGGCCTTCACATGCGTGGAATCCGAAACCAGGACTCGTCCGCCGACCATGCGATGCTCGATTGCCTGCAGCACAATCTCATCGAAGATATCTTGAAAGATAGTAGTGTCTTTGAAACGAGTCCGTCGGTTCCAGCTAATGGTGGTATGGTCCGGAACTTTGTCTGTCAATCCCAAACCAAGAAACCAACGGTATGCCAGATTTGTCTGAATCTCGCGTTCCAGTTGACGTTCTGAACGGATGCCGTAAAAATAACCGAGGAAAATCATCTTAAATAACACGACAGGATCGATGGCTGGTCGCCCATTATCAGCACAGTAAAGCGGACGGACCTTTTCGTCGATGAAAGAGAAATCGATATACTTGTCCACTTTACGAAGCAGATGATCGTGGGGAACCAATTCTTCAATCGAAACAAACTCGTAAGCCTGCTGTTTTTCTCGGTTAGAACGCAACATATTTAACACCCTTCCGAACAGTTTATTTACTAAATATTATACAATATTAACGCGGTGTCGTGTTGAACTAAATACACAAAAAAATAGCTGTCGAGACTTTCTCGACAGCCTGA
>NZ_NPBY01000131.1 GCF_002272015.1 Paenibacillus campinasensis | reverse complement strand
CATCAAGACGGATAGTCGAACTGATTTTGTCGGAAAATTAAAGGGTGAGGAAGTTACACTTCCGAACGTAAAAACAAAACAGGTTACGTTTAATAAGAGAAGCCCGGAGGACACAGCTCAATTACGAAAGGATTTTAAAAAGGTCAGAAAAGATTTGATGCAATCTATGGCTAATGATCCTAAAAAACAAAGGCATTAAAAAAAGCTGGAATTTCAGATAGTGACATTGAAGATATGAAAGAATTTGGTCTTGTGCCTGACGGTTGGCAAGTCCATCATAAAACCCCTCTGGATCAGGGCGGTACTAATGATGTGGAAAACTTAGTTCTAATAAAAAACCACCCCTATCACAAGGTTATTACAAATGAACAGAATTCATTAACGAAGGGTATGAAACCTGGAGATAGTAAATCAGTAGAATTTCCTATTCCAGAAGGAGACATTTATCCTCCTAAAAAGGAATAAATAATTAAGAAGGTGATAATATGTGGAGAGAGCAAATTGATATCATTTCTAAGATAAGGGGAAAAAGGGATCGAAAACTAAATTTACCTGTTAATGAAAATGAGTTATCAAGATTTCGTAAATCTGTAGTAGAGAAATTTGGTAAAGATGTGCTGCCACAGCAATACTATGAATTTTTGCAAACAGTTAACGGGATTGAATTTAATGGACTTAGAGTTTATGGAGTCGACCTAGTTTATTTAGACTCTAAGCCAATAAATCAGGTGGATAGTTTTTTTGATGCCAATGAAACATGGGAGTCAATTAAAGACGAAGATGAGTTAATTTTCTTCGGAGACTCAGATATTGCTTGGTACTGTTATAATGCTACTAAAAATAGTTTTGTTGAACTCGATAAACCTTCAGGTGAGCTTATGGAAACTTTTAGTGACTTTAATACTATGCTGGAGTCTGCTTTCTCTGTAGCGCTTGATTAAGTGAATAAGCTGAGACATGTTGATGTAACTACGTATTATGCACGGTCCATTAAGTTAACGAAGTCAAGCATTTTCAATGATTCATATCCTGAGAAGATTAAACCGAATCGGAGTATCACATGAAAAGCGAGGAAATATATAGCAATTTATTAAAGAAGTGTAAGTATCTCTAGTAGAGGAAAACGGAAAGTAATGAGAATAATGACCCCGGCGCCACAGGGGGAGGGGAAATCGATGAAACGAATACCGTTAGATACAGCCCTAGCCCTGCGGCGACGGGAGAACGTGCGACTACATTGTTCCGATGATCTAGATGAGGTTGTCGACATCTTCGTCAAACATGTCAAAGGTCTGATGTCACGGGAGCAAGTCAAGTTAAGCCTTACACATTACCTTATTAAGTCTAAAACAATGACGTCGTTCATCGAAATCAAGTCCTAGCAAAAGTTGTTGGATTCCTAAATCAGTATGATTGGCGTCATATCGGTTATTATCGTAAATATTTGTCGTTGTTTAGTTAACCTTTCCCCCGCCATTGTGCGGGGGTTCTTTTAGCCGTTTAATTGGGATATTAAAATGGGACGAGGGGAAATTGGAGGCATTACAATTGTAATCATCTACATATCTATTCATGACTCATTGATTACTGATTCGTCTATCCGATTCCTGCTGTCTATTCTGTGCTAGACATCCTCTGAGTTTCA
>NZ_NPBY01000130.1 GCF_002272015.1 Paenibacillus campinasensis | reverse complement strand
GGGGCTGTCCAATAAGTCCCTAAAGTAAAAAGGTTGGACGAGAAGAGAACCATTTCTCCGTCCAACCTTTTTACGTCCCTGCGTTTGAAAGAATGTAGCGAGGCGAATGCCTGCTACTTTCAGTAGATTGTGGGCCAAGGCCACAATCCCAAACTCTGTATGAACTTTTTCTAGACCCCGCAAGGAAAATCTGCGGAACGACCGATTGCCCTTGATGTGACCGAATACACTCTCAACCTCGACTTTACGTCGAGCATAGATCGCGGATTTCTCGTCATCCTCAAGGGCTGTTTTTGCCTTTGCCTTTAATTCTTCCCATACCGTGTTCCAGTGTACTTGACGATTTCCCTTTGCTTTCGTACATGCTGCCTTTAATGGGCAATCGCTACAATCCTCACATTCGTAAATCTTAAAGCTTTGCTCTAGGCCGGAGCGTGTCTTCTTCGTCTGGTACTTCTTAAACGAAACGTATCGACCATTCGGGCAAATAAAGCGATCGTCTAACTCTTCATACGTCCAATTGCTTGCATGCTTCATGTTCTTTTTGTAGCGTCTGGTTTGTTCGTGCATATAGCTGCCATATGGAATAAGAAAATCAAATCGCGTCTCTTTTTCTTCGCCTAACGCGTACAAATAGTTTTCCTCACTACCATAACCAGCGTCAGCAATCACGGTTTTAGGCATGGGTAAAGAAGACGCAGCAAGTTGCTCCATATGCGGAATGAAGCAGCGTGTGTCCGTTGGTCGTTGGTGAAGACTATAAAACAAAATAAATTGGTTTTCCGTTGCCATCTGTACATTGTAACCTGGTTTAAGTTGACCATTTTTCATGTGATCTTCTTTCATTCGCATAAACGTAGCGTCTGGATCGGTCTTGGAGTAGCTATTGCGATCACCAAAGCAAGCTTTCTGCTGATCATACTTGGCCAGACGTGGAAGAAAGTCTTGACGAATCTTTTTCAGAGGCTGTTTCCAGGCACTACGCTCTTTTCGTAAGGCTTTTCTCGCTTCACTGTCATTGGTTTGAGCGATCTGTTCAGTTAAGCGCTCTACTTGTTCTTCTAGAATAACAGCTGTTTCTTCAAGCTGTACAGGAAGCTCATCTGGATCGGTAGCTACCATTTCACTAGCTTCTTGCTGCGTGAGCGTATGAATATGCGCAAGGGTTGCCTGCACCTTTTCTTTGAGTTTCTCTTCAAAGCGTAACGTAGATTTTTTCCACACAAAAGAATACTTGTTGGCATTAGCTTCAATCTTTGTGCCATCCAAGAAGTAGTTCTCCATGGTAATAAAATTGTCGTTGATGAGCTTTTTAATCATCGTTTGAAAGAGCTCATCCATAAGGCTCTTCATTCGCACACCACGGAAGTCATTCAGGGTGCGGAAGTCCGGCTGTTGCATCGCAGCTAGCCACATCGCCGGTAGGTTTTCTTGTAATAGTTTTTCAATGCCACGGCAGGAATAGACTTTTTGAGAGTAGCCATAAAGAATCACTTTGAGCATCATTTTAGGATGGTAGGAACTACGGCCACCGCCAACATAATGAGCAAACAACAGCTCGTCAGGAATAGATTCAATCATTTCATCAATGATACGAGCGACATGGTGGGAAGGGATTAGTGATTCTAGATCCAAGATCATATGCATCTGCTTGTTATCATAAGCTTTAAAAGCAGGTGTGAGCTTTCGTTTAGAATCTATGTTTCCTTCTATATTTTCTAGAGGAAATGTGAGTTGCATGTTATAATGTTTAGTAGTAGTCATTTGATTACGCATAAAAACCGTCCCTTTCTGAAATGGTTGTGTGGTAACTTTCATTTTACAGGAAAAGACGGTTTTTTTGCGCATATTTTTAGCGTTTTACAAAAAAAGAGGCTGCCAGTAGTCAGGTTTCACTGACTTTCTGGACAGCCTC
>NZ_NPBY01000129.1 GCF_002272015.1 Paenibacillus campinasensis | reverse complement strand
TGGCGCATGAATGTACTGCAAATGCGGCTGACTCGTGTTCCCTTCGCGAATCGTCTCGATATTGAAATTCACAATAATATAACCGTTTCGCAAAGATGTCCGCTTTCTCATCCAGCCGGTTCGTCCGCCCATACTCGGCGACATTCGTTCCTTTTGGCACGACATACACATCTGCCGGGATGCTGTATTCCCCGTACCAATGCTGGATCGACGCATTCGCCCGCAGCGGGTTCACCGAGGCCGGCAGGTTCGTTTTCGGTCCCAGCAGGGTGCGTACCTCCGGCGGCAGCAGCAGCCAGTCGTAGCGTCCGACCCATGTTTTGGACTTGCTCAGCTTCTCGATATACTGCCTCGCGTACGCCGCGCCGCTCATGCCCGAAGGCGCGCCCCCCGTCTGGTAGATGTACGCTGCCATGTCCTGCAGTTCCTGCTGCGGCACATTTCTCAGCCGCTCGTTCAGGATCACGTAGCGCTTCTCGGTATCCTGCGGCGAGCCGATGCGGATGAAGTACTGCTTGCCGCTGTGGTAGTACAGATCGACCGGCTGCCGTCCCGTTCCGTCCTTGTTCACAAAGTAAAAGCTCGGTGTAATCGAAATCGCATCTCGCGGACCGAACATATTCCCTTTCGTTTTCAGGTCAAATTTGAAATGGTAGCCGGTCTTGACGGCAGCGTTCTTATAGCCCTGCACCGGATGTTTGCCCGGCGCAACCGGCAGCGTATACGGAAGCGCGTTGCCACGGGTGCAGCCGTCAATATCGCGCAGTCCGGTCCAATAGGACGCCCCGGTGGGGTTCGCACTGCCTTTGGCCGTCCGGAACACCGTCTCCCAGTTGTAATCCGCAATGTCGGTAATGTGAAAATCGTAGACCCGCCCGATCACGTCCACCGGCTCGATATCGGTGGCCACATGATGGCGCCAGTCCCGGTTCGCTCCCGCCTCGGGGGTGAAGTCCGGCGGCGCATTCTCGGCAATCGTGCGGAAGTACACGTCATAATTCCCTTCGTCGACCCAGACCGGGAGGAAGAACTCGGTATCCAGCTGAGCCGTCGGAATGGTAATCCAGGTCTGCTTCGGGTAAAAGGTGCGCCGATCCCCGCTGTACACATCAAACGGAAAATACACCTGCTTGACCCGAACGTATTTGGCATAGTCCCGGTTTCCGTAGCCCGGATAGTTCACATGCTGCCCCGCGGTCGGAATGCGTACGGTGAAGGGTCGGTCCAATATGAAGGCCGCCCGGTTCGGATTCGGGTTGGTTTTCTGGTTGTGCGGCTGATCGTCGGTCACGGACGAGTAGTTCACCACCGGCGTATGCACGGTCACCGTGTTGATGCCATGAATCGGGAATTCCTTGTTGTCCCCGCCGTTGATGTTCCCGGGAAGCAGGGTGTAGAAGATTGTTCCCGCACTGGTGGTGTTGGCCCGGTTCACTTTGTCCGGCGTGATCAGATTCCCAGGCTTGTACAGCACATTCTGATCGATCTGCGGCGGTTCTGGTATAGAGCTTGGTCTAGGCCCCGTTTCCGCAACCCGGTTGCCGCTCATGAGGGTCTGCCCGTTGAAAACCAGGGTGTCGTTGGTCACCTGTACTTTCTCGACGCCTTGCTCGGCCACGCTCTGTAAATTCTCGCTCGGTGGGGATGGCCGGCTGGTGAAGCTGCTGCCGCCATAGGTGCCTGGCGGAGCGGTAATCGGGTCCGCCGGAGAAGGTGGCTCAAAGCTGCCGGTTGGACTGGCGGTAAACGGCGGCGGCTGGTAGCCTTGCGGCGAAATGGTGATCTCGCCGCCGGGGAGCGCATAATTTCGAAGCAGGCCGCGATCGATGCGGTAGACTTCGAGGTTGTCGATAACCCAGTAGGCATAAGGGCGCTCAACGGTGTATCGCTCGACCACCGTCTCGGTGTCGGTCTGCGGATCCGGCACGGTGGTTGGGTTGCCGTCGGCATCCTCCGGCCCCGGCTGCCCGGGATCCCAGTGCAGCGTCCAGTTCTTCTCGACATTCACTTCAAAAGTGCAGACGCCGGACATCTGGACAAAGGTATGCTGGGCCAGGTAGCTCCTTGCAAAAATGTTGCCATATAGCGTCTCGGAAGTCGGTATGCCCTGCAGCACATCGAACCGTTCGCTGCCGCGCTGGTCGGCCA
>NZ_NPBY01000128.1 GCF_002272015.1 Paenibacillus campinasensis | reverse complement strand
GCAGCACCTTGCTCCAGAAGCCCTTCTTCTCTTCTGGCGGCGGCTCTAGATCCTCTATGGATACTGACGCTTATAAGTTGTCTCTCTGATGTCTCTGCAAATTTCACCATAAAAAAGCTCATTCCCCTCATAAGATCACAAGGTAGAATAAGCTTTTAAAATTTGGATTAGGTAAAATGAATGACCCTCTTCAAGCTGTCATGGTCTCTATTCCTCAGGCATTTACTAGTATGTTCCGGTTATCATTACTACAACCCTTTAAGGACGATTTCTCTTGCAGAATCATCGAATTTCGCACCCTCTACTATTGCTCCTTTCCAAATCACATTAGCAATATTTGTATTTGAAAAATCAGCCCCTGTAAAATCTCCATATGAAAGATTCGCCCCTGTAAGATTCCCTCCAGCAAAGTTTGCATTTTTAGCTTCAACCTTTGTTAAAATAGCCTGAATAAAATCAGACTTCTCAAAATCACCATCTGACAGAGTAGCACTAGTCAGATCAGATTGATCGAAGTTAACCTTCTGGGCTCGAATACCCTTTAGGATGGATCGACGAAATGTAGCTTTTAACATAGTAGTGCCTGAGAGGTTTCCATAAGAAAGATCAACATCATCAAAACACGTTTCAATACATGTACTTATTTTAATTTCTGCATGCTTCATTTGAGATTTACTAAAGTTTGCCTCACTTAGAACACAGTCAGCGATATCAGCACCTTCAAAGTTACAGCTCTCAAAATTAGCAGCAATAAATTCACAATCACGTAGGGATACTCCTATAAGCGAAGAACCTCTAAAATTAATTTCATTTGCATATATACGATCTCCAGCAACTTGAGATAAATCAGAAAAGGATAAATCAATATAATCCAACTCTAAGCCATTAATTATCTCATTTTCGTTTCTTGAATGATCAATGATTTGCATTACTCTATGACGTTCGTTGCTGTGTCCACTCATAATCTCACCTCTGTTGGTCAGCTTTTATTTAAATATTCTTTCCAGGCAGTATTCGGTGAAAATGAAACTCCCATTTTATCTTCATCAAAACTAGGAATAGCTAGTACTTGAGACGTTTGTAAATATTTCATTATCGATAACCAACTTTCTAACAAAGTGTCGTTATCCGATGTGAGAAAGGAAGGAAGTACATCAATACGTATTCCCCCCCAGTCTGGTTCTGTAACCTCTCCAGGGCAATCAAGCAAAAACTCCTTTCCAAACATTTCGAGGAGATGCCCACTGAAGTACGTTCTAGCTCCTATACCGAGCGGGCCATTTGGAAAAAAACGAACCGGTACGGGATAAGCACAAACATCCATCCAAACTTGCATACGCTCTCTTTCGTTATTCCACGGGTATGTTGAAGGCCAAAAAATATGAGCTACACCATAAATCGGCTTTACCAATTGAGCAATTTTATCAGAAAAATCATAAAAGCTCGCTAATAATTTAGGTGAAATAGGTTTATGAAAATCAATTTTCAAAAAAGATCTTTGACTCCACTTAATATCAAACACTCCACTATATTTTGCGGCTTTATCTCGATAAAGATACAGTTCAGAAATCTTGTCTTTTGCAATTACTTTTTCTATTATTTCATTACGATTATATTCTACCTTAACGCCATCACTATTTCCCCAGTAGGTAGGAATCATTTTTTCATTCGCCTCAAAAATTTCCAACAAATTTCTAATCTTATCTTCTATATCCAAAGACACTGTTGGAAACATAGAAATTGATAGTAAATCAGGTTTCATTGCAGGCCCTCCCAAATTGTACTCACAGTTTCTTCCATCTACCTCCCCCAGGAAGGCGAGGATTTGTCTCCCACACGTGAGTAATTACATTTTTTAATGGATCCGTATAGTAAACTTTACTTTTTTCTCCTAGTGGAGCACTTGGTCTAGGACTTGGTGGAACGTCAGCTAAGCTAGGTTTATCACTTGATAACGTCACTACATGTAAACCATTCACTTTATCTTCAAGCATTTCCCTCTGTGCACGCATTTGACTATCATTATGGATGACTTGTTGACCTTCACCAGTTTTATGTTTATGGTCATGGACTAAATTAATTTCACCATTAGTGCTACGCCCTATGCTATCTGGTCGTGTGACATGTCCTTCGCTAGATGTGTGGGTTCTAATTTCTCCTGTATTATTGTTATCTAATTTTTGCCCAAGATGTTGTTCCAAAGCTTTCCTTCCACTTTCTTCTTCTACCCTACCACGCTGTCTATTATTTTCCATCCGTATTCGATCTGAATCCCATTCTTCTCTAGGTTTTATTTCTTTGTCAAGATTTTTCTGTTTCTCAATATATCGTTCATATCTTGCATTATTTGCTGCTTCTATATCACCACGTGCTTCTGCATCATTAATTTTTGTTCTGTAGTATTTATCTTGCTCAGTGGTCAGACCACTCTTGTTTAGGTTTACACCCC
>NZ_NPBY01000127.1 GCF_002272015.1 Paenibacillus campinasensis | reverse complement strand
GATATATATCTTTCAGTGAATAATTCAATAAAAATACCTCCTGATAAAATTAAATATTGTCATGAATCAACATTATCCTACCAGAAAATCTTACTTGGCTCAATTTATTCGAGGTTTTCGTCTAACGTTTTGTATTCACGACGTCCGACGGATGTCGGATGTGTCCGCGGCCTATACTTCCCTGCCGATAACTTCTGCGGACCGAGGGCGAATGCCCGATGCGTGAATGCGGTGTTATATTATATGATGGTGACGACTTCTCGAATTACTTACAAAATGTTCTTAATAGTACTTTAATAATTCCTTATCGATTTCATCTATGTATCCAATGTCTTCAATTCCATCCCAAAATATGATCTTGTTTGCTTCCTCATTCACTTGAAATGGTTTTTCCGCTCCTATATCTGCGCTGAAGAGGCCCCCATATTCAATCTTTCCAGATCTTAATGTAAACTTCATTAATCCCTTAAAATCAATTTTCTCAGGAGATTGATTCGTTTCTTCAAGCATTTCCCTAATCGCACATTCTCTTAATGATTCTCCTGGCTCGAGTAGGCCTCCAACTACCTCCCAATTGTTCTTCCAGCCATTAAATAAAAGTAGAAAACCATTTTTATTCTTTGCAACGACTAATGCATGTGTAATTGGGTAATCCAATCTAATTTGTTCTACTTCCTCTTCAGTGATATTTAACAACTCTTCGAAAACATCACCTTTTTGGTTTATACAAATTGGCATTATTCATCTCCCCCACAAAATAAGTACTTCGTCAGTTTCATATAACGTTCCTGTATTCACGACTCGACGTATGTCGAGTGTCCGGCGAATGCCGGGCCAAGGACGAATGTCCACCGCGTGAATATTATGTTATGTGATGTACCGGGCTTCCTGAATCGACTTACAAATAATCACTTCTATATTTACTTATTTGCTCTTCTAATGTGTTTCTCACTTCTTCATAGGTTCTAATCACTTCATCCAATTCGTTCTTTAATTCTTTATGTTCGTTCCAATATTCTTTTTCTACTTTGAGTACCGCGCAAAATAAATCTCCAATATATAAATCTCCTGATCCGAATGGATTCTGGATTAACTTCTCTAAAGCTAATGGCAAAATAAAAGGTAGATTTATTTGCTGCCCGATCAAAAGTCTTAAATCTTCATTATTCAATTCGCAAAGAGGTTTCTTCCTTGATTGATGTACTTGGATCACTAATGAGGAAGAAAAATTCGGTTCATCCCAATATTCACCTTCAAGCTCTTCTAGGGTTTTGGTTAGATCGACTTGCTTCATGGATTCACCTTCTTAAATAAATGGTTTCCGGTATGTCACATAACGTCTTTGTAT
The DNA here is from genome assembly GCF_002272015.1 of Paenibacillus campinasensis. Lineage (GTDB taxonomy): Bacteria > Bacillota > Bacilli > Paenibacillales > Paenibacillaceae > Paenibacillus_AQ > Paenibacillus_AQ campinasensis. Next base: position 1,375 of record NZ_NPBY01000127.1, on the reverse strand, counting down.
TCACGAACCCGAGAGGCTTAAGGTCCGCTAGGACCGGGTGGCTCCGCCACTTTGCCTCGCAGGGTTGTCTGCTGAATTAGCTTCCTCGAAAGGCCTCTGCAGACCAAGGTTGGCGTCAGCCGACCGCAGCGTGAATACGTTGTTATGAGATGTCTATGCCTTCTTGATATCACATAACTATTGTTTCTCTATTCTTGATTTCTTCAATCTTCTTTCTTTCAACCATCTGAGCTCATCAACTTGGTCCTCTATCTCATACAAGTTCTCAATAGTGTGCTCTATAATTCTAATTGCAATAAAAAGTTCTTCTTTCGTGGGAATATCTAATTCATGAACTGCTGAATTCCCCATATATCTGTGTTCATGTAGAATCGTTGCATGTTTCTGTGTCAAGTATCCTTTTGTATGAAGCCCCTCAATTTTAAGTTGAAGGTTTTTTCCTTCTATACCTGCTGAATGACATATTCCTTCTACAATTGATCTCAACCCAGTTGCACACAAGATAAATAGATTTGAATTATAAGATTCGATAACTTCCTTATATATCTTTCTTAATTTACTTGGTAATACAACAAAGTCCTTAGCTAAGAGATTGTCCTTATCTCTATTAGGATAAAGAGTGACTACTGGTTCAGCTTCACCATTCGGATTAATATCCTCACTAGTAATCCACATTTCTCGAAATGAAACTTCACCACAACCTTGACATTGAATAATTTGCCACGTTCCCTCAGCATAATCAATTTGCATGTCAGGATAACTTTCTGGTGTGTATATCTCTCTATGCTCACTAATCAATTTATGATTTGTCTCTTGTTTACATTTAGAGCAGTAAACCTTCAATTAGTTCACTCACACTTTCACTTGAATTTTTATTCATTGCAGAGATTTCTCATATCGTTGTGCATTCACGACGTTCAAGCGGCTTAAGACACGTAGTGCCGGTGGCTCTGCCACTTAGCCGGTTGAACGTGTCCGGTGAATCCACTACCTCGAAATGCAACTTCCGGACCAAGGGTCGAGCTTGTCTCGGCCCGCTGCGTTGAATGCGATGTTATGCGATGCCCCTGGCTTCTTGAATCTACTTTCAGATCTCTTAATTGCTCTTATTCGTTCTATTTAATGTATTGTTATCCGATTGTATATTCGTTTTTGATTAAGCTTATTCCTTCAATTTATTTCTTTATAAATTGTTTATTAATGTTTTGTGTTATCGCGAGGCATGCATAATTGATTCTCGTTTATATTTCCTTCGCGAAAGTAACTATGCTTTTCAATTATCTTTATTTGATTTCCTTAGGTCATTTATTAATATATCAAGTCTTTCAATAATTCGTTCGTCGTTTTCTACCTTCCTCTTAGTAAATATCTCAAG
>NZ_NPBY01000126.1 GCF_002272015.1 Paenibacillus campinasensis | reverse complement strand
GTATGCGGGCCGTCACCACCGGGTCCATGTAGCGGCCGTTGATAGTCGCCCCGGGCGATGGCGGGGTGCAGGAGGCCGTGGGTGGTGGCGGGGGTGGCTTATCCTGTGCTTCATAATAGAAATACAAGTAATACGTCGGGAATGAAGCATCATACGTAAACGGAGGATGATCCCCCGGCGTAATGGTTCCTCCACTCGGAGGGGACACTGTACTTTTTTTGTGTCCTACATAGGTGTAATCCGCATTGCCTGGGGTATGCGCGAAAGTATAGGACTTACCTTTCTCCAGCTTCTCCTCACGGTCCGGGAATACTCCATTCAGTGAACGACCGTTCGTAGTATAGTGCTTGATAATCGCTTTGCCTTCCTCCGGTTCGAGCTCAATTTCGAACAAGGTTGGGAAGTAGAAACGCCAGCCTTGAACCAGAGGAGCAAATTGTTGGCCTTTTTGTTCTTCTTCCAATCTTCTGTTTACTGGATATTCAGCCTCCAAACGAGCCTGCACAACATATACAGGAACATTGGCTACATTTGTACCCTTTCCTGTCCAAGGACGATTGGTTAGGGAATAGTTCCTTGAAGTTGCCTGAACATAATAGGACTTTGAATTTTGTGACATTTCAAATGAACGCGAGGCTTCGAAAATTTCGTCACCATATTCTCGATAGTAATCAAATTTACTTACACGGACGTCCTTTATTTTTCGAGATGCACTGAACTCAAACACATAGTCAAAACCATCCACGTCAGTAATTCCTCCCGGAGGAGTACTGATCCATTGGCCGCCTGCATTGCTCCAAGTGTCATAATAGACCATTCCTACAAAATAATATTTATTCGGATTCTGTGGATTTTGGAACATTCGGTTAATCCCGATAGCTTCCGCCTTCCCGGGATTGACAAACATGACGGTAACAAGACACATTATAAAGCAGGACACAATCTGGATAATTGCTTTCACCCTGATTCTCATCTTGTACAATTCCTTATTTAAACGGATTGACTATTGCCACAAGATAGTCCTTCGGTTGATGTGTACTAAAAGCAATATAATCTGCAGTAGTTAAGCGGAATTTGGTCCAGTCATAATATTGGTTGTACTGTCCATTTTGATAAACATCAGAGGTGCTCATAACTGGATAATAATTGGTTGCCGTCCCGTCCTTATGATTTACAAAAGCATTATCAAGACCTTGACGGTACTTAACAAAATCATTCTTTACCATAAAAAACACGGGGGTGCCTCGCTCCGAACTACGAATCGCTATATAATCATTTCCATTACTTTTTTCAAGCCTTATGTCATAAATTATTTCCCCATTACCAAGTTTAATGGGCAATTGATTCGCCTGAATTATTTTGATCCCATCAAACGGTTCCTTATTGGCAGAGAATTTCCGGAACTGATTTGTTGATTTCATATACGCCTTAAAATCGCTGAGCGGCTGTAATTTGAACTCCGGGTCGTCCGTGTTTCGGAAGTTCTTCTCGCCGATCCATACCCACCGTCCGATTTTATCCCACTGCACCTTCTCACCGAGTCCTTCGCTGACGAGGCGTAATGGGACAAACGTGCGATTTTGCTTCAGAATGACCTTGGTGCCGTAGTCTTTTATTTGCCCATTCACCTCGGCGCTCGTTTGTCCTACCGTCATTTTCACCGTGTGATTGCCCTTCCTTACTTCTACCACCGATTTGCCGCCTGACTTGCTATAACTGATTGTTCCTCCGAGCGCATCCGATACGAACCGGATCGGAACCATTACGCTGCCTTGTCCATCCTGAAACGGTTTGGCATCGGGGAAATTCAGCTTGTTAGCATTCAGAAGCACTTCAACCGGCTGACTGGCTGCAGACACAGACCCTGCTGCAAAAGCGGATATCCCCAGTGCTAGAATCCCTGCCGCAACCGTTAACACTGCCTTTTTCATTTGTCCACTCTCCCTAACGCAAGAATGCGTTGTAGTCGTATTCAAATATGAAAT
>NZ_NPBY01000125.1 GCF_002272015.1 Paenibacillus campinasensis | reverse complement strand
TGCGACTTCTCTCACAATCTTTTAATGAAAATTCCATATATTCATGCAAGAGAAATTGTAGATATTTTATCATAAATTGGAGTATAATGGTACAAATTCCCTATTAAATAATAATTTCATAGTCACCTTATGTTCTCCATCTAAATCCGCTACAATAAAAAAAGACCCAAAAGCCTCGTTACATACGAGACATTTTGGGGATTCTTTACCTCCATATATGTTCTATCAACTATGAAATCATCATAGATTAGGATTATTTCGCACTTCCACTTGACTTTCGTGTTTGTCTACCCGCTGTTTGTATACAGCAGCCAGCACTTTTTCATACGCGCTTTCAAAACTGTCTGGAAGTTTCGGTTTAATTTCCTCCATAATCGCAAGCAGCTTGTACAGGGATTGAACCTCGTCTTCTGTCAGTTCCATTGGATACATTGCAAATTGGCCGATAAACATATAGCCGCGCCCTCTCCCTCTGTGGCTTATCGGGATATGCATAGCGCTCAAAGCATCCATATCCCGATAGATCGTTCTTTCACTGGTTCCGCAGCGTTCCGCTAGCTCCCGGGCTAAAATTCCTGGTCTTGCTTGCACGAGTGTGATAATTCTCATGAGTCGAATCAGTCGATCAGTCATGTTTCATTCTCCCTATCTTCTAGTAAATTTGACATATTTGCCAATGCCAAATTAGTACATTCGACCCTGGAATAGGTATTCCCTTTTTGTTTATGATCACAATTTACCAATCGGAAGATGGGTATTTAGACTCTATTCAACTTTTCGTTTATATGTATCAATAGGACTAAAGGTGCCGAAATACAATGTGCTTAACCTGTAAAGCGTCTCTGCCTCCTTCAGATAATCCTCATCATCTGCGCGAAGCGCGCACAGCATCATCTCATCTGCCCGCCTGCGAAGCATGCTTTCCCCCGCTTCCAGGTCACCTTGCTTAAACAGCTGCTCCGCTTCGTCCAGAATCAATGGATTTTGAAGCAGCCTCAGCGCCTTCTCCACCCGTTCATCCGGCTTGCGGCTCCTCAGGTCTGTATGATTGCTGAATTGGAGCTGCAGCGTATACGATGGAAAATTGGTAACCTGCAGCGTATCCCGGTCCCGGTACGACCATCCGGCTGTGATAACCGGATAGATACCGGAACGATAAGGCCCGGCCAATAACTCAAGCACGACTTGCTTGGATCCATTATCGGACAATGGACCAATGGACACCGTGATATGCTGTCCCATCCGTGAATCGAGAATACCTCCGTATACGTTGGTAAGTTGGATTGGTTCCTCTAACTGGAGGTCCAGCTGCACATGTTCAGCAATCTGATGAGATTTCATGCCTTTATGCCTGCTCGGCCCCTGGATACCGCCTCTCCACTCCACCAAAAGAAATATCTGGGTTACGCCTCCGGCCGCTACACGATTCGTGCTCCATGTAAAATCCGAATTCAAGTCCGATCGCAACGCATCCACCTCTTTCCTCTTCTTCTAATAATGTACCAATAGAGACGGACAACTTACTGTCACGGAACAAATGTTCTCATCTAAATTTCGACAAAAAAAAA
>NZ_NPBY01000124.1 GCF_002272015.1 Paenibacillus campinasensis | reverse complement strand
AGGATAAGCCCTCGACCGATTAGTATTGGTCAGCTCCATGCATTGCTGCACTTCCACCTCCAACCTATCTACCTCGTCGTCTTCAAGGGGTCTTACTAATTGGGAAATCTCATCTTGAGGGGGGCTTCACGCTTAGATGCTTTCAGCGCTTATCCCTTCCGTACGTAGCTACCCAGCCGTGCTCCTGGCGGAACAACTGGTGCACCAGCGGTACGTCCATCCCGGTCCTCTCGTACTAAGGACAGCTCCTCTCAAATTTCCTACGCCCACGACAGATAGGGACCGAACTGTCTCACGACGTTCTGAACCCAGCTCGCGTACCGCTTTAATGGGCGAACAGCCCAACCCTTGGGACCTACTTCAGCCCCAGGATGCGATGAGCCGACATCGAGGTGCCAAACCTCCCCGTCGATGTGGACTCTTGGGGGAGATAAGCCTGTTATCCCCAGGGTAGCTTTTATCCGTTGAGCGATGGCCCTTCCATGCGGTACCACCGGATCACTAAGCCCGACTTTCGTCCCTGCTCGACTTGTGGGTCTCGCAGTCAAGCTCCCTTATGCCTTTGCACTCTTCGAATGATTTCCAACCATTCTGAGGGAACCTTGGGGCGCCTCCGTTACTCTTTAGGAGGCGACCGCCCCAGTCAAACTGCCCACCTGACACGGTCCCTGTACCCGATAAGGGCACCAGGTTAGAACCTAGATACGATCAGGGTGGTATCCCAACGGCGCCTCCACCCAAGCTGGCGCTCAGGTTTCCTAGGCTCCCACCTATCCTGTACAGATCGTACCCAAATTCAATATCAAGCTGCAGTAAAGCTCCATGGGGTCTTTCCGTCTTGTCGCGGGTAACCTGCATCTTCACAGGTATTAAAATTTCACCGGATCTCTCGTTGAGACAGCGCCCAAGTCGTTACGCCATTCGTGCGGGTCAGAATTTACCTGACAAGGAATTTCGCTACCTTAGGACCGTTATAGTTACGGCCGCCGTTTACTGGGGCTTCGGTTCACAGCTTCGGATTGCTCCTAACCGCTCCCCTTAACCTTCCAGCACCGGGCAGGCGTCAGCCCGTATACTTCGCCTTACGGCTTCGCACAGACCTGTGTTTTTGCTAAACAGTCGCTTGGGCCTTTTCACTGCGGCCCCCTCGGGCTATTCACCCTACCGAGGCACCCCTTCTCCCGAAGTTACGGGGTCATTTTGCCGAGTTCCTTAACGAGAGTTCTTCCGCGCGCCTTAGAATTCTCTTCTCGCCTACCTGTGTCGGTTTGCGGTACGGGCACCTTCACCTGACTAGAGGCTTTTCTTGGCAGTGTGAGATCATGACCTTCGCTACTGTAATTTTCACTCCCCATCACAGCCCAGCCTTACGATGTGCGGATTTGCCTACACATCAGCCTCACTGCTTGGACGGACATCCATCAGTCCGCGTCACTACCCTCCTGCGTCCCCCCATCGTTCATAACGGTTTATGGTGGTACAGGAATTTCAACCTGTTGTCCTTCGACTACGCCTTTCGGCCTCGCCTTAGGTCCCGACTTACCCTGAGCGGACGAGCCTTCCTCAGGAAACCTTGGGCTTTCGGCGGATCAGATTCTCACTGATCTTTTCGTTACTCATACCGGCATTCTCACTTGTATACGCTCCAGCGCTCCTTACGGTACACCTTCAATGCTGTATACAACGCTCCCCTACCCCTGAA
>NZ_NPBY01000123.1 GCF_002272015.1 Paenibacillus campinasensis | reverse complement strand
ATCAAGCCATAGCTTCGGTGGTGTGTTTAGCCCCGTTACATTTTCGGCGCAGAGTCACTCGACCAGTGAGCTATTACGCACTCTTTAAATGGTGGCTGCTTCTAAGCCAACATCCTGGTTGTCTGTGCAACTCCACATCCTTTCCCACTTAACACACACTTGGGGACCTTAGCTGATGGTCTGGGCTGTTTCCCTTTTGACAATGGATCTTAGCACTCACTGTCTGACTCCCGGACATAAGTCGATGGCATTCGGAGTTTGACTGAGCTTGGTAACCCTTGCGGGCCCCGCACCCAATCAGTGCTCTACCTCCATGACTCTTTATTCCGAGGCTAGCCCTAAAGCTATTTCGGGGAGAACCAGCTATCTCCGAGTTCGATTGGAATTTCTCCGCTACCCCCACCTCATCCCCGCACTTTTCAACGTACGTGGGTTCGGGCCTCCAGTGCGTGTTACCGCACCTTCACCCTGGACAGGGGTAGATCACACGGTTTCGGGTCTACGCCCACATACTAATTCGCCCTATTCAGACTCGCTTTCGCTGCGGCTACGGCTTCTCGCCTTAACCTTGCATGGGAACGTAACTCGCCGGTTCATTCTACAAAAGGCACGCCATCACCCATTGAACGGGCTCTGACTTCTTGTAAGCACACGGTTTCAGGTTCTATTTCACTCCCCTCCCGGGGTGCTTTTCACCTTTCCCTCACGGTACTGCTTCACTATCGGTCGCTAGGGAGTATTTAGCCTTACCAGATGGTCCTGGCAGATTCATACGGGGTTTCACGTGCCCCGCACTACTCGGGATCCGTCTCGGAGGGTTCACATTTTCGACTACAGGGCTTTTACCTTCTATGGCCGGCCTTTCCAGACCTGTTCAACTAATCTAAACCTTTGTAACTCCATGTGAGACGTCCCACAACCCCGAAGAGCAAGCTCTTCGGTTTAGGCTGTTCCGCGTTCGCTCGCCGCTACTGACGGAATCACTCTTGTTTTCTCTTCCTCCAGGTACTTAGATGTTTCAGTTCCCTGGGTATGCCTCTTCACAACCTATGTATTCAGCTGTGAGTGACTGGTTATTACACCAGCCGGGTTTCCCCATTCGGACATCCCCGGATCAAAGCTTGCTTACAGCTCCCCGAGGCCATTTCGTCGTTCGCCACGTCCTTCATCGGCTCCTAGCGCCTAGGCATCCTCCGTGTGCTCTTAGTAGCTTAACC
>NZ_NPBY01000121.1 GCF_002272015.1 Paenibacillus campinasensis | reverse complement strand
CCCCTGGCTACCAGTGCCGTGTGAGATGGGTAGTAATGTTCAATCAGATTTTATAACCTAAATATCACTATTCCGTTACATCAAACAGGTTATTATGGTCAGATGCTACCATGATTGACCTGTTTTTTTGTAATTCCTAGACCATACTTTTACTGCTGAGTTTGGAAAAGGAGGAAGTTGATTGTGTCTGTTTCAGCAATAATTCTAGCACCACAAAACGAATATGAACAACATTTCAGTATTCCAATAGCTACACAATATTTCTTTGAAACATACTGGATACTTGCATTTGAGTCAATAAATACGAAGTGGATTGTGGGTATTAGGTATGGAATTGATGTCACAAAAGAAGATGCTGTTTGTTTGATACATGAACTTAGTTTACTTAAAGAATGGGCACGAAGAAACTTACAGGGTGAGGTGCAAGAACAAATGCTATCCAGAATTGAACTTCTTGCAACTAAGCTTCCTACGGCTTTTCAACGAGGAGATGCTGTGGTTTTTATTGGGTGAATAGATTAATCCATTGATGGTATGTTTCTACGACTTGATTTATTAAATTTTGGGAATGATGGAGGGAAGAAATGAGTGATAATAAAGTAAGCATACTGTCTGAAAAGTTCGAGAATGAAAAAACTGGTGAACAAGTCGAAGGAATAACGATTATGATAGATGGTAAATTAAAAAACATGTTAGACATAATCATTGAAAAAGAGGGCGGATACAATAACTATACAGAGGTAATTAAAGATATAGTATTTGCTGGCATAAATCAATTTGTTGAAAAGCACAAGAGATAGAACCCCGCTTAGGCACTGTACCTCTTTTTGTGAAACCTTGATAGGCTTCATGCCTTTCAAGGTTTTTTCATTGGTGGGAACCCGTCTAAAAATGCTCATGATAAAACTAATCCTACAGCTCCAAATACGACTGATCCATTCCCAGGATATGATTCGGATCTGATTTTATTAAACATAAGTGATGATGAATCGACTATTAAAGTTTTGAGGTGAAGAAATGTATTTGGATAAGGCTTTACAAAGAATAAATTGCAAAAATTGGAATGTAGTTGGGTCAAATCCGTCACAGTCAGATACTCATTTAGGCTATGAGTTTTTGAGAAGATTAGCACAGTTCTTTAAAGAACAATCACAAAAGCCAGTACCGCCTTTATATGCAAATATAGCAAAATTACTAGGTGATGAAGAAGTAGTAGTTATTTCGGATTATTGCAACAAGGAAGCAATCGAATTTCTAGATGATCAAAAGTATGTTGGCAAAGTATTCGGATATTATTTGCAACTTGCGAAATATACTGATAAAAATCCTGATGCACAGATATACTTAGATGTATATGACCCTCTAATTAGAATTATTGAAAGAGGTGGTCTATTTATTCTTAAACTTCTGGAATTGGACATAGTTGCCAACCTCCCGTTAAACGGATGGTATGAAAGGTTTGTAGAGAAGGAAGCTATCGATATTGAAAATCTATAAGACGGTAGGGCTACCCATTGCCGAATGAATCCACCATTTAACTAATATCACATATTGCTCATGTAATCCAGCCTGCGCAATGAGCACCACCAATTAGTGGGCTCGGATAACGAAGTCAAGCAAATTCAATTTAGATGGAACATTAAGGGCTTTATCGACCAATAAAAGGGGGAGATGGTTTGGAGAATCTTGAAATTGTATTGGAAAATTTAGGGAAATATCAATTAGACAAGTTTGTTTTTGATGAACTTAAAATTAACTCATATGAAGTTAAATCATCTCATTTCTTTGATAGCAACAGGCAAGAAGATATTGAATTTCATCAAATTAAAAGTTTAGAGGAGATACTATCACCAGTTGGAACTGGAAATGTACTTCTCGAACAAATAGAAATAGGAAGTATCTTAAATGACGTGATGATAATA
>NZ_NPBY01000120.1 GCF_002272015.1 Paenibacillus campinasensis | reverse complement strand
ATGATATCAAGTTAAAAGCAATGAAAATAGTACAAACCCTTATAAGTTTGAAAGATAAATACGATATTACAAAAATCAGGATCGGCTTTGAACCTGCAACGGATGATGATAGTTGCCTTGTGGAGATTGGTAAGGAGGAAGTTGATTTAGAGAAAGTTGTAGGACAGATCTTGAGCTAGTATCTATCATTCCACTGACATATATAATCCATGTAATATCAGTATAAAGATTCCGCCGATTCGTTTGTACGCCAAAGTTGGTATGGCATTACCTGGAATGTGGTGCAGCAGGAACCGGAGAGTTTTGAGAGGGTGTAAAGAGATCGGTGCCACCCGGTTTGGGAACTCACTAAAGGACACGGGGGTGTAAATTCTCTCGAAGAGTTAGGAGGAGTATTGAAGTAATGGGGATCTCATCCTTATTGTTATTTAAACGTGGAGATAGTGCTCCGGCAAATGATTTATTGAGGGATCTTAAAAAGATATGTATAGAGGAGAATCTTTTCTTTGATAGTGATGAAGAAACTTACGATAGTGAAGGGACACTAAAATACACACGAGTATATATTAGTGACTTGCCATTTAGGGAGAATTATTCAAGAACTCTTTGTTTTAGCGTGTATGATGAACCGTATGAATATCAATTCGTTAGTTTTGAATGGGATGATACCAAAAATGAATATTTTAAAGCGGTAGTATCTGACGATTTTAATGATAATGAAGGTCTATTATTACGAATTTCCCATGCCATACTAAGGTCCATACGACAGCAAAAATATGGGTAGAGGAAGAATGGTTTTATACTCTAGAGGACTTAGAGAATCTTACTAACATGCCGTACATGAGTGATTGGTGTTATAAAAATCCAAGAGTAATAGCTCCAGATTAGTTGTGTGGCTAATGATTTGCCAAAATGAGATTCAATCTAGGCTACCCAGTGCCGAATGAATTCATCATTCAATCAATAACTTATAACCCATGTATAATGACTGAGGCCGATTCACGCCGCACACCGTCCGTTTAGCGGGCGAGAAGGAGAGCTAAGAGAGGTTTTGATAAGGTGAGTTCAATTATCATTTTAAAAAATATTGAGGATTACTCTCCTGAGCTGACGATTAGTCATTTTATAAAAACAGCTGAAAGAGCTGATATGTATTGCTTTTATATAACAACTAAATTAGACAAAGATGGTCATTTTTATTCGGCTGAAGGTACATTATCAGAAGTAGACGAAATTACGTTTAAACATATCGAAGATGAAGAGAATATTCGATACGTTACGTTTGATATAAACAGAGCTAGAGAAGTTTTGTACGATAGTTTCACCTGGCTGACTGAAGACAAAAATTATTTCTGGGCAGCAGATATTGAAAATATTAATCATGAGTATGAATTTATTTTTAGGTTTGTAATAGAGTACTTTAAGGAAAATAGTAAGGATTATTTATGGTTTGATGATGCCGATTGGTATTATTCTGCTAGTGATATATTAAAACTAAACCAAATGCCATATAACCCTGAGTGGTGCTGTAAAAAAATAGTGTGAAATAACTCATATCCAATAAGGTGGCGAATGACTTTGAAGAACCCTTGGAAGATCATAGCATTCGGTATTATTGGCATCGTTTTTCTTATCGTGGATTGTCAACAGGAGACGGTCCCCCTGTTTTAGTCTGGGGCAGTTTAAGTGCATTCCTTAGAAAATCAATAAAATCATGCGATCAAGCTATTAAGGATAGGATTACTCCGTTGTGATGGTGGGGGATGCCGCCTGCCGCCCAATGCACACCGCCCAGTAAACGGTCAGGAGGTGTGATGGGATGCGGTAAACAGGTGAGGTTAAAATAAGTGGATGGTTACTTGAAATTTGTTAAAAGCGTAGCTAACGAACAAAATAAGGTCTTTATTATGGATACTGGTGAGGGGAATGACTTTACCGACCCAGTAACAGGGTGGTATTATTGAAGATTTTAGCGGTTGGCTAATAGAGCTTTTCAAAAGAAGATCTACTGACTGAAGCTATCAATCAAGGAACTCAGTATTCTACATTCAAGGATAACTACGTTTTCGCTAAATGGTATAATTCTGATGACGGAGAAATTAAGGTTAGATTTGTAAAATACTAGTTCTTTAGAAACCTTGATTGGCTCTATGCCATTCAAGGTTTCTTTGTCGATGGGGCTCTCCAGTGCTGAAATGCTTGAAAGGAGTAGGCTATGAAACTTGAAGGCATCATTGAAAAAATAACCCCAGATGGTTATGAACGACTTATTTATCTAAGCTTAACTAGTGGACAAAAAAACTTTGGTGTCACTTAATCCAACACGACGAGTACTTGGAAAAGGGGGCTCAGTCTCAGCTCCTTCATGTAAACAAAAGTATAACCTTAAAGGTTGGGATTGATTGGGTAAATGATTATTCAATTATTACTGAACAACCAAGGCTTACTGAAGAGTTGCTACAGCCTATAAGCGAATCCTCTCATATTAATGCGGTAGCTACAATAATGGAAAGAGAAGATGATTACACATTCATTTGTGATATTCAAGATCTGGGAAGCAACGTCTTAGTGGAATTTGAAGAAAAGGTTAGTGTGGCAATCGGGGCAAGTCTAAGCCTGAACAAACCCAAAGAATACTTGAAGTGCTTTATCGCAAACCATTATCAGCAGGCGTAACGATAACCCGCTTGTATTAGAGACATTTAGACAGGCATTTGAAACGCATAAAGACGTGACTGGACTGATCCGTTCACAGCGATCAAGGAAGCCAGTACACGTCCCATGCTTACCATGACATGCTGCCCAAGGTTGGCGCCCAAATCAGCATGTCGCGACGAGGCAATTGTTACGACAACGCCTCATAATGGAAAGCTTTTTTTCTCATCTGAAAGTGGAAGCCCTCTATCCGTATGATATACGAAGTATCGATGAAGCACAAAGGCGAATTGAGGATTTCATTCACTTTTATAATGAAAGTCGAGCACAAAGAAAACTAAAATAACTGACGCCGGTGGAGTACCGACGCCAGTTTACAGCCTAGGTGTTTTTTTCAATGTCCACTAAATGGGGACTTGACCAGTTGCGGGGGCTGGGCTTTTTTGCGCTTTTATGGGGAGAGGGACTGATGGCTGCACACTAATTTTTTTGCCGAAAGGCGGTGCGTAACTCGGTTCCGCTATTAAAATCGGAAAGCTGGGAATGGAATAAGCGGAGGAAGCTTTCGCTTTCTGATTTTCAAGGCGAACGCTTTGCTCCTCCACTGATATACGCACCTATGGCAGGTTTTATAGATTATTGATGTCAGCTACATGTTTCGATATTTAGTGTGTTATACAAGAATCTAAACCTAAATGCAAAAGGGATATTTATATTAAATTTATATAAAAAGGGTTTAAACCTAATTTATACTATGATACTATTGGTT
>NZ_NPBY01000119.1 GCF_002272015.1 Paenibacillus campinasensis | reverse complement strand
TTTTTGCAATATTTTTCGTTATGGATGTGGATACAAGGTACTTACGATGTGCATAAATTCCTCATATCCTTCCCAGATCCTCTCCAGACCAACAAAAAAAGGCGAAGGGTAGGGACGATTCCCTCCATTCGCGCTTGTTCAGCCGTATTCGCATCGGACGGCGGATTGTCAAATGCCGCTCTTAACGCAATCTTTGACATTAGATGGTGTCGGATGCACGGGGGCATAGGTGATTTTGTCGATGAACAATCCGTTCCCGACAGGCTTTCCGTTCACTGTAATCATAATCTTCTTAATATTATTATCTTTCATAATTGTAATCTCCTCTTCCAATAAGTTTTATATAATAACACAAATAAGATACATTATTTGGAGCAAGCTTTAGTGCGAATCGTGTATCTGGTGCAGCAAGCCGACGTTATGACTTTACCCAGCATTCCCGCCATTTAAACACCGAATCAATCACACTCGCTGACAACCGGATACGAGAAATTGTCGCGCCCTATCATTGTCGAAGTCTGTCTGTTAATTGGAAGGTATTACAATATTACAAACTACTGGGACAAGGAGTGATTGTGGCTATGAGAGATCGTTGGCGGATGAAGACGCTTCGTCTTTTTTCCACCCTGCTGGTAGCCGGGATCGCATTTTCAGCAGGAGAGCGTACAGTCAGTGCAAGCTTGGGCGGCTTCTATAACGGAATCAAGCAGTTTTCCGAGCTACCTCAAGAGGTTAATGAGTTAAAGGAAGGATACAACCATACCCTGCAGGAGCTGGAGCAGGCCCGAAATGACGTAAAGCAGTTCCAGGAGCAGAACGCCGAATTGGCTGAGCAGAATCGTAAACTGACCGAGATGGTGCTGGAGCTGCAGCAGGCCGAGATGGCCCGAAAACAAAACGCCGAGCGTATCAAGACGGTCGTATTGACCGCGATCGGACTCGCTCTTGGATATTTCGTACTTATTCGCGCCCTTCGTTTCGGCATGCGCCGAACCAATCGCTATCGGCGCTAACGCAACGAAGCACATAGGAGGTGACCTGATGATTATTCGCATGGAAGATACGACGGCTGCCGGCGCCGGACAAGCCGTTACCTTTTCACTGACAGAGGGCGATATGGCTCATGTGCTGCATCCCGACCAAATTGTGGCCTACCGTGGTCCGGCCTTCGGACGAAGCGACCGGCTGATGAACGTGAAGGGAATGTACCGGAAGAAGAAGCTGATTCGTGCGGATATGAAGGGCCCCTGCCAATTCACCGCAGCCCTTCCCCCGGGCTTTAGCATGCATGAGATCGAACTTTCAGGAGAAGAAGACATGCTCTACGATTTTCGTCATGTGTTCTTCTACACACAGGGAATTCATATGCAGACGCGGATTCTGAAATTAAAAAATATGCTTGTCACCCGCGATGCCATAAAGATGAAGTTTTCCGGCAACGGAAGCCTCGGAATTCTTACGCAAGGGCCCGTCTGCAAGGTGAAACTGCATGCAACCGAGCCGCTGTATGTCGATGCCGGCAGCATTATCGCCTATCCCGAACAGGCCCAGCTGGATTTGACCGTCTACGGAAACCATCTGGCCAGCCAGCATATGAATTACCATTGGAAGCTGACAGGAGAGGGCTATGTGCTATTTCAGGCCGGAAGGCAAAATCAGAGGCTGGCGCAAGAATTCAACGATGAAGGACTGGTCAAACGCTTTCTAAGGGAAGTAATTCCTTTTGGCGGAGTGTTTATCAAATAACAGGAGCATGGTATAATGTAGGGCGTGCACAGCCGAGCTTAGACAAAAAGGCCCGTGTACATCACAACAGAAGACAAAGTCCATGCGCGAAGAGGCGTATGGGAGAGGTTCGCGAACTCCCTCTATAAAAAACTAAGTTGTCTTATTCAGGGCTGAATAAGGCTTGTTTTTTTACGGACTAGTTCAAGAACTTCTCTTCTTCTTCGGGTTCCATGACCAACCCATCATATTGAAGAATGAGAGGTTTTTTTATGCTTAAAAATGAAAAAGCAGTCGTTGTATTCAGCGGCGGTCAGGACAGCACCACCTGTCTGTTCTGGGCGAAGGAGCGCTTCGCCGAGGTCGAAACCGTCACCTTCGATTACGGTCAACGGCATAAGCTTGAGATCGAGTGCGCCGCACAAATTGCCAAAGAGCAGGGTGTTCCGAATACCGTGCTCGATATGAGCCTGCTGAACCAGCTGGCACCGAACGCATTGACGCGAAGCGATATCGCGATTGAGGAAGGGCCCCAGGGGCTGCCGACGACGTTTGTGGACGGCCGGAATCTGCTGTTTCTCAGCTTTGCAGCTGTGCTGGCCAAAGGAAAAGGCGCCAAGCACCTCGTGACCGGCGTCTGCGAAACCGACTTCAGCGGCTATCCCGATTGCCGGGACAGCTTCATTAAATCGCTGAATGTGACATTGAATCTGGCGATGGATTATCCATTTGTTATCCATACCCCGCTCATGTGGCTAAACAAAGCGGAAACATGGGCGTTGGCCGATCAGATGGGCGCGCTCGATTATATCCGCAATCATACACTGACGTGTTATAACGGAATCAAGGGAGACGGCTGCGGGGAATGCCCGGCCTGCAAACTGAGAAAAGCGGGACTCGATCAATATTTAAGCAGCCGCTCTGCAGCAGAAGGAGGGCATGCAATATGAGCCGTCAACCCGGTGAATTTCGCATTGTAGACCGTCTGCAGGAGCTCGGCAAAGACATCGATGCCGGAAGCCTGCGCTATCACCGCAAGCGCGTGCTCGTCTCCAAGGAATTTACCTTTGATGCGGCGCATCATCTGCATGCCTATGAAGGCAAGTGTAAAAATCTGCACGGCCACACGTATATCGTGGTGTTCGGCATCAGCGGCATGCCGGATGACGTCGGCATCACCGTTGATTTTGCGCAGATCAAGCATATATGGAAAACAGAGATCGAGCCTTTTCTCGATCACCGTTATCTTAACGAGACGCTTCCGCCAATGAATACGACCGCCGAAAACATGGTCGTCTGGCTGTTCGAGCAAATGGAAGCGGCGCTTGTGAAGAATGAAGCCTACCAGCGTCAGGGCTTGCGTACCGAGTTCGTGCGGCTGTTCGAAACGCCGACCAGCTATGCTGAGGTTAGACGGGAGTGGATGGAACATGAATAGCACGGATGCCACGCTGAGCCGAAACGCCGACGCTGAGCCCACATTGGCGCGTCCCATCCCCGTGATGGAGATCTTCGGCCCCACCGTCCAGGGCGAGGGCATGGTCGTCGGCCGCAAAACGATGTTTGTCCGCACGGCAGGCTGTGATTATCGCTGCTCTTGGTGCGATTCCGCATTTACGTGGGACGGATCCGAGGCTGGCTCCATCACCCGGATGAGTGCGGAAGACGTTTGGCAGGAGCTGTATCGTTTAGGAGGCGAGCGCTTCGACCATGTCACCCTTTCCGGGGGCAATCCAGCCCTTCTCTCCCAGCTTGGCACACTTGTTGACGAGCTGCATCGGCACGGCATTACCGTTGCGGTGGAAACCCAAGGATCGCGCTGGCAGGATTGGCTGATGGACGTCGATGAGGTGACGATCTCGCCCAAGCCGCCCAGCTCCGGGATGAATACGGATTGGACGAAGCTGGACGATATCATCTCCCGCTTGTCAGGACGCCCTCCCGGCAGAGCGTTCAGCCTGAAGGTCGTTGTGTTTGATGAGATTGACTTGTCCTATGCCGAGAGTGTACACGAACGCTACCCGAACGTTCCGTTCTATTTGCAGACTGGGAACCCGGATGTCAGCACGGGCGACACGCAGAGCCACGCCTCCCGGCTGCTGGAGCGCTACGAGATGCTGGTCGATGCCGTCATGAAATCGGATCGTCTGAACGATGTGCGGGTACTGCCTCAGCTGCACACGCTTGTATGGGGCAATAAACGGGGCGTTTAACGCTGCGAGCGCATTTTTTCTCATATTAAATGATAAAGGAGCTGCACCAACATGGCCGGAAGACAGCCGAATGAATTGGAAGATATCACCCTGCTCGGAAATCAGGGAACGAAATATACGTTTGAATATGACCCGGGCATTCTTGAATCCTTTGATAACAAGCACCCTTACCGGGATTATTTTGTGAAATTCAACTGTCCGGAATTTACCAGTCTCTGTCCGATTACAGGACAGCCCGACTTCGCCACCATTTATATCAGCTACATTCCGGATATCAAAATGGTCGAAAGCAAATCCTTGAAGCTGTATCTGTTCAGTTTCCGCAACCACGGAGATTTCCACGAGGATTGTGTGAACATCATCATGAATGACCTGATCAAGCTGATGGATCCGCGCTACATCGAGGTATGGGGGAAATTCACCCCGCGCGGAGGGATTTCCATCGACCCTTATTGCAATTATGGCCGTCCCGGAACGAAGTACGAGGAAATGGCTGCCCAGCGCCTGATGAACCATGATCTGTACCCTGAAAAAGTCGACAACCGCTAATATTTGAGCCATAACCTAAGGTTCGGTAAAAAAACCTCCGTCTGACGCGCAATAGGAACATTGCGTATCAAACGGAGGTTTCGTTTATGTTGATCAATCTTCTGAAGGCTTCATACTGCGCAGCCGATGCCGAATCCGCCGCTTTTTATAAAGCATCTTTCCGGCTTCGGCGACGTCTCGAATCGTACCTCGGTTGGAAATGGAGCCAAAGACGATGCCCGCAATCGGGATCAATTGGAACAGCTTTTTCATTCCGAAGCTGTCCGTATATGACTGAACCACCTCTCGCCAGCCCTGAAGCTGGGAGATGACCTGCTCACTTCCATCCTGATCGTCAAATTCGCCAAGCTCGTCCAGGATCGCCTTTTTCCCGACAATGTCTGCGGATGCAAACTGCAGGCATTTAACGATAAAAATGCGTTCCCGCTCCTCGTTCGGGTCATATCCGTAGCATAGGGCCATCTCCTGAAGAACCTTTAGCGACTGGCCCAGCACGAGCGGAATATCTACTGCCATCGTGAACAAGCCGCCAGTGCCAGCAGCCGCTCCTTGAGCGGCAGCGAATTTCACGCGTTTCGCTGCAATGGTGTCGGCAGCGCTATCCATGATGGCCAAAGGCAGACGTGCAGCCTGTTCGAGGGTTAAACCGGAACCGGATGCTTCTTCACCTTCCCCATCGCGGTTATCCTCCTCATCCCCATAAACACTCGGACTTCCGGCAGTCTGGGCAAGCACATCCAGCACCGCCCGCTCCCTGATCAGATGTTTTCCTCCGGTCTGGATAAAACCTCCCACCTCGTTTAAAGCGCTGCCGATTTTCTCTCTTACGATCTTCGGCGTAATACGGTCCAGCAGCATAAACGGGATTCTACCGAGCTTCTCCCAAAACATAACATCCTTCTGCTCTTTCTCCCAGCGCTGAATATCCAGCAGCTGGGACTCCAGCTGCTCAAGCGATTCCATCCTGATCATCCCTATTCTCCCTTAAGTCATATCATTACACAGCTTATATACGCAGGAAAAGGAAAAAGGACTCACGCGGCAGATGCAGATTGTAAAAGGCTTCACGTTCGTCCGCCTTCACTGGGAGCATATAAAGATCAAA
>NZ_NPBY01000118.1 GCF_002272015.1 Paenibacillus campinasensis | reverse complement strand
CCCATCTACATCTACACTGCAATGCATTACACCATATTTTAACATAACCTCTTCCACGGACTCGCATATTCCCGGTTGACGAAACCAAAATCCGAAAGTATAATCAAATCCATATTAAACTTATAGGAATTATTAAATATTAAAAAGATACCGACCATTCAAATGGAGGTCACAGCCTCAGCAGATATTGTGCTGGCGTTGTGGCCTTTTATTTTTTGATCCTATTTTTGAAGGCCAGGTGAGTAGAAGCGATGAGAAAGCTCATGTCCAATCCGTTCATCGGAAAATGTTTGCCTTGGGTCCTCCCCATCTTACTAATCGTTGTGTGGGCCATATTATCCAATCTTGACGTGATATCGAGGAAAATCCTCCCCCTGCCTCAAGACGTTTTATTTTCTTTCAAAGATTTGCTGTTATCAGGAAAGTTAATCGAACACATCTCCATCAGCTTTCAAAGAGCGTTCATAGGTTTCTTAATCGGCGGGGGAATCGGTCTTGTACTGGGTTTTATCAACGGCCTATCCTCCATCGCTGAAAAATTGTTGGATACGACGATTCAAATGATACGCAATGTTCCTCATCTGGCGATGATTCCCCTAGTCGTTCTATGGTTTGGCATTGGCGAGGAATCGAAAATATTTCTGGTCGCGATCGGCGTGTTATTCCCGGTCTACATCAATACCCTGCACGGCATCCGCTCCGTGGACAACGGATTGATCGAAATGGGCAGCGTATACGGGCTGCGCACCGCTTCGCTCTTCTGGAAAGTCGTTCTGCCTGGTGCCCTGCCTTCCATTCTGGTCGGACTCCGCTACGCTTTAGGCATCATGTGGCTCACCCTCATCGTATCCGAGACGATTGCTACGAATTCGGGCATCGGCTTTCTGGCTATGAATGCAAGAGAATACATGCAAACCGATATCATTCTGCTGACCATTGTGCTGTATGCCTTATTTGGAAAGCTGGCCGATTCTATCGCCAAGCTCTTAGAGAGGCGGTTCTTACGCTGGAACCCGAATTATCACAACTAAGCTCTGAAAGGATGTGTCGACCCTGAAATCCTCTACCCACGGTGTGCATCTTCGTATAACCCAATTACAGAAAAGCTTTGGCGAACAGCCTGTACTTCGAGGCATTGAGCTGGACGTGAAGCCGGGAGAGTTCATAGCCATCATCGGGCGAAGCGGCTGCGGGAAAAGCACGCTTTTGCGCGTGATCGCCGGATTGGAGCCCGCCACGTCGGGAGGCATATGGATCAATGACCATCCGGTTCACCATGTGCATGCCGAGACCCGGATGATGTTTCAAGACGCCAGGCTGCTGCCCTGGAATAAGGTCATCGATAATGTAGCGATCGGACTTCGAAAAGAAGACCGCCATAAAGCCGAAGCCGCTTTAGAACAGGTTGGGCTCGGTGCCCGGGCCAATGATTGGCCGTCCGTGCTCTCCGGCGGTCAGAGGCAGCGCGTCGCCTTAGCCAGAGCGCTCGCCAGCCAGCCCAAACTATTGCTGCTCGATGAGCCTTTAGGCGCGCTGGATGCATTGACCCGCATTGAAATGCAGCAATTAATCGAATCGCTGTGGCAGCAGCAGCCATTTACGACCGTCCTGATTACGCACGATGTCGAAGAGGCTGTCGTCTTGGCCGATCGCGTAGTCCTCATTGAGGAAGGCCGGATCGCGATGGATCGAGCTGTCCCTTTCCCCCGCCCCCGTCAACGGGGAAATGCCGAAGTGGCCGCATTCATCGATCACATCCTGAAACGGGTCTTGGGCATAACCGAAGTGGCAAGCCGGCATGAAGCAGAAAGCCTCCCCTATCCATTAAAGAAAGGTTCATAGGTGTCTAACGCCATCCCGCTCGGGAGGGGAATTCCATAACCATTTCTTGAAGGAGGTGGATCACAAGCGAGCGTTTGACCGGATGTGAAACCGTAAGAAAAACGTCTATCGACGTACTTTCAAAGAAGACAGACCGCGTTTAGCGGTAGTTTTCTTGCGATACCAGGCAGCAGATTCTCCGATGTTTATACTTTCTGATCTAGAAAAAGAAAGGAGCTGTAGAAACCAT
Organism: Paenibacillus campinasensis; assembly: GCF_002272015.1. GTDB lineage: Bacteria > Bacillota > Bacilli > Paenibacillales > Paenibacillaceae > Paenibacillus_AQ > Paenibacillus_AQ campinasensis. Next base: position 5,252 of record NZ_NPBY01000118.1, on the reverse strand, counting down.
GCCCAACATCGATAGTCCGCAAGAAATCGTAAAAGAAATTAGGATTACCCGCTGCCCCGTTCCGACAGCAGCCAGCTTGGCCCTTGACCTCGGGCTTCTTGATCAGGAGCTTGAAAAGTCCGGATGTACGGCAGCGGAGCTAACACGAGACACCCGTCAAGCTTTGCCGGATGCGCATTTTAATCACACCTTGCCATTCCTCGTGCGGGAAGGCGGCAACATTCCGGCTTTATGGGCACGCTCAACCGGGAGTGATACGCGGCTGATCGGACTAAGCTGGGTCGATGAATATCAAGCCATTCTTACCCTTCCCGACTCGGATCTTCAGGAGCCTGGCGATCTGCGCGGAAGACGAATCGGGATTCCTCGTCATCGGTATTTGGAGATCGATTTTCGAGCAGCCCAAGCGCTTCGCGGGTTTCATAATGCGCTCTCGCTGGCGAATCTTACGCTGAATGACGTCAACATCACCCATCTTGAAGCGGCTCGTGAAGGAAGAAGGGATTCCTGGAATACCGAGATCGAGGCGCTGCAGCGGCGTGAGATCGATGCTGTTTTTGTCAAAGGAGCTACCGGACTGGAGGTCGCCCGTACGGTCGGGCTAAAGGAAGTGATCGAGCTCGGGTTCCATCCGGATCCGCTGGTACGAGTCAACAATGGCGTGCCCCGAACCGTGACGGTCGATTCGGCCTTAACGGAGCAGGAGCATGTCGTGGAGCAGATTCTCACTTCTCTGCTTCGCGCCGCCGATTGGTCCAAAGATCATCCCGAGGATTTCATTCGTGTCGTCACGAAGGAAACCGGCGCTTCCTCCGAATATGTAGCCTCCGCATATCGCAATATTTCCATTCGACCGTCACTGCGTGAAGACTATTTAACGGCGCTTGAAGCCCAGAGCAGGTTCCTGTTCGAGCATGGTTTCCTCCCGAATCCTGTAAACGTATGGGACTGGATTCTTCCCGAACCGTTAGCCGCAGCTGAACAAAACATTGCCAAAGGAGTGTCCCTCACATGACTCAAACGAAAGCAGACGTAACCATCGGCGTTCATCCTAATAATCATTCGTTATTCGTATTGCGCCGCTTGGGCTTTTTGGAAGAGATTCTTAAAGACCTTAACGCAACCGTTGCCTGGGTTGATTACACCGACGGAGCGAGGACGCCTCTGCGGATCGCATCCGGCGAAATCGACTTCGGCGGAACAGGGTCTACCCCGCCGTTAACCGCGCAGGCGTCGGGAATCGATATTGTGTATGTTGCGGTATCGAATCCTCGTACAGCCAGCGGTGCCTTAGTCGTGCGCAACGAATCGCCGGTGCAATCCGTTGCGGATTTGAAAGGCTTGCGCATTGCGCTGTCCGAAGGGTCCTGGCATACGAGCTTTCTGGCAACCGCCCTCGATAAGGCAGGCCTTCTATATGATGATGTCGCCCGTGCGAATATAGGCAATGAGGGGGCAAAAGCACTGCTGGCCGGCGAGGTGGAGGCCTGGGTTGGCAACGATCCGCAGTTGACGGAGCTGCATAACAAAGGTCTCGTTCGCACGCTGGTGCCGCTTGAGTCCCATATCTCCCACCGTTCCGTATGGTTTGCCAGCCGGGATTTTGCGACAAGTCAGCCGCAGCTGCTCAAGGCCGTCGTTGAAGCGCTGCAGCAAGCAGATCAATGGATTCAAGACAACACGCGCGAAGCGGCGGAGCTGTTTGCCCGGGACTTGCCCGACTGGCCATCCGCGGATTCATGGGAAGCCGCGCTTCGGCGGAGACCTTGGGGGCTGCAGCCAATTACCCAGGAATTCATAGCCGAACAGCAGCGGGTTGCCGATCTGTTAGCAAGGCAGCATATTTTGCCTAAGAGCATTGCCGTTTCGGATGCCGTTCTGCCCGTACCCGTAGAAATTGGAGGAGAATAGCATGGCTGCACACAAAGAGGACGTTGAAGTGTATTGGTATTTAACCGCGCCGGATGGCCGCAGTCCTTGGTCAACGGATGGCGCGCGCAAAATCGATTTGCCTTACCTACGGCAGATTGCCTCGGCTGTCGACCAATTAGGGTTTACCGGCGCCTTGCTGGCAACGGGCCCGCATGATACGTGGGTGCTGGGCTCCTCCCTGATCTCCAGCACGAACAATATGCGTTTTCTCATCGCTGTCCATCCGCCGCTGATCTCCCCCGTGCTCGCCGCGAAAATGACGCAAACCTTCGATGATTTCTCCGGAGGACGCGTCCTATTAAACATCGTGAACGGGAACACGGCGCAAATGCGCGCCTATGGATCGACGCTTGGGCATGATGAGCGTTATGCCTACACGGATGAATGGATTCAGGTATTTAAGCAAGCCGTGGCCGGTGAACACCTGGATTTCCATGGCAAGTACATTACCGCCGAAGGCAAAGCCTTGCAGCTCTCCTCCACGCAGAAGCCAACGCCGCCCCTGTGGTTCGGCGGTTCGTCGCAAGCGGCTCACCTCACGGCAGCCAAGCACATCGACACATACCTGAGCTGGGGCGAAACGCCTCCGCAGGTCGCCGAGAAGATCCAAGATCTTCAGGCTTTAGCGGCAGAGCAAGGCCGTACGATGCGGTATGGCATCCGGCTGTATCTGATCGTGCGCGATACGGATGAGGAAGCTTGGCAAGAAGCGGACCGGCTGCTCAAGACGATGGATCCGCAGACCGTGGAGCATATGCAATCCATTCTTCGTAATAGCGATTCGGTGGGGCAGCAGCGCATGCTTCGCAATCATAACGGCCAAATTCCGAAAGACGCGCGGGAGCTCGAAATTTATCCGGATTTATGGGCTGGGATGAGTCTGGTACGACCAGGTCCGGGCACCACGATCGTTGGCAGTCCGGCAACCGTGCTGGCGCGCATAAAAGAGTATCAGGATGCGGGCATTTCAACGTTTATTTTCTCCGGCGTTCCGCTGCTTGAAGAAGCTTACCGTGTAGGAGAATACATCCTGCCCCATCTGCGCGTGAACCGTCAGGCCGTAACGGCGCCGAAGCTAGAGGAACAGGAGAAGGTCTTCACGTGGGCTCATAACATCCATTAATCGATCCGGCAAAAAGGGAAGTGTCCTATGCGAAAAATAAGTTTGCAGGTACTATTCATATTTCTGTTAGTTACGTTATCGGCTTGCGGTAAAGCCGGCCAAGCGAAACAAGCCACTGCCCAGGATGAGGCCGTCCCCGTTCGTCTTGGCATCCTGCGCAGTGCCCAGCCATTAAGCTTATCCGAGGAAGGCGGGCCCCTGTATAAAAGGCTGGAAGCAGCCGGAGCGAGCATTGAAAAAACCGGCGGTTTTGCCGCCATGTCGCCGGCGATCGAGGCGTTAAACGCCGGTTCGATCGACATCACGATCGGCTCGATTACGGCAGCCATCAGCGCTCTTGTCGGAGGCTCCTCGGAGTTTACGATTTTTACGAAGCAGCCTGGCGACCAAGATAATCAAGGCATTGTAGCCAAGCCGGAATCCGGCATTAAGGGCCCATCCGACCTTCGGGGCAAGAAAATCGCCGTCAACCGTGGCGGCACGGGTGAATACTTACTGTATAAAGCGCTGGAGAAGGGCGGCCTCGATGCGAGCGAAGTCGAGATCGTCTATCTTCCGCCAACGGAAGCGGGGCCTGCCTTTGAAAGCGGGCAAGTCGACGCTTGGGCGACATGGGGTTCTTTTACGGCCGTGGCGCTCGTCGACTTCGGTGCAGAGCTGGTCATTTCCGCAGGCGACATCGAATCCGAGAACGATACGGTGTATATTGTGCGAAACGGCTTCCTGAAGGAGCATCCTGAGCTCGTCCATGAAGTGTTCGAAGGCTTGAATGAAGAGTCCGCGCTTCTATCCGACGATGCCGATCACACCGTCCAATTAATTCAGGACATCCAAGGCGTCTCCGAACCCGTCGCTCGTCAGCAGCTGGAAGGCTCTTTATACCCGTTTGACCCGATTGATGACACCGTCCGCCAACGTTGGCAAGCGGTCGCCGATTATATGTTTGAGAGAGGGATTATTCCGAATGAAGTGGATGTCCTATCCAATACGGTGGATGTAAGGACGTTGAAGTGAAGCCGCTTGAGGAAGCTTAGAGGAGCGGTGAGCATCAGACAGTGTTCGGTAAAATCCCAATATGCAACCCTTCGAGGGCACGAGGTCTGCTAAGGACTTGGTGTCCTTTTTTTATGTTCAATCATACCAACCAGACGGCCCATCCAGAAAGCTGTGATTGATCTGTAAGTTCTGGATTTGACTTTAGGTTGATCAACTATTGTCCCTGTCAAAGGCTGCCAACCAAGGGCAGCCTTTGTTATTCTACCTACCAATCAAATCGACAATTGTTTTTCGTCTTATAATCCAAAATGCTCACGAACTAATTCAAACTGTTCTTCAACACTCAATTCAGGTGTTCTTTCCGATGTTTTGATGCCATTTCGAATGCAGGCGCTTCTCACAACATGACCTCCTGATGGAGCGTCCGAAGCTCCATCGCCAGCCCGGGACACGTCCGGCCCAGTCGGCCGAGTTCCTTGTACAACAGGCTGTGATGCGGGCAGCGTCCGCCCTGGAAACGGCGCAGCAGGGCGTCATGCTGCAGTTTGCGAAAATGAAAAATCCGCTCGCAACCGAGCATCCAGCCAACGATGAGGTAGAGCAGGATACGATGAATAGGAAAAACCGAGTTGTGCGCTTTGCCGCCAGAGAGGCAACGCATGGCCTCAGCAAGCTTGATTTTTTCGAGATAGGCCAGAAAGACTTTGATGCCACCGAAGCTCGTGGCATTTTGCAGAGAAAATTCGGTCTTGATTTTGCTGATGGGTGTGGTAAACTTCACCTAAAAGGTGCTTCTCTCTTTGGGTGATGTTGTTCGGACAAACACCATTCTACCAAAGATTCGGAGCCCTTTTCACGTTTTCAGAGAGTCGTACTTTCGAAATTCAGGTTTAAACTTGTCTGTTTTCATTTAACACGAATTGCCGCCCCTCTCATCTTTAATTTCCCCATCATCTTTGCTGATGTATATTTTCTTTTCACTACAATCATCGCCTAATAATTTGAGAGTCACAATCCACTCTCTATTCTTACTTCGTGAACTAGAGACATACCACTCTCCATCTTCACTAGATACAGATTTTAGAGCAATGTCTTCCGCATCTTTAACTGTGAACGCAGAATTAGTACAAGAACTTAATATTATGGTCAGACATAATATAATAAATCGAGTTATTTTACCCATATTAAAACTCGCCCCTCA
>NZ_NPBY01000117.1 GCF_002272015.1 Paenibacillus campinasensis | reverse complement strand
TTTCGCTGCAATGAAAACGAATAAAGAGAATTAATACCCGTAGTACATTGCCTCTTCGAATTCTTCCATGGTAACAACATCAGCATCTTGTGGGATGCCTACTTTAAATTCTGCTGTCTCATTGATTTTCGTGTAATGAGAGCTTCCTTTGAATACAAGCTTCATGTTGTCGCTGGACTCAGGATCGTTGAAGACCAGGTCAGCCGTCACATCTTGGTATACAGGGAAGTCTTTTTTGTCGATAGCGGTATTGATATTGAAGCTGTTGATCACGAGAAACTCATTCAATTCCTCAAGTGCGATCTTCAGATCTTCTTGACTCACCGAAGTGATGGATTCTCTCGCTTCATCAATCTCTGCTTGCGTCAGACCGACCAGTTCACGATATTCTTCCTTGGCAATGATGTCAAGGATCTTAGGAAGCACATTGTTGACGATCAGCTCTACAGCTTCATTCACATTGTCGTTATTAATGGAGAATTGAATGATTTGCTTCGTCTCAATGCCTTCTGGAAGACTAACATCGGATGCCGCGATTTCTTTGAAGTATTTCTCTTCGTCAAACTCACTCATGAATGCTTCAAGGATTTCATTCGAGAACTCTTGGGATTTCTTCGCATCCAGTGTGGCCGGATTGAAGGATTCCCCAGCTTCCTCAGCAAGCTCCTTCAGATCAAGAACTAGGAATTTGCCTACAACTTCTTCAGGCAGCGGCAGCATCGGGATATTCGGAACCTTCACATAGATTTTCTCCTGCGTCATCACCATATCCAGATTGAAGGACATGGCCATATCGCCCTTCAAGTTAATTCCCATTTTAAACTCGGCTTGCATCGGATCGGCTTGGTATACCCCATCCAGCGTGACTTCTGCATTCTTCAGGACATTAAGAGCAAGCTCCGCATCTGCAGTATTTATTTCGGCAATGTTCATTACCAGATCCTCAATGACGAATTTGCTGCTCATCTCATAGGAAGTCATTGCTGTTGCACTCTTCAGTGAATTGACCATAGCAGCTTTCGGCTCGTCTTTCTTGGCGCAGCCAGCGAGAACGACTGTTACGGACAGTAGCAGCGTTAACATAATGGCTACTAACTTCTTGTTCATTAAAAACTCTCCCCTCTAGATCTTAAGAAAAAAATAACAGACCTTTTCATCATAACCTATTTTGTCAGATTGAGAAACACTATTTGGAATTTTTTCTGAAATATCTCAGTTGTTTTGAAATCAAACTTCTTTATTCCAAATGATGTCGTGTTATTTGTAAGGGCCCTTTGAATAACACTTTCCCCTTTATACGAGGTGGAGTCAGAAAGAGTTTCAGAAAAAAATCAGGCTTTTTCTCATTAGACGAAAAAGAGCCTCCCGCACGATCGCAGGAAGCTCCAATCTTCTGTTATTCTCCTCATACAGCCGGCTCTGCATCGAGCCTACCCTTCTGGATTAAAGTTACCCGACTGCTTGCGAATTTTCGCACGATGCGATCCGGACAGCGGCTCTTGCCCACCACGATGCTGTTCCTCACGCTCGCGCTTTGGCTCCTGCGCCTCCGGCACCGGAACAGATTTCGGTTTGCTCATGCCATGACCTCCATTTCAATTGCTGGGATAGCTGCCTTCCCAGGTGTTTGCCTGGCCTTGTGTCGACCTTGCCGGCATGATCAGGACCTGGGTCCTATAATCAACGATCCCGGTCAGTGATGTGTGATTTGCTGAAGCGCTTGTGCGCATTCATGAATGTGACGTGTGTAATCGCTAACCATCCCTTGAATGTTCTCGTTGCGCTCATCCGTCGTAGCGCCCGCTCGCTCCACATCGACCAGATCCACTCTCACTTCCCTGGAATCCACGTAGGTGCATTGAAAGTCGAATGAATAGTCCTGTCTCCCTGCCGTATCAATATGGATCCGGACAGCTTGAGGATTCCCTTCGTCTGCAGCTACCTCGGCCCGGTCTCCTGGCTTCAGAATCGTCCCGAGTCTTTCTTGCCAGGCACTGACCAGCGTTTCCTGATTTACATTCAGCTCTGAGTTCATCATTCACACCTCCCCTTCCTTATAAATTGCGGAGATGCGTGTTGTTTTATACAAAAAAAGCCGTCCCCCGAAGGGAACAGCTTACTCTATATATGTATGGCGGAGAGGATGGGATTCGAACCCATGTGGAGTTGCCCCCTAACGGTTTTCAAGACCGCCCCGTTATGACCGCTTCGGTACCTCTCCAAGATGGTATAAAGCTCTTGCATGAATCACATGCGAAGATCATTATACCACAGAACGACAACAATTATCAAATATTATTTATCCTTCGGAGCAATGACACTCACATTGCCCATGTAAGGACGAAGAACCTCCGGAATTACGACGCTGCCGTCCGCTTGCTGGTAGTTCTCGAGAATAGCCGCTACCGTCCGACCCACGGCAAGCCCCGATCCATTCAAGGTATGCACGAACTCCGGCTTCGCTTTCGCTTCCGGGCGGAAACGAATATTCGCGCGGCGGGCCTGGAAGTCCCCGATATTCGAGCAGGAAGAGATTTCACGGTACATCCCGCTCTCCGGAAGCCATACCTCCAGGTCGTAGGTTTTCGTGGAACCAAATCCCATGTCGCCCGTGCACAGCAGCATCACGCGATATGGAAGCTCCAGAAGCTGAAGTACACGTTCTGCATCTGCAGTCATCTTCTCAAGCTCTTCAAAAGATTGATCCGGATGTACTATCTTCACCATTTCAACCTTGTTAAATTGATGCTGGCGAATCAGGCCTCGCGTATCACGTCCGGCTGCACCCGCCTCGGAACGGAAGCAGGAGCTGTAAGCCACATAATACTTTGGCAATTCTTGAGCGCTCAAAATTTCCTCGCGGTGATAGTTCGTAACAGGCACTTCCGCCGTCGGGATAAGATAGTAATCCGTGTCGCTCAGCTTGAACAGATCCTCTTCAAATTTAGGAAGTTGGCCTGTTCCGTACAGGCTGTCCCGGTTGACGATATAGGGAGGAAGCATTTCTTCATAACCGTGTTTATCGCTGTGCAGGTCCATCATGAAGTTAATCAGCGCGCGTTCAAGTCGAGCTCCGAGTCCTTTATAGAACGTGAATCGAGAGCCTGTGACCTTGCCTGCTGCTTCAAAATCAAGGATGTCCGTACTTTGGGCAATTTCCCAGTGAGCCTTCGGCTGAAAATCGAACGTCCGCGGCTCGGACCAGCGGCGAACCTCTACATTCTCCTCTTCGGAAGCCCCGACCGGCACACTTTCATGAGGAATATTCGGAATGGCCAGCGTCAGCTCGGAAATCTGGTTCTCAAGCTCACGAACCTCTTCATCCAAACTTTTGATACGGTCGGACACCTCACGCATTTCTACAATGAGATCGTCTGCATTTTCACGGTTCTTCTTCAATCTCGCCACTTCAGCTGATACCGTATTCCGCCGGTTCTTCAAGTTCTCGCTTTCCTGGAGAAGCTCACGCCGCCGTGCATCCAGCTCGGGGAAATCCGAGATCAAATCAAGCGATTTGCCGCGGTTCTTCAATGCTTCCTCTACGCGGTGATAGTCGTTGCGCAATATTTTTACGTCTAACACGGGAAACCCTCCTAAATAACATCCAAATTCCACTTGTTTAAGAAAAACAAACTTGACTCTTGCAACAAGAGTCAAGATGTTTTCTCTATTCTTTTATTGTACACCAGTTCGACTTGCTTCCACCATCTCAATAAAATACTGATGCAATCGGAAATCATCCGTCAGCTCCGGATGGAAGGATGCAGCCAGAAGATGCCCCTGACGCGCGGTCACAATCTCATCCTTATAGGTCGACAGCACCTCGACGTCCGATCCTACCTCCATAATCAGGGGAGCACGGATAAATACCGCGCGTATAGGCTCGTCAATGCCCTTCACAACCAAATCGGTCTCAAAGCTTTCACGCTGCCGGCCAAAAGCGTTGCGGGCCACGGTCATATTCATCAGCTTCAGATGAGCTTCCTCATGGCCGTCAATCCGTTCAGCCAGCACGATCAGTCCTGCGCATGTTCCGAAAATTGGCTTGCCCTGCTCTGAAAACTGCCGGATGGCTTCCATAAATCCGTATTTGCGCATCAGCTTGCCGATGGTAGTGCTTTCTCCTCCGGGAATGATCAGCCCGTCCAAATCCTCCAGCTGCTCTACCCGTTTCACTGGAACACCATCGGCACCAGCAAGCGATATGCTGCGAATATGCTCTGTAACGGCACCCTGCAGTGCCAGTACGCCGATCTTCATGTTACCCCTTCTCTCTCTTACCAACCGCGATCCTGCATCCGCTCAGCAGGCGACAGCTTGGAAATCTCGATGCCTTTCATCGGGGTGCCCAGGTTTTTAGATACCTCGGCAATCAATTTATAATCTTCATAATGTGTGGTAGCTTCAACGATAGCACGAGCGAACTTCTCCGGATTGTCGGACTTGAAAATACCGGAGCCTACGAATACGCCGTCTGCCCCGAGATGCATCATCAAAGCCGCATCCGCAGGCGTTGCAATTCCACCAGCAGCGAAGTTCACGACAGGCAGCTTGCCCGATTCATGTACACTTTTCAGCAGATCATAGGATACACCCAAATTCTTCGCTTCGGCATATAGCTCGTCCTTCGACATGTTCTGCACTTTACGAATTTGGCTGTTGATCAGACGCATATGACGAACAGCTTCCACGATGTTCCCTGTTCCCGGCTCACCCTTCGTACGGATCATGGATGCACCTTCACCGATCCGTCTGAGCGCTTCACCGATGTCCTTGGCGCCGCATACGAAAGGAACGGTAAAATCCCATTTATCGATATGGAAAACTTCATCAGCCGGCGTCAGGACCTCGCTCTCGTCCAAGTAATCGACACCGAGAGACTCAAGAACCTTCGCCTCGACATAGTGACCGATACGAGCTTTAGCCATTACCGGAATGGATACGACCTTCATGACTTCCTCCACAATGGTAGGGTCCGCCATGCGAGCCACGCCGCCTGCCGCACGAATGTCAGAAGGGACTCTTTCCAGTGCCATAACGGCAGTTGCGCCAGCAGCCTCGGCAATCTTCGCTTGCTCTGCGTTCATGACGTCCATGATGACGCCGCCTTTTTGCATTTCTGCCATGCCTCTTTTTACAGTAGCTGTTCCTGTTTCCATATGCCCTAGCCTCCCGAATAATACGATATATCTGAATCGCCACAAGCGATGCCAGTGGTATGTTAATTCATCACGCTGTCCGTAACTTTGTCCATGAATCTAACTTGATATTTTACCCCAATCAACTCAAATATACAACCCATTTACTCGGGATTTATACGTTTCGGTTAAAAAAGATTTTTGATCGATTCGAACAGATCTGCGAAGAACTGTGAGATTGCACGCATCAACAGCTTGAACCATCCCGCCTTCTCAACCTCGTCAGCTGTAATCAAATTGACCGTTACCGTCTGCTCACTGTCCATACCTTCTACTGTATAAGAGTATGTCACGGTGCCTACTTTTGTATCCTTCGCAACTGGCGCCGTCAGATTGTTGCTGTCGATGGTCGCTTCAAAGTTGATGTTAGCACCACTCGATCCTTTAGGAAGCATGAAGCTTACCGGCTTGTCCGTTACAATGGCAGCTTCTGTATCCTTGCCCTTGCTGACCTGGATATTCTCAAAACCTTCTACCGTCGATTGTGCCGGTACAACCTCTTTGATTTCAAAATTGTCGAAGCCGTAATCCAGCACCTTGCGCGTTTCCTGGAAACGAGCGCCTTCCGATTTAGTCCCCATCACCACACTGATCAGACGCATGCCATCCCGTTCAGCCGTCCCTGCAAAGCAGTATCCTGCTGCCGACGTATGTCCGGTCTTCATACCATCAAGGCCTTCATAGGCATAAGCTTTAAAGTTGGTAATATCCTTGTTGGACTCCAGCATCCAGTTGTAGTTAATGATTGGATCCTTATCCCGTTCACGAAACTTATAGGACGGAATCGCCGTAAACTCGGCAAAATCCGGATGGTCCATGACGATGTGCTTAACAAGAATCGCGGCATCCATGGCGGACATCACCGTTTCGCGATCTTCTTGTGGACGGAATTTCTTTGGCATATCGGCCCGGCTCAAACCTGTTGAGTTAATAAAAAAGGCCGTTTCCATTCCCATTTGCTTCGCGGTTTCGTTCATCATGTTGACAAACTCTGCCTCGGTGCCTGCCACATACTCCGCCAGGGCAACCGTCGCATCGTTCGCCGAGCCTACCGCCATCGCGATGTACAGCTCTCTTACCGTATGCTGATCGCCCTCAGCAAGGAAGATGCGGGAGCCTACGCTCTTAGCTGCATTCTCCCGCACCGTGACGACATCATCCCAAGAGATGATGCCTTGCTTCACCTGCTCAGCCACAATATACTCTGTCATCATCTTCGTCATACTGGCGGGTGGCAACGCCACGTCAGCGTCGATGTTCAACAGTATCTGACCTGTGGTTGGCTCCAGCAGCACAGCGGATTTCACTTCGAGCCCGAGCTGATCTATGGATGGTACCTTGTCTGGCTTCGCATTGGTCGTAGTCGTCGCTTCCGTTTCATCGGTGCTTGTCGTCTCCGCCGTCGCTACCAGGTGGGACGCGGCGAAAGAAACGGCCGGCACGGTGGAAAAGCCCAATATATTAACGAGCATCAAGGATGCTATAGTTCGTTGTACGATTTTACGTTTCTTTCTTGCAGACTTCTCTATCAATGGAATTACTCCCCTCTAATTCTCAATAAGTCAATTGCTTGTTCTATTCTATCATAGGGGGGGTATCAAAAAAAGACAAGCCAACCGAAATCCGGCAGGCTTGTCCGAGGAAATAAATTACATATATTCGCAGTTGATGTATAATCTGCTGTTAACCCGAGAGTAAAACATCAAAAGGCTCCTTCTTACAAGGAATAGTTAGGCGCTTCCTTCGTAATTTGAATGTTATGCGGATGGCTCTCGCGAAGACCCGCACCCGTGATGCGAACGAATTGGGTATCGTTACGAAGCTCTTCCAGATCCTTCGTTCCGCAATAACCCATACCAGAGCGCAGACCGCCGATCAGCTGATGGATTGTATCCGCAAGCGGCCCCTTATAAGCTACGCGACCTTCGATCCCCTCAGGAACCAGCTTCTTGTCATCCTCCTGGAAGTAGCGGTCCTTGCTGCCTTGCTTCATAGCAGCCATGGAGCCCATACCACGATAAGCTTTGAAGCGACGGCCTTGGTAAATTTCGAATTCACCAGGGCTTTCCTCCGTGCCGGCAAACATGCTGCCCAGCATGACGGCGTGTGCGCCTGCGGCGATTGCTTTCGTAATCTCACCGGAATATTTGATACCGCCGTCAGCAATAATTGGAACACCGTATTCCTTCGCTACGGTAGCACAGTCATAGATGGCTGTAATTTGCGGCACACCGATACCAGCAATAACCCGGGTTGTACAGATGGAGCCTGGTCCAATGCCGACTTTTACTACAGATGCTCCGGCTTCGATCAGCTCGCGAGTTCCTTCACCTGTCGCCACGTTACCAGCAATGATCGTAAGATCCGGATAACGCTCACGCAGCTTGCGCACAGCCTCGATAATGTTAATATGATGGCCGTGAGCCGAATCCACCGTGATCACGTCTACGCCTGCCTGAACAAGCGCCTCTGCACGGTCAAAGGTGTCTTTGGAGATACCGATGGCAGCGCCCACCAACAGACGACCTTGCGCATCCTTGGCGGCGTTCGGGAACTGGATTGCTTTCTCGATGTCCTTGATCGTAATAAGGCCTTTCAGGACGTTGCTCTCATCCACGAGAGGAAGCTTCTCGATTTTATGCTTTTGCAGAATCGACTCCGCATCCTGCAGCGTTGTGCCAACCGGAGCAGTGACCAGATTCTCGCTGGTCATTACATCGCGGATCACGGTGTTGTAGTCGTGGACGAAACGCAGGTCACGATTCGTCAAAATCCCGATCAGCTTATTATGCTCATCAACAATCGGCACACCGGAAATCCGGAATTTGCCCATCAGTTTCTCAGCATCAGCTACCAGGTTGTCAGCCCGAAGGGAAAATGGATTCGTAATGACACCGCTCTCTGAGCGCTTCACCCGATCGACTTCCTCCGCTTGCTGTTCGATTGTCATATTTTTATGAATGATACCGATTCCACCTTCTCTAGCAATGGCAATCGCCAGAGGCGCCTCTGTAACGGTGTCCATTCCGGCACTGATCAATGGAATGTTCAACTTCACATGTTCACTTAATCTTGTGGTCACATCCACTTCCTTAGGGAGTACCTCGGATTTTCTAGGAACCAATAATACATCGTCAAAAGTAAAGCCTTCCTTGCTAAACTTATCTTCCCACACCTGGGTTATTCCTCCTTTGTTTGTCGTCTTCCGGCGGACTTTAAATATAGTTTCAAGGCTGGATGGGACGGCGTTTTCTGTATTTTCAGAAATATATTATTGCAATCTTAGCAAAGGGCCTATAGGCTGTCAAGGCATTGGAACAGACCTTTTTCTGCATAGCTGCACCATCCATTCAGGGCAATATCCGTGTCTACCGTGAACGGACAAAGTCCGTCCATATCCTTACATAACAACTAATTAAATGCTGTACATATACAAAACACCATCCGGTGAGGAATGTTGGGACCACTCGGTAAAGCTGCTTTAGTATGCCCAGCGTGCAATGCATTAAAACGGTCCGGATGACCTGCAGAAGCAGGCAAGATAGACTTCATCACAGCAAACATGAGATTCACGAATAGCTTTATGCCAAAAGGAAAGACAAAAAACAAGCTCGCTATCGACGAATCGATAACGAGCTTGTTCGGTTGTTC
>NZ_NPBY01000116.1 GCF_002272015.1 Paenibacillus campinasensis | reverse complement strand
AAAGCTTCCCGATTCCGGGAAGCTTTCTTTGTATTCCGCTGTCCCTGGCTTGACGTGATGCGGTGGTCAGGCCCCATCGGTGAATACGATGTGCTGATCGGCCGGAGGAACTGCCGGAAATCAAGTCGAATATAGGGATAAATGCAAGCATTTTGCCCTATATCATTTGTTGGCTAAACGTCGTTTTTTTGGATTTTTGAAAAAACATCCACTAAAAACATCTTTTTTTAGGACTTTTTTCAGGCAAAGGAGGATTTCAACATCGGCAGGCGAATACAGATAAGGGTTGCTTTTGGGACAATTGAGACTCCAGGTTTTTATATACTTTGTTCAATTCCAAGTTAGGAGGCAAGGGAAGATGAGCAGGCAAAGAGTGTTGATTGTGGATGATCAGAATGGCATCCGCATCCTTTTGATGGAAGTGTTCAGCAGCGAAGGGTATGAGACGTTTCAAGCGGCGAACGGGAAGATTGCCCTTGAGATTGTAAAGCAGCATTCGCCGGATTTGGTTCTGCTGGATATGAAAATTCCTGGAATGGACGGACTTGAGATTCTGAAGCATATCAAGCAGATGGATCCTGAAATCAAGGTGATCATGATGACCGCCTATGGCGAGCTTGACATGATCAAGGAAGCGACGGAACTAGGCGCTCTGATGCACTTTACCAAGCCGTTTGATATCGATGAAATGAGACAGGCCGTAAATGCCCAGCTGAAAGGGACGACGAGCCATATTGGCTGAATGTTGAATTCTGCACATGTTGCGGAATTCTTTTTTTTGACAACAGTGTGATGTGTGACGCAGTAAATTAGGAAATGCTTGTTTAGTATTTATAACGCGATGTGGTATAATAAGTCCGTATGTTATCACGGCTATTGTCCATAGACAAACAAAGCATCTTTAGGAGGATGAAACCATGCCATTAGTATCCATGACAGAAATGCTGAACAAAGCGCTCGAAGGTAAATACGCGGTGGGTCAGTACAATATTAATAACCTTGAATGGACACATGCCATTCTGGAAGCTGCCGAAGAAGAGAAATCGCCAGTTATCCTTGGCGTGTCCGAAGGCGCAGCGCGTTACATGGGCGGATTCAACACCGTTGTGCATATGGTGAAAGGACTGATGCAGGACCTGAAAGTGACGGTTCCGGTAGCAATCCATCTTGACCATGGCTCCAGTGTTGAGAAGTGTAAGGAAGCGATCGATGCCGGATTTACTTCCGTCATGATCGACGATTCCCACAGCCCGATCGACACGAACATCGAAACGACAAAACAGGTTGTTGAATATGCACACGCTAAAGGCGTCTCCGTTGAGGCTGAAGTGGGCATGGTTGGCGGCCAAGAGGATGACGTTGTAGGCGAAGTGATGTACGCGAAGCTCGACGATTGCGTTCGTATCGTCAACGAGACCGGAATCGACACACTGGCTCCTGCACTGGGCTCCGTACACGGACCTTACAAAGGCGAGCCTAACCTCGGCTTTAAGGAAATGGAAGAAATCCGCAATGCGGTGAAGCTTCCGCTGGTTCTTCATGGCGGAACAGGCATTCCAACACACGACATTCAAAAAGCGATCTCCCTTGGAACCTCCAAAATCAACGTAAACACCGAGAACCAAATTTCGTTCTCCAAAGTGGTTCGCGAAGTGCTGGCTGCGAAGCCTGAAGCTTATGATCCACGTACTTACCTGAAGCCAGGTCGCGAAGCGATCAAACAAACGGTGATCGGCAAAATCCGTGAGTTCGGCTCCAACAACAAAGCGTAAACTGACTTGTTATTCTGCTTAGCTCTGAATGCTGAGGCGTAACGGATGCTTGGTATGGCCTCCAGCGATTCTGCAGCTAGCTTGATCTAGCTGAATATGATGGGATGGAAAGCACACCGCTTAGCCGGTGTTTTTCCATTTCATCACCTTTATGAATTGTGCCATCAGAACCATTTCCGGCTGCGAAGTGATGTAGGGGGACCCTAAAGCTTATGGAAAAATTGATGATCAGCGGTGGACGCCCACTGCATGGCTCCGTCACAATCAGCGGTGCTAAGAACAGTGCAATTGCTTTAATTCCGGCCGCGATTCTCGCGGAATCGGAAGTGACGCTTGATAATTTGCCCCATCTGAGCGATGTGGCGGTATATGCTGAAATTTTGCGGGATCTGGGTGCCCAGGTTTCCTGGGAAGACAGTCAGATGAAGATCGACCCTTCCGATATCAAAGCGATTCCGATGCCTAACGGAGCGGTTAAGAAGCTTCGGGCATCCTATTACTTAATGGGCGCAATGCTCGGAAGATTTAAAGAAGCCGTCATCGGATTGCCGGGCGGATGCAACTTTGAACCTCGTCCGATCGACCAGCACATCAAAGGGTTTGAAGCGCTTGGAGCTACCGTAACGAATGAGCATGGCTCCATTCATCTGCATGCCAAAGAGCTGCGGGGCGCAAAAATATATCTTGATGTCAGCAGCGTCGGCGCGACGATTAATATTATGCTTGCGGCCGCCAAGGCCAAAGGCTCTACAATTATCGAAAACGCGGCTAAAGAGCCTGAAATCATAGATGTTGCTACATTGCTCAACTCCATGGGAGCCGTCATCAAAGGGGCGGGTACGGAAACGATCCGTATCGAAGGTGTCTCCGAGATGCATGGCTGCCGTCATTCTATTATTCCTGATCGAATTCAGGCGGGAACTTATATGATCGCTGCTGCGGCCACCCGCGGTGATGTGGTCATCGACAACGTGATCCCCAAACATCTGGAGGCGTTGACGGCTAAGCTGATCGAGATGGGTGTTGGTATCGAAGAGCTGGATGAGAGCATCCGGGTCACCGGGAAGGAGCGCTACGAGCATGTGGATGTCAAGGCGCTGATCTATCCTGGCTTTGCCACCGATCTGCAATCTCCGATGACCAGTTTGCTGACCCAGGCCGAAGGGGTTAGTGTGCTCAGCGATTTTGTATATAGCAACCGGTTCAAGCATGTGCCGGAGCTGGTGCGCATGGGCGCCAAAATCCGTGTAGAGGGGCGCTCAGCCATTATTGAAGGCGGACCGCTGAATGCGGCCAAAGTGAAGGCCACCGATCTTCGCGCTGGGGCTGCGCTTGTGATTGCAGCATTGACGGTGCCTGAGGGTGTGACCGAAGTGACCGGTGTGGAATACATTGATCGAGGCTACGACAACCTCGTGTCCAATCTTCGTGCGCTTGGTGCCGAAGTATGGCGTGAATCGGAATAACGACGCGCGGTTTGCTTCGTTATGGAGGTACAGGCCTGTCATAATTTAGGTATCCATATCAAGGTTTTTATTGTAAAATTGAGGGAAATATGAGAATCTTACTGCATATCTCCCTCTAATTTGGGCAATCCTATCCTAGTAACTCATCCATAGAATGATAGAGACCATAGCAAACTGGTTAAATTAATGTACAGAATGATTAAAATTGAATAGGTGGTTATTAAATGGATTTACAAATATCCGATTTGGAAGGCATGAAGCTGACGGATCTGTATAAGCTGGCCAAGAAGTATCAGATCCCCTATTACGGTCAGCTGAAGAAGAAGGAACTGATTTTTGCGATCCTTCGCGCGCAGGCTGAGCAAAGCGGTCTGATGTTTATGGAGGGTGTCCTTGAAATTTTACCTGAAGGCTACGGCTTTTTAAGACCCATTAATTATCTTCCCAGCACAGAGGACATTTATATCTCTGCATCCCAGATTCGCAAATTCGATCTGAGGACCGGGGATCTGGTATCCGGCAAATGTCGGGCGCCGAAGGAAAATGAACGTTATTTTGGCCTCCTGCAGGTCAATGCGGTGAACGGAGAAAATCCAACTGTTGCGGCTGAACGGCTGCACTTTCCAGCTCTGACTCCTCTTTATCCACAAGAAAAGCTCGTTCTCGAAATATCCCCTAATCAATTGTCTACCCGGATCATGGATTTACTGGCTCCTGTAGGTTTGGGACAACGCGGTTTGATTGTGGCTCCGCCAAAAGCGGGAAAGACGCTCCTTCTGAAAGAAATCGCCAACAGTATTTCAACCAACTACCCTGATATCGAGCTGTTCGTGCTGCTGATTGACGAGCGTCCGGAAGAAGTGACGGATATGCAGCGTTCTGTTAAAGGCGAGGTGGTTGCATCAACCTTTGACGAGCTGCCGGAGAACCATATCAAGGTGGCTGAGCTGGTGCTGGAGCGTGCGCTTCGTCTGGTCGAGCACAAGAAGGATGTTGTGATTTTGCTGGACAGCATTACCCGTCTGGCCCGGGCGTACAACCTGGTGATCCCGCCATCTGGCCGCACGCTGAGCGGGGGGATTGATCCGGCTGCGTTCCACCGTCCGAAACGGTTTTTCGGATCGGCACGGAATGTGGAGGAGGGCGGAAGCCTGACGATTCTGGCGACGGCGCTGGTAGAGACCGGGTCGCGTATGGATGACATCATCTACGAGGAATTTAAAGGAACGGGCAATATGGAACTTCATCTGGATCGCCGGTTTGCCGAGCGGCGCATTTTCCCTGCGATCGACATCCGTCGTTCCGGCACGCGCCGTGAAGAGGTGCTGCTGAGCAAGGATGAGCTGGACACCATATGGGCCATCCGTAAAAATATGAATGATTCTGCCGATTTTGTAGAAGGCTTCTTGAAGAAAATGCGTGATACGAAGACCAATGCGGAATTTTTGGCATCGTTTGATGCGGCCAGCCATAACGGCGGCTCTGGAACTGGAAGAGAACCGGCTAAACGCACATCCAGACCTTCAGCGGCGACAGCTCCTCAGAGCTAAGGTGCGGAATATCCCGGATAGAATAGGAGATCAGCATGTATTTGGTTTATGCAGATGAACAAGGACAGGTCTACGATCATCGCGAGCTAATTGCTCTTGGTCGCAGTGGAGACATGATTGTCGAGATTTTGGAGGATGAATTAATTCCGTTGCCGGAAGGCGCTACGCTTGTAGGGCTGCCGAACACCCGGGCGATCGGGATGGACCCCGATACCGGAGAGATGCTGCCGCTGGAAGACCATTATACGGCTGTCGGTGCTTTGCTGCCGCAGGGGTATACGCGTCTATGCCTGCCCGGCTACGTGAAAAGTGACAAGGAATATAAGCTGCCGCTATTCGGATATTCCGCCGTGGTGTGGAAGGATGGCGGATTCTATACAACCGCACGTTTGTCGGATGATCCGGAGAAGTGGAACCCGGTCAATTGTGACCTGGGCGAGCTAGAGCTTGGCGTCCAAAGACTGACCGCCAAATATCCGGAGAACCGGCTGTATGAGCATTTATCCAATTGTGCGCTCGGCTATGAGTGCCTTACTGCATCCAATACGTTTTTGAACCGGTGGGAGGGGGCCGTTCCTGTATCCTATTCCTGTAATGCAGGATGCTTCGGATGCATATCCGAGCAGCCGGATGACAGCGGCTTTGTGGCGCCTCAGACCCGGATGAATTTCAAACCCCGAGTGGACGAGCTGGTACAGGTGATGCTGGAGCATCTCAAGACTCCGGAATCGATCATCAGCTTCGGACAAGGGTGCGAGGGAGAACCGTCTACGCAGGCGAAGATTATTATTGAAGCGATGCGCGAGGTTCGCTCCCAAACCGATATGGGTTACATTAATATCAACACCAATGCCGGGTTGACTGATTTTATCCGCGGTATCGTAGATGCTGGTCTTGATCTGATGCGGGTCAGCACGATCAGTGCGCTCGACGATCATTACAATGCCTATTACAAGCCGCGGGGCTATACGCTGGCGAACGTAGAGAAATCGCTTCGCTATGCATCGGATCAAGGGGTGTACACTTCGATCAACTACCTGATCTTTCCGGGTGTAACGGACCGGGAGGAGGAGCTGGAGGCGATGATTGAGTTTGCCCGCCGTACAGGTCTCCGTCTTATTCAGCTGCGCAACCTGAACATTGATCCAGAGAGTTATCTGGAGCTGATTCCGCCGGCACAAGGCGACATACTCGGGATGAAGCAGGCGATTGAGATCATGCAGGCAGAGCTGCCTGATGTGGTCATCGGCTCTTACACTCACGTGCCGCCGGCCGGACAAGCCAGACCGAAGAAAAAGCCGGCAGCGCTTTGAGATAATATGGAAGCGGGACTGCGGCTAACGGATAAGGTTGGGCTATTGCGCTAATAATTTTCCCATGCTATACTCCATTTATGTGTCCATATAACTCTGGGTCCGCATGAGGCTCAGGGCGGAAAGAGGTGAAAGTCTAATGAAACAGGATATTCAACCGAAATATCATGTTACCACGGTTACTTGCGCGTGCGGTAACACGTTCGAGACAGGTTCCGTTAAGCCGGACCTGCGTGTTGAGATTTGCTCGAACTGTCACCCATTCTTCACTGGCAAACAGAAATTCGTGGATGCCGGCGGCCGTGTCGATAGATTTAAAAAGAAATACGGTATCTAATAACAGTCCCCTTTGCATCTGGCGAAGGGGTTTTGTTCTGCCTATGGCTTCGGCTAACAGGCAAGTTATGCCATCGGTTGCATTTTGAGATTCGATGCGATATACTAAAGTTCGCCGTGCTAGACGGGGAGGTAGCGGTGCCCTGTAACTCGCAATCCGCTGTAGCGAGGTTGAATTCCTGTTAGAGGTATTGTCGATGTGAGGCCTGGTCCCTGAACGCAATGTTGACGGTTGGGTCCTCCGCAATGAGCACCTGTGAACCTGGTCAGGTCCGGAAGGAAGCAGCCATAAGCAGGACCGCTTTTGTGCCGGAGGGTGGCCTAGCCCGAGTTGTTGTTCAGGGCTTCCGCTTGGATCGCAATTATCGATAACAGGTGCACGGTATTACATATTTGCACATCAGCATCTTTACCGTTTGGGTAGAGATGCTTTTTTGTTTTCACGTTGGCTGTGACGATGAAATTCCGGAGCAAACCTTTTGCTAAGGCTGGGGTAAGTAGTATAGAATGTAGTATAATATAACCGTCTGCCGACATGTTCTTTTTGACCTTGAGATTGACGAGCGAAGAACTAGCTGTTGTGTCTGCACGGACAATGAAGCCATGAGGGATCGGCGTATTTGCCGTGAAGTGGAAGTTGAAAGAGGGTAAAGCACAGTGGAACATATCGCGTTATATCGTGCGTGGCGGCCGCAGTCGTTTCGCGACATGGTGGGCCAACAGCATATAATTCAGACCCTGCAGAATGCGATTCGCGAGCAGCGGGTATCCCACGCCTACCTGTTCAGCGGTCCACGGGGCACCGGCAAGACCAGTGCGGCTAAGATTATGGCCAAAGCCGTGAACTGTGAGGCAGGCCCGGCCGAGGAACCTTGCAATGATTGTGAGGCCTGCCGCCGGATTACAGCTGGAGCTGTAATGGATGTGCAGGAGATCGACGCCGCATCCAACCGTGGTGTGGAGGAAATTCGCGATCTGCGGGAGAAGGTGAAATACGCACCGACCGAGGTGCGCCGCAAAGTTTACATCATAGACGAAGTGCACATGCTGACGACAGAGGCGTTCAATGCGCTCCTGAAGACGCTGGAGGAACCGCCGGCTCACGTCATGTTTATATTGGCTACAACGGAGCCGCACAAGCTCCCGGCCACGATCATATCGCGCTGTCAGCGTTTTGACTTCCGGAGAGTGTCTCTGGATGAGCAGACGGGACGCCTTCAGCGTATCTGCGAAGAAGAAGGAATTCAGGCCGAGCCAGAAGCACTTTCCTACATCGCCCGTCTATCCGACGGCGGCATGCGGGATGCGCTCAGCATTCTCGATCAGATTGCTTCTTATACAGGGGGCTCGGTATCCTACGAGCAGGTTATGAATATGACCGGGGGCATCGCATCGGAGCAGTTCGGGCGTTTGGCTTCCGCTTTGAAGCAGGGAGATGCCGGGGCTGTGCTCCAGATCGTGGAACAGTTCATGCAGGAAGGGAAAAGCGCTGACAAGTGCATGGAGAACCTGCTGTACTATTTCCGTGATCTGCTGATGATCAAAATGGTGCCGAATGCCGACAAACTGACCGACCGCGTACTGAATCCGGCGGAGTTCGAGGAGATGGCGGCCGCTTTTACACAGGCACAGCTGTTTCAGATGATCGATACGCTGAATCGGTACCAAAGCGAGATGAAATATGCTTCCCAGCCTCAGACGCTGTTTGAAGTGGCCCTGCTGAAGCTATCGGGGATTACCCAAGGGTCTGGTGAGAGCGGGGCAGCAGGTCATGCCGCTGCAGGTGCGGATGCCGGAGAAGTCGCCAAACTGAAGCAGCAGGTGGCGCAGCTTGAGAGAAAGCTGGAACGGCTGATCCAGCAAGGGCCAGTGGCGGGAGCGGGTGGTCGTGAAGCGGCCAAACCGGCAAGAACGCCGGCGCCTAAGCTGTCGAGTACTGCCAAAATCCCGCCGAACATCAATCAGTATGTGGCCGCCAGTTCGAGCGAAGCCTTTACTGCCGTTCAGCGCCAATGGGCGCAGATTTTACAAAGTGTGAAAGACGAGAAGGTAACGGTTCACGCCTGGCTGATGGACGGAGAGCCGGTATCGGTATGGGAAGATCAAGTCCTGATCGCTTTCAAGAACAACATCCATCGCGAGACTACCGAAAGACCTGCCAACAAGCAGGTGATTGAGGGTGTGCTGGAGAGGATTCTTGGCAAGCCGCACCGCTTGATCACGATGATGCATCGGGACTGGAGCGATGTGCTGGAGGGCGAGGGAAAGCCTAAGGCCGAGGAGCTGACGCTGGAACATGAAGCTTCCGAGGCCGAAGGAGAGAAACCATGGATTGATGAGGCGATCCAACTATTTGGTGAGGACCTCGTTGTCATAAAAGATTAGCGCATATATGCGCACCCTATAATGAAGGAGAGAAGACGGTATGAATAATATGAACCAAATGATGAAGCAAGTGAAGAAGATGCAGGAGCAAATGCTGAAAGCACAGGAAGAGCTGGCTACGAAAACGGTGGAAGGCACGTCCGGCGGCGGCGTGGTTACAGTAGAGGCGAACGGACACAAGCAAATTCTGTCCATTAACATCAAGCCGGAGGCTGTTGACCCTGATGATGTTGAGATGCTGCAGGATCTTGTTCTGACTGCGGTGAACGATGCGCTGACCAAGGCTGAGGAGCTTGCTAATGCGGATATGGGCAAGTTCACGGGCGGCATGAAAATTCCGGGCTTGTTCTAATTTAACCCCAGAAGGAGAAGTTACATTTGTACTATCCCGAACCGATCGCGAAGCTCATCGACGCCTTTACGCGACTGCCGGGTGTGGGGCCGAAGACGGCTGCCCGCCTGGCTTTTCACGTTCTAAATATGAAAGAAGACGACGTTATTGATTTTGCCAAAGCGCTGGTTAGCGTCAAGCGGAATCTGCAATACTGCTCGGTGTGCTGCAACATTACGGATACGGACCCGTGCCGGATATGTCAAGACAAGACACGGGATGCCTCGGTTATCTGTGTAGTGCAGGACGCGAAGGATCTGGTGGCCATGGAGCGGACCAAGGAATTCGACGGGTATTATCATGTGCTTCATGGTGCGATTTCTCCTATGGAAGGGATTGGACCGGATGAAATCCGTTTGAAGGAGCTGCTGAACCGGCTTAGTGATGAAAGAGTCAAAGAATTGATTTTGGCGACCAATCCGAACATTGAGGGAGAGGCAACCGCGATGTATATCTCCCGGCTGGTGCGTCCTTTTGATATAAAAGTGACCCGTATTGCGCATGGTTTGCCGGTGGGCGGCGACCTGGAGTATGCGGATGAGGTGACATTGTCGAAGGCGCTTGAAGGCCGGAGGGAACTAAACTGACCAGCAGCCGGCTTCATCGTTAGTATTATTGTTAGTCTAACAACATCTAAGCAGCAGAAGGAGCCGGAGGGCTCCTTTTTTTGTTCTAAGTTTGTCCCTTCTTCGATATGAATGAAACAGGCGGTCTTTTTGGCAGGCTTAAGATTCATAGAAGGAGAGGATATGAGATGAAAATGTGGTGGAGGCAGCATCGGAAGGAGAATCAGGAGGAGTACATGACAGCCGATGAGCAGGAGCGTCTGTGGAATGTGTACATGGATGTGAGGAGGTCGCAGGTGGAGTGGGAACGAGCGCATCTCTTGTTCCAGGAGGCCACGGGTCAGGATCAGATTGACTATGCGATCTACATTCTGGAGGCGGCCGAACGAAAATATCAGATGAATCTGAAGCAAGCGAAGCGGCTTAATCTGAACGGGGCAGACATGCATTACTTGAAGGGAAAGCGAGAGGGAAAAGTCAACTAGGCTGGACAGACGAATATTTGCAAACAATTCAACGATGAAGGAGGGGGTCATGGTGAAACTGATGATGCTCGGTGTACTATGCGTTTCGCTGCTTCTGCTCATCTATATTATCTTTAAAAAAAGACTGGGCATGGGATGGGTCACGGTGTTTGGAGCTCATCTGGCGCTGGCTGCGGTCGGGCTGTATGTCGTTAATTTCACGGGGCTTGCGGCTGAGGCCTATATTCCGCTGAATCCGATGACGATCGGCACGGTAATGGTGCTCGGCTTGCCGGGCGTCGCTTTGCTTCTCGGGCTTAAAATAACATTGCTCGGATAGTTGACGGCGGGTTATCATCTGTGATACATTAAGTTTCGCCCGTTTTGTTCGGGTGTGATCGTTCCCCAGTGGTTTAGAAGATAATGGATGAAAAATTAATCAAAAAAACTTCTTGACCGGGAACGAGATAGTGTGATATATTATTAAAGTCGCCGCTGTGAGTTACGGCGAACGAAAACAAAGCATTGATCTTTGAAAACTGAACAACGAGTGAGTATGGATTTTGTTAAAAATCCACTGCAACATGATGTTGTACAAGCCGTACAATAAATGAAGCAGATATAA
>NZ_NPBY01000115.1 GCF_002272015.1 Paenibacillus campinasensis | reverse complement strand
GAAAGCTTCCCGGAATCGGGAAGCTTTCTGCACTTAGGAAACTTAAAGTTGTTGTTGATGCCCGATCGACGCCTTCACAAATTCCCGGAAGAGCGGCTGCGGACGGTTCGGACGGGATGTGAATTCCGGATGGAATTGCACGGCCAGGAACCAAGGATGGCCCGGAAGCTCTACAATCTCGACCAGACGACCGTCCGGGGACGTACCGGAAATGCGAAGTCCCGCCTTTTCGATATCTTCACGGTATTCGTTGTTGAACTCGTACCGATGGCGATGTCTTTCGTATACCAGCTCGTCCTGATAGCATGACTCGGCCAGGGAACCCGGCACCAGCTTGCACGGATACAAGCCAAGTCGCATCGTGCCGCCCAGATCCTCAACATCCTTCTGCTCAGGCAGCAGGTCGATTACCGGGAACTCGGTCGAAGGGTTAATCTCCGAGCTGTTCGCCCCGTCAAGACCCACCATGTTGCGGGCAAATTCAATAACCGACACCTGCATCCCAAGACAGATGCCGAAGAACGGAATGTTTCGCTCGCGCGCGTAACGAATGGCGCTGATCTTGCCCTCGATGCCGCGATCGCCAAATCCGCCCGGCACCAGGATGCCTCCGACGCCGCGCAGCAGCTCGTCCACATTGCCATCATTCACTTCTTCCGCATTGACCCAGCGAACCTTCACTTCGGCGTTGGCATCAAATCCGGCATGGGACAACGATTCTACCACACTCAGATAAGCATCATGGAGCGCAACGTACTTGCCGACGATCGCAATCTCCACCGTCTTCTCCAGCTTCGACACCCGCTCCACCAGTTGCTCCCATTCCTTCATATCCGGCGCAGGAGTTGTCAGCTTCAGATGGTTGACTACAATCTCGTCAAGCCCTTCATCCCGGAGATTAAGCGGAATCTCGTACAAGGAGGAAGCGTCGCGGCATTCCACAACCGCATTCGGATCAATGTCGCAGAACAGTGCAATTTTGGCTTTCATCTCGGTGGACAGCTCATGCTCTGTCCGGCAAACAATGACGTTAGGCTGAATGCCAATGCTGCGAAGCTCCTTCACACTGTGCTGTGTCGGCTTTGTCTTCACTTCACCGGCCGCTTTAATATACGGAATGAGGGTAACATGAATATACATGACGTTTTCGCGACCAACATCGCTTTTAATCTGGCGGATCGCTTCCAGAAACGGAAGGCTCTCGATGTCGCCCACCGTACCGCCGATCTCGGTAATGACCACATCAGAACCGGCTTCGCGACCTGCGCGGAACACGCGCTCCTTGATCTCGTTCGTAATGTGAGGAATGACCTGCACCGTACCGCCCAGGTACTCGCCCCGACGCTCTTTGCTAATGACGGAAGAGTATACTTTGCCTGTGGTAACGTTGCTGTTCTTCGACAGGTTAATATCGATAAACCGCTCGTAATGCCCAAGGTCCAGGTCGGTTTCCGCACCATCATCGGTCACAAATACTTCACCGTGCTGATATGGACTCATGGTGCCCGGATCTATGTTAATGTACGGATCGAACTTTTGAATCGTAACTTTCAGCCCTCTGTTCTTCAGCAATCTGCCCAACGATGCCGCGGTGATGCCCTTTCCTAAGGATGACACAACCCCGCCTGTTACAAAAATATACTTTGTCACTGTATAAAACCCTCCTAAATAATCTCCATAACTTCAGGCGACATATGATGTTATAGCGTAACCCGTTTTCCCCTGATTCATCAGAAGCGGGCCTAACAAAAAGCACGGCCCGCTTCCAAAAATGGCGAGCGAGCTGGCCTTCAACCTATTGCCTATGTTCCCCGGGATTCTCCGGTTGCATCCCGCATCCGTCAATCCCCATATAAACAAAAAAAGTGACCCGAAAATAAATTAACGGGGCACTTTTTATTATTAAAAAACTCATTCACAATCATAAGCCCAAGCAATAGTTTACTCTGTGCCTTATCCGATTGTCAAGAGACAGAAACAGGCTCAAAATTCACCAGTGCTTCGAAGGGCATATACTTGCATCCTAATCAAGCTCTTCTTCCTCGAGCTCTTCCTCCAGCAGATCGTCCTCTTCCTCGGCATCCTCATCGTCCAGCTCATCATCGAGGACCACCTCATCATCGACATCTTCGTCCGCATCGTCTTCATCGAAGAGATCGTCCTCCGCATCCTCGTCATCCAGCACATCGTAGCTGTCGTCTGCATCCTCGCTGCTGAACGTATCTTCCTCTTCCGTGAAGTCATCGTCATCATCATCTTCATCATTGATGATCCGCGGACGCTTGGCGTTCGAAATCGGATCCTCGGATTTCTCCAGCGGGTACCAGCGCTTCAATCCCCACAGGTTCGTTCCTACACAGGCGAAACGTCCGTCTATATTGATCTCTGTATATAACTGGGCAATCGTCTCGTTAATTTCCTCTTCCGTAAAGCCGCGAAGCTTGGCTACCTCATTCATAAGGTCACGGTAATAATACGGCGTGTTGGCTGCCTTCAAAACCATAAAAGCCAGGTCAACCATCGGGATTTCCTGAACCTTCTCCGGGTCGAGCTTTAAATTGAGCGGATTACTCACTAACGTACACTTCCTCTCACGCAATCTTCACGTATATATCCTCAGGCATATCCATTATCAAACCTAAGTAAAACCTATTTGCACATAAAAATCAAGTTTTTCTCCTTTTCCCCACGGGAAAAAGGCGGAAAGCCAAGCTTTCCGCCTTCTGACTGTATCCGCCCCTAGGATCGACTCCTCACGGGAAGATGAAAGAACCCTTCAGGCCCTCACAGTTCTATTTTATGTACGTGATGCATCTTTGACACGAAAGACAGGGCCTATTTGCCGGAAATCGGGCGTTGTCCCATTCGGGCCGGGTTGTCGGTTCATACAATACCTAAGCAACGGTTCATTGAGAAGGGAGATTGCCACGCATGGACTACACCCGGATCATGCAATCACTGCTTACGGAGACGAAACTTCTCGCGCGAAACGTTCAAGGAGAGCATCGGCGGCTCCTCACGTTTCATGACCCTAGTCTGTACAGGGAATGCATCAGCCAATGGAAACATCTCGCCGATCACGGTCCCCTGCATCCCTCTGTCACCTGCTCCCCTCTCACCCAAACGATCATTGCGCCCGCTTCCCGAACTGCTGTCATCGAAAAAGAATTCCGGGAGGAGCTAACCGTGGAAGAGGACAGCCGCATTCACATCCATGCGGTTCAGGGCAGCATCGCCACGCTGACCGGCATTCCTTGGGGAGTCAAGCACATCAAAGCACCGCAAGCATGGTCCGTTTCTACCGGCCACCGCATCAAGATTGGCGTCATTGATACCGGCGTTGACTTTGCCCACCCGGATCTGAAGCATTCGCTTGGCCGGGGGATCAACCTGGTCAACCGCGCCATTCCGCCTTATGACGATAACGGGCACGGAACCCATATATCCGGCACAATTGCCGCCGCCAACAGCACGCGAGGCATGATCGGCGTCGCACCGAGATCGATTGTGTACCCCGTCAAAGCCTTCGATCATAACGGGTCCGCGTTTGTGTCCGACATTGTGCTTGCCATCGACTGGTGCATCCGCAATCAGGTCGACATTATCAATATGAGCTTCGGCATGCAGAGCCGAAGCCGGGCCCTTCTCGAAGTGGTCGGCAAGGCCAATCAATCCGGGGTCATCATCGTCGCCTCGTCCGGCAACGACGGGAAGCGCCGCACTGCCGACTATCCGGCTCGTTATCCGCAAACGATATCCGTAGGGGCGACGGACCGCAACCGCAAAATCCCCTCCTTCAGCAACCGCGGGCAATTTGTTGACATTTATGCGCCTGGGGACAAAATCGTCTCCGCCTGGCTTCAGGGAAGATACCATGAAATGAGCGGCACCTCCATGGCCACCTCCCATATCAGCGGAACGATCGCATTGCTGCTCGCGCAAAGGCCCGGACTTCGGACAACGGCGATCAAGTCGCTCCTGCGCCGAACCTCCACGCCGCTCAGGCTGCGCAAAGGCTACAGCCATTCCGACGGTGAAGTGAACGCCCTGAAATTTCTGCGTGAAGGAATGAAGCTGCAAGGGTAGTTCTGCACCCGGACCAGAATGAACCGCAGCAAGTGGAACGTGCTCAGAATATGACGATGGAACGATGGCGGAACGATGAAATGATGAAACGACGAAGCGGCAACGCCATCTTGCATCCAACGACAAACAGCCGCCTTTCCTCCAGGGAAAGACGGCTGCTACCCGCGTTCTTATTCGACAAAAATCTACATCCGCTCCGGAGCGGATACGCCTACAAGGCGCAGCACGTTGGCAATGACGGTGCGAACAGCGCTCAAAAGCGCGAGACGCGCCTGGGTTTGCGCCGCATCTTCCGTAATGACACGCTGCGCTTTGTAATAGCTGTGGAACAGCGAGGACAGCTCGTACACATAACGGATCAGACGATGCGGAGCATAGTTGTCCGCAGCCACCGACACTTCTTGCGGAAGCTCGCCCATTTTGCGTAAAATGTCGTATTCATGCTCCGATTGCAGCACTTGCAGATTCACCTCGGACAGCGGCTGAACCTCAACGCCTTGCTCCTCGGCTTGACGGAACACGCTGCAAATCCGGGCATGGGCATATTGAACATAGAAGACCGGGTTCTCGTTCGATGTCGAAACCGCCAGATCCATATCGAAGTCCAGATGAGAATCCATACTGCGCATCGTGAAGAAATAGCGGATCGCATCCACACCCACTTCATCCATCAGATCCTCCATCGTAACCGCTTTGCCTGTCCGCTTGGACATTTTCACCTTTTCCCCGTTCTGGAACAGGCTGACCATCTGGGCGATCAGCACCGTCAGCTTCCCAGGGTCAAAACCGAGCGCTTCCATAGCCGCCTTCATCCGCGGAATGTAGCCATGGTGGTCGGCGCCCCAGATGTTGATCATGCGGTCGAAGCCTCTTTCGTACTTGTTGCGATGATAAGCAATATCAGGCGTCAGGTAGGTATAGGTGCCGTCGTTCTTCACTAGCACCCGGTCCTTGTCATCGCCATAGTCGGTCGTCCGCAGCCAGGTAGCTCCGTCCTGCTCGTAGGCTTCCCCTTTGTTCTTCAGTTCGTTCAATGCTTTCTCAACCAGACCATCCTCATACAGGGACGTCTCACTGAACCATTCGTCAAAATGCACCCGGAAACGATTCAAATCGCGCTTGATCTTGTCCAGCTCTTTCCCGAGGCCATATTCGCGCAGGAATGCGGTCCGCTCCGCCGGGTCCATCGACAGAAGGGCGTCGCCCTTCTCAGCGACCAGTTCCTTGGCAAAGCCGATAATATCCTCGCCGTGATAGCCGTCCTCCGGCATTTCAGCATCCTGCCCCAGCTCCTGCAAGTACCGGGCTTCGATGGACTTGCACAAGTTCATCACCTGGTTACCCGCATCATTAATGTAATATTCGCGCGTCACTTCATAGCCGGCATAATCGAGCAAATTGCACAGTGCATCCCCTACCGCGGCGCCCCGAGCATGCCCCAGATGCAGGCTTCCGGTCGGATTCGCGCTGACAAACTCGACCTGAACTCGCTGGCCTTTGCCGAGATCGACACGGCCATAGTCTGCCCCCTGCTGCTGCACGAGCTCGACAACCGGGTACAGATAGCTCTTGTCCAGCGTAAAGTTGATAAAGCCCGGTCCGGCGATGTCCGCCTTCTCGATCGACGCCTTCTCCTTGTCGAGATGCTCCACAATCGCCTCGGCGATCTGCCGAGGGTTCTTCTTCGCAATGCGCGTCAGTTGCATCGCCAGGTTCGTGGCGAGGTCTCCGTGCGCCTTATCCTTGGGCACTTCAAGCAGAACTTGAGGCAGCTCCTCCCGGGATACGAGCCCTGCCGCTACCGCAGCGTCGCCCACCGCTTCGGCCACCAGGCTGTTAATGTGATCTAATGGATTCAATGTCATGATTCTTGATCCTCCTGAATGCTCAAACTAATGGAAAAATGTCCTGAATAATCTTCGAACACATATAAGTCATACTCCCATGCCGCACGTCCGGACATGCCGTCAACGACCAGCTCCATTCGCTGGGTATGGGTAGATAATTGAAATGATGTAAACGGAGAACGGTAAAACCCCGGCAAGCGCTGCCCCAGCATAAAGGACTGTTCTGACTCCACCTCGCCGTGGCGGATGATCTTCACCTCGTCCTCGCTCAGCTTCAGCATCGTCCGGGTCTCTCCCTGATGAGGGCCAAGCTTCGGCTCGATGTAGCGCACGTACAGGGCTTTGCCCCTGGCGAACACCTCTGCCTCCAGCTCATGCACCGTCTTCTCGCCCTCATGGAGGCTTTGAAGCCGGATGGCCGCTTGTTTTCGAACTGACATCGTACCGCTCCTCTATCTTTGGCTCAGCCCATCCTGTTCATGCCGCATTGCCGTAATCCAGCAATACGCTTATGGCCTTTCCGGCGGCTGATTAAAGTAACGTATTCTATCATAGTATATTTTCATGATTTCATAAACCATTGAAACTTGCAAGCAGGCTAACATTATCAAATATTCGGGAATCAGCGGCTCTCAGCAAGGCTAAACCGATGTTTACATGCAGCATAATCTACCAATCCGGTAACCAGGTGCAAGGAAATCTTCTATTCTTATGTAGAATCGCCACGAAACCGGCATCTTATGCCTGTCCGGATCAAGGGCTATACATGCTCAAGCGATGGTGTGACGAAGCTGCAAATACCAGGCCGTGGCTCTGTATGTATATATAAGGAAGCGGGCATCCGCTATACATCACGAATACCCGCATGGGAACAAGCTCTAGGAGGGTGCACGAACCTGTGTATACAAAGGGAGCTGCACCGCTCGAAGGCGCGGGCCCGATCCCCTCCCTTGCCCCTATTGCTTACAGCGGCAGCAGAGCTACCTTATCACGCTGCTCCAGCTTCGCTACCATCTCTGTCCAGGCCTGCGGCTTCTCCGGCAGGACAGCATAATAACGCTTCAGGAAATGGACGATCAGCTCTGCCGGCAGCTCCTGCAGCTCATCATCGCTTGGCATGAAGCACAGATCCAGGCCGGTAACGGCTTCACCGTCATTGTTCCAGGATGGATGGACATAATCGATGTCCGTACGCTTATACCCGAGATGGGACAGCACCTCCCGGCGAACGAACGGATCCATCGGCTTCACGCCGCCGAACTCATAGTCCTGAACACGATATGGATCATAGATTTCGGCGAACATGCCAAACAGCTCCTTGCCGTTCTCCGCGGCCAGACGGTTCAGATCCTTGAGCCGCTGCTGGGCCAGAAAACGGCCGATACCCAGCCCTTCACGGCCGACGATTGTAAAGTCCGTCATCGCCACGTTCCAATCCTCGTAATAGCGGTACTCGGTTGTGCCGACAACCTCACCCTCATGAACAGCGACAAAGACACGGATGCCCGGGTCCTCCAGCGGCTCCTTCCACAGACTGAACTCCAGCACTTCCTCCGGCGGAAACACCTCCTGCATCAGGTTGTGCATTTTGCGAAATAGCGGGTCTGCAATGCTTGTAATACGGATATATTCCATGTTCGTAACGGCCTCCTTAAACAGCTTCATGATTTAAAAGGGTTTCTCCATTCCATCAGCGCCCCGTAATTGCAGGATTCCTCGTCCTCCAGATAATTCTCGGCTACGCCAAGCGGCGTACGTCCGCAGCGCAGCAGAAACGTGATCACCGGGTCCTTGATCTCGCCCCGAACGACCGCATCCAGATACGCTTCCGCCGACATCTGCCCGGCATATCGGTGATAGCCTGGCATTCGCCCGCCGCCGAGCAGGCGGTCCAGCTTCTTCTCAACAGTGACATGATACAGCGACTGAAGCAGCCACTTGCCCAGACCGAGCTTGCGAAAGCGCGGGCGAACGCAAATATCCGCTACATACAGCGTGTTGCCATCCGGCTTGTGTGTCCGAATATAGCCATGATCGGTTGTGTCCGCCCAGGAATGCGCCGGCTTCGCGGGATCAAAATCGACGATCAACGAGGTCACCGATCCTGCGAGCACCCCATCCACCTCAATGCACAGCGCCCCCTCCGGGAAGCGGCTCACATGCTCGTGAAGCTGCTCCTTGTTCCACCACTGCTCCGGCGGATACGGAGGCGGAAAGGTCTCGGATTGGATCACGATCAGTTCGTCGAAATCAGCTTCTGTATAACTTCGAATGACCGCCGGAACTGGCCGGGCGTCCTCAAATACGTAAAGCTGCTGATTATACTGGGTCATATCACGCATCCTTTCTTCGCTTATTCATTTCGTTGTTTATATAGAAGGTTGGCTTCTGATGTACCATGCCGTCCGTGCCCTACTTCCAATCCGGGTACAGGTCGGTGCGCCGGTCACGCCACGTCGTTACGGAGCCCTTCTCGCGCACCTGATAGAGCAGATCGAGGTCCAGGTCGGCCGTAATGATCATATCGTTGTTCAGTTCTCCTTCGGCAAGCAGCCCTTTCGGCGGAAACGGGATGTCGTTCGGGGTAATGATCGCTGCCTGACCGAAATTGGCCCGCATCAGATCCACCGTTGGCAGCGCGCCGACCGTGCCGGTCAACACCACATACACCTGGTTCTCGATTGCCCGGGCATGGCTCGTATAGCGGACGCGGTGGAAACCGTGCCGGTCATCCGTGCAGGACGGACAGAAGATGACGTCTGCGCCTTTGGCCTTCGCCATCCGGACAATCTCCGGAAACTCAATGTCATAGCAGGTGAGCATGGCGATCGTTCCTTTTTCCGTTTCAAAAACCTCCAGCCCTTCACCAGCGCCCATATTCCAGCCGGTAATCTCTGAAGGCGTAATATGAATCTTGGCCTGCTCGGCGATGCGTCCGTCCGGGTAGAACAGATGCGCCACATTGTACAGCTTGCCTTCCCGGCGAATGACATGCGTCCCTCCGATAATGTGCATGCCGTAACGCTTGGCGAAGCCCTGGAACAGCTCACGGTACTGATCTGTAAAATTAGGCAGATCATTGATCGTCAAAGCATGGCCCTGCGCATCCCCGATCGACATCAGCTGCGTCGTGAAAAACTCCGGAAAGAGCACGAAATCGGCCTCGAATTCCTCGGCGGCCCGGATATAATGCTCGGATTGTCTAGCGAAATCGTCAAATGATTGTATGGTATGCAGATGATACTGCACAGCGGAAACGCGAAATTTCATGCTTCTCCTCCTTGGGATTCCATTCTGAATCCATTATATAAAATTTTAAAGGGTGAGCCTATGTCCAAGGATGTCCCGTGTCCTCTACTTCTGCAGGCATGTCCACAGTCTGTCCAGAGAAATTAGTGAGAGAAATTATGGAATTCTTTGAACCGATCCAGCCTGCGGGACGTACTACATGTATACACCCATTATAAGGAGGTCTTTCATTGAAGAAAAGTTTATCACGGATACTGATCGTGATCCTTGCGGTCATGCTGCTCCTGCCGACAGCGGCCATGGCATCCGGTACTGACCCGTCTAATGAAGCGAAACCGGGACAGAACCTGGAGACGATTGCCGCCGAGAAGGCGTCCCTGCTGACACAGGCGTACGGGACGATCAGCGTGCAGTACGCACTTATCGATCAGGGTGAGATCTTGTTGTCAGGGCAGTCCGGCATGAACGATATGGCCGGGGAAATCCCGCTCACCAATGAAACGATGTATGGCATAGGTTCAACAAGCAAAGTATTTACAACCGCTGCAGTTTTGAAATTGGCAGATCAAGGAAGGATCGACCTGGATACTCCGCTGGTGGAGTACATACCGGATTTTAAAATGAAAGACGAACGCTATAAGCTCATCACGCCGCGCATGCTGCTGAATCATTCGTCCGGCCTGCACGGTTCGACGCTGATCAACGCGTTCCTGTTCGCGGATTCAGACCCTTATGCTAAAGAGTCACTGCTTCAGCATCTGGCGAATCAGACTCTGAAAGCCGACCCAGGTGCGTTCTCCGTGTACTCCAACGACAGCTTTACACTTGCTGAGATTTTGGTGGAACGGGTAAGCGGAACGGATTATACCGCATTTATTCATCAGCATTTTACCGGCCCGCTCAACATGAACAACACCAAGACATCTCAGGATGCACTGGACCCTGACCAATTGGCGGGACTCTACTACCCGACTTATCAAGGACAGCTTCCGAATGAAACGGTCAACGTGATTGGAACCGGCGGCATTTACTCGACTGCCGAGGATCTCGCCCGGTTCGCGACTATTTTTACAGGTGAGACCGAGGGCATTCTATCTCCGCAGGCCATCCAGGCGATGGAGCAGGAAGAATACAAGAACGGCATCTGGCCGGAAGATGCGGACAACTCGATTGATTTCGGGCTCGGATGGGACAGCGTTCGATTGTACCCGTTCAACGACTATGGAATCAAGGCGCTCACTAAAGGCGGAGACACCATTCTGTATCACGCTTCGCTGGTTGTGCTTCCAGAGCACAACATGGCAGCCAGCGTCCTTTCCTCCGGCGGCTCCAGCTCCTTTAATCAGCTGCTGGCGAGCGAACTGCTGCTGCAGGCTTTGAAGGAGAAGGGTGTTATTGACGAGTTCAAGCCGGCCAAGTCCTTTGGCGTGCCGGTTGCAGCTGACATGCCGGAAGAGATGAAGGAATACGCCGGTTATTACGTGGCGACCAACGTACAGATGCATGCCGATATCCGTGACGGAAAGCTGTTCCTCACCGTACCGATGAGTCCGGAAGAGCCTGCGCAGACGTTTGTTTACACTGGCGACGGGGACTTTGTGAGCGAGGAAGGCAGCACGAAGGTCCGTTTTGTGACCGAGAGCAATGACCGCACTTATATGTGGGTAAAACAATATGCCACCCTGCCGGAACTGGGGCAGATAGCACTCAATCAGTATCAGGCCGAGAAGGTAGAGAAGGAAACACTCCCTGGCAGGTCTGAAGCAGCCTGGAAGAAGCGCGAAGGGAAAAGCTACTATCTCTTAAACGAGAAGTACACCTCGATTGCGTACATGATCATGAAGCCGGTGCTTACGATCAGCCGGGTAGGTGATATGCCGGCCTATATCGCCGACCGCAAAATTGTCGGACCTGATCTGGCCGTTAGCCAGCATCAAGTTCCCGGAACGGGCAGTCGGGATACATCCGATATCAGCTTCTTCACCCAGCAAGGAGTGGAGTACGCAGAGGCAGCTGGCTCCTTGTATATGAGCGAGGATGGCATCAAGCCGCTCTACCATGGCAAGAAGTCCAGACTGACGATCCATCCCGAAGGACATGCAAGATGGTTTACCGTGCCCGAGCAGGCCGCTGCCCGGACGATGACGGTGGAGCTGCCGGAGAACGGAGGTTTTGCCGTGTACGATGAGAACGGGGTGTGCTTGAACTTCACCGTTATCAGCGGCGAGGCTTCGGTGACGCTGCCCGAGAACGGAACGGTCGTATTTGCAGGGGATCCGGGATCGGTCTTCCAGATCTCCCTGGATTAAACAACTTAGAGCCTGCCCTGGTGCTTTCAAACAAACAGAGGGAGAACCCTTATACGGGTTCTCCCT
>NZ_NPBY01000114.1 GCF_002272015.1 Paenibacillus campinasensis | reverse complement strand
CGCACATCCCCCCTGCGGTGCTCCCTTCGGATCGCTTGGGGGGAGTGTGGGGTGGCTGCCCTGTCTGTGACCTGGGCAGCTGACCCGGATTTAGGGATAGGGCTTTTTCGGGCACATCCCGAAAAAGCTGCGTGACAGGGAGCCGCTTGTCTCGTGAAGTCTAGCTTAGCCCGAGCTGGCTAAGGTCTGGCACCCTGACGGGGTGCTTTTTCCGGAAGTCCGCATACAGTTTGGCCCGCAGTTCCTTGTAGCTGTCCATTCCACGCAGTCGTTCATCGGCGAGGATCTGGTCGATGAGCTTGCTGTCGTATAGCGCTGCCTCGTAGCTGCGATAAACATCTTCGCTGTTCCAGAAGTCTTCTGCGCTGCCACCAGCAATCCGGATCCGCTCCTTCATGATCGATTGGACGAGCCCTTCAGCGGCAGCGCTCGATTCCGCCTCGCTCAACGCGCTCCGCTGCATATGGATCATCTCCCTGATTTCCTCCGGCGTCACCGTTATGCCCAAGCTCCTGGCATAGTGCACGACCAGTTGGCCGGTCACCAGGCTCTGCAGCACTTCAGCATCCTTTACACTTTCGTCCGATTGATTCAAGGCTAGAATCAGCTCTCTGTTTTTCTTGGCAAACACAAACTCTGCAAGGGATATGCTCACTTCCTCGGTCTTGATAACCCAAGGGGATTGTCCTTCCGTCTCGAGAAGATATTGAATGGACTGGATCGAGTCGAAGGTGTCGCGGATCAACTGCTTGTTCTCCTCCGTCAGGGCCGCAGCGCTTGGCGGCGGCAGGTCCTCCGCAAGCTTCGGTGCTGGTGTGTTGGCGATGTCCTCCAGCTGGGCAGCGGGCGCGCGGTCACAAGCGCTGATCGCCAGCAGAACGGCTGCAAGGCCCAATAGCGACAGCTTACGCATAGGGATTTTCCGATTTCGGCTGCTCAATGGCACTTCCTCCTTGTTAAGCTCTTGCCATTATTAACGCTGTGCGTATCGGCCTGGTTACATTTTTCTTCCAATGCGCTACAATAAAGAATGAAATCGTTTACCGTATTCCCTAATATAAACAAGGAGATGATCCCTCATGCAGTACACCTCGTTAGGCAAATCCGGCATGAAAGTCAGCCGCCTGTGCCTGGGCACGATGAATTTCGGGCCTTCTACCGATGAGCAAGAAGCCTTCCGCATCATGGACGCAGCTGTCGATGCTGGCATTAACTTCTTTGATACCGCTAATATCTATGGTTGGGGTGAAAATTCT
This sequence comes from Paenibacillus campinasensis, assembly GCF_002272015.1. GTDB lineage: Bacteria > Bacillota > Bacilli > Paenibacillales > Paenibacillaceae > Paenibacillus_AQ > Paenibacillus_AQ campinasensis. Next base: position 17,833 of record NZ_NPBY01000114.1, on the reverse strand, counting down.
GGCCTGACCGAGACGATTATCGGCCGTTGGTTCAAGCTCGGCGGCGGACGGCGTGAGAAGGTTGTTCTGGCGACCAAAGTATACGGCTCCATGAGCGATCCGCTCGACGGACCGAACAATGAAGCCGGTCTGTCCGCCTATAAAATCCGCCGTCATCTCGAAGCTTCGCTGAAGCGGCTTCAAACCGATCATATCGAGCTGTACCAGATGCATCATGTTGATCCATCCGTAACATGGGACGAGCTGTGGGGTGCGTTCGAGGTCGCGGTGTCCCAGGGCAAAATCGGCTATGTCGGCTCCAGCAACTTTGCCGGCTGGCATATTGCGCTGGCTCAGGCTGCAGCCAAGGAGCGTCATTTCCTCGGACTTGTCTCCGAGCAGCATAAATACAATCTGAATTGCCGCCTGCCGGAGCTTGAGGCCCTTCCTGCGGCCAAGGAGCTGGGCCTTGGCGTCATCCCTTGGAGTCCGCTTGACGGCGGATTGCTTGGACGTAATGCGCTGCTGAAGGTGGAGGGCTCGCGCAGCGGCGGCAACACCGAGCGCATCGAGCAGCATCGCCAGCAGTTAGAAGCGTTTGCCGCACTGTGCCAGGAGCTGGGCGAGCCGCAGGACAATGTGGCGCTCGCCTGGCTGCTTGCCAATGAAGCGGTAACCGCCCCGATTATCGGACCGCGCACACTGGAGCAATTTGAAAGCTCGCTGCGCTGCCTGGACGTCAAGCTGGATGAGTCTGTCTTGAAGCGTCTGGATGAAATTTTCCCTGGCCCGGGAGGGGCAGCGCCGCAAGCGTATGCCTGGTAATCTGCAATCACGCTGATTCTATAATGCAAGAAAAGGACCCGCTGATCAGCGGGTCCTCCGATGGTCGAAAAACCCTGTCCTTTTAAAGGATCAGGGTTTTTCTGCTTGCAGCACTCCTTGAGGAGCGATATGTTCTTACTTTTTGATCCAGTGCATCATTTCACGCAGCTGAGCGCCGACAACCTCGATTTGATGCTCGGACTCGTTGCGGCGTGTAGCTGTCAGGAACGCGTTGCCCGACTGGTTCTCCAGGATGAAGTCGCGGGCAAATTTGCCCTGCTGGATATCGGAGAGCACCTCTTTCATCGCTTTCTTCGTTTCGTCGGTCACGATGCGCGGGCCTGTTACATAATCGCCATACTCCGCCGTGTTCGAGATGGAATCGCGCATGCTTGCCAATCCGCCTTCATACATCATGTCAACGATCAGCTTCAGCTCATGCAAGCACTCGAAGTATGCCATTTCCGGAGCATAGCCAGCTTCGGTCAATGTTTCGAAGCCTGCCTTCACAAGAGCGGATACGCCGCCGCACAGTACAGCCTGCTCACCGAACAGATCTGTTTCTGTCTCTTCACGGAACGAAGTTTCGATCACGCCCGCACGGGTACAGCCGATGCCTTTGGCATAAGCAAGACCGATGGCTTTAGCTTGTCCAGTCGCGTCTTTCTCGATCGCGATCAGTCCTGGAACACCGAAGCCTTCCACATACGTGCGGCGAACCATGTGACCCGGGGATTTAGGAGCTACCAGCAGCACGTCATTCTCCTTCGGAGCTACGATCTGTCCGAAATGAACGTTGAAGCCGTGGGAGAACATCAGCGCTGCGCCTTTTTTCAGGTTTGGTTCAATATCGTTCTTGTAGACGGAGGCTTGAGTTTCGTCAGGCATCAAAATTTGCACCACATCAGCACGGCTTACTGCGTCAGCAACGGACAGAACTTCGAAGCCGTCATTTTTTGCTTTCTCGAAGGATTTGCCTTCACGAAGACCGATAACCACTTGAAGACCGCTGTCACGCAGGTTTTGTGCCTGGGCATGCCCTTGGCTGCCGTATCCGATCACCGCAATTGTTTTTCCTTGCAGTACGCTGAGATCTGCATCTTGTTCATAATAAGTCGTAATTGCCATTTGTATAAGTCCTCCTTTGTTTTTAAAGACCCTCCATGATGAGCGGGTATTTCAAGAGACCGACTTCGTGCATCCGATCTGCTGAAACACCCGCTCATCTGCGGCAGGTGTCTAGCTATTGAAATTGAATGTACAACGGTTTCCTATACTTGAAAAGAATGATTACGCATTACCGCGAACCATCGCGGTAACCCCTGTCCGGGAGAGCTCCTGAATGCCGTAAGGCTTCAGCAGCTCGATCATCGCATCGATTTTTACCGTATCGCCAACCACCTGCACCATCATGCTGGAGGCTCCGATATCGACGACCGATGCGCGGAATGTCTCGACAACGCCCATAATTTCCGGACGCTCGGAAGGCTCGGCCTTCACCTTGATCAGGGCAAGCTCGCGGGCAACCATCGGCTTGGAGCTGAGATTAATGACCTTGATCACGTCAATCAGCTTGTATAGCTGCTTCTCGATCTGCTCCAGCATGTTGTCTCCGCCGGTCGTTACGATGACCATCCGGGATAACCCGGCCTCTTCGGATTGACCGACCGTGATGCTTTCAATGTTGAAACCTCTTCGTCCGAACAATCCGGACACCCGCTGCAGCACGCCCGGCTGGTCGTTCACTAGTACGGCTATGGTATGTTTCATGCTCATGTTACGCATCCCCCATTAGCATTTGATCGATGGTCGACCCCTGCGGCACCATTGGATATACGTTCTCGCCTTTTTCAACCACAAACTCTACGAGAACCGGCCCTGGTGTTTCCATCGCTTCGGCCCAGGCTTGGCGCGCTTCTTCTTTGTTCGTCGCGCGGAGTCCCTTCACGCCGTAGGCTTCAGCCAGCTTGACGAAATCAGGGCTGCCTGCCAGGTCAATATGGCTGTAGCGGTTGTCATAAATGAGCTCCTGCCATTGACGAACCATCCCCAGCACCTGGTTGTTGATAACAACGATCTTCACCGGGATATTGTTGATCGCGCAGATCGCCAGCTCCTGGGAGCACATCTGCATGCCGCCGTCGCCATTGATGGAGATGACCAGCCGGTCCGGATTAGCCATCTGGGCACCGATGGCGGACGGGAAGCCGAAGCCCATCGTTCCCAGTCCGCCCGACGTGATCCACGAGCGCGGCCGGTTGAATTTATAATACTGGGCTGCCCACATCTGATGCTGTCCAACGTCTGTCGTTACGATGGCCTCGCCCTTCGTTGTATCGTTCAGCATTTCGATAACCCATTGCGGCTTCAGCACCGTGTCAGAATCGACGTAGCGATACGGATACTCCGCCTTCCATTTGCTGATCTGATCTCTCCATGCATCCGCCTTGGACGCGTAAGATACGAGCGGATTCAGCATTTCCAGAACCGTTTTGACATCGCCGACGATAGGAATATCCGTAGGCACATTCTTTCCGATTTCCGCCGGGTCAATATCGATATGCGCAATCTTCGCATTCGGAGCAAAGCCCGCCAGCTTCCCTGTTACGCGGTCATCGAAGCGTGCCCCGATGCTAATCAACAGGTCCGACTGCTGAATGCCCTGGTTCGAGGTGTACGTCCCGTGCATGCCTGGCATTCCTGTCCAGAGCTCATGTCCGCTTGGGAAACCGCCCAGTCCGAGCAATGTTGTCGTAATCGGAATTCCTGTCTTGTTGACGAATTCATGCAGCGCTTCATGTGCACCGGAGTAAATAACCCCGCCTCCGGCAAGAATCATCGGCCGCTCCGCCTGCTCAATCGCCCGGGCCAGCTTATCCAGCTGGAGCTTGTTAGGCACCGTGCGCGGATTGTAGCCTCTTAGGTTGATTTTATCCTCAGGCTGGAACAAAGTGGTGGCCGCCGACACATCCTTAGGGATATCGATCAGCACCGGTCCCTGGCGACCCGTTGAAGCGATATGGAACGCTTCGTGAATGATGCGCGGCAGATCGTTAACATCTCTCACCAGATAACTGTGTTTGGTGATTGGCATCGTAATCCCCGTAATATCCGCCTCCTGGAAAGCATCGGTTCCGATCAGGCTCGTAGCCACGTTGCCGGTAATCACGACGAGAGGGACGGAATCCATGTAGGCTGTTGCGATACCTGTGACGAGGTTGGTCGCCCCCGGTCCCGATGTTGCTATACATACACCGACTTTTCCACTCGCCCGCGCATAGCCGTCAGCTGCATGAATCGCACCTTGTTCATGACGGGTCAGCACATGCTTGAAGTCCTCAAAACCATACATTGCATCGTAGATGTACAGGACGGCCCCTCCGGGATACCCGAAGACACATTCGACTCCTTCAAGCAAAAGGCTTCGAAGCAGGATTTCCGAACCGGTAATCACTTCAGGCTTCATCCATTTCTCACGTAATTGTTCTGTAGACCGCACTTCTGGAGTTTGCGCGCTCATCAGTCATCCTCCTCTCAAAATTTCGCTGAATCATTTGCCTATCGCCTTCTCAAGCAATAAAAAAACCTCTCGCCCGCCACACCGGAAATAACTCCGTGTGAGGGACGAAAGGTTCAGCTTCCGTGGTACCACCCATATTTGCTCTACACTTCACAGTATAAAGCCTCAGCAGGTATGAAGGCTTCGGAATAATCCGGGCTTCAATATCTGCGATCCGTAACGCGGACCAGACGATTCCCCCTACTAAATGCTGTTACGACTTAATGCGGTAAAGTCTTAGAATGCACAGCCTTTTCAGGGAAACAGCTCCGAGGTGAGCTCGTATAAAAGGGGTTTTGGTGGTGGTTTCAGCAAATCCATCCACTCTCTGAGCAAAAGAGCCCTTTAAACTTCGTCCTCTTCATTGCCGATGTCATATGTTCGTTAAATGTTTAGAAACATTATAAGATTCATCCATTCCAGAAGTCAACACATTTATTTTACTTCAAATGAAAGGTTTTGATGCAGACAAGCTCCCATTTTGTTTCCAGACTTGGCCAAACACCCTCTCCAGCCGCATATCATAGGATAGATCAATGACTGCTGCATAGCGGAAAAGAGGTGGAATCTTTGCGATGATTCGATACCGTCAACCGGGTGTAGACGATCCCGCTATTTTCCAGCTGATCCAGTCCCAGCTTGTCCCGTTGTCCCATCTGAAAGATCAGGACCTGGACGCGGTTCTTAAAGACGTGCCCGCCAGACTCCGGCGCGGCGTGACGCTGGTCGCTTCGCCTTTTCCCGATGAGCGGGTAATCGCCTTCGTTCATTTCATGATGCACGGCGAGCTGCTGTACATCGACATGCTGGCCGTCGCACCAGCCGCACAGCGAAAACGATGGGGAGTCCGTCTGATGGCGCATGCCGAACGTTTCGCTGTATCGCGCGGGTGCAAGCGGGCCAAAGTCATGGTCGACATCGGAAATCGGACCGGACTATCTTTTTACAAAAAACTGGGATATTCGGTCACTCGAACGATTCGTGCCAGCCAGTGCTATGAAATGGAGAAGACGCTGTCCTAGCAGCCCGCCGAATCAGGCGCGGCCAGGTTTACCAGAAGAACCCTCCTGCTCCATACGGGAATCCGACGCCAGGCCCGTAGCCGAAGCCTCCAGGGTATCCTCCGAAAGCACCCGGATATCCGTACCCATAAGCGTATGGAGCGGTTCCGATCGCCAGCAGGTCAAACAGCACCAGCGGTGCCAACGCCTTCGTTTTCACTTTTTTGCCTGAACGGGTTTGCACATACAGACGGTTGCCGGCTATGCGAACCAGCTTGCCTGTGACCACACTCCCGTCTTTCTTATATGCCACAATTGTTTTGCCCACATATTGCTGCGCCTGGGCCTTGCTGACAGGCTTATGCATAAGATCCCTCCTCAGATGGTGATACATTTCAGCGTATGCCGCTTTGGAGGGACGTGCTTGTTTCATCGCCCTGTACACGAAAAAAAACCGCCGAATGAAATCAGCGGTTCTCTCCTAAATCTATATGCAGCGTATGAATGGATTAAGCGTTCACTTTCTCTTTAGCTACAGTAGCCAAAGAGTTGAATGCGTTCAGATCGTTAACAGCCAGATCAGCCAGCATTTTGCGGTTGATGTCAACGCCAGCCAGCTTCAGACCATGCATCAGCTTGCTGTAGGACAGGCCGTTTTGGCGTGCAGCCGCGTTAATACGAACGATCCATAGTTTGCGGAAGTTACGTTTGGTTTGACGACGATCCCGGTAAGCATAAACCAGGGATTTCATAACCTGCTCGTTAGCCGTTTTAAAAATACGGTGTTTAGAACCGAAGTAACCCTTCGCAAGTTTCAATACTTTTTTATGTCTACGACGAACAACAAATCCGCCTTTAACTCTAGCCATATCAAAAAACCTCCCAATAAATGTTGTTTACTATTTCAGGTTAGCCAAGCCTTGCTTCAAACGTCTTACGTCTCCAGGAGCCATTACCGGGCTGCCGGACAATACGCGCTTCGCACGCTTGGATTTGTGGGACAGCAGGTGGTTTTTGTAAGCTTTGTAGCGTTTTACTTTACCCGTACCGGTAATTTTAAAGCGGCCTTTCAGGCTGCTGTGTGTTTTCATTTTAGGCATTGTACTACTTCCTCCTCTAATGTCTCTTAGGCTTTAGGAGCCAAAATCATAATCATGCTGCGGCCTTCCAGCTTCGGTTGACGCTCAACGACGCAGAGGTCCGCAACCTCAGTTTTCACGCGCTCCAAAATCTTCTGGCCAATGTTGGCATGTGTGATTTCACGACCGCGGAAACGAACCGAGCATTTTACTTTATCGCCGTCCTTCAAGAACTTCACGACATTGCGAAGCTTGGTTTGGAAATCATGTTCCTCAATGTTGGCTCGGAACCACACTTCCTTAATGTCAACGATTTTCTGGTTTTTGCGGGCTTCCTTCTCTTTCTTCTGCTGCTCATAGCGGAATTTTCCGTAATCCATGATACGGCATACCGGCGGTTTCGCCTGAGGTGCCACGTTTACCAGGTCCAGATTCATGTCAATTGCCATTTGCAGCGCTTCACGAAACGGCTTGATGCCGATCTGTTCGCCCTCAGGGCCAACCAAGCGTACTTCCCTTGCCCGAATCTCCTCATTGATCATATGTTCCTTACTGATAGTCCTCCACCTCCATAAATTTTGATTCCTGCTTGCAAAGAATAAAAGGGATGACGGCTCACTGCCGACATCCCTCAATTGATAACTCATCTCAAAAATGAACGTTTCATTCACTCGTTGATTTCGTGATCAAACCAGCCAACTCAAGTCGGTCAGGTGAGAAGCGGCGCTTCTGCTTGCAATCAGATATTCTGTTTAACAGACTTTAATAGTATAACAGCTGACTTTATTCGTGTCAACTTCTAATTCATATCGACGACAGGTTTAACCCTGCTTGCTCTGAACTTCCTCCAGGCGTACGACACGCGTATGCTCTGTATGGCTCCACTGCTTGTTGTTCTGGGTAAAGAACGCGTACACCGTAATCGGGTACCAAGACAGCAAGTACACAGGGAACAGCACCAGGTACATATACACCTTTTTGAACTTCACCTTCTCCAGAATCATCGCAATCATGAAGGTAAACACGTTGGCAGCAATGGCGGTAAAGCTGAGCCACAGCGGCAAGTGTCCGTACAGATTCGCAATGTTCGGGCCATTAAAGAAGGAATTATCCACCCAAATGACCGCGGTGAGCAAGAAGGTCAGCAGCACGATGTACACGTTGACTCCATATAGCGCAAGGTCCAGCTTGACGATGCTCCGCTCTTTGATCGCCCGCCAGATGAGCGGGAAGAAATAGCGGCGCGCGACCGTGAAGTGCCCCTGCATCCAGCGCAGGCGCTGTCTTGCCGAAGCCTTGAACGTCAGCGGCTTCTCGTCAAATACTTTGGCCTCATAGTTGAATTTCGGATACACGCCGCGCATGACGCTGCGCATCGTAAACTCCAGGTCCTCTACGAGACTTGTTGCGCCCCAGCCGATCTCTTTCAGGAGATTGGTCTCGAAGCACATGCCGGTGCCGCCAAGGAAGTTGGCCATGTTCAGATTGTGGCGGGACAGCTGCCACAGGCGGTTAATATACCAGTAGGATACGCCGTATGCAGCCGTAATCCAGGAATCCTCCGGGTTCTTCGTATCGATATAACCCTGAATCACCTTCGCACCGGAGCACAGATCGTTGTTCATATGCGTCAGGAAGTCCGATGCCACCAGGTTGTCGGCATCAAACATGACTACAGCATCGTATTGACGCGGCATCGCCCACAGCTCTTTCAGCATCCATTCAATCGCGTACCCTTTACCGCGAAGATTCTGGTTCGTGCGCACACAAGCGTTCATGCCGTGCTCTCGAACGATTTCAGCTGTACGGTCCGTACAGTTGTCGCAAATCACAAATACGTCATACAGTTCTTTCGGATAGTCGAGCTGCTTCAGGTTCTCCATCAGCGCTCCGACAACCTGTTCTTCATTGTGGGCAGCGACAAGCACTGCAAATGATTTTTTCGGTTCGAAGTTCTTTTTCTTTTTTCTTTTGATCAAACCGAATAGAGAGAATGTAAACTGGTACACACCTACGGCTGCCAAAAATAGTTGGAGCGCGATAAAGATGGCGTCTGTCATGATTCTCCGTTACCCCCTTTTTATACCCCGAGAATGTTTTTGTTTGTCTCTCGTGTAATGTTTGCTTGATTGACCCTTGTAACGTTGTTTTCTCTTTCTGTAGCCTCGGTGCCGCGGGGCAGTTTTGCACGTCATACCCGATTTTCCACACTTTTGGATGCTTTGTCAAAAAGCGTGAAAGCTCTAATTTACGGAAAAAGATCGCAAATGAGCGCAAATTAGCACCGGGGTATGCCAGCAAGCTTCGTTTCCAGCAGCTTTAGTTGTTATTTTCATCTGTTTGCTTACTTTTTATTTCTTTAGTGTGCCCAATTTTTGCAATACCAACTTGTCCGCCACAATATTTAAGACGCAACGAACTCCAAAAAAGTTTAACCCCGTTATCTTTCTTTCTCTCTAATAAACTTCCAGGCGTCCGTTTGAATCATTGTAGCGATAACAAATTGCCAAGTCAAAAGTCCAAGGACCCTTCTTTTCTACAAAATGCGTGTGCCCCAGCAAGCAGCAGCCGACCCTTGCCAGAGCTGGCTTCCCGAATGCTGCCAAAAAAGCCTCAGGGACGAAAGTCCCTGGACATTCGCTGGGTCATAGTTGCAATCTCGCCTTAAAGTCGATATGTTAAGGTTAATAATAACGCTGCAGAACGGGTGAACGAAGTCGTGGCTAAAAAAAGAGTCTTGCTGCTATCCGAGGGGTTCGGTGCTGGCCACACGCAGGCCGCTCACGCACTCTCCAGCAGCATTAGGCAATTATCACCAGATGTCCAGACACGGGTGCTTGAGCTTGGTAGCTTCCTGAATCCCAAGATCGCTCCGCTTATTATATCGGCCTATCGTAAGACCATTACGTCCACGCCGAAACTGGTCGGATACATGTATCGGCACCAAAAATCATTCAACCGGTTTACGACATTGGCGCTGCACCGCATCTTCTATACGAGCACGCAGGATGTCGTCCGGCAGCTGAGGCCAGACATTATTGTGTGTACCCATTTCATTCCGAGCGCGGTCATCTCCCGGTTGAAACGGCTGGGCACGAACATCCCCCTCTGTACGGTGATCACGGACTACGATGCGCATGATACGTGGATCAGCCCCGAGGTTGACCGATATTTCGTGTCCACGCCCGAGGTCAAGCGCAAGCTGCTCAACCGCGGCGTGTCCCATGCCAAAATCCAGGTGACTGGCATCCCGATTCACCCGGATTTCTGGACGCATCCGAGCAAGGAGGAAATCCGCGAGAAGTTCGGCTTGGCCGACATGCCGACCGTGCTTGTTATGGGCGGTGGCTGGGGCATCATGAACGATGAAGTTGTGCATGAATTCCTGACCAGGTGGCGCCAGGATGTCCAGCTCATCTTCTGCCTGGGCAATAACGACAAAGCCCGGGAAGAGATGGAAAGCAACCCGAGGTTCCAGCATCCCAACATCAAGATTCTCGGCTTCACCCGGGAAATCGACAAGCTGATGGAAGTCTCAGACCTGCTGGTGACAAAACCCGGGGGGATGACCTGCACCGAAGGTCTCGCCAAGGGCATTCCGATGCTGTTTCACCAGCCGCTTCCTGGCCAGGAGGAGGAAAATTGCCAATATTTCACCGCTCAAGGCTTGGGCGAGCCGATTGATTCTCTGGAAGTGATCGGCAAATGGATGAACATACTGCTGCATCAATATGACCAAATGGTGGAGCGCAGAGAACAGAACCTGCGCAATATCGAGCGCTTCTATCCGATGCAATGCGCGCGCAGCATTATTGAAATGCTGGAAAACGAAAAGGTGCCCTTCTCTTCACCATAAGAAGCGCACCGTTCAGCTGTCGAGGCTTGGCCTCGGCAGCTTTTTTCATATGAGGTTCAAGGCTATCCAGACTCAGCTGTATTTTTTGAGACGTTCCTGCTTGTACTGCGCCAGCGCCTCTTCCCCGACGATAACCTCGCAGCGATGAATGTTCATGCCTTGGCCAACAAATTTGGTCTCATACTCCGTCATGACGAACTGTTCATTCAATCCATCGCGATGAAGATCAAGCGAGATGTTGGTCATCTGCAGCCCGAAATCCGCAAATGCATTCAGCGAGAACTCAAACAGGCTGACAGAGTCCGTCTTGAAATGGATCTCTCCCCGCGCATTCAAAATGCGGCTGTACTTCTCCAGAAACCGCGGATGTGTCAGGCGGCGGCGGGCATGCCTTGCCTTCGGCCAGGGATCGCTGAAATTCAGATAGATTCGCTCCAGTTCCCCCGGCTCGAACACTTCCTCCACCTGCTCCAGGTTAAACAGCGCCAGCTTTAAGTTCGGCGGGGTCTCCACACCCTCCTCGGCCCAGACGTCTCTTCCCTTCTCGCTGGCCCGGCGGATAAGCTCATCGTACATATCCACGCCGATAAAATTGACATCCTGGTGCTTGTAACTCAACTGACTGATAAACTGGCCTTTACCCATGCCAAATTCCACATGAATCGGACGGTCATTGCCAAAGAGCGACGCCCATTTTCCTTTATATTGTGCAGGATTCAGAACGACGAGATCCTGCTGTGCCTCCAAACTTTCCCGAATTCCTTTTCTTCCGCGTAAACGCATCCTATACCTCCGAAACTGTCTATATAATCATGATTATGAATGTTCGATACTGCATTATTGTGCCGAAGTTCGTCCCAAAAGTAAAGAGGGCATAGAAAAAGGAACCTATGACGATGCCCGTAAGCATCATACAGGTTCCCTTTTCTTATATTTGGAATTGGGGTTCCGCGGTTATTAACCTGTGAAGAAGCTACCTGTTCTCTGCCTGAAACTCAAACGTTCGTTCGAAGGCATCCCGAATCTTGCGCTGCGCCGAAGCCTTGATATGCTGATTGTCGTTGAATTCGACACCTGTCAGAGCCAATGCTTCATTCGGGGTCAACTCCACAGCGATTTTGCCTTTGTCGTCTGTCTTGATTGCCGATGAATTCATTCGTAATCACCTCACGGTATAATTGTATCCATGACGTCTCACAAATATGAATCCTATCCGGTAATTACCCAAGCGAAATCCGCTTGAATCATTCTCTTTCTATACATTAAATATACCAAGATTATCGTTCTCACACAAGTGAATCCACATGAATTGGGCATGAAGACCTGTATATGATGCCGCGCCCTTTTTTGTTACAATACATATGTCTGCCCTAAAGGCGAGAAACGATCTATACTCGCTGTATTCTCGTTGCCCTTGAATCAAGGCCGAAAGACGGGGAACAAACAGCACAGAAGGAGACTTATGAATACGCCAATGTTAACTGCCCCGCAGCTGTGGGGCGACAAGCGATTCCATACATGGAACTACGAGATGCGCAGCCAGTTTCAAGACAAGGTGTTCAAAGTCATGCTCGACGCCGGATTTACGTGCCCGAACCGTGACGGAACGATTGCCAAGGGCGGCTGTACGTTCTGCAGCGCCCGCGGATCGGGAGATTTTGCCGGAAGCCGGCGCGACGATCTGGTTACCCAGTTCAATACGATCCGCGACAGGCAGCATCTGAAATGGCCGAGCGCCAAATATATCGGATACTTCCAGGCGTACACCAACACCTATGCTCCGGTGGAAGAGCTTCGCGAATATTACGAGGTCATTCTGGAGCAGCCCGGCGTTGTCGGCTTATCGATCGCGACCCGCCCCGATTGTCTTCCGGACGATGTGGTTGAATATTTGGCCGAGCTGAACGAGAGAACATACCTGTGGGTGGAGATGGGGCTTCAGACGATCCATGAATCCACCTCGCAGCTCATCAATCGCGCCCATGATACGGAGTGCTATCTGGAAGCGGTAGAGAAGCTGCGGAAGCATAACATCCGGGTATGCACCCACATCATCTATGGATTGCCGCAGGAGGACCGCGAGATGATGCTCGCAACCGGCAGAGCCGTGGCCAACATGGACGTACAGGGCATTAAAATCCACCTGCTCCACCTGATGCGCAAAACGCCGATGGTGAAGCAGTATGAAGCCGGATTGCTCCGTTTTCTGGACAAGGATGAATATGTGAAGCTGGTTGTGGATACGCTGGAATTTCTGCCGCCGGAGATGATTGTGCATCGTCTGACCGGCGATGCTCCGCGCGATCTGCTGATCGGCCCGCTCTGGAGCCAGCGCAAATGGGATGTGCTCAACTCGATCGATGCCGAGCTCAGACACCGCGACACCTGGCAGGGCAAGCTGTGGAGGGGGCGCTGATGGGATTTCTATCTGTGCTTAGCTTTGCTCACAAGCTGGTATCCGAACGGCTGCAGCCGGGGGACATTGCCGTCGATGCCACCGCCGGGACCGGAGCGGACACCCTCTTTCTCGCCCGTTGTATCGGTCCGAAGGGAAGCGTGTTTGCCTTTGATATCCAGGAGGAGGCCCTTCAGCTGACAAGGCAGCGTCTTAACAAGGAGGCTTCCTCCGAAGTAGCCAGCGTCTCCCTGCATCTGCAAAGCCATGAGGATATGCGCGGCAGCATTCCCGCACCCTATGTCGGCAAGGTAGGTGCGATCATGTTCAATCTCGGCTACCTCCCCGCCGACGAAGCGGACAAGACCATTATCACCCAGCCGGAGACAACGATCGCGGCGCTCAACGGCTCGCTGGAGCTGCTCCGCCCCGGCGGCATCGTGACGATCGTGCTGTATCCGGGACATCCTGGAGGGGAGACCGAAGCCCGGACGGTGGAGCAGTGGGCAGCCGCCATCCCGCAGCATACGGCGCAGTCCATTCTGTACCGCAACCTGCAGCGGCCTGCTGCGCCCTATCTCATCGCACTGGAGCGAAGAAAACCGATATAATGGAATTAAAGTGCATACCCGCATCAACAGACACGATATAAATTGAACAAAAAATGCGTCAAGCAGCAAGCTTTTTGTTCATCTTATATATAACACGCTAACATGACGAAAGGTGATGATCACGATGACACAGCCGTATCCGCTGCTGTTTCAACCTGAGTTCAAAGAAAGAGTATGGGGAGGCCGGGCGCTGGAGCAATTCGGCCTGCAGCTTCCAGAAGGACATATCGGTGAAGGCTGGATGATTGCCGACCATCCGAACGGTACGACAAACGTGATGAATGGTGAACTTGCCGGCAAGGGACTGGACGAGATTCGCGAGCAATTCGGCCGCGAGTGGTTCGGTGCCAAAGGATTTTCTGAAGTGAACGGCCGCTTTCCGCTGCTGATCAAGCTGCTGGACTGCAACGATAATCTGTCGGTACAGGTTCACCCGACCGATGATTACGAAGGGCTTCCGGAAGGCGAGCTTGGAAAAACGGAAATGTGGTACGTGCTGGACGCAAAGCCGGATGCCAAAATCATCTACGGTCTGAAAGACGGCGTTACCCGGGCCGATCTCCGGCAGGCGCTCGAGAACGATTCGGTTATGGAGCTTCTGCGCGAGGTGCCGGTCAAGGCCGGTGATACGTTCTACATACCTGCCGGCACCGTACATGCCCTGTGCGCTGGTGTTGTTGTTGCAGAAATTCAGCAAAACTCGGACACTACGTACCGGATTTATGATTACAATCGTCCGGGACTGGATGGCAAACCGCGTGAGCTCCATATCGAGGACTCCTTGAATGTGACGGCCTATGAAGGCTCTGGCGCTACGACCATGAGCACAGAAGGGGCTGTTCCGGGCGAATGGCTCGAGCTGGCAAGATCGCCTTATTTTATAGTAGAAAAAGGAATTGTGTCTGGCCCATGGGATCTTTCGACTTCCACAGACAGCTTCACCATCCTCGTGGTGTGTGACGGCGAGGGCGTGATCAGTTGGGACGGCGGATCTCAGCCATTCGCTTCCGGTCAATGCTTCCTGCTCCCTGCCAATCTTGGAAGCTACAAGCTCGAAGGCAGCTCTACCGTGCTTCGCTCTTATCTTCCATAACACAGCTTGAGATTTCCGCACAACTTAGCTTGACTTTGCATTTCATGCCGGGCAGGTGCCCGGCAGTTGCTTTACTTGCTCCGGGACAGCCGGTTCCTTGCTGAACAACATGCAGATCAGCTTGGATACCCTGAACGTCCCGGCCAGCAACGGAATGGAAACTCACGGTATGGCGGAGGTGCAACGCAACATGCAAGCTGAAACGTTTACGATGCTGAATACGCAGGCCATGGATGTGTTTGTGCGTGCTTGGCTTCCCGCGTCTGGCACAGACGTTCGGGCAGTGCTGCAAATCGCCCATGGCATGTGCGAGACAGGCGCGCGGTACGCGGAGCTGGCTGAAGTGCTGACAGCCCGCGGTTATGCGGTATATGTCAACGACCATCGCGGACATGGCGTTACCGCCGGAGAGCTTAGCCGCCTCGGCGATCCCGGAGACAATGGCATCGAGGGCATGATTGAGGATATGCTCCTGCTCGCTGCCGAGCTGCGCAAGCGTCATCCCGGGATACCGCATATTTTGATGGGACATAGTATGGGCTCCTTTTTAACCCAAAAAGTGATGTGCACGCACGGCGACCGCTTCGATGGCTATATTCTGTCAGGATCGAACGGCCCGCGCAGAATGCTCGGGCTCGCCGAGAAGCTGGCTGCGGCTCAGTCTCGGCTTCAAGGAGATGAGCATCGCAGCCTGCTGCTGAATGCGCTCGTGTTCGGGCCATACAACCGGGGTTTTGGGCCCATCCGCACCCCGTTCGATTGGCTTTCCCGCGATGAGGCCGAAGTGGACCTGTACATCCAGGACCCTTATTGCGGCCAGGTATGCAGCGCCCGCTTCTTCCGCGAGTTCTTTCGCCTGCTGCGCCAAATTCACAGGCCCAAGCTGCTGCAGGGGCTGCCGAAGGAGAAGCCGGTATACATCTTCTCCGGCGAAGAAGATCCTGTCGGTCTACGCGGCAAGGGCGTCCGCAGCTTGATCGAGCTGTACCAACTGCACGGCATCACCGATCTGGAGTTCCGGCTGTACCCTGGCGGCCGGCATGAAATGCTGCATGAGATCAACAAACAGGAAGTCGCTGCCGATGTGCTTGATTGGCTGGAGAGGCATACAACTGACGAAAGAGACGGACACGCGTCTTCTTCCTCGCCGGCCGACGAGTGACGATGAGGAGCGGAACCGAACGCATCCGAAGCTAACAGGCTCAGCGAGCCTGAAGACGGCCGTTATTCCGGTCCGACAACAAAAAAGCGATCTGTCCCCGCGGAGACAGATCGCTTTTTCAGTCACCCGTATGAGCCTCCACGCAGCAGGCAGTTTCAATTCCCGGCTAATAGCCAGCTTCCCTTCATTCTTCATCATTAGGAGTGCGGTCGATGGCAAGCTGGGTAACCTCCGTGTAATCCCCCTGCCGGACCTCTTCATCCGTCGCCTCTTCGCGCAGGGCATCATTCGTTTCCATCCCTGGTGCAACGCTCGGCTCCTCATGCTGCCGATGCTCCTTGCTCATGCTTGAAACCTCCCTTATTAGGTGGATAAGGTTAGCTTCCCGAGATCAGCGAGATTTATGCTCCAAGCCGCAGCTCCCGCTATTCGAGAACATCAGACCGATGTCCGAAGTTCATTAAACCGGCATGGTATAGTAATGCGGGCGCCCGCTATCATCCTGCTGATAGAGCACAATCAGCATCGTTTGCCGATTCGCATCACCGGTGAGGCCGCTGCCGCCCTGGATCGCATCATTCAAATCAAACGGCATCATTTCAATCATCGCATGCTTGTGAAGCTCCCGCTCCGTCAGGCCAAGCTTCGCAAACTCTTCCGACACGGCAGACGGCATTTCGACAATTCGCTTCATATGGGCTGACCAATCGCTTTTATCCAGCGAGAAATCCCACCAGATTTTCCGAGGTTTATATTTATGTCCCAGGAAATAATCGAATTTCATTAAGCCCATAACGATGTCCATACGCGGTGTCTGTCGATGCTCCAGGAATGCAGTCAGGCGCGTGAACAGATCCTCGAGCTGATGCCCGATCTTTTGCCAGCCCTGGCTCTCCCAGTAATCTCCGAACGCTTGGAAAAAGTCGAACGGCGACGGGAACTCATGCTTCATCAAATAGTTGAGCGTATGGTCCATTCGGTGGGCATTCCAGTATTTCTCAAGCACGTCCTCCAGCCGCTTCAGCCTGACGATATCCGAGAAAGGAAGCACATCGCTGCCCAAAATTTCATAAGGGGCATGGTCCATATACGTGTAGTTGTACTTGGCCGCATCATGCCGGAGCCCTGTTCCGCGCAGCATCTTCAAGAAGCCCAGCTGCAGCTCCTCCGGTCCGAGTGCGAATACGTCGTTAAACGTTTTTCGGAACGTATCGTAATCCTCCAGCGGCAGGCCCGCAATCAGATCCAGATGCTGATCGATCTTGCCGCTTTCCTTGATCATGGTCACTGTTCTGGACAGCTTGGTGAAATTTTGCCGCCGCTTTACCAGCTCATTCGTCGGATCGTTGGTAGACTGAACGCCGATCTCGAACCGGAATATGCCCGGGGGCGCATTCTTCGCCAAATAATCCAGCACCTCCGGCCGCATAATATCCGCCGTAATTTCGAACTGGAACACGCAGCCGCCATGATTCTCGATCAGAAACTGGAACATTTCCAGCGCATAATCCCGCTTGATATTAAAGGTGCGGTCCACAAATTTGATCAGCTTGGCCCCTTGATCAATGAGGTACAGCAGATCGGACTTCGTGCGTTCAATATCGAAGTACCGGACGCCAACCTCGATGCTGGACAAGCAAAACTGGCAGCTGAAGGGACAGCCCCGGCTCGTCTCGAAATAGACCACCCGTTTGCCCAGATGCGGAATATCCTCCGGGAATCTGTGCGGGGAGGGCAGCTCGTTCAGGATCGCCTTCGGTCGCGGCGGATTGAGGATAATCTCATCGCCCTTGCGATACGCGACGCCGTACACAAAGTGAAACTTGCGCGTGTTCGAAAGCTCCTGCAGCAAGTGATGGAAGGTTTCCTCGCCTTCCCCCATCACAATAAAATCGACATTGGCCAGCCGCTCCATCCAATATTGGGTATCATAGGACACTTCCGGTCCGCCCAAAATGATCTTGACCTCCGGCATAATTTTCTTCACAATGTCGATCACTTTAATCGTTTCTTCAATATTCCATATATAGCAAGAGAATCCAATCACATCCGGCTTGCGCTGGAAGATGTCGGACACGATATTCATCGGCGGGTCCTTGATTGTATACTCCGCCAATTCGATATCAAATTCCTTCTCGCTGTATGCCTTCAGGCAGCGAATCGCAAGCGAGGTATGAATGTATTTCGCATTTAAAGCGGACAGTAAAACCTTCATGATTCACGTTCCTTCATATGTGAAAGTGTAGTGCGTACTTCGGTACAGCTGGGCGGGC
>NZ_NPBY01000113.1 GCF_002272015.1 Paenibacillus campinasensis | reverse complement strand
AAACAAAAACCCGACCTCGTGAGGCCGGGTTTCTTCCGAAGATGTGGTGCAGGGCACCATGGCTGTGTACAACCACCATATACTGCTGAGTACTCAGATTCGATTTTGAATGGGATACAGACTACAAGCCTCAACAGCACATGTTATAAAAAGACCGATGTTAAAACTCCCTGTGAGCTGGCCGCATCATCCCTTGAGCGGGATAATCCTCTTCGTACTCATCATATTGCGACGGTATGGGTTCGTGTACTTGTTCCTCCATTAGCGACGTTGACTGCCGCTGATAGGGCTCATCCACATACATGACTCTACGCAGAACTTGCATAAGCCCGTTCACGACGCGCAGCGCGATCCAGAACAGGATAAGGCCCACGCCAACGTACAGCAGATATTGCTGGTTATACGTCCAATCGATATGAAAATAACTGAACAAGCTCTTCTCCAAAATATCAACCTGAATTTCATTCATTAAAATGATATGGACGACGGGAAGAGTGATGAATCCTAGTCCGAGTGCAATGGCCGTTACCGTAATCACGAAGAATACGATACCCGTAACAAATCTTAGGAATACGAGGAGCAGATTACGAATAAAGAGTGCTCCGTCAAAGCCTCCCACCATTCGTTTCAACCAGTTCTGCCCCGCTTCAGACCGTGGATTGGAGGGATACGCTGCTGAAGGAGCAGGTAAACCCAAAATTTGTCGAATCATGCTTTGTTCGAAAACCACAATCCCATTCAACAGCTTGGCTACTGCAAAAAACAGCGGAATCCCGATAAAGATTGGCGTTAATCCAATGGATAGTACAACTCCTGTTATTGCCACTGTAAAATAGATAATCCCTAACGGGAGGGATAACAGGAAGTATAGGAGGGTGGCATAGGTTTTTGGATTAAACAGCACCCAATTCACCTTGCCTGCCTGCTCCATTGCAGCCGTTTCTGTTGCCTTCATATTCAAACACCCCTTATGGCTTCATAAGTCACGCTCCAAGTTATAGATCCATTATATCTGTGTGATTTGGCTGACATAACCGTCTTAGGGGGTATCTGAACCTAGACTTTAGACTAGAGAGTGGGCTAAACTAACGCACTGCCTATAAGATACTTCAGAGTATTGCTATCTCTTTACCATTGGGTATCAATTTTATTCGAAAATAATCAAGCCTGCTATCTCTTAAAACTCGTTTCATCAAGGCTATGCTCCGTTATCCCACTCAGTCATTCCAGCTAATACAACATAGAGTTTAATAGCTCCCTGATCCTCTGTTCCTCCCCGCTCTCGTTTGTACGAAACCTTGCTAATTCTATTCCAAATTTCTTGAAAATCTCTTCTTTTTTCTTATCTCGCTTTAGTTGTTCAGGATTGTTCTCATGAAAGGCAAATCCATCGACTTCAATTGCCAGTGCTAGCGATCTGTCCAGTTTATGATAAATCACAAAATCAACAGAAGAACGCTGTTTCACAAATTTACGTTCTTCCTCATCTAACCGTTCTAGGTCAGTAAACAAATTCATCAGTAAAATCTGATTTCCTAATTCAAAATCCTTAAACATAGGCTCCTGTAACATCTCATCGAGCAAGGCGTGCATAATATTCTCGCTGCGATGCCTTGATTTATTAAAGAAACGAACACGTTCTCGAAATTGCTGGAGATTATCAGAGTATTCCTTGTACAACAAGTCAAAAACAGAATGAATCTCACTCTCCACGACATTGTCGTCCATCGTGCTATATTCCATATATCGCATGAGATCTCCCACTTCATTCCCATACTTGTGAAACGCAGACTGATCGGTCACCAGAATAAATCTCGCCTGCGCACGGGACACAGCCACATTAATCATGCAAGGATCATTAACAAACCTCATCCCCATTCCACCTGCTCTTGTTCGATCGAGTACCGTAGACATGATCATAACAGACTTCTCACGTCCCTGATATTTATGGATTGTATCGCTCTCGATACCAATAGTGAATTGCTCGGTCGCTTTCTCAACCTGCTTGCGATATGGCGTCACAAAGCCGATATCCTCATGACCGGATGCCGCTTCGAGGTACCCTAACAGGATCTCCTGTTCAATAACATCAAGTTCCCTGGCATTGAACTTCCCTTTTTTGCCATGGGTCACCTCCCTCATGTGATTACCCGGTGACGTCTTATAGATCAATAAAGGGGATTCGGAAATCCCGGGATCGGTAAAAGCGATCAATTCGCCGTCGTAATATTTCCTGTTGCAGAATTCAATAATTTGGGGATGACAGCGGTAATGCTCTCGTAACATTACTTTCGGAACCGAATCCCCGTATAAGGCCAACATGGACGACAATAAATTATGCTCAATATAATCGTAAGCTTCATCCATGTCAGGAACCGTATGGTTCTGGATCCTATGTTCAATCTCCTTCTCCACGATATGCGGCAGTTGCTTAGTATCGCCGACGATAATAGCCTGCTTGCAGCAGGATAAAGCCAGCGCCCCTGTCAGCAAATCAACCTGCGAGGATTCATCAATGATGCAATAATCAAACAAGTAATTCGCAGGTATACAATTACGCAAAGAATGCGTTGTACTAAGCACAATCGGATAATGCTCGATAAACGTTTTAAATTTGTTGCTATAAGTGTATGTCTTCTCATTGCATTCCACAGCCGGGCGGTTATGATATTTCTCGTGTAATCGGTGCCGAAAAAGCGTTTCGGAGAGCTGCTGGTGCTGATTCATTAAGGCTTGATAGTCCTGGGCCTCTAATTCTTTTTCAAGCTTCTGTATACGATCTGATAGCTCCTCAACTTTTAATGTGTAAAATTCACGCTGAACATTCAGAATGACATCCAGCCCCTGCTCCTTCAAACGTTTGAAATCCGTAAAACCATGTCTGAAGAATAACTTAAATTGGTATAGGAACTTGTATTTCCTTTTCACCTCTACAGCCAGAAAACTATCTTTCATAAACTCCAATATTCGTTTCGGTGTCTGCCTATAAAATGACCACTTCTCTATAGGCTGGATATCCTGCCTAGCATAATAATGTTCAAAATGCTCCTGCTCAAGCAAATAAGCCGACAGTTTTTGCCTAAGCTGTGCCTTCTCCCTATCTAGTTCCATCAAACGATGAATACGCTGATTCAATTCTTGTAATTTGGCGTTTAATTCATCCTCTGGTACGTCACTTGACCATTCCGATACATCCCAATTGGGTAAGTTGGCAAAAAACTTTTTCTTGTTCTCTTGTTTGCCCAAACTAGCTACAAAAAAGTGGTACCCGTGCCGTTCCATCTTTTCTTGTACATTCAGAACTGCAGCGTTGTTACCAGAAACAACCGCTATCTTTTTCCCCTGCATAACCGCCAGATTCGCGAGGATGTTCAAAATCGTCTGGGTTTTACCCGTACCTGGAGGACCTTCGATAATACTGATAGTACTTTTTAAAGATTGCTCAAGCGCGGTCCTTTGGCTCAAATTGTACCTGAAAGGGAAAATCGGTTCTGTTGTAACCGGGATATCGCTCTTTATAGGTTTTTTCAGAAGATAATGGCTCAAAGCACTATCCGGATCTACGTAATTTAGGTTCGCAAATTGCTTGGCCAAAAATGTTCCTTTGTTCCCCTGTTCATCCTCACTTTTCGCATATTTTGAAATCTCGCGCCAATAGTCCAGAATCTTACGTCCTTCAGCGTTTTGAGTGCTACTACTTCTAATTTGAATACGTTCCCTATCATATGTACGAATACTCCCATTGTTAAAACACACCCGAACCCTTTGGCCGAAATCTAGCACCCGTTCTACATTATAAAAAGGATATCCCTCATGAAAAACAGCCGTATCCTCCGTTATGTCCTGAATGGTTGGCGTCAGTAGCTGTACATCACTGGACTGATAAGTATAAACCTTGGAAGACCCTTTATATACAATCCTTACGATTGGAGGATCTTTTTCGTATGAAGATACGTCCTGTGTTTTGTCCTCACCTTTAACAATTATCATAAATCTCTCTTGGTCCATAGCAGCCTCTCTGTATGAAATCAATGTTATATACAGAGTCTTCTATAAATTTGTGCTACATTCCTGCCATGGAAGGATTATTAGCACACAAATACCTTATCTAAGAGCAGAAAATGGAAACCGTGTGATCGTCCACACAACAATAAAACAAACGGACGCCGGCAGAGTACCGACGCCCGATTACGTTTCGTTTTATAAATGTCCATAATAGGGGGTTTATCATTAAGCCATTGATGTTCATCAGGTTAACTGCGGCACACCGAATCCGCAATACGCTCTCTTATGACGTAGAAAGTATCCTTTTTTGACCCGTGAGCTCCTGTATCGGTTTAATGTTTTGGGTGAATTCAAGCGTTCCTAAGTACGTTCCTTCTTGATCCCTTATGGCAAAATAACGAATATACACAAACTTATCTTTAACCGGAATCCAGAAATCTTCTGCATCTTTAACACCAGCTTTGAAATCAGCAAGCAGCTGATTGACGACGTGTACGCTTTGCGGAGGATGGCAGTTCTGCACACTTCGGCCGATCACCGCTTTGGTCCGAACGAAGATTCGTTCTTTGCCCTGGGAGAAATATCGGACGATATCGTATTCATCAATAAAGGTCAGGTCGACCGGCAAATGATTCAATATGGCTTCCATCTGTTTGACCGATACAATGCCTGTGCTCAGCCGGATATATCCCTCTTGCAGCGGAGAAGCATCCAATCCCTGGCCTGTGCCAGGTTCATCTGCTCTTTCTGGAATCCACGTTTGATCCGGCGCAATCAAGCAATAACCGACCTCTTCACTTTGGTCAGCAATTTGAAGCCATTCGTCTTCCGTCAGCTTTTCCAGAGCCATAGGTAATAAAATATGTTCTTCTTTATAGATCATTTCTGTTACTTCGTTTAAGACGCGTTTGGCAAGGTCCACTACAAGCTCGGCATTCCCTTCAAAGTGAGTGAGTTTAGATTTCACCTCTTTTATTCCCATTCGGTTGCCGTCATCCACCGCCCACATCACCTTGGTCGGTCCATAAATTCCGTATTTCTCGAGAAAAGGAAACAGCAAGTTTTCTTTGCGGCTGTAGTGTTTGTCCACATCATAGAGGAGACTGAAATCCTCCAGCAATTTGAGACGATTCACCTCCCCCGGATCCTTCAGAAATTGATCGAGATGCAGCGCGATTTTAAAATTCGCCAGTCGATCGATTTCTTGGTTCTCCCTTTTAAACGTATACACGGGATGTCCAGGCTGGTCCTCAGGCTTATGCGTTCTGTGGATGTCTTGGATGGAACCTTTGAATACAGCGGCATGGACGCTGCACAGTCGCTGTACTTCGGTGACCGGTATTCCTTCCTCCTGCATCAGCACTTGCTCCAGCTCCGAAATTTCGTCAACCGATATTTCACCTACAGCTTGGTTGAATTTTGACTTAACTTCCTCCACGCTTTTTCCATGGTGCAGCTCCTTAATGATTTCCTTGAGCAAATGGATACGGGCTGTTCGATGAGCAGAAATTCCTTCCTCACGGTTATTAATGAGTTCACTCAGTTCATCACCTCTGTCTTATTTCAATGTATATAAAGACCAAGCTCTATCTTGTTTACCTCTCTTCTCTAAACTAGCACCCTCATGCCCCACGACATGTGATTAAAAGCACAGAGGGAATGAACATTCAATGACTAAGGAAGGATGAATAGTGACCCAAGTTCTTCGAAAGTTCTTCTTCCCACTCCCCTTGTATTCTGGGTGTTTCTGTACGCTGTCGAGCCGGTTTGTTCGTTTCGCCAACAAAAAAGCGACCGAGTCGCGGTCGCTTTAATAACGGTATGAGAGACGAGGGAGCCTAACCCTGGCCGAAACGTTGCCACACCATTCCCCCTGAGCGGCCACCATGAAATGTCGGCAAAATGAATGAGCACGTTACAATTTCTGCATAGACTTCAGTCGGTCGAAACCACAGTTTCCAATCTTTTTTACTCAGTTGTCCTTTTTTTCATTGGACGATGTCTGTAGTTAGCGATACAGATACGCCAGATCAGCTTCATAAGATTGGGAACAGTGCGTGCGTTTTCTTTGAGATAGGACCATGCCGGACGGTTCCCTCGTTTCGTATTGCATTCGCTGCATGAAGCGATGAGGTTATGGGGAAGGTCCGAGCCCCCTTTGCTTGAGGGGATTATATGGTCCACGGTCGTCGCGTGTTGTCCGCACCACAAACAAGTGTGATGATCTCGTTTCAGGGCAGCTTTTCGATAGTCCCGAAATAAGAACGGATTATACAGCAATTGGATCGTCTGCTCATCAATCCAAACTGCTCGCGAGCGCTCAACTTCCCGCCAAGCCCGATGAGGCAAGCATGGTGTTAGCTGTTGACCATCCATATTGAGCACCTTTATCAATTGATCCTCTCCATCATGACCCTGATTCATCGACTTCCCCCCACCTGTACGACATGCTCCTGCCTATAGTATTAATATAAAACAAAAACACCATCCTCATGCGGATGGTCTTCATGATAGTGGAGGGGAGAGGAGTAAGCCCCCTCTTGTTAGGGAAAGTCAAGCTTGCGATGACTTCTGCTTTGTACGTCGACCCTTGATTCCCGTTCTCCCGTTGAGACTAAATCCCGACCAGAACCAATCTGGTCAATAACACTCCTGCCTCCGAACGATGACTATCGATTTCAGCGAGATTTTGACTGATGGCTCCAACGCAATTTGATCCCTGCCCCTCACCAGGCCAACACGGTTTCTCCCAACCACAACACATAAGATAATGCAAAAAAGCGACCTTGACAGGTCGCAGGCAAAGTTATATCTCGCTGGAATGCATTGAATTATTCTACCAGTTCTCCATTAATAAATGTCATCGACTTATCTTTGAATTCTAGAATAAATGAGTGCTGATAATCCGGTTCGTTACTGAGCTCTGTCCCTAACATATATTCATTACCGACATTATCAAAAGGGTTATGAAGCACACCTTTAGGTGTGTATCTTGTTTCATGTCCTATTACATTGCCATTCTCATCATAAATAAATGTGCTTTTACTTGAGACCAGCAAGTCCTTGCCGTTCTCCAATGTTAAATGAACCTCCAGACGACCGTTGGACATATGATGAGCAATATTTACATCTTCAGACGACACCCGAGTCCCAATGGCGAAAAGCCAAATAACAGCTACAGCCAGTAGGAGTACCGCAGAGACGGAGAGAATAATCTTTCTTTTGTTTATTTTTCTCACTTTTTTTAAGTAATTAAGTTTTTGTGCCTCATCTTTATCAATTGAGGGCATATAGAGACCTGTTTCCTCGGTCATTTCTCGATAAAACTGACGGCATGCCTCGCATGATTCCAGATGCTTATCGATTTCTTCATTACTGTATGAAGAGGTTAGCTTTTCAATATAGGAAGGCAATAGATCCCGAATCATATCACATTTCATGATGATCTTCCTTTCATCAACTTTTGTTTTCCGCGGTAAAAGGTAACTCGTGCCCATGTTTCATCTCTGCCGAGAATTTCTCCAATCTCTCGAAAACTAAATTCCCCGGTCAAACGCAGGTACAATACTTCTTTCGTATTCGGATCCAGCAAATGAAGCTGTTTGAATAAGTCCATTTTGTTCTGAGCCAAAATAAACTGTGATTCTGGCGAATTTGAATCGGTAAAGGAAGGATCCTCTAGTACGTCAGAGGAACTCTTCCGCCGCTTGTCCAGTTCCTGGTACCAAACATGCTTAGCAATCTGACAAAGCCAAACGTATACTTTACAGCTTCCATCGTATCTATGTATTGACTTTATCGCTCTATAAAAGGTTTCTTGGGTGATCTCTTCCGCCAACAAATGGTTATGGCAAAAGCTAAATATGAATTTATATACTTGGGTCGAATATTCCCTGTATAATTCCTCGGTGTCCCGCATCTATTCACCTCCTCAAGTATATATCCATAAATGTTGATAAACGTTACAACTTATTTTGCAGTCAAGCTAATTTTTTTCTAAACAACTTCATTTATCCTATACCCCTCAAGCCAATCCCATCAAGCTTTTCGCCTGAAATGTTATCTTCATTGAACCCCAGAAATGCAGAAAGACCACCTCTCGGGTGGTCTCACTGATAATATAAAATAGAGGCGAGGGGATTGGAACCCCTGCCGGAAGATAACGACAACACAAGTTTCTACGGATGTAGTGACTTGAGATGTTTTCCCCTAGAGAGCTGCCAAGTCACCCGCTACTCCCTAGACTAGTCTGATTGTCTTCTTCCGCTAGCCCCTGACGGAGACTAAATGGCGTATCCCACTAAAGTTGAGACCTAATCCAGTTTTGAAGTCCACGCAGCCAGTGTTGTATACGCGGTGGCCTACAATGTACCGAAGAGTTCGAAAGCCTACTTCTGTCAGGCATTCGGACACTTTTCCTTTCCTTATGCGACCCTTTTTCCGAGTATTATCAGCTGTTTGCTACTGCCAAATACGCATGTCAAAACACATTATGTATAAGAAGTATCTGTTGGGATGGAGCGGAGATAGTTTTCCCAATCTTCTGGGAAACCTATTCTGTATAATTCACACACATGGTTATAGCGATCGAGCAGCGAATTCAACTCTGTAATCCAACTACTCCACGTGGTCTGGTCTTGAACAAGGTACTTTAAAGTGAAGATTGCCCCAAATAGCGTATTTGGCTTAATCTTTAATTTTTGAGCGTCGAAAGTAAGAGCCACTTGATGAGTCAGCTTGGTATCATATATTCTGGAAAAATGAGCGCATCGATTTCGCAGAATACATAAGGAATGCAACCAGCTATCCATAAGCTTGTTCGTCTTCAAGCCAAATTGTTTACAAATCACCCGTTTATCTTCTGGTTTCATATTAGTGTACAAAATGGATAAACTGGAGAACGAAAGCACTTCAACCGCAACCCAGATAGGATATCTTTGGCGATAGTTGTGCTTATGATGTGAAACAAATATTTCTTTGCTTCGATCCAGTTCTTCGTACAATTTGGAGATAAACTTATCGTAATCAATGGACTTTCGAAAAGAAAAATTTGCAGGTTCGTTGTAACATTCCACACCGTATTTATGAGCAAGATGATATGAAATCAATGAGCGCATACTTATTTCTACATATTCAAAGATGTCCAACAAAAGAGACCGTAAACGCATATCGAAATGATACAGGTCTACAATGTTTTCGAAAGCCGTCCCTTCCCTGTACTGATTTTCGTCCAATTTGTAAGGAAGCAAATAACCTGTTAAACGGTAATAATTGATTCGTTTTAGTATCCCTACGGCTTTAATCTCATCTTGAATGATCAGGCCGCGATCTTTGAATTTATCGAGCATTTCAGTATAAGTCGCAGGAGGCTTTAAATTTGTTTCATGGTTTCCTTCCACATTAAGCACCCCTGAAAATAAAATGGCCCGCCCAGTTTCGCATTGTTAAGAGGCGCGGGCGGGATCTGTTAATGCAAGTATACGGTATGAAGAACTGATCGTCAAGGGAACAGTACCATCCCAATCTCTCCTTTTCTTTTCCATGTAAAGTGAGATTTTAATCGAAGAATTCAGTTGTCTTCTTGATCATTGTTTCCCTTTTCGAAGAAAAATGGATTACTGTTCAACATTAAACCTAAACGTAAGTTGTCGAATGGCTTTTGCATTTCTTTTATACTTAGTTGAAAACTCTTAAGAAGTACTGATATTGTATCTTGGAAGTTTTTTGTAAATATCTTCATAGTATTTGATATTTTACTTAGCGTGTTCGTTAAATATTCTGGTTTTTAAGTACAAAGTCCCGTTCTTCAGTGAGGAGGATTGCTTTATCGAATCTTTGATGAGCTTAGCAACTTCATAATTTCTCGATATTCAACTTTATCAAGCTCTTTACAGTGAGCCACTTTCTTTATACATGGAGGCCAGGGGAGTATCGATATCTCGATTAAACTTACAAAGACGCTACCGCAACGATGCAATACACTAAGGTAGAATTCGAGGCCGTGCCCGTCCGCTGAAGCAATCTTCTGTAGCCAATTCATTCGCTCCCTGCGCGGGACGAACCTTCGGTTCTCCTCCCCTCTTCGACGCCTGTACATAAAGAAAGCCCCGACCTTACGGCCGGGACTTTCTTTATTATGTATGGAGGCGAGGGGAGTCGAACCCCTGTCCGAAGATAACGACAACACAAGCTTCTACGGGTGTAGTCACGGTTTTGATGTCACCTGGATCAGCGCCCCGTAACCGGCTCTATTCCAGGTCAGCCTGATTGTCTTCTTCAGCTAGCCCCAGGCGGAGACTAGACAGCGTATCCCACTATAAGTTGAGCCCTCATCCCGGCACATGGGCGATGCAGAGCGAGAGCACGCGTGCAGGTTATTAAGCTGCTACAGCGTAAGAAGTTTGTTGTTTGCCATTTAATTGGCTTTAGCGTTGATGAAGTGGACGCGTCCCCACTACCCGCTACTCATGCCCGAACTATCCCCGTCGAATCCAAAAACGCCCCCTTAAATAGGAGAAATGTCAGCGTATCTACGCACGCAAACCTTCCTGCCAAAAAGGGCTTCCGGATTAGATCATCGACGCATTCAGCATGGCAGTCGATCTATTCCGCATCCTTTCCCTCCAAGAAAGGATGACGAAGCATAATCTTATGGTTGTCAAAGATCTGATGATCTTTCGTACATCACTTAGTATATCACATTCCGCATCATAATGATATATAGATACCAGGCAGAGCAGCTAAATGCTGCCACCTGCAGCTCATCCCTCTATTCATTAAACGATATTCCCATCTGCATAACATAAGACCTAAGACATTTATCTCGCAATCTTCTGCTTCTCCCGCAGGGCACGCTGGATATCACGCTGCGCATCGCGCTTGGCTGCATCGGCGCGCTTGTCATACTGCTTCTTCCCTTTACCGAGACCGAGCAGCAGCTTGGCATAGCCATTGCGGATGTAGACCTTGAGCGGCACGATGGTGTACCCCTCCTGCTTGGACAGGCCCAGCAGCTTGGTAATCTGCTCCTTGTGCAGCAGCAGCTTCCTTGCGCGGGTAGGGTCGGTCGGGTTGAACCGGTTCCCCTGCTCGAACGGGCTGATATGCATGTTGTGGATGTGAATCTCGCCATTTCGGATCGTTGCAAAAGCATCAGCAATGTTCGCGCGGCCGTTGCGGATCGACTTGATCTCCGTTCCGGTCAGCACCATGCCTGCCTCGTACGTATCCTCGATGAAGTAATCATGGGAAGCTTTTTTGTTCTGGGCCAGAACCTTCCCGTCACTTTTCTTACCCATGGTCTCACTCCTTATCATCACGGTCTTAATGGGAAAAAGGACTTCCGGCAGACCGCCACCAATGCAATCTCACCAGAAGTCCATTGTATCAAACTGCCACCTGCAAAATCAAGGCAGAGCCCAGCGTTACGCAATGAAAAAGGCGGGGAAAAACAGCTATATTCATATTCAACCAGGGAATCTGGTGAAGCGAAGCCCCTTACTTTTTCTTCTTGCGGACAAAGGCAGCGGTGCCCCCGCCCTTGCCCTTGCGCTTACGGCCGCCCGCGGCGGGAGCGCCGCCAACGCCAGGGCCCGGCGTCGGGCCGTCGCCGATGAAGATGCCGCTGCGCGACGTCTTCTTCCGGCGGCTCTTGGCACCGCCCTGGCGGGCGTTGCGGTCAAAGCCGAGGGAGCCGCCCCCGGACGAGCTGTACCCGCCTTTGCCAGAGCCAAAGGCGAAGCTCCGCTGCTCGCCCCCAGCGGCTTCCTCGGCGGCCCGCCCGCCGCCGGCGCCCTCGCGGCGCTTACCTGGCACCGGGCCACCGCCCGGGCCTGCCGCGCCGCCGCCTTCCGCCACGGCGCTGCGCTTGCCGCGGCCTTTGCGCGCCCCGCCATCGCGGGCGCGCCCCTCACGGCCACCGGCTCCGCCACGGTCGCCGCCGCCTTCACTGCCGCGTCCACGCCGGCGCGGCTTCATATCCACCATCTCAAAATCGATGGTGTGCTCATCCATGTTCACGTTGGCTACGCGCACCTTCACATCATCGCCGATGCGGAACACCTTGGATGTCCGCTCGCCGATCAGCGCCATATGCCCTTCGTCGAAGTGGTAATAATCATCCGTCAGCGCACTGAGCCGGATGAGGCCTTCGACGGTATTCTCCAGCTCGATGAACATGCCGAAGCTGGTCACGCTGCTGATAATGCCTTCGAATTCCTCGCCAATCTTGTCGAGCATGAACTCGGCCTTCTTCAGCGCCTCGGTATCGCGCTCCGCATCCACAGCCACGCGCTCTCGCTCCGAGGACTGCTGCGCGATATCCGCCATCCGGCCCGCCAAGTACTCCTGGCGCTCCTCGGTCAGCATGTTGCCGCTTTCGATCACTTCGCGAATGACGCGGTGGATGACCAGATCCGGATAACGCCGGATCGGGGATGTGAAATGCGTGTAATACTCCGCCGCCAGGCCGAAATGGCCCGTGCTCTCGGCATCGTACTTCGCCTGCTTCATCGATCGCAGCATCATCGTGCTGAGCACAGTCTGCTCTTTCGTGCCGTGGATGTCATCCAGCAGATTTTGCAGCGCGCGCGGATGAATCTGGTTGCCCCGGCCTTTCACATGATGGCCGAAATTGGCCGCAAACGCCATAAAGTTCTGCAGCTTCTCCGGATCCGGGTCCTCGTGAATCCGGTAGATGAACGGCACCTTCAGCCAGTGGAAATGCTCCGCCACCGTCTCATTGGCCGCCAGCATGAATTCCTCGATGATTTGCTCCGCGATGGAGCGCTCTCTTTTGACAATATCAACCGGCTTGCCGTTCTCGTCCACAATCACCTTGGACTCCACGAAATCAAAATCCACCGCACCCCGCCGCATCCGGCGGTCACGCAGCTTCAGCGCCAGCTCGCGCATCAGGCGGAAATCCTCCACCAGATCGCTGTAGCGCTCAATCAGTTCAGGGTCCTCGTCCACAAGGATCTTGCGCACATTGTTGTACGTCATCCGCTCCTTGGTCCGAATCACACTTGTGAACACGTCATGACTGACAACCTTCATCTGGTCGTTAAACTCCATCTCACAGGACAGCGTCAGCCGGTCCACCTGCGGGTTCAAACTGCATATCCCGTTGGAGAGCCGGTGCGGCAGCATCGGAATTACCCGGTCCACCAGGTACACACTGCAGCCCCGGTTATAGGCCTCCTTGTCCAGCTCCGAGCGCTCGCGCACATAGTAGCCGACGTCGGCGATATGCACGCCCAGGCGGTAGTTGCCGTTCGGAAGCCGCTCCACATTCACCGCATCGTCCAGGTCCTTGGCATCCTCACCGTCGATGGTGACGATGTTTTTGCCGCGCAGGTCGCGACGGCCCTGCTGAGCGATCTCCTCCTCGGTAATGGTGTCCGGCACGGCATCCGCCTCAGCCAGCACCTCTTCCGGGAAGCCTTCCGGCAGCTGATGCTTGCGGATGATGGACAGAATATCGACGCCCGGATCATTCTTATGACCGAGAATTTCGACAACCTCGCCCTCGGCCGCCGCTCTCCCTTCCGGGTAGCTCACCAGCTTCACCACAACCTTCACGCCGTCAACCGCACCGTTCATGGCATGCTTCGGGATAAAAATGTCCCGGTTAATCCGCTTGTCATCCGGCAGCACAAATCCATACGCCTCATGGTTCTGGAACACGCCGACCACCTGCGTGATGGCGCGTGTGACGATCCGGACGACCTCGCCCTCCATGCGGCCGCCGTCGCTGCCTTGCGAGCTGATGCGCACCAGAACAGTGTCACCGTTCATGGCACTCTTCAGATCGTTGGCATGAATGTACACATCCGGATGCTCTCTGTCATCAGGAATCAGAAAAGCAAAGCCCTTCGGATGGGCCTGCAAGCGACCGCGCAGCAGCGACATCCGCTCCGGGACGCCATAGCGCTGCGTGCTGGTCAGAATGATTTTGCCGGATTGCTCCAGCTCATTCAGCAGCTTCAGAAACTCCCTGAATTCATTGGCATCCTCAATTTGAAAATGCTTCTCCAGCTCCTGGTACGTCATCGGTTTATATGCAGTTTCCCGCATAAAATCCAGTAATATTTGTTCCGTTATCATTATGATCACCTCGGGGAACCTGCAGTATCATTGTTCCTCTATCCATTCTTTACCTAAATATACACTACCCTAGTATACACGAATTTAATCCGCGGTATCCTTACATTCACTGCCAGTTCTCGCTAGAACCGCCACTTTGCCCGCAACATAGAGCCACAGGGCGCTCTCCTGCAGCTTCCCGGGTATTAAAAAACCTCCGCTCTTCCATAAAATGAAAAAGCGAAGGTTATTGTTCCGAGAGTTATTTCAATACGGCAACGACAATGGCCAAAATCATAAATGCGCTCGCAAGACCAACGGTGATCCGCTGGAGCACCAGATCCAAACCGCGCGCCTTGGTTTTACCAAAAAGATGTTCCGCACCGCCGGAGATGGCACCGGCCAGACCTGCACTTTTCCCTTTTTGGAGAAGAACGACAGTAATCAATGCGATGGAGACAATAACAAGCAGCACTTCAAACAATACAACCATGAATTCCACCTCCTACGTATGTAAACATCTTGATCATTCAGAATCTATCCTTCAAATCAACATTCCGTAATAGTAATTAGAAAACAGCATTTTTATTGTACCACAGCTATTCTCCCCTGACAAGGATTGTTGGCGTATTCTCGCACGCCTCCTTATCCTTACCATCATAACAACTCTTCGTGACCCAAAGCCACTGAATTTCGATGTTTATCGTTACGATCAATCCACAGCGTTCTCCGCTATTCTCAGGTATACTGTACACACCTTCGCCGCCAAACCGATTCCTTAATTTTAAAAATCCAAATAAAAGGCCCGCCCCTCAAGCAGGACAGACCTTCAACGCGATCATCATCTTCTCATACACCTTCGCAGGCTTGGCATGGCGTCCCTTACCTTACCCGAAAAGATCCCGTGCTCAGCGCGACAAGCTCCCCGCGCTCATTGGTGATCCGGCTTTCCGTGGTGACAGAGCGATGTGTCTGGTGCACGATATGCGCGGTGACGTACAGCCGCCCTCCCCGGGCCGGCTTCACAAAATGCACATTCAAATTGCTCGTCACCGTGGACTCCCCCGGCCGCTGCAGCATGACCGCGATGCCCATCGCGTTGTCCATCAGGGAGGACAGCACGCCGCCGTGCACAATGCCCATCATATTCATATGGTGCGGCTCGGTATCGAGTGTGACCACGACTTCTTCCTCACTCGCAGATTCGAGCTTGCAGCCAAGGTAGCCCCAGAACGTAGGCTCTGCTGCGCGGGTCATCTCTTCAATGTAAGACTCCAGATTCCCGCCGTGCGCAGGCTGCCTGCTCTCCTTGTTTGCCAGACCCCCTCGCTGCTGCTTGCCCTGCCCCGGCGCAATACGAGTGGCCTCTCCCTCGGTATGCTGCTCTCGGTTTGCCTCCTGCCTCTGCGCTTCCTCTGTCTGCGCCTCCTGCTGCAGTACGGCCTTTTCTTCAGCACCAGAATGTCGATTCTCCATCAGGCCGCCTCCTTTCCGGCATACATCTCCAGTCCCGCTGCCTTCTCATTCGCCTCAACTAGCCGCTCGCCGCAGTGAATCCCGGCCTGCTTGCGGCATGCCCGCGTCCCACCTGGCCTTCACAATGGATGCTTTGCCAAGCGGGCTTCATGCCTTCAGCAGCATGCGCTCCTTACGCGGTCGGCTTGCCTTCCTCCTCTTCCTCCAGCAGCTTGCGCCGCAGCACCTTTCCGACAAGCGTCTTCGGCAGCGAATCCCGGAACACGA
This sequence comes from Paenibacillus campinasensis, assembly GCF_002272015.1. GTDB lineage: Bacteria > Bacillota > Bacilli > Paenibacillales > Paenibacillaceae > Paenibacillus_AQ > Paenibacillus_AQ campinasensis. Next base: position 3,639 of record NZ_NPBY01000113.1, on the reverse strand, counting down.
ACTCCCTCGGCACTTTATAGGCCGCGAGCTGCTTGCGGCAGAACTTCTCCAGCCCGGCGGGGTCCGGCGCAGCCCCATCCTTCAGCACGATATAGGCTTTGACCGTCTCGCCCCGGTATTCGTCCTTGGTGCCCACCACCACCGCTTCCTTCACGGACGGGTGCTCGTAGAGCACCTCCTCGATTTCTCTCGGATAGATATTGTAACCGCTTGCGATTATCATATCCTTTTTGCGGTCGATAATTCGGAAGTACCCTTCCTCATCCATCGTGGCCATATCCCCGGTAAACAGCCAGCCGCCCCGAAGCGTGTCAAACGTATCCTCAGGCCGCTTCCAATACCCCTTCATCACCTGAGGCCCCTTTACGATGAGTTCCCCAGGCTCGCCCACCGGCACTTCATCCCCGGTGTCCGGATTGACAACCTTGGCCTCCGTATCCGGCAGGGGGATCCCGATGGTGCCGATTTTGCGATGCCCCCAGATCGGGTTCGCATGGGTGACCGGGGCGGCCTCCGTTAAGCCGTAGCCCTCGATCAGACGTCCTTTGGTCAGCTCCTCGAACGTGTCCTGCACCTCCACCGGAAGCCCGGCAGAGCCGCTGATACAGGCATTAATGGAAGACAGATCATAATCCTTGATTTGCGGATGGTTGATCAGGGCAATGTACATCGTCGGAGCACCGGGAAAGAGCGTCGCTTTCTTTTTTCGGATCAGATCCAGAATCATCTTCGGTTCGAACCTCGGCACCATCAGCAGCTCGCTGGCTCTGTACACCGCCTGATTCAGCAGCACCGTCAAGCCGAATACGTGAAAACAAGGCAGCGCCGCCAAATACCGCTCCTTGCCCTCCTCCACCTTGTAGCACCACATGGAGGATTGCAGCGTGTTGGCAATGAGATTGTAATGCGTAAGCATGACGCCTTTCGGGACCCCGGTGGTTCCGCCGGTATACTGAAGCAGCGCCAGGTCCTTCTCGGCATGGACCGATTCGCACACAGGGGCATCCAGCGCTTGCTCCAGCAGTTTTTTAAAGGGATATACCCCTTCTCGATAATGAATGACCGGCAGGGGCCCTTGCTTCTTGGCCTTGATCGGGAACAGCAGGTTTTTCGGAAAAGGCAAATAGTCCGCGATGCTTGTCACAATGATATGCTTCAGCTCCGTCTCGCCCTGCACCTTCTCCACCCGGGCAACAAAATGGTCAAGCGTAATGATCGCTTTAGCCCCGGAATCCTGCATCTGATGTGCAATCTCCCGCTCCATATAGAGCGGATTGGTCATCACCACCACGGCGCCTGACAGCAGCGCGCCAAAATACGAAATGACAACCTGAGGACAGTTGGGCAGCATGATCGCTACCCGGTCCCCTTTGTTAATTCCCTTGCCCCGGAGCGCGTTCGCCATTCGATAGGACGCCTCCAGGAGCTGTTTGTAGGTTAACGTCTTGCCCATAAAATAAACTGCCGGCCGATTCGGATATTTCTGCGCGGACGTTACAAGAAACAGTCCCAGGTTATGCTTCGGGTACTCGTACGAGGGGGCTACTTCCGGCGGATAAAATGGCAGCCAAGGCTTTGCATCCATACAAAACCATCCCTTTCCTCCCAGGTAAACTTCCAAATCCTCTTTCGTTGCACGGTTAATTTACACCGTTCTCCTTGTTACACCGTGTACCGCTCCCTGCTCACAACCCGCGCCGCGATGCTCCGCTTTAGCGCCACGGTGTCGAGCGGTGCGGTTCGGGTCAATTTTTTCAGCACCGACAGCTGCATGCGCAGCATATCGCCTGTTTCAACTGCGGCGAGCGTCTCTCTGGCCAGCCCTTCAATGCGCAGGAACGCCTCATACGCAAACACCTGCGTCATCTCGATCATCCCCGCAGCCTTCTCCTCCGAAGTCCGCGTCAGGTGCTTGCGGGTGCGAAGCAGTGCGCTTTCCAGCGCATAGATATCTGTCATGATATCTGCCAGGTTCGAGAGCAGCTCCTGCTCCTTCTCCAGCTTCGTCCCCAGCTTCTGAACCGCGAGGCCGCCGACGAGCAGGAAGATTTTTTTGCTCATATCCAGGAAGTGCGCTTCCCTGGCCAGCGTCTCCTCGAACGACTGACCCGGCACCATCTGCAGCAGCTCGCCTTGAAGCGCTTGCGCCTTTTCCAGAAGGGCGATTTCGCTTTTCATCGCTTTTTTCACGAGCGTGCCCGGGATGAGCAGGCGGTTGATTTCGTTGGTCCCTTCAAAAATCCGGTTGATCCGCGAATCGCGATAAATCCGTTCGATTTTGTACTCCTGGATATAGCCGTAGCCCCCGTGAATCTGCACCCCTTCATCCGCGACAAAATCCAGTCCCTCGGACGCAAACACCTTGTTGATCGAGCATTCAATCGCGTAATCGGCGATAGCCGCCGCCACCTGAACGCCGGAATCCGGCTGTTCATAATCGATGTCCTGCAGCGCCTCATCGAGCAGGCCCGCCGTGCGGTACACCATGCTTTCCATGACAAAAGCGGCGATGTTCATCTCGGCCAGCTTTTTGCGCATGAGCGGGAACTGGGAGATCGGGGTGTCGAACTGCTTGCGGGTATTCGCATATTTCGAGCTCAGTTCAATCGCCTCTTTAGCCGCGCCCACGGCTCCAGCAGCCAGTTTGTACCGTCCGATGTTCAGGATGTTGAAGGCAATCCGGTGGCCTTTGCCAATCTCCCCGAGCAGATTCTCCTTCGGCACCTTCACATCTTCGAAGAAGAGCGGCCGCGTGGACGAGCCCTTAATGCCCATCTTCTTCTCCTCGGGCCCGAGCGTAAAGCCCTCCATCCCTTTCTCCACGATGAATGCGGTGAAATGCTCGCCGTCAATCTTCGCATAAACGATGAAAATGTCAGCAAATCCTGCGTTCGTGATATACAGCTTCGATCCGTTCAAAATATAAAACTCCCCGTCCTCCGACAACTTCGCGGTCGTCTTGGCGCTGAGCGCATCCGAGCCGGAGGTCGGCTCCGTGAGGCAGTATGCGGCGATCAAGGCGCCGCTGGCGAGATCCGGGAGGTATTTGCGCTTCTGCTCCGGCGTTCCGAAGAACACAATCGGCAGCGTGCCGATGCCGACATGAGCTCCGAAGGACAGCGCAAAGGAGGAGCCCCGGGCCAGCGTTTCATTGATAATGGTCGAGCTGACCTTATCCAGCCCGACGCCGCCGAACGCTTCCGGCACATCTGCGCCGAGCAGCCCAAGCTCCCCGGACTTGCGGAGCAGATCCACGGTCAGCTCATAATCCAGCTTCTCAATCTCTTCGTCACGGGGCATAATCTCCCCGTCGACAAAATCCCGCACCGTCTCGGCAATCATCCGGTGCTCATCCGTAAAATCCTCGGGTGTCATCACCCGTTCCAGCTCCGGCGTCTCAATAACAAAGCTTCCACCTTTGATTTTCGGTTCTTTGGTTTGGTTATCGCTCATTGTGAGGACTCCTTTCGGGATAGTATGGCGGTGGCAGAGGCACTTCCTTCGGGCGATGACTGCTGCGAGGGTAGGGGGCTGGCATAGTCTAGTGTTGCTTCGAAGCTCTTTTGTCCGCTCAGGCGCGGATCGTCCTTCCGATCGCTGTTGTTTTCGGATTTCCTTGAACCCCCATTCCACCGTCGA
>NZ_NPBY01000112.1 GCF_002272015.1 Paenibacillus campinasensis | reverse complement strand
TTTGATCCTATGAACGAATATGACCTGTTCCTGTTATTTTCCGAGAAAAGCGTTCAGCATCCACGCCTGCTTCTGAACATCGGCCACCATGCCAGTGAGCAAGTCGGCGGTTGCATCATCACCCAGTGAGCCTGCAACCTCAATGCCTTGCTTCAGCTCTTCTGCCAGTACGCCGAAATCAGCCACCAGCTGCTGCACCATTTGCTCCGAAGTATTCTCTCCAGCGGCTTCCGAAATGGTAGCCAGCTTCAAATATTCGGACATCGTTCCGGACGGCTTGCCGCCAATCGCCAGCAGGCGTTCCGCGAGTTCATCTACATAGCCTGCCGCTGCATTGTACAACGCTTCAAACTTCTCATGCAGAACAAAAAACTGCGGGCCTTTCACATACCAGTGGTAATGATGTAGCTTCACACCAAGCAGGCTCCAGTTCGCAACCTGAACGTTCAGAACTTGTTGCAGCTCCTGTACAGCATTTCCTTGGGCATCACGTGTCATATGACTCATATATCATCGACTCCTTATATTGTATTTAGACTTATTCTAAATCTTTGTATTAAGTATAGCATACAATCCTCGGTTTGGCAAAGACATCAACCGAAAAAAAGATGAAGAAACGATGAAGAAAATTCCAGTCTCGGCTTGCTCCTTTAATAATAGAACAGCTCTACCCGAATCGGCTGTGACCGCACTCATAGGATATACACATAGGATGTACAAACCGCCCCGTCCCTAAACAAATGCTGGATATCGGCAACCTCGTCGCCTTATACTGGTTACATTAAGCATTTTCATGACCTATGAAGGAGGCGTCGTAAAGTCAGTGAATATCGGCCTTTTGAACAAAGAACAGTTGCAGCAAGCCGTTGAATTGTCAGACCGCATTTTTCTTAAACAGCCGGAGCAGCCCTCCATGGGCGTATCCTTCCCTTTGATCTTTCGTCCGGGAATCAATCATTCCTACGGTGTCAGCGATGGAGACAAGCTGGTGTCGTTCATGGGCTTCGTCCCTTTTACTATGAATGTCCGTGGAGCTTCGCTCCGCGTCTATTCGATTGGCTCCGTCTGCACCGACACGGCCTACCGGGGCCAGCGCCTTGCCGGGACGCTGCTGGACTTATGTATGAAGCATGCCGAGGCAGCGGGCGCCCCATTGATATTCATTTCCGGCGCGCGCTCCCTGTATACCCGGGCCGGGGCCCGGCATTTTGGCCGGGCGGTCAAGTACCGGCTGGGCGATGCGGTGGCGGACGCGCTTGAAGCCCGCAGCGCTCAAGACATTCACGTCCGTCCCATGGTTCCCGAAGATCTGCTGGCCGTGCATGATCTTCTGACTGCGCGCGAAGCGGCCTATGCGCTCACGCCTACCGAGCTCGGCAGGCTGCTGGAAGCAAGCGCCTATGCCAATGTGCTCCGCCTGGAGCAGCAGCTTCTCGTTGCCGAGAAGAACGGGCGTGTCACTGCCTTCGCTGCTATCGGTGTTCCTGGCGAGCGCATGACAGCCTCCCGTCCGGCCACCCTCGTGGAATGGGCCGGAGAGGCGGAGGCTGCCTCCCGCCTGCTGGCTGCCTGTATGCGAGGCTTCCAGCTGCCGGAACTGGTGGCCACCTTGGCCTGGCAGGATGACAGCCTGGGCGCGCTGCTCCAGGCCGCTGGCGCCGAAGCCGAGACCGTGCCGAACGATGGCACTGTCTATCTGGCTGACGGACGTGAGCTGCTGCGCCAGCTCCGTCCGCTTCTGCCGCCCGGCGCACTGATCGCCGAAGGCCAGCATGGCCCTTACCGGTACCGCGCAGGCGGCAAGACCATCGAGCTTGACGACGAAGGGCTGCTGTCACTTCTGTTCGACCCGGCCTCTCCATATCGGTTATCCGCCGAGCATCCCCCGGCGTTCAGTCCGATCCCTCTGCCATACTTGTCAGGGCTGAATTACATCTAAGGAAGCATGCAGCCAAGCCAAGTAGCGTAAATGCTTCAACCCACAACAAAGAACATCCGCACATGATTCGGCGGATGTTCTTTGTCCATGATATGATCAAGTCCAGACGCATATCGGCGTCCTGACTATCCTGTGCGCCATCTTCAGGTCCTTATCAGGAAGGACCTTGCCCATGTTCAGAAGCGGTGTCCCTCAAGATCAGCGTCTTCTCACGTTCTCTTCTTCCATATCCGGGCTGACTGCACCGCCATCACCGCGTCCGTAGCCATGATACACGTTCGGATCAGGCACAGCCTCCTCGGAAGCTGCCGCTGCCTCACGACTCGGGTCCAGTGCAGACCCAGTGCCGGTGAAGTTTCCTGTTTCGCGATAATGATGCTCATTCAGTGCCTGATTGCTGCGGAATACGCCGTACACCTGTCCCTCATGATCCGGATTCGTATCGACGATGACAAGAATGTTGCCTTCATGCACATAGTTGTCATATTCCTTGGCCCGGTCCTCCGGAATGCCAAGACCGATCAAGCCGCCTACCAGCCCGCCAGCGCCAGCACCGACAGCTGCTCCGGTCAACGTCGCCGCAATCGGGCCAGCCGCTATAATCGGGCCGATGCCTGGAATGGCGAGTGCGCCGATGCCGGCCAGCAGACCGGTTACGCCACCAAGCACACCGCCTGTGGCTGCACCGGAAGCCAATCCTTCAGGCGCTTTCGTATCCGTCTCATCCTGAATCGCGGCCGACTCCCCACGATCCTTAGCGATAACCGAGATCTCTTCGGTACTGAAGCCTTGGCGCTTCAGTTCCTCTATCGCACGCGTCGCTTCCTGTTCTGTCCTAAAGGCTCCAACAATTTTGTGAGTCATATGAATTACCTCCTTAAAATCGTGATGCGCCTTACACTCCTTTCTTAAACGAGATCCCTTGTCATCAAACACTTATCTCGAAGACCGACCAGCGATATCCATCCATTCTGCACGAAGGACCTCGCTTATTCGAATGGTAATATTTAACTCATCGACCATATATGTTACGATAGATTTAGACATTACGCCCTGTTATTTGCCGTCACCTATTGACGATATTATGCAAAGGCTGGTGATTTGATGGAATGGTTCAAATCGTATGAGGACGAGCTGTCATCCGTGTTCTCCATGTGCGAAGCCAGCATCACAGAGTTCCCTTCCCCCTTGAACGATCTCGGCCTCCATTACCTGAAGAAATTCGACGTATTCGAGAAAGACAGCGCCAAAAACTACATCTGCTACCTGCTCCCCTTCTGGATGAGGGAGTCAACCAGACTTGCCCCGGAAATCTACCGTGACATATCGACAGCCAATATTTTCGGCATGCTCTACTATTTCATTCAGGATGATCTCATGGACACGCCCACAGATTCGACAAACCGCCCCACCCCACAGGATTTAAAAAGCTATCTTGCCCTTGCCAACTTACTCTATTATGAATTCATCTCGATCTATCAGCAGTACTTCCCTACGGATTCTACCTTCTGGCAGTACTTCCGCCAGTACACGCATGAGTGGGCCGAAGGCGTCCTACACGAAAGCCGCCATGACTACTTCACGGCCAACCCTGCCTTGGTTGCCAAAAAAGCGTCGCCCGTCAAGCTCGGCAGCACGGCCCTGCTTCTATTGTCAGAGCTTCCAGCCCAGATTGAACCCGCCAATGAACAGATGGCCCTCGTGCTGTTGACCCTGCAGATGATGGATGACTGGACGGACTGGAAGCAAGATCTCGAGGATGGGAGCTACAACTGCCTGCTCTCGCTGATCAAATCGGAGAAACAGCTCCCGCGCGACTATTCGCTGTCCGTGTCTGAAGTGGAGCAAGCGATTTATGTAGAGCAGATTGTGACAAAATATGCCGAGATCGCATCAGCGACTCACCGCCAGCTGAAAGCAGCGGGGATCCACACGCCGGATGTGCTCGCCTTCCATCAAACGCTGGTAACGGAGCTCGTGAACGATGCAAATGATATCGAAAATGCGAAAACATCGCTGGTCTATGGCGGATTAAACTATCATTTGTCTATTTTAAGAAAAAAATAATAGATTTCGTCTGAATTCCATGCTATTCTTTAAGAGTAAAAAATAACCATTTTTTTTGAAAGGGTGATTCTAATGTCAACAGAAGCCATCTTTCAAACACAATTGATCCAGAAAGCATGGGAAGATCCGAGCTTTAAGGCTAAACTGCTCAGCGATCCGAAAGCCGCAATCAAGGAGGCCCTTGGCGTGCTCATTCCCGACCACATCCAGGTAAGAACGGTTGAAGAGAAGAGTGATGAGCTGTTCCTCATCATCCCTCCGAACCCTGCGGGCGTCATCAAGTCCGAGGCGAAAGAGAGAGCCATCTGGTAATTGCATAACAGCAGCATGGGCTGTCACATAGAATGAAGAAGGAGCGGGGATGCGCCACACACTCCTTGCAGCGAATACCGGTATCAATCCGAAGCTGCAGGGAGCATGACCAGGGCGGCTGTCCCCACTCCTTTTTTGCTGGAAAAGTGTATGCTCCCGCCCATCGCCTCAATGATGCGAAACGTCACCATGAGCCCGAGCCCCGTTCCTTTCGTTTTGTTGGAGAAATACGGCTCCCCCAGCCGGGCCAGCACTTCCTCCTCCATCCCCTCCCCGTTGTCCTGAACGTGGATATACACCTTGTTCTCATCGCGGTATGAGCAAATATGCACCCGCCCTTCCTTGTCCAGCGCTTCAATGCTGTTCTTGATAATGTTGATAAAAGCTTGCTTGAATTTCGATGAATTGCCGCGTATGACGAGGTCCTCCGGAACATCTACTGAAATCCGGCCGCCGCGCAAGTTCGCCAGCGGTGCCAGAATGCCTTCAATGAGCTTGAATTCCTCCGCGATCTGCAGCAGGGAATCCTTGCCGAGCTCCGGCTTGGCGAAGGTAAGAAAATCCGTAATGATCCCGGCCGCCCGGTCCAGCTCGGTTAACGCGAGATCCAGATACTCCTGCTCGCCAGTCCGCGATCTGCCGGACAGAAGCTGAAGGAAACCGCGGGTGACCTGGAGTGGATTGCGTACTTCATGAGCTACAGACGCTGCCAGCTCGCTGATCATCTCCACCTTCTCCGAACGCTGCAGCTGATTGTTGAACATCTCCAGCTCTTTGGAATATTTCAAAATCTGCTCATGGTTCTGGGCGAACTGCCGACCCAGCATGACGATCAGCGCAATGATAAAGCTGACGACGCCCCACTTCCACAGCACAAAGCTGTAAGCGCCCCGGCTCATAAAAAACTGCAGCAGCTCCGCCAAACCCAGCAGGGCAAAAAAAGCGAACCCGATATTAAAAATGAGCGCATCCTTGTTTCCCTTAAAGGCATACATCGTCGAGCTGCCGACCAGGATCACGAATTGGATGATCATCAAGTATCCCAACACCTGCACGGAAAAGAAATAATACATATCAAAAAAGCGATTGTCCGTCACACTGTTGATGACAAGAAGCAACACGCAAAAAAGGGAGTACACGATTTGGAATTTGCGCAGCTTGGTTAGAATCTGATTCCGTCCAGGCCCGAATACCGTTTCGAAAAAATGACTGAAAGAAGGAAGCAGTACAAACAACGAGATGTCATACAAGTGAGTGTATAGGTGTCCGTATTCATCAAAGATGGTGTATAAAAACGGGGAATAGGTAATAACGACAATGCCGACCGATAAAATGATCAGCGACAGGGAGAACACGCCGGATAAATACTTTTTGTTCAGAAACAGGATGCAAATCAGCATCACGAGAGCTATAAATATAAAGGCGCTTCCAAGCACGATATCAGCCAGATTCGCTTTCACGAACTTTTGCAGCAGACGGTAGAATTCACCGGTCATGATCTTGCCTTCCAGCATGACATGATCTCTGTTCGTATCCAGCCATATGTAAAGGTTATTGTCCGACATACTCTTCGGTAAGGGGAGTAAAATATGGTTAAGCTCATAATTATATGAACGGCTCGATTCGTAGATCTTCTCATGTCCCGCGTAAACAGCTACCCGCTGGCCAAACGTTTCCCGAATCAGAATCCCTTGAGATAAGGAATCGAAAGCTGGCAGCTGCAGCCGAATCCATGCCGAGTGTGAGGCGGATGGCTTCATGTGGTCCGGTGCTTCCCTTCTGTCTGTCCAACCAGGCTCACTGGCATCAGGAATACCGAGCGGCATCTGTCCGCCTTCATCAGACCACAGAATACTCCACTCTGTAATCGGTGTGAAATCCGCTGACTCCGCCCGGACAGATGCGAAACTGCCGCATAAAGTCGTCATGATGAGTATGGCAATCATGAGAATTAACGTGTTCGATCGAGACTTCATTAACACACCTCAAACATTATAATCATTCGTCCTCTAAACAACTAATTCGCTACCCTTCACAGCGACACCTTCTAAATTTCGGTATTTTAAAAAATATTTTCTAAACGTAAAAAGAGATGCCCTCCGGCATCTCTTTCCAACATCTTGTGTTATGCTCCTGTCAATTCGGTATTCGGCGGGACAGCCGGGAAACGGATGATCGCTTCGGTCCCGCTTCCCTTGCGGCTTGAAAACTTAATCGTCCCTTTCATGCCTTCTATAATCCGGAAGGTAACCATCAGTCCGAGGCCGGTGCCCTTCAGCTTGTTTGTAAAGTAAGGCTCGCCGAGCCGTGACAGCTCGGCCGTACTCATGCCAATACCGTTGTCTTTGATATGGATGGCGACCTCGCTTCCCTCGGCATAAGCCCAGATCCGGACGACACCCTCTTCATCGAGCGCCTCGATGCTGTTCTTAACGATATTGATCATCGCTTGTTTCAGCTTAGAGGAGCTGCCGCTGATGTACAGTTCTTTCGGTTCGTCCAGATGAATGCTTCCCCCGGCCAGATTCGCCAGCGGCTGCAATATGCTGGTCACATGCTTCAACTCTTCATACACATCCAGCGTATTGACCTGCTCGGTCTCCGGCTTGGCAAACGACAGGAAATCCGAAATGATGCCGGTTGCCCGATCCAGCTCGTTGAGCGCCATTTTCAAATATTCGGCATCGCTCTGCTTCGATTTCTGGGCCAGAAGCTGCATGAAGCCCCGCGTAACCTGAAGCGGATTGCGGACCTCATGGGCGACGGAAGCCGCCAGCTCGCTGATGATCTCCATTTTCTCGGAGCGCTGCAGTTCATTGTTAAACAGCTCCAGCTTCTTGGAATACAGCAGCACCTGCTCGTGGCTGCGGATGATTTTGCGGCCAAGAATGACGATGAGGGAAGCGATCAGGCCGATGATCCCCCATTTCCACCAATAAAATTCGTAAGGCTCGTTCGAAATATAGAACCAGAGAAGGTCCCCAAGGGACAGAATTGCCAGCAAGCCGAATCCAAACGTGAATATATAGGCGTCCTTGTTTCGTTTGGATATGTTCAGCACCGTAATGCCGATCAGCACGAGAAACTGGATGATGAGCAGCACGCCCAGCACTTTGACGCTAACCCAATAATAAATATCATACAGCGCATAGCCGCTGCATAAGTTGGCCGCCAGCAGCAGCAAGCACAAGCCGGAATACACCAGCTGAAACCTTCTCAGATATCGGATCATTTTGTATGGACCAGGTCCGTAAATCTTCTCGAAATAAAAGTATACCGCCGGCATTACCGAGAATAGCGCCAGATCAAACAGCGTGGTCCAGACCGCCCCATAGCCCTCGTAAAATGTATACAGAAAAGGCGAGTACGTCAGCATCAGCGCCCCGGAGGATAAAATGACGAGACTAAGCGCCAGCCACGTAGAAATCGTATGCCGCGGCAGGAAGAAGGAGCAGAACAGCATGACAATCGCAATAAATAAAAAAGAGCTGCCGAGAATAAAATCCTGCATGTCCTTCCTTATGAAATTGCCTCGAAGTTCCTCATAGTCACCGACCAGCACGGCGCTTGTAATGCCCTGCGTTTCATCTCTGCCTGAAGTCCAGACGTACAGGTTCTTCCCAGCGCTGTCCGCTTGAATCGGAAGCAGGATGGAATGCTTGGTATAGCCATAATTCCGCCTTGATTCGTACAGCGGCTCATGCTCAAGATAAACCACGACTTCCTGCCCTTCCACTCTGTCCAGCATCAGCGCCGGCTGCTTCCATGACAAATCGGGCACAGTGAAGCGGCTCCAAGCCGAATGTACCCCCTCCGGTTTCGGAGGCTTCGCATCGCCTGGGGCTGCGTGAACCCAATCCGTCCTGTTCTGTAAGCCGTCAAGGGCAGGCTGGTCATCCGGCCAATCCCATATAAACTGCCAATCCGTTATAGCCGTGTGCGTATGAAGGGGCTCCGCTGCTGCGGGATACACCTTGAAATCAAGCACTAACATCAGTGCCATCAGAAGCAGGACTATGTATTTAGGCACATCCTTCATCTCTCCAGCACCTCTAACCGTGTATAGTCATTATGTGTATGTCAATAAGCTGATGAGCGGGCTATATTCGACAAACTTCGGGCCTTTCACATCCAATATACCATGAACGGGGCTACTGTTAGTAAAATTTTTTGAAACGCCTTTCAAAAATCAAGTCTAGGTCCTTTCTATCATCTAAGCCCTCGCTCTTGCCCTAGCCGTATCAGCCTAAACTGGCCGCCAGACCCGGACTGTACATAATTCGGAATTTGTTGAACACAATAAAGCAGTAAAGCAGAGAGTAAGCAGGAAGACTTGAGGTTGCCGCCTCAAATTCCGATTCAATCAACAGTCAGAGGGTAAAGTCCAAGTATAGATCGGCATACATGCCTGTGACAAGGAGATGAGAACGATGCGAGATGAGACGAATTTTAATAGACCGGCGGATATCAGCTCGCTGGAGCTCGAAGCCAGAGATAGAGTGGGCCAGACAAGCAGCAACACGAAAGTGGAGCCGCATTCGGCGGAGCGGCTGGGCACGGATGAAGAGACACCATCCCGGCTTGGCGACAGCGTCCTTGAAGAATATCCCCGGCAGGATGTCGACCGCGTTCACGCCGACGCAGCCTTGAGCGGAAGCGGAACCGCCTTCCTCAATCCGGCGCAGCCGTCCGCTTCTGCCGAAGCCGAGGCGGAAGGCGACGCTCCGCTTGAGGATGTGCCCGATGCAGATGAAATCCAGGCGAACAGCCCGGTTGACCCGGCAGCCCCGCCTGTCGATCATATGCATGGCACCGATCTGCTGAACGGCAGCAACGGGGACAATGTGGCGTACGAGGAACACGAGGAGTCATAACGCAATAAGACCTGCCTTTTACCCTCAGGGAAAAAGACAGGTCTTGCTGCTATATATGCGATTTATATGCATGTTTGCATGCACTTCCTAGCAAAACTTATGCGCTTTTATTTGCCGAACAAAATATCCATCCAGCCAAGAAAGGACATCCATAATACAAGGCCAATTACCGTGCCCCATATGATTCCTGTCACGATACTCCCCTGCTTTTCCATCCGGGTCTCCCCCCTTGTCTTCATGAACTCTATGAATTTCAGTATGGACAAGCCTCGGGGAAATATACCTGATAGCAGCGCTGTCTGTTCCTAGTTTATAAGAGAGTGACGAGAAGCATAATCATCAAATCATCAATCATCATCCACTTGTAGAGGAGGAAGCCATCATGAACACACACAATGACGATCCCAAGGACAGAAACAAGAACAACACCAAGTCCCATCCCAAGGAAACCAAGCCGCTTGTAACCGAGCGGGATATCGATGCCGAATTCGGCCTATTCGCAGAGGAAGCTGATCCATCGTATGTGCCCCTTCCGGAAAGCGTGAAGCAGGAGAAGCCCGACGGCAGCCCGCGGGGCCGCCACCGCCGCTCCTCCACCTGAATCATCTGCCCTGTCTCCCCATGCACAGCAAGCGGCTAGGGTGCGTATTCACCCCTGGTGCCCCTTCCGTCATATAATAGTGCATACGATCTGGAAGGATGATGCTGATATGACACGCTTGCTGTCTGGACGGATATGGAGCAGCTGCACGCTCCAGCAGCGTCTTGCAAGATTTGCGGGCCATCTAGTGGAGATCAACACGCCCAATACGGGCATGGAACCCGGCCGCCTGCAGCGAATATTCAAAAAGAATTTCATTCTCGTCCGCGGGCAGCTCTTCGTCCCGTCCAGCCTGAATTCGATTCGGGTATTCGACGTGAAAGCTCCCCGCTATACGATTCCGGTCGGGATACGAACCACCTTCCGTACCGGCAAAGCCTTCAACCGGATCCGGCTCGTTCACATTGGCGCGGACTATATTGAGCTGCTTGCCAAAGACAAGAACCGTTCCCGGATCCTGCTGCCGCTGAACAAGGTGGAGGGAATCTATCGCGTCAAATAACGCACTCTGTCAGAGCGGCGCCTCCCTATTTTTCTGTCCTGGTCACCTGTGATAATATAGAACTGCACATCATGCAGCATAAACATGGTGGAGGAATGACAGGAGGAATCAGGATGCTGAAACAACACAAGCGCTGGATGCCCGCTCTGATGATCATCTGTGCCATGTTGCTGGTTCTGGCCGGATGCGGCCAAAACCAAGGTCAGGCAGGGTCCGGTGAGCATGCCGGGGGCAACGATGCTGCTCCAACGGAAGAACAGACCCCACAGGAAGAAACGTCTCAGGAGGCGAATGTCCCTGATCCGAATGCAAGTCATCCGATCGTTACGATCGAGATGGAGAACGGGGATATCATTACAGCCGAGCTTTACCCTGAAGTAGCTCCAAATACGGTCAACAATTTTATATCCTTGATTAATCAAGGCTTTTATGACGGGACAGGCTTTCATCGGGTGATGCCGGGTTTCATGATTCAGGGCGGAGACCCTGACGGCAAAGGAACCGGCGGACCGGGTTATGGTATTAAAGGCGAGTTCCGCAACAACAACTTCCCGAATGATCTGAAGCATGAGACCGGCATATTGTCCATGGCCAGAGCGATTGACCCGGATTCGGCCGGCTCCCAGTTCTTCATTATGGTGGCTGACGCGCCGCATCTGGATGGAGATTACGCCGCATTCGGCAAAGTGATTGAAGGCATGGAGGCCGTTCAGGAAATCGTGATGCTGGAGCGTGACGAGATGGACAAGCCGTTGAACATGCCGCTCATGAAAAAGGTGACCGTCGATACGCTGGGTGAAGAGTACCCGGAACCTGAGAAAGTTGAATAGATAAAGGCTAAGCAATAGAGCAGCCATTAGGGGATATTCGGACAACGTGGGGCGGCCGTCCGCCGGCATGCAGCCACCGCGCGCTGGGTTCCCCGTCTTCACGAACCCGGCTTCTGTATGGTACAATTTTTGTCCCGGTTTCAACATGGTGCATGAACAGGTTCCTGACGAAGCCGGATACTTACATGCGAATAGCGGGAGCCTCAATGGATAGGAGCCCCGCATCATTTTAAAAGGAGTGAGAGATTTGAGTCTACAGAAGAAAACAGCTCTGATTACAGGAGCAGGAAAAGGAATCGGACGTGCCATCGCGATTGCCCTGGCCAAGGAAGGTGTACATGTCGGGCTCGTATCCCGTACAGCCGCCGACCTTGAGGCGCTATCTGAACTGATCACCAAGGAATACGGCGTGAAAACCGCCTCGGCCGTAGCCGACGTATCCGTACAAAGCGAGGCGGAAGCCGCTTATGCCGCCATCAGCATGGAGCTGGGCAATGTGGATATTCTGATCAACAATGCCGGCATCGCCCAGTTCGGCAATCTGCTGGAGATCGAGCCGGAGGACTGGAAACGCATCGTCGACGTCAATCTCATGGGAACCTACTACATGCTTCGCGCCGCACTGCCAGGCATGATCGAGAACAACAAAGGCGATATTATCAACATTTCATCGACTGCAGGCGAGCGCGGATTTGCAACCGGATCGGCTTATAACGCATCGAAATTCGCCGTTATGGGGCTTACCGAGGCCGTGCTGCAGGAAGTGCGCAAGCACAATATCCGTGTGACCGCTTTGACGCCAAGCACCGTGAACACCGAGCTCGCTGTGAAAACCGGCCTGAAAATCGGAGATGAAGACCGGATGATGCAGCCTGAGGATCTGGCTGAGCTTGTGGTCGCTGCACTGAAGCTGCCGCAGCGGGTATTTGTGAAAACGGCCGGCATCTGGACAACGAACCCGCAGTAAGGGCTTTAACCAGCATGCGGGTTGGGCGCTGGAGCTCGCCAAGCATCAACATGAACCATATCGCGATATGAATCGAGGGGATCTCCTGATAACAGTCCAGCCGGACCAGGGCCCCTCTTTTTCATGAAACCAGCTCACCGCATTAGGCAGAACCTTGGGCTATGCCCCATTTCACAAGTGTGTGTACGACATTCTCATGATATAATGACAGGGCATTCTTTAATCAGAATAGGCGCGCCTTTTACCAGCCATAACGAAGAAAGAAGATGACAACTGGCATGATTGCAGACATTTTACTCGAAGTAGTCCTTCCGATTTTTGTGCTGATTGGCTTTGGGGTGATTATGCAGTATGCCTTCAAGCTCGATCTGTACACGCTGGCCAAAATCAACTTTTATTACATCACGCCCGCTGCGGTTTTCATGAGCATGTACGAATCCGAAATGTCGCCGCAGCTGCTTGGAACCGTATCGCTGTTCTATTTTCTATACATACTCATTCTGTACGGCATAAGCTCGCTGATCGCTTGGCGGAAGAAATACTCCCGCGGCATGAAGGCCGCATTCACCAACAGTCTGATTCTGGACAATTCCGGGAACTACGGGCTGCCGGTCAACGCTCTCGCCTTCAAGGGAGATCCGCTCGCAGGCTCGGTTCAGGCGCTGATCATGTCCTTTCAAAGTCTGCTGACCTTCACCTATGGGGTCATATCCATTCAAGGCGCCAAGTCCAACGGATTATACAAGCAGGCCTTTATCGGATTTCTGAAAATGCCGGTCCCTTATGCGCTCGTGCTCGGGCTGCTGCTTCATGCGCTCGCATTGCCACTGCCGGTCTTTATATCCCAGCCGCTTGTATATGCCCACCAGTCCATGGTCGCCATCGCGCTGCTCACCCTCGGTGCGCAGATCATCAAATATCCGCTGCGGCTCAACCGGCTTGATGTATATTTAAGCGTGCTGCTGCGTCTGCTCGTCGCGCCGGCCGTCGGCATCACCATCGTGCTGTTGCTTGATATGAAAGGGATAGCCGCACAAGCGCTCATTATCGCTTCCGGCATGCCTGTCGGTGTCAACTCATCCATTCTGGCCGAAGAATACCAGAATGAGCCCGACTTTGCTGCACAAACCGTACTCATATCGACCATACTAAATATCATTACGATCACAGCCTTAATTTCGCTTGCCCAATATATCGCCTAACTTCATCGACATAAATGCTGACAAGGAGGATTTTCAATTATGAATTTTGATTTAGCCATTGACCGTAACCGCACCTCATGTGAAAAGTGGGATAATCTACAAGCCGTATTCGGCAACCCGGATGCGCTCCCGATGTGGGTAGCCGATATGGATTTTGCAGCGCCCCCTGCGGTAATTAAGGCACTTCACGAACGGGTCGAGCACGGCGTATTCGGGTATACCTTCCCGCCGGTGTCGTATAAGGAGTCCATCGTGGACTGGATGCAGACTCGGCACAACTGGTCCATCCAGCCGGAGTGGATTCAAAACTGTCCGGGTGTCGTTCCGGCGCTCAGCCTATTGGTTGAGGCCTTCACCTCGCCGGGGGATCAGGTGATGATTCAGACACCGGTATATCCTCCTTTTTATCAAGTCGTCAAGGAGCATGGCCGTGAGCTGATCACGAATCCGCTGATCCAGAACGAAGACGGAAGCTACGTGATGGACTTCGACCATCTGGAGCAGAGCTTGTCCGGCGGCCAAGTGAAAATGCTCATTCTGTGCAGCCCGCATAACCCGGTTGGCCGGGTATGGACCCGGGAAGAGCTAAGCCGTCTTGCGGAGCTATGCATCCGGTACGATGTGCTCGTCGTCTCTGACGAGATCCATTCCGACCTGGTGTTCGAGCCAAGTAAACATGTTCCGTATGCCGCCCTGTCCGAAGAGGCTGCTCTCAACTCGATCATCTGTACGGCGCCAAGCAAAACGTTCAACATCGCCGGTCTGAACACAGCCAATATGATCATCCCGAATGAGCAACACCGCTCCAAATTCCGCAAAGCACTTAAGCGGTATGCGCTCGGCTCGATTACACCTCTGGGCGCTGCCGCCACGGAGGCCGCATACCGTGAAGGCGGCGAATGGCTGGACACCCTGCTCGACTATATCCGGGGCAATATGGAGCTCGTGCACCGCTATGCCAGCGAGCATCTTCCGGAGGTCAAGCTGTCCCTGCCGGAATCCACTTATCTGTTGTGGCTGGATTTCCGTAAGCTGGGAATGGATAGCGATGAACTGAATCGCTTTCTCGTTCACGAGGCCAAGCTTGGTCTGAACAAAGGTTCAACCTTTGGCGATGAAGGAGAAGGCTTCATGCGAATGAATGTGGCCTGCACCCGGGCGACCGTGCAGGAAGCTCTCTCCCGCCTGCATAACGCGCTAGAAGCATGGCGGGCACGGAAATAATATAGCCAAGCTATGAAATGAAGCAACACCCCGAGCATTCCGGTTCCGGCCGGATTGCTCGGGGTGTTGCTCGTTGGCTTCGATTACAGCGACTTCTGCACGTCTTGCGTTCACGAAATAGAGGATCATGATCGTCGATGCCCTCGGCGACATCCGCATCCCGGTGCGGCGGCTTCCCTATATCCGCCTCCCAGCCGTAAGCCGCTTCCTATATAACGGTTTAACATTCAGCAAATTCAGGAGTACAATCCGGTATCATCCTCTGTCCCTACTGTATACGCATCGGTCTCTACCGCTTCTCCGGCACTCGGCGCCAGCTGGCTCCGGCCCATCTGGTACCCCGCATCCAGCAAAGACCCATCCAATTGATGAATTTGCTGGCTAAGCTGATCCAGCTGGTAGAATGCCTGCCTGTGGCGATAGCCCTCCGGGCTGCGGCTCTGCTGGCTGGCCTCGTCCAGCTGTTCGAATGCATCCTTCTCCTCCCCCAGCGCTTCCCGGTAACGCTCAGCGGATGTGGTCCGGAGCTGCTCAATTCGGCTCATCATCTCATGCAGCACCATTCTGCAATGCACCAGCTCTGTTCGAACCTGCTCGGAGCGATCCGGACTTGCCGCGGACTGTGCGCTCTGAATATCGCTTCCCATCTGCCCCAGCTCCTGAATGATCGAAGCAAGCGAATCGGAACTGCCTCCCTGCTCTACCTGCGCCAGCTGGGCAGATACCCGATTCAGCCGATCGGTCAATGCTTGTACGGACTGATCACTGTTCATGCGAATCCCCTTTCTTCAAGTATGCAGCTAGCTATAGCATGTGGATCACGATGGAATTGTATGCGCTGAAACTGCCGCAAACCATCCCTGGGATGTAA
Source organism: Paenibacillus campinasensis (assembly GCF_002272015.1). GTDB lineage: Bacteria > Bacillota > Bacilli > Paenibacillales > Paenibacillaceae > Paenibacillus_AQ > Paenibacillus_AQ campinasensis. The sequence goes on along the minus strand of NZ_NPBY01000112.1, from coordinate 7,645 downwards.
GAAACGACAAAAACCCCCACGCCCGATAAGTTCGGACACAGGGGCTACTCCGGGATAAGTCGGGGAAGCAGCAACAGGGAACAGCCAACACTTTGAAACTGGGGGAAGAGAAGATACAGGGCGATAAGCCCGACAAATGGCCGCTGTTTATTGGGGTGTGCGCAGCTTCAACTCCTTTGATCCTGGATAGTCCAGCTTATGCTGCCACTCTATGAAAAGTTCGGATTTCTATCACGTCTGGAAAAATTAGGGCTGCTATAATCATAGACTCTACCTGGCTGTTAGCTGGTCATGACAACAAACGAACTGGTATAATCGAATAGATGTCGAATCACGAATAGATCACGAAAGCAGGTAGATTCCGAGAAAAGATGGTTAAACGCAGAAAAACAACAATTCTTCTCATCGCCGTAGCGCTTCTGGCCTTCTATTACATGCAAATTCAAACCTCCATCCCGGGCGTCCTGCCCGAGCTGGAATGGAATAAAGAAGAGGCTCCGCCCATCACGGATCTTCATCCCTATGTGCTTGAACAGAAGAACAAGCTCGTAAGCCGTGCCAAAGAGCAGAAAATTTCGATCATTATTACCGACGGATTCCGCAGCCACGAGGAACAGACACGCCTATACAATCAAGGCCGCACGACTGACGGAAGCATTGTCACCAATGCAAGAGCAGGCGAGTCCTACCACAATTACGGATTGGCCATCGATTTTGCCCTGCAGCTGGAGGACGGCACCGTCATTTGGGATATGGAGTATGACGGCAATCGGAACGGGAAATCCGACTGGATGGAAGTTGTCGCCATCGCCAAGGACCTCGGTTTTCATTGGGGAGGCGATTGGACAGGCTTCCCCGACTATCCGCATCTGCAGATCGATTTCGGGTTGACGATTCGCGAGCTTCAGCGCGGGGAGCGACCGCCGCTGGATCCGGAAACCCGTGAGTAAGGAGTGGGAAACGGTGCAGTAAAGGGACGCACCGATGCAGTAAGTCCTTCAGCTGCCCTGTCTATAACCTTGAGAAAAGTCGCATGCGATAAACCGCATGCGACTTTTTTAATGGGATTCGGCCTCCCGCGGATTGTTTCTCCTTCGACTTGACATTACACACATCCGGTTATATAGTCATATATATAAGTATATAACTATTGTTGAACTAAGGATCAGGGGGTGATTCGAATTAACGGTTCCGTGCATCCGGACAACAAGCCTCTGTTTATCCAGATCAAGGAGAAGATTGAGGATCAGATCGTGAACGACCAATTGCTTGAAGGGGAGCAGGTGCCTTCCACGACGCAGCTGTCGAATTTTTACAAAATCAATCACATTACGGTCCTGAAGGGAATCAACATGCTTGTGGATTCCGGGCTCATTTATAAGAAAAGGGGTGTAGGCATGTTTGTTGCAGAAGGAGCCAAGGAGATGCTCCTCCGTACCCGAAGAGGCGCATTCGCGGATGATTACGTGGCACCCATGGTGCGTGAGGCGGATAAGCTCGACCTATCCACCGAAGATCTGTTTGAGATCATAACGCAAGTTAAGGAGCGTGAAGCGCATGAATCTTGATATACAATTCGATCAAGTCTCCGTCAACTACGGCGACGTCGAAGCTGTCCGGGACGTATCCTTCCAGCTTGACGGCGGGAAAATTTACGGCCTTCTCGGACGAAACGGCGCGGGAAAAACATCGCTGTTGTCCGTCCTGGCTTCCTTTCGCGAGCCATCCTCGGGGAAGGTTACGGTCGGCGGAGAGCCCCCCTTCGAAAACGCAAAAATCATGCGGGAAATCTCCTTCATGTATGATGTCGATTACAAGGACGAGTCGGATAAAGTGAAAGAGGGGATCGAGGCGGTTGCCCGATATCGGCCCCGCTTCGACAAGGAGTTTGCTTACGAGCTTGCCCGCAAGTTCAATCTTCCGATCGATAAGCCGGTCAAGGAGCTTTCCAAGGGCATGCAGTCGGCGTTTAATGTAACGATCGGGCTGGCGAGCCGCTCGCCGGTCACGATTATGGACGAAGTATACTTGGGGATGGATGCGCCGGCCAGGGAAACATTCTACCGGGAGCTGCTTGAAGAACAGGAGCGGCATCCCCGCACATTCATTCTATCGACCCACCTCGTGTCGGAAATGGACTATCTGTTCGAGGAAGTCATCATCATCCATCAAGGCCGGTTCATCTTAAAAGACGACTACGAATCCTTGACGTCCCGCGGCGTTTCCGTTACGGGACCAGCGCCGAAGGTGGACGAATTCATTCAAGGCATGAAGGTGCTGAACGTCCAGCAGCTCGGCCATACCAAATCCGTCATGGTATACGGGGAATTGAGCGAATCCTCCCGGTCGGCTGCTCACCGTGCCGGTCTGGAGCTCGGGCCGATCTCACTGCAGGACCTGTTCATCCATTTAACCGGGGAGGGATACACCACATGAAACAGTCTTCGTCCTCATCATCGAAAATTGCAGCCGAGATGTTCTATCATCAGGGCTCCTGGGCTTTGGCGTACCTGGTCATCGTCTTCCTCATCCACCTCGTGATCGGGATTACGAACAGCAGCGCTAGGCAAGAGGATTTCTTCTCCATCACGTACAGTTCAACCAAGGGCTTCATGCTGGTCATCGGTATTATTTCCGCCTTTGGCTTCCTAAGCTATTACGTGCGGAACGGCTTCACCCGCAAAGACTTCTTTACCGGCGCTGCCCTGGCCGCCCTGTTGCTGTCCCTTGCTTTTCCTGTCGTCGTCGGTCCCATCAGCATGCTGCTCAGAGCATTGAACGGGATGGGGGAGGATTCCACCGTCCTGCAGCAGTTCGGTGGCAGCTGGCTTATAGCGTTAGCCTCATACGGGATCCAGATTTTTGTCTTTTATTTGGTGGGCTGGATGATCGGCTCTGCCTTTTACAAATATAACTGGATTTACGGTCTGGGCTTCATTGCCATCGGCATCGTCCTGATCGGCATCCTGGATGTCTTGTGGCAGTTCGAGCTGGCCTCCCTATGGGAAAACTTCCTCCCTCCGGTATCGCTTGACGTATCGCTTCCCGTTTCGTTTGCCGGATCGGCGGGCTTCATCATCCTAGGACTCACGCTGATTCGCCTGTTAACCCGCCGCGTGACCATCAAGCTGTAAACCGAAATCGATGTTTTCGTGCCCAAAAAATAAACGGCCGGCTCCGCAGATTACAAATCATCTGCAGAAACCGGTCGTTCTTGTCTATCTTGAAGGAACAGGACTACGAAACGCTGTTCTTCTTCTTGTTATAAATATCGAAGGCGACGGCTGCGAGCAGAACCAGGCCTTTAATGCCTTGCTGCCAGTCGATGCCAAGGCCGATGAGCGACATCCCGTTGTTCAGAACCCCCATCACAAGACCCCCGATAATCGCACCGAACACTGTCCCGATTCCGCCGGTAGCCGAGGCTCCGCCGATGAAGCTGGCCGCGATGGCATCCAGCTCGAAGTTCGTTCCCGCCCTAGGCGTGGCCGCATTCAAGCGAGCCGCAAAGATCAAGCCGGAAATGGCCGCCATCACGCCCATATTAACAAACACCCAGAACGTTACCTTTTTGGTTTTGACACCGGACAGCGCCGCTGCTTTCTCATTGCCGCCAAGTGCGTAAATATGACGCCCCATCACCGTGCGGTTCATGACAAAAGAGTAGATAAGGATCAGCACGAGCAGCAGTATAAGGATGTTCGGCAGCCCGGCATAGCTGGCCAGCATATACGTAAATGCGTTAATGACCGCCGCCATGACCACGAGCTTCAGCACAAACAGGCTGTTTGAAATGACCTCGAATTGATATTTTTGCTGCGCTCTGCGGTCCCGCAATTCGTTAATAATATAGATCAGCGTGAATATGATACCGGCCAGAATCGCGATCAGATTGACACCAAAATCCCCGAAATCCGGTATAAATCCGGAACTGATCTTCTGGAAGCCGGCCGGAAATGGCGAGATCGACTGTCCCTCCAGCACAATCATCGTCAGCCCCCGGAAGAGCAGCATGCCGGCCAAGGTCACGATAAAGGCCGGAATTCGCACATAGGCAACCCAGAAGCCTTGCCAGGCGCCGATCAGCCCGCCGACAATCAGGGAGGCGATCACCGCCACCACTGGGTGAAGCTGCATATCCACCATCATAATCGCGGCTACAGCGCCAACAAATGCCGCAACCGATCCGACCGACAGGTCGATATGCCCCGTAATAATGACCAGCACCATGCCGATCGCAAGCACGAGAATGTAGCTGTTTTGCAGAATCAGGTTCGTAATGTTGATTGGCTCAAGCAGCAGCCCGCCCGTAATCAGCTGGAAAAAAATCATGATGACAACAAGCGCGATAATCATGCCGTACTGCCGTATATTATTTTTGAACAATTTCATCAGTGTTTCCATGCCCGTTCCCTCCCGTCTTGGTCATATATCTCATCAGTGTCTCTTGAGTCGCATTCTCCCGGTTGACTTCCCCGGTAATCCGGCCTGCGCTCATCACATATATCCGGTCGCAAATGCCCAGAATTTCCGGCAGCTCGGACGAGATGACCAGGATGCCTTTGCCTTCATCCGCAAGCTGATTAATGATCGTATAGATTTCGTATTTAGCTCCGACGTCGATGCCCCGTGTCGGCTCATCCAGAATGAGGATGTCCGGCTCGGAATAGATCCACTTGCTCAGCACAACCTTCTGCTGGTTGCCGCCGCTCAAGTTGCCGGTTTTCTGCAGAATGCTCGGCGTTTTGATCTTGAGCTTCCGTCTCATCTCCTCGGCCACCAGAACCTCCTCCCGCTCATTGATCACCGTACGATGGGTCAGCTTGCGCAGCCCGGTGAGCGAGATGTTGCGCTTGATATCGTCGATCAGGATAAGCCCGTAATCCTTCCGGTCCTCCGTCACATAAGCGAAGCCGTTCTCTATCGCCTCGGTGACGCTGTTGTTCTGAATTTCCTTGCCGTCCTTCAAGATGGTGCCGGTAATGCCACGTCCGTAAGACTTGCCAAAAATACTCATCGCCAGCTCCGTCCGCCCCGCCCCCATCAGACCGGCGATGCCTACAATTTCACCTCGCCGTACCACCATGTTGATCCGGTCCAGCACCTTGCGCTCCGCCTGCTGCTCGTGATACACCGTCCAGTCCTTGATCTCCAGCGTCACCTCGCCGATATTCGGCGTCCGCTCCGGATAGCGGTTCGTCAGATCCCGGCCGACCATCCCGCGGATGATCCGGTCCTCGCTCACTTCCCCGCTATGCATATCCAGCGTCTCAATCGTCTTGCCGTCCCGGAGGATCGTGATGGAATCCGACACCTTGGAGACCTCGTTCAGCTTATGGGAGATCAGGATACAGGAGATTCCCTGCTTCTTGAACTCCAGCATCAGCTGCAGCAGATTTTCACTGTCATCCTCGTTGAGGGCTGCGGTTGGCTCATCCAGAATGAGCAGCTTCACTTTTTTGGAGAGCGCTTTCGCAATTTCGACCAGCTGCTGCTTGCCGACACCGATGCTGCCCACCGGCGTGTTCGGATTTTCATCCAGGCCAACCTTGGCCAGCAGCTCCTTGGCACCGGTGATCGTTTCATTCCAGTCCATAATGCCGCGGCGGGATCGCTCATTGCCAAGATAAATGTTCTCCGCAATCGACAGATAAGGGATGAGCGCCAGCTCCTGATGGATGATCACGATCCCGAGCTCTTCGCTCTGTTTAATATTTTTGAATTCACATACGCTGCCTTTGAACAGAATCTCCCCATCATACGATCCGTGCGGATACACACCGCTCAGCACCTTCATCAGCGTGGATTTGCCTGCCCCATTCTCACCGCACAGCGAGTGGATCTCACCTTCGCGCACCCGCAAATTGACATTCTCAAGCGCTTTGACACCGGGGAATTCCTTCGTAATATTGCGCATTTCCAGAATGTATTCCGACATACGCCTCACCTTCCCTTCCTTTCCTTCGGGCTGTACCTTCGCTCCAGCCGCTCGATCTTGTCTCGAAGCTCACTCATTTCAGTCCGATCTCTTCGCGGGTATAATAACCGGTCTCGACCAGCTCCTTCTCCACAGCCGAAGCGTCTACCGGCACCGGAGGAAGCAGATAAGCCGGAACAACCTTGACTCCGTTATCGTAAGTTTCCGTATCGTTCACCTCGGCCTCCTGCCCGTTAATGATGCTTTCAGCCATATCGACCGCCTTCTCGGCCAGCTTCCGCGTATCCTTGAAAATCGTCATCGTCTGCTCGCCCGCAACGATCGATTTCACCGAGGCCAGCTCCGCATCCTGTCCGGTAATGATCGGCAGCGGCTTGTTCGCAGATCCGTACCCGACACCCTTTAGCGAGGAAATGATGCCGATGCTGATCCCGTCGTACGGCGAGAGCACCGCGTCCAGATTGGCATTCGAATAGTTCGCGCTGATCAGGTTGTCCATCCGGGCCTGGGCCAGCGCCCCGTCCCAGCGCAAGGTGGCGATTTGGGCCATCGTGGTTTGCTTGCTGCGGACGACCAGTTGTCCGCTGTCGATATACGGCTTCAGCACGGACATCGCGCCGTCGTAGAAGAAGTAGGCGTTGTTATCATCCGGGGAGCCGCCGAACAGCTCAATGTTGAACGGGCCTTTTCCCTCCTTCAGCCCCAGCTTCTCCTCGATATAGGAAGCCTGCTGCACCCCGACCTGGAAGTTGTCGAAGGTAGCATAGTAAGACAGATGCTCCGTATTTCGAATCAGCCGGTCATACGCAATGACCCTGATGCCCTGATCATGCGCTTTCTTGATCACATCGGTCAGCGTGTTGCCATCGATGGAGGCAATAACGATCACATCGACCCCTTTGGTAATCATGTTCTCGATTTGCGATATCTGGTTCTCCACCACATCCTCCGCAAATTGCAAGTCCGTCTTGTACCCTTTCTCCTGGAACAACCGCTCCATGTTCTTCCCATCCGCTACCCAGCGTTCCGACGACTTGGTTGGCATGGCCAAGCCCACGTAGCCTTTATCCTTGTCGCCAGCGCTGCTCTCCGCCAGATTGCAAGCCGTCAGAGCCATCAGCAATACGGCGCTCCATAGCGCTAACCATCCTCTTCTCATCGGCTTTTAGGTCTCCTTTCCGTCATGCTGATTGGAGAGCGCTTACATTCAGTGGAAATGTAAACCTCCCTTTACCTCCAAGGATACACCGACGTTGCTGCAGGGTCTTTTTAGGAATCCAACCTTTTTTATAAATTTCATACCTTTGTGGTAAAAAAATCCTCATCTACAAGCAGCACGCCCCGTTCACTCCTGCTCAGGCAGAAATGATCGGGGCGTAGAGTGCTTCGCCATATCGGTGGCTATGTACTTTGTCTTTGCGCTTTATGCTTTGTACTTTGTGCTTTGTACTATGTACGATTTGTCGTACAAATCAGAGGCGACACCCAGGGAGGGCAGCCCATTTGTATGATTCATCATACAAATATCCTCACGAACACATCCAAACCTTCGATGATGTACGATCCATCGTACATAACGGCCCATTCCATCGAATAAAAGGGGAATTTGTACGGCACATCATACAATCCCCCTCTCCTTATTCATACCGCCTCGAAGCGGAGAACAATGCCGCCCGAGAATATATACAGGCGACCATGTCATAATAA
>NZ_NPBY01000111.1 GCF_002272015.1 Paenibacillus campinasensis | reverse complement strand
GAGGGAGAACCCTTATACGGGTTCTCCCTCTGTTTCTGTTGCAGCTTCGCTGGTCGGAGGCGCGCTATCCGGCCTTTTCCGGGCTATGCAGCAAATTTCATGACCCATAGCTTTGCCTTGCAATTGAGTCAGAATCGCCATTTTGTCCGCCATAGAGTATGCCGCCTCTGCCGTAGAGGAGCCGAGCAGCTGCTCCAGGTGATTCGGCACTTGGCGGGTGAACAGGCTCACAGGCTGAAACGGAGTCTGTGCCAGCAGCTTCATCAGGCTGCGAGCGGAGTAATGGTAAAGGTGATCCTTCTCGGTCAGCAGCGGAGATTGTTTGCCGTAGATCGCATTGGTGAACGATTGAAGATTCGGCACACTGAACAGCAGCAGCCCGTTGTCCTGCAGCTTCCCGGCCACTCCGCACAAAAACTCGACCGGCCTGGCCATATGCTCCAGCACATGCCAGAATACAACCGCATCGAACGGCTCCCACTCCTCGGCAAGCTCCGGGCTCCACAGAGCATTGTGCAATTCCAGGTCGTACTTCTGCTTGGCGTATTTACATGACGATGCGGACGCCTCCACTCCGGTAACGTCCCAGCCCGCACTCTGGGCGGTAAACAAGAATTCCCCTGTTCCTGAGCCAATCTCCAGCAGCCTTCCCTTTCCCGGCCTGAACATTTCCAGCTGCAGCGTGTTGAACAGCGCATGGTCCTGGAACGTTAGATGCGCGTACTTATCGCGCATGGCAACCCAGCGATCGTCGTAAACTTCCTCTATGATTCGGGCTACATCCGTCGTTTCGGCATGACGCTGAAACAGCAGCTTGCAATCGTCGCATTCAAACAGGTCGAACCGGCTATATGCGTAATATAGCGTGACATGTTCGGATGAACGGCACAGTGGGCACTCCATTGGGCTTTGCTCCCCTTTCCGCTTTCCGTATTGAGGACCGTTCGGTTCCTCGGTTCACGTTGTCCATAATATATATTCAGCACTCGGCCAAAGTTGAACCGTCCCCTCACCTCATGCATGGATTCCTCTGCATTTCAGCACAATAACAAGGCGGCCTGCGGAGCGTCCGCCCATAGACAATGAAGCGCCGCCGTACGGACGAAACACTTGTCACGCCGCGTTAGAACGGGACTGTCGGTCCGGGTATCACCCGAATCTGGATGACCTTACATATCCTGGAAACTTGAACGCTTTTTTTTCAAATTTCAGACCCTCGTTTAACAATTCTCATGTATACTGGACAGGTGATTAAAACCAGAACCATATCAAAAGCTGTGTTTGCAGCCGCAATATGTGTTAAATATGAGTAATCCGAAAGATTGAGGTGATGACCACCATGATGACCCGTTCCTTGCATTGGCTTCAGCAGTATGATCGTCGCGTCTTCCGCTGGTTCAACCGTAAACTCCGAAACAGGGCAGCAGATCTGCTGTTCAGAGGCTTTACCCATCTCGGCGGAGCGGTATTTACGATTGTAATCACGCTGTCCGTCGCGGTGCTGACGTCCGAGCCATGGTCCTTCATGGGGTGGCAGAGCTTTGCAGCGCTGTCCATCAGTTTCCTGATTACGGCGATTCTAAAAAGAAGATTGCAGCGGATCAGGCCATATCTGGCCCTGGAAGAAGTGCATGTGGGAAAGAACCCGCTCAAGGACCCTTCGTTCCCGTCGGGACACTCTACCGCGATCTTTTCCATTATTACGCCCTTCCTGTTCATATCGATGTGGTTGTCGATGCTGCTCATTCTGATCGCCAGCACGGTCAGCCTCTCGCGAATTTATCTGGGCTTTCACTACCCCTCCGACTGCCTTGCCGGATGTGTCGTCGGCTTGACTACAGGCATGCTGATCGTTCTCGGATAATCCATAAATAGGTCGTCTGTCCTTCTTAAAATGAAGCCATTTACTACTTGTGAGTATCCTAAGGCAATTGTATAATCCATATAACGATACAGGGGAGCACCTCGGTATAGACATATGTCTATAGATGAGGTGTTTTTCGTAGCCAAAGGAGGGAATTCATGAAGGAAGAGTGGCTTCAGGAAGCGTCCGGAGGCCTTAGTGCCTCGGAGCTGAAAAATTTCAAAAATAGCATCGCCAAACTTTGGGCTGCCCCATTCTCGATGAAGGATTTTACAAATCTCGTTCATGAAATGACCGAAGCGCAGAAGCGCCGATTTCAATCCCTGCTCAACATCAAGTTGAAAGCCCCCGTGAACCGGCCTTTTCCCGTTGATGGATTCCTCCAGCTCGTTCGCATGAGACTCCATAAGCCCAATGAGAAGCTGCACATACTTCAAAGTATCATGCTGCACATTATCCCAATCTATGAAGAGGACCTGCACAAATCGGATGAGGAATTTCTCGCCATGGAACATGATAAAAGGGAGCAGTACGGCGCCTGGCATTACTTGTGGGCGCTGCGTCTTTACCCGAAGCCTTCCGACCGAATCGCCGAGCGGCTCTCGGAACTGGAGCAGACACTGCCGCCGCCAGCAGTGACCGCGGCCTCCCGCGCTCCCTCGGAGCCGGACCAGCAGGAGCGGCAGCCTGCAGCCGATGCCAAAGAACGGCAATTGCTCGCGCAGGAGCGTGAACGCCGCATCAAGGCCGAGCAGGTCATCGACGGACTGAACAAAACTGCAAGATTGACGGAAGCCAAGCTGCAGCGGATGGCGGATGCTCAAGATCAGCTGCAGCGTGCCAATCAGGAGCTGGAGCAGCAGCGGCTGGAACTGCTGCAACGGATCGAGCATGAGCGCAAGCGAATCGCGCAGCTTGAATATGAACAGGGCCAGCTGAATGCGGAAGTGAAGAAGCTGCAGGCTGCCATTCAGGACCTGGAGGAGCGCGAGATTCGAACGGCGGCCGCCTTCGTGAGAGAGAAAGCGGCACTGAAGCAACAGATCGACTTGGCCAGAAGCCCCTCAGCCAGTGCGGACCAATTGATTGCGCATCTCTATGATGAAGCCCTGTCCCTGATGAACATGCTGCGGCAGCGCGCATGGCCGCGGCAGGAGCAGGCCGAAAAACGCCAGGACATAGCTTACATGCTCGATCTGGCAGGTCGGATCGAAACGCTGTTCGATCCTCCGGAAGCACCGGAAGCACAGCCGGACAAGCCCAACCCCACGAATCACAGCAGCCGCCCTGCTGTGGAGGACAAATTCACGGATGAGGCAGCCATCAGCCTCGATCTGGGGCCCCTCGCTCCTATTCACGAGGAGTCTCCGTCTCCCTCCTCCGACGAGAAGCCGAAACGATCCGGCACTTTCTATCGCAAGGATCATGGCGGATATGTTCAGCTTGAGGATGGCGGATTCTTCCGGGTAACGGAGTCCGTCGTCAACGCGATCGGCCTGGAGCATGAAGCGGAAGTGGAGTGCGAGCTACAGCGCAGGCCGGACGGCTCGACTTATCAGCATATCACCATCCTGTTCCAGGGAGACGATGCGTTCGCACCGATGGAGCAGTATTTGGGGTATGTAGAGCTCGGGGAGCGGCACACGTATTATTGTGTCGATATTCATAATCCGGACAACCGGTTTCCGCTGCATGAGAGGGACATTGAGATCCAGCGGCCGTTCGACGGGGACCCCTGTGTATTCAATGTTGCGGCAGACGGGGAGTATGCCAGGCTATCGAAATTGTTCAGCGACCAAGCGGAGCTTAAGAACGGGCGCGAAGAAGCAGCTTTAAGAAAACGGAGCACCCCGGACAAAAGAAAGAAAGCGAGCAAGGCGGTCGACCCATTTCTGGAAGGGTGCAAAGTGGCCGTTATCGGCGGACAAGCCAAATGGTTCGAATCGGTGGTCAGGGAGACCGGGGCTGAATTCGTGCATGAGAACGGGGAACATCCCGAGCGGATGTTTGCGGAGCTGCGAAAATGCCATGCCTTATTCAAGCTGTACACCGCCACTTCCCATGAAGCGATATGGTCCGGTGTGGAGATCGCCAAATCGAACGGCATCCCTCATTTTATGATCGAAGGGTCCAAATCGAACCTGCGCAAGCTGTTGTGGGATAACCGCGACCTTATCCTCAGCAAAGCGGGGAGCTAATGTAAACGCATTAGATGGAATTGGTGCAAATATCAACAAAAACAGGCCCTGCCGGTTGGCAGGGCCTGTCCGCGTTCGCGCCACATAAGGCGTGGCACCCGTGACTAGGGATTACTTCACGAGGTCTTCCACGAATTTAGGAAGCACAAACGCCGCTTTATGCAGGCGAGGCGAGTAATATTTCGTATCCATCTCCGGAATGGAGGACTCGTCCACCTCAAGTGGATCATACGTTTTGCTGCCCATCGTAAATGTCCACAGCCCGCTTGGGTACGTAGGGATGTTCGCGCCGTACACACGAACGATCGGGAAGATCTCCTTCACGTCCTTGCTGACCTTCTGGATCAGATCAGCTTTGAACCAAGGGTTGTCGGTCTGTGCAACGAAAATGCCGTCTTCCTTCAGCGCTTCATAGATGCCCTGGTAGAAGCCGCGCTCAAACAGCGGTGCCGCCGGCCCAACAGGCTCGGTGGAATCCACCATGATCACATCATATTCGTTCTTGTGTTCAAGAATGTGCATGTAGCCGTCGTTCACCAGCACCTCTACCTTCGGATCATCGAGCTTGCCGGCAATTTCAGGCAGGTATTGCTTCGAATATTCGATGACTTTGCCGTCGATCTCAACGAGAACTGCCTTCTCTACACCCGGGTGCTTGATTACTTCCCGAATGACACCGCCGTCTCCGCCGCCAACGACCAGCACCTTCTTCGGGCTTGGATGCGTGTTCAGCGCGGGGTGAGCGACCATCTCATGATAGACGAATTCATCCTTGATCGTAGTCATGACCATACCGTCCAGAACGAGCATGCGTCCAAATTCCTCGGTATCAATCATATCCAGCTGTTGAAATTCCGTCTTCTCATGCACAAACGTTTCCCGTATTTTCGCCGTAATCCCGAAAGTCGGTGTTTGCTTCTCTGTAAACCATAATTCCATCGTCTCTACCTTCTTTCCGCTAAAATAATGTTCAGCCGTCCAGATCCAAGCCGCAAAACTTTATTATAGGGCAGACGCCTTTCTTATCAGTTTCACACTTTCTCTATTGTACCAAACAAATTGTATAATAACACAGCTTTAGCGGTGTTTGCGAGAGCGGAAATAATGTGTTTGTTATACCTTCTGCACCTTGATCAGATTCGTGTTGCCAGGCTGTCCGATCGGGATGCCCGCAGACAATACAACCGTGTCACCCGGATGGATATATCCGGTCTCCACCGCGTTGCGTGTCGCGGTCTCGAACATCTCGTCCGTCGTTGTCATTTTGCTGCCAAGAACCGGAATCACGCCGGACAGCAGACAAATCTTCGGCAGCACCTCACGGTGATGGGTGACGGCAATGATTGGAGCCTCCGGACGATACTTGGAGATCATCCGCGCTGTAAACCCGCTCTCGGTTGCCAGAATAATCGCATTAGCCCCAAGCTCCAGCGACGCGCTGACCGCGCTCTGACTAATCACTTCTGTAATGTCGGCTGCCTGCCCTGCCCTCTTCTTGTTGAACTGCTCTCTGTAATCGATAATCGATTCCGCCTGCTTGGCGATGGATGCCATCGTCTGCACGGACTGAATCGGATATTTCCCTGCAGCCGATTCCCCGGACAGCATGACCACGTCCGCGCCCTGCACGACCGCATTGAACACGTCGCTGACCTCCGCCCGGGTCGGCCGAGGATTCACCTGCATCGACTCCAGCATATGGGTAGCGACGACGACCGGCTTGCCGGCCTGGTTGCACTTGTCGATCATTTCCTTCTGCAGCATCGGCACCGTCTCGATCGGCACCTCTACCCCGAGATCACCGCGGGCAACCATGATGCCGTCGGAGGCTTCGATAATCTCGTCCAAGTTCTCCATGCCTTCCTCGTTCTCGATCTTGGAGATGATCTGCACATGTCCTGCTTGATGGCTCTCCAGTATGCGGCGGATCTCCATAATATCGTCGCCTTTGCGGACGAAAGAGGCGGCAATCATCTCCACCTGATTCTCGATACCAAATTTAATATGCTTCACATCGCGCTCGGTCACCCCTGGCAGAGAGGTGTGGATGCCCGGCAGGTTGACGCCCTTGCGCGGCTTGAGCTTCCCTCCGCTCACAATGCGGCAGCGAATCTCCGTCCCTTCTACGGCAAGTACCGTCAGATCAATCAGACCGTCATCAATCAGAATCCGGTCCCCCGCCTTGACATCGCGGGTCAAGTCCGGATAATTCACGCCAATACGCTCGCTGTCCCCCAGTATCTCTTCGGTGGTCAGCACCAGCTCTTCGCCGGTCTTCAGCTCGCAGAAGTCCTCCTTCAGCTTGCCGATTCGCACCTCCGGCCCCTTGATGTCCATCATAATGGGTACAAACGTGCCGAGCTCAGACGCTGCCTGACGGACATTCTTCATCCGCTGGACATGCTCGTCCAGCTCCCCGTGCGCCATATTGAGGCGAGCCACGGTCATCCCTGCTTGAATCATTTCCTTTAACACCGGAACCGAATCGCTGGCCGGCCCGATGGTACAAATAATTTTCGTTTTTTGCATCATAAATCTCCTCCGTTTTTTCTTCAATTGTAGCGCTGTTATTCCTGCGAGACTATGAAATATAGTATAGTGAATACACTATAGTACGATCACGAGGGAGGGATCGCATGATCACCGTTCTAGATGTACAGTTCCACCAGGGAGTCGATTGGTACGAGGAGAGCTCCTCCTGTCCGGACAGTCATACCCTGTGCCTTGTCACTTATGGCAAATGTGTGTTTTGGGTGCAAGAGCGCAAGCTGATCATCGATCAGGGCGATGTGCTGCTCATCCCGCCACAGCTCGATTATTATGGGAAAAGCATCCCCACCCTGTTCCATAGCAAGTATGTGATTCGTTTCCACAATTCATGTATGGAGGACGGACTGCCTATGCTAAGCCACCCCGATTTCATCAAACGGAAGCTGGGCAGCTATGAGCTGGTCAGAGAACGGCTGCGGAGCATTTCGCTGCAATGGGAGGACCAACCGGCGTATTACAGGCATATGGCGAACGCGCTCCTAACCGAGACCTTAATCTATATTAACCAGGAGTGGGACCGGGGTGTCATTCCGGATGACAGGCACCGACATGTAGCGCGAATGAAGCAGTACATTCAGGAGCATTACCGGGAGAAAATCACCAAAGAGGACCTCGGCGAGGTCATCCAGCGAACACCGAATTATGCAGCCACGCTGTTTCGTAGCGTCACCAACCAGACGATCAGCGAGTATGTGCACAGCCGCCGCATCAAGACAGCGATGTACATGCTGACCGAATCGCGACTGACCGTGCAGGAGGTTTCCGAGTATCTCGGATATCGGGATGTCTCGTATTTCCACCGCATTTTCAAGAAAATCACCGGCGCTTCCCCGTCCGACTTTCTGCATGAACGTTCGCGGATCGTATAAGGCGCGATGGTGCGTCTTTTTTTCAGAAACCGCAATGATTTTCAATTCCACGAATATCCTCGTTTGCCCAGCCCCATAATGAATAGAAAGGGAGCTTCAACATAAGGTAACCGAAATCTGTTGCCAATCCCTCCATGAAAAAAAGGAACTGGAAGGAGCACCACCTATGGCGGGATATCATGACCGTTCAACGAGACGCAAACGTCCTTTTGTCCGGATTGCCGCATTTCTGTTCGGCCTCCTTGGATTATCTATCATGGCAGGCGGCATGCTGCTCGCCTATCTATTCATCACGCCTCTGCCTGTGGCCGAGACCTCGCGTTATTCCCGCCTCCTGGACAGTCAGGGGGAATTAATCGCCACTTTCTCTTCGACGGGCAAGTCGTCAGAGCAGGTCAAGCTGGCCGACATTTCACCAAATCTGATTAAGGCTACGCTGGCGGTGGAGGACCGTAAATTCTACGATCATCCCGGCTTTGACCTGAAGGGGATGGCCCGGGCGCTGCTGGTCAACCTGGAGCATATGGACACGAAGCAGGGTGCGAGCACACTTACCCAGCAGCTGGCGCGCAACCTGTATCTGTCCCATGAGAAGACATGGACACGCAAGCTCAAGGAGGCCAAATACACGGCCCAGCTTGAGATGAAATACAGCAAGGACCAGATTCTGGAGATGTATCTGAACGAGATTTATTACGGGCATGGCGCTTATGGCATCGAATCGGCCTCGCTGATGTACTTCGGCAAGTCGGCCAAAGACCTGTCACTGGCGGAAAGCGCGATGCTGGCGGGCATCCCGAAAGGGCCGACCTATTATTCACCGTACAATCAGCCGGAGAATGCCGCCAAGCGGCAGCGCATCGTGCTGAATGCGATGGCCCAGACCGGGTACATTACGCAGGCCGAGGCGGATAAAGCCGCCGCCAGCAAGCTGGCCCTGCTGCCGCAGAACCGTCAGGAGAACAAGGTTATCGCTTCGTATTTTCGCGATTATGTGCGCCAGCTGGTTACCCGGGAGCTGAAGATTACGGAGAAGCAGCTGGAGGAAGGCGGGCTGAACATCTACACGACGCTCGACCCGCAGGCGCAGCAGGCGGCGGAGGAAGCCGTCGCCAAGGAGATGGAGAACTCGGGCGAGCTGGAAACCGCACTGGTGTCGATCGACCCGCGAAACGGTCACATCAAAGCGATGGTCGGAGGAAAGGATTACCGCCAGAACCAGTACAACCACGCCCTTGCGACGACGCGCCAGCCGGGTTCATCCTTTAAACCGATCATGTATTTGACCGCCATTGCCTCCGGCGAGATGACCAGCACAACGATGTTTAACAGCCAGCCGACGCTGTTTCATTATGACAACAACCGCAAGACGTACCAGCCGAGTAATTTCGGCGATAAATATTTGGGCGAAATTGCGATGCGGCAGGCGATAGCGGCATCGGACAACATCTATGCCGTCAACACAATCATGCAGCTTGGCGCGGACAAGGTGGCGGATATGGCCCGCAAGCTGGGCATTACCAGCAAGCTGGAGACCGTCCCTTCCCTCGCGCTGGGGACGTCGCCAATCAGCCCGCTGGAGATGGCCTCCGCTTATGCGGTTATCGCCAATCATGGCAAGCGAATCGAGCCGGTAGCGGTGCTGAAGATTACGGACGCCGCAGGCCGCAGCCTGTATTCGGCGCCGGAGGAGAGCGGGCAGCAGATCGTCGAGCCTGCGGCCGCTTACGTGCTCACCCGAATGATGGAGGGAGTGTTCGAAACGGGCGGCACCGGCAACCGCGTATCCTCGATGATGAAACGCCCGGTGGCCGGGAAGACCGGAACGACCAATACGGATGCGTGGATGGTCGGGTATACGCCGGAGCTGTCGACGGCGGTATGGGTCGGCTATGACAAGGGCAAGACGATCAGCACGGTGGACGGGCGGCGGGCAGCGCCGATTTTTGCCCAATATACGGAGAAGGCGCTGGAGAACGTCCCGCCGAAAATTTTCCCCATCCCGGACGGAGTAGTCAGCGTCTACGTTGACCCTAAGACTGGCCTTCTGGCTGGCCCCGACTGCCCTGCCAAAACATTGGAGGTATTCGTGGAAGGCACCGAGCCGACTGAATACTGCAGTGAGCATTCTGGCGGAGATGAGCAGGAGGAGCAGGATTCGAATGAAGAGAATCCGGCTCAGGAGGCGGAAAAGCAGGAGGAGCGTTCCTGGTGGTCTGACTTCAAACGCTGGTGGGTGGAGTAGCCCTCTTCCGCTCGGCCGCGAGTACGCATAGAAGAAGCCCTGCCTGGCCGACGGCCAGTGCAGGGCTTTCCTTGTTCCATATCTCTATCCAGCGATGAAGAAGCTCGTTCCCGCCAATGATCCGAGGATCGGGCGGCCGATGACCATAAGCGTCAGCAGTGCAGCGACGTAGACCAGCAGAACGACGTACAGAAAGTCCAGACTGCCGGTACGTGCCTTGCCCGAGCTGGTCAGCACCAAGGTAGGGACAATCATAATCGAGCCGATGAGGACAAACACCAGCACCAGCGCTGAGACGGTGCGATCCAGTCCCAGAAACGCAAAACCGATCAGGCACAGCACGATGAACGGGGTCAGCAATGTACCGAACCGGGACAGGATATCCCCCAGCCCCGCCGGCGAGTCTGACGAGACTTTCACCGCTGCATAAGTGTACACGCCGAGCAGCAGCATAAACAGCGTGAGTGAAAGCATTGGCTTAAGCACCATATTCACAAATGCGCCATCAGGAACATAGCCGACATTGAGAATAAAGATGCAATAGATCAACAGCTGCACAGCCAGCACGTACAGCACCAGGGACAGCAGTGCGTTGAGCAGCTGGTCCTTTCCGGTCAGCCGCGCTGTGGCGACAGGCCGTCTCAGGGAGCTGCCGAAGTATGTAAAGTAATCCCGGGCATGGATCTTGATTAATTCAAAAAAAGGATTGGGCTCATCGTCCTTCTCATCCCGCTCGTCCATCGCTTCAAACTTCTGGGACGCTTCCCGGCGGGAAAGAGGCCACGACATCGTTGCGTCCCCGGACTCCGCCTGGACAGGCTTCCCGTCCGCTTGCGGCACGCTCTGCTTCGACTCCTTCGAGTTGTATGTGTAATAGACACGATCCGGGTCTGATTTCGACTTCTCGATCCCCGCTGCCTGCTCGGCATATGCAGCCTCTGCTTCCTGCCGCTGCGGCGCATGGCTGCCCCTCAGCTCCGCCCCGCACTGCTCGCAATACTTCCCGTCAGCCGTAACATATCGGCATATTGGACAAGTCATAACCGTTCCCCCTTAGCCACGTTTATCCATTAAACTGTTCGCTCTTATCAGGTGGATTCAACTTAGCTATTAGTATAAGTGGACTTCTGGACAAAAGGAAGGATTTTCTTGCTGGGCTTCAGCGTCCATGATGCCGCTTGGGGCATGTGCGGCAATAGGAATCGGGTTTATCGGATACAACATATTTCAAACAGCAGGTTGTTCGAACACGAATCAGGTCATCGGACACCGCTGTGACCCTCTTGGGCGTGTTGAACTGCTGGAACGGGTTGCGTTTCTCACCGAACAGGTGGCCCGGCGCCTCCTGCAGAAGGTAGCGATAATCGTCCCGGATGCGCTCCAATTGCTCGGGGGTTGCCCCTTCCGGATAGTTCTTCTCATACAGCGCATAGACAATCGTAGCCGTGTTCTCCCATAGCACCGATTTGGAGATGCGGGCTGTCTTGGCGAGCGCTCGCCAAACGAGGGAGACATTCCCGGCGAACAACTGGCCGAGCACCCGCTCACGCCAGCCGCTCCGCTGCCCCGGCGCAGGTTCAATTACCCGCCAGTCCATCAACCGGCCCTCAGGAAGCCACAGCTGCTTGTCATAGACAGATTCGATCCATCCGTTCTCCAACGTATAATCCAGCCCCTTGTTCAGGCGAGACATCGCATAGAGCGCTGCGGCGACGGTCAGATAAGCATAACGCTTGGCGAACAGCGAGGCCGCTGCTGTCTCTGACGAGGTGCCGAAGATCCCCTTCACGCCGGCCAGGTATGCCGCGACCTTGTCCTGATCTACCAGATCCGCAAAAGGAATCGAAAACGTCCGGTCTGTTGAAGGCACTTGCCTCAGCCGGTATTCCGCAGCGAGTACCTCAAGCTCATCCGGCTCCAGCCGGGCAGCCTGTTCGTTCAGTTCCATACAAGCATCTCCCCGCTCTCTTCATCTCGCTCATCTATCGATTCAATACATAAATGATATTGAGACTCATTATCATTTAAATTGTAGTTTAGCAGGCAATGGATTTCAAGTCTTTTCTTCCCCGGACAAGCAGACAGACGCTGCTTCTCCACCATCCCCTGACGGTCGTCTTTCTTATGTGATGGCAGCCCTCACATTGCTCCAATAAAAACAACCGGCCGGATGATAACATCCGCCGGTTGTAGTTCCTTATATTCTATAGAAGGAGATAAATTCCGTCATCCTTATTCTGCGGTCTCCAGCGCTTGCTTGATTTCATCCGGCGATGCGTTCCACCATTCCTCGTTACGAGAAATAAGCAGCTCGCGCAGCGCTTTCTTCTCCTGATCGCCCAGCCCATCCAGAATGATCCGGCGCTTCAGTGCATAATCCATCTTGTTCACATGGTCGGCCAGGATCTTCCATCCCCGGCGAGCCTCCTGGTCGATCAGCATCTCACAAGCCGTCATCCCGCCATAAAATTGGCCGTCCGCATTCCGGTCCACAGCCACCCATACGATCCATACCTGGCGTCCGTTCGGCACATCCTCCTTGTTGGCAGAGAAGCGAATGCCTCTTTCCACCTTGCTCTTGGCGTGCATGGCGCCGATATCCACCCGGGCTTCCCCGTTATCAATAATGACCGGCGACAGGCTGTTCAGATCAATCGAGCCCGCTCCGAATCCTTTGTGCTTGCTCTTGCTGTTAATGATATTTAACGCAATCTGCTTCTTGCCGCCCTGCTCCTGATTCTCCATCCTGCCAAAGACCTCCTATAATAAGAGCCGATACACGTATCGGCTGCCTGGTTGTGATACCTACTTCTCAATAATTTTATTTTAACTAATAATCCCCCAAAAGCAAACATATACATGCTGTAGATGCTTGTCAACGGGAGGTTGTTCAAATGGTCCCACCACGTGCCAAAGTCTTTCTATCATCCTTGCTCGCCCTCGGTGTGCTTGCAGGATCCATGCCCATATTTCTGAAAAGCGGCCCCTTAGCGTCTATTGCTGCCTCCGATGCAGCCAAGCCCTCCTCAGCCGCGGTCGAGAAGGCTCCGCTCTCGCCGCCGAAGGCGCAGCCAAGCGGCCCGGCCCCGGCACTGAGCGACCGGATCGTCGAATATCACATGGACGTCCGTTATGAACCGGAGGAGAACAAGCTCAGGGGCAAACAGACGCTCACCTGGACCCATCCGGGGAAACGAAGCGTCACCGAGCTGTATTTTCACCTCTACCCGAACGCCTTCGCATCCAATGACACTACATTTATGAAGGAATCGGGAGGGCGGCTTCGCTCCGATACGATGCCCGAAGGCGGCTACGGTTCCATGACCATCACGGGGATCAAAACACTGGAGGGGTTATCGCTGACCAATCGCCTTCAATATGTTCAACCCGATGACGGCAATATCAAAGACCGGAGCCTGGTCAAGCTGCGTCTGCCTAAACCGGTCAAAGGGGGAGAAAGCATTACCCTCTATACGGAATTTGAAGTGGAGCTTCCGCAAATATTCGCCAGAATGGGAAGCGCAGGCGATTTTGTGATGGCGGGTCAGTGGTTCCCTAAAGTCGCTGTGTACGAGCCAGTTGGCCTTCGCGACCGAACCGATGAAGGGTGGAACCTCCACCAGTACCATGGCAACTCAGAGTTTTATTCCAACTTCGGCATATACAGTGTCCGCATTCGCGTGCCGGAAAACTACATCGTGGCTGCTACCGGCTTCCCGACCAAATCCCCGCAGAAGAGCAACGGAGAGAAGATTTATCAATTCTACGCAGATGATGTGCATGATTTCGCCTGGTCAGCCTCCCCCAATTTCGTAACGGCAGAGGAAGCCTTCTCAGCTCCCGGCGTCCCCGGGGTGCGGATCAAGCTGTACCTCGACCCGGCGCATCAGCATTTAAAGGAGCGATATTTTGACGCTGCCAAGACGGCGCTGGGCTCCTTCGGTAAATGGTACGGCTCCTATCCGTATTCCACCCTCTCCATCGTCGTCCCGCCGGAAGCCGGCAATGGCGCGGGCGGAATGGAATATCCAACGCTGGTCACCGCCTTCGGGGCCAGGAATGACTCGCCGGGCTATGAACTGGAGCGAACCGTGATTCACGAAATTGCTCACCAATATTTTTACGGCATGATCGCCAGTAATGAATTTGAAGAGGCTTGGCTGGATGAAGCCTTTGCCTCCTATGCGGAAGAGAAGGTCATGGAGCAGGAGTATGGCATCACCGCCAACACCGCCGCTCAGGCCGCCTCCATCACTACCCCGGCTCCGCTGAAGCAGGAAGCCTGGAAATACGATTCCCACCAGCACTATGCCCAGAATGTGTACACCCGGGGCAAGCTGGTGCTGCAAGGGATCGAACGGCAGGTCGGAACCCAGACGATGAACAAAATTATGCTCACCTATGCCAAAAAATTCAGATTCAAGCACCCGACCACCGCTGACTTTCAAAAGGTCGTGGAGCAGGTGACGAAAACGTCCTGGCAGTCGTACTTCGATCAGTACGTATACGGTAGCCAGATGGCCGATATCGCCATTGAGGATATTCAGGTGAAGAACAAGGGCTCGGAGGCGCAGCCGAAGTACGAATCGATCGTGAAGATTACCAGCAGAGACGGGGATATCGCCAATGTGCCGATTGTGTTTGCTTTTGAAGACGGGAAGACGTTGGAGAAGGTATGGAGCGGTCAGGACGGCCACGTCACGTACAAGCTCGAGTACAGCTCCCCGCTATCCTGGGCGATGGTGGATCCGAAATATACGATCGTGCTGGAGAACAACCATATCAACAACTATATGCGGACGGGAATGGATCCGAAGACGGTCACACGCTGGAACCTTAGCGTAACCAAGCTCCTGGAGACGCTGTTCGGCAGCCTGTCATGGTGAGGGGGGAAAACATGAAAAGCTATGCAAGCCAGGGTTGGGCCAGTGTAAAAGATCAGTTGTATGTCATCATTCTGCTGTTCCTGTACCGCCTGTTATGGGGCTATTGTCTTTATCGACTGGTCAAATCCGCCGTGGTCCCGCTCCTGATGCGATATCCAGATCCGGCTCCGAACGAGCTGAGCCGGCTCCTGTTCTTCTATGAAGGGGAGATGAGCCTGTCGCTTAGCTCCACCGTCCATACCTACGGCTGGCTGCTGATCGGCCTGCTGCTGATTCGTATGCTGCTGACGCCGCTCATTCAGGCCGGTATATTCTACAACCTCCATCAGGAGGCCAAGGGGGAACGAGGGCTGTTCTTTTTCATCGGCATCCGCAAATGGTGGAGAACGGTCTCCGTATTCTATGTGGCCGAGCTTGTGCTTACCTTCGCCCCTGCATACTGGCTTGTGCCCAAAATGCTGCCCCTGTTGATTAACTCGATCCAGGAGCCAGCACTCTTGCTGCGTGTGCTGCCCTTTGCGGCCGGCTGGCTGCTGTACGCCTACCTCATGAAGCTGCTCCTGTTGTACATGCAGTTCGGACGGACGGGCAGCGTCAGCATGACCGCCTCAATTGTGGCCTGTCTCAAGCGGCTCGGCACGGCAAGCCTGCTCTCGATCACGATCGGCGGATCAGCGCTGCTGGTTGTGCTGCTTCTCAGCGCCGTCTCCTTCTACTGGGCAGGGCTGCTTGCTCTTATAATTCAGCAGGCTTCCTACTTCCTGCACGGCCTGTTCCGCATCTGGTCGATCTCCGCCCAATATCATCTATGGAAATCGGGTACCGCTGACCATACATGAACCGTGTTATATGCCTTCGATGGCTGTCCATATACCGCTGCCGTTTCCAAATTAATTACAATTTTTTAACTGCAAATCAACAAATCCCTATTCCAGCTGTCTGGAAATAGGGATTTTTGTTTAAAAAAATAGTTTCCTCGTTTGCCAAATTGATAATACTCTGCTAAAATAACGAATATGTTAGTAACAACTTTGTCATCTTTGTTGTAACTTTTGTCATCAAGTCATCTTGTCGCAGCGTCGTGTAGGCAGAGTGAAACTTAAATTAACATGTTATCGAGCCGAATTCCCGCATTTACGGGAAGCGGGGGATCCGTTTTGGGTGAATTGATCTCGCTAGAGAGGGATCATAGGGTGACCTTCAACCGAACCCTTAAGCTAACCTCGCAGGCTGTGGAAGGAGCTTTTTATTTTGAAGAGGAAACTCGCGGCCGTATCCATCGGCCTTGTCCTTGCATTAAGCTTTGGAACAGGAAGCGCTTTTGCCGATTCCAAACTCAACAATGCCATTAAGCCCGTCATTGGTGTATCTTACAAATCAGGCGGAACGACAACCCAAGGGTTTGATTGCTCCGGTTTCACCACTTATATTTTCAAGAAGCTTGGAATTACCCTTCCTCGCACATCCGCAGCACAGTACAAAGTCGGAACTGCGGTATCGAAGAGCGACCTGAAGCCTGGTGATCTTGTATTCTTCAACACATCCGGCAGAGGTGTATCTCATGTCGGCATTTATGTCGGTGACGGCAAGTTTGCTCATTCTTCTTCGTCGCGCGGTGTCATTGTCAGTCCGCTGAGCCAAGATTACTATGCTAAGCGTTATGTAGGCGCCAAACGCGTCATGAGCCAAAGCACTTATAAAGCAGTAGCTGCTAACTACAACTAATAAGCAATCATATCGAATCATATAAGCCGCTGGACCGGGGATTGTAGCAGATCATCCATCCGCCGGCTTTTTTCTTGTTCTGTATATATGTATAACGTTTAAGATCGTCAAAAAGTTCCAATCGCGGCATTTTATTTTTCGATTTTTTTCGGAAGTAAGTTCCAGAAGTAAGTTGCGGGAGCAAGCGCTCCGCTTCCTACCTACCATTCCTATACCCGTTTTCAAATATAAAGAAACAGCCGTATGAACAGGCCTTCACCGGTTTATGCTAGTAATCAGATATCACATGGTTTGATCAGAGCAGCAAATGAAAAGCAAAGGAGCAGCACATTGTATGCAGGAGCCATCCATAACCTTTCATACCGTCACGATGACCGAGGAACACGCCGCCGAGATTACTTCCTGGTCTTACCCTCCCCCTTACAACATTTATGGCTGGCTGCCGTGGGAGCAGATGCAGATGCTCGGCATTGAGTTCGGCGATCCGGACATCCGTAAGCAGCAATATGTATCTGTGCTGGATCACCAGCAGCGTCTGTGGGGATTCGGGCAGCTGTTTCCGATGCATGAGGTCACCCGGCTCGGGCTTGGCATGCGGCCTGATTGGTGCGGCCAGGGAATGGGTAAAGCCTTTGTAAAAGCGATTGTGGATGAAGCGATCCGCAGACGGCCTGCCGATGAAATCGATCTGGAGGTGCTCGCTTGGAATGAACGCGCGATTCGGGCTTACGAGAAATCCGGCTTCCGGATGACGGATACGTATGAGCGGCTGACCCCGGAGGGCATGGCGCTGTTCCACTGCATGGTGTACACCCCCGCTCCAAGTGCCGGGGCAACCGATTCGGACGCCGCAGGACCGGATCAAACGATGTGAGGGTTGGCAAGTACAAATGGCACAATTTTGTGTACTTTATGTTAAGTCGGCCTTGAACGTTGCTTTTTTTGTCACAACTGGCTATGATGTCATAGGATGTTCGTTTATAATGGAAGTAAGTGCAAAAGTGCAGTATACATAGAAGGGACGATATAACGATGCAAAAATGGATTATGAGCGGATTGTTCTTCTTTGCATGCGCCTTGGCTGTTGTGCTAATGTTTACGCTTCCAGGAAGAGAAGCTGAAATTGCAGAAGAGAAGCCTACCATGCCTGAAGTAACGCTGGATGCGGCGGCTGCAGAAGCCACGCTGAGAGCCAGCTGTATTGCCTGTCATGGTGATCAGCTCCAAGGCGGAATGGGGCCAGCCCTTGACCAAATCGGCGCAGAGATGGATGTTAATTCCATTTACAACATTATCGCTAAAGGCCGCAGACAAATGCCTGCATTCGAAAATCAGCTGCAAGCTGAAGAAATCGCCAATATCGCGCTGTATCTTTCTGAGCAAAAATAATAAGCAATCCCATGCACAAAACACGCTTGCACCGGAATTCGCTCCGGATACAAGCGTGTTTTTAGTTGGATGGGATCATTTGGATCGAACGCGATAGCAGAGCTTACGAATCGCCTGTCCCATCATGCCCTACCAATGCCAACGTCACATAAGGGAAAGGTACTGTCGTAAGATGCCCGGAATGAATATCCTGGATGCCCGATTGTCGATCACCACTTGATAAGCCGCGTTAGCCGAAACTTTCTATATAGGATGCGCAAGAGGCCGGTCTGAACAACAAACCAACCATCGCCCTCCCGATTTATGTAGCGGAGTCTCTGCTGTCGTTCGAGCGGCTCTTCTCATACGCTTCATTGAATTGCTGCGCTTCCTTAATGTCCACAGCCGTAATGCCGCCTTCATCCCAGGAGGTGAGGCGCAGTGTTACCGTTTTGTAGTCAATCGTGATGTAGGGATGATGCCCGAATGCTTCTGAAATGGCAGCCACTTCATCAACGAAGGCGATTCCCTTCATGAACGAGGAAAAGGTATACTTCCGTACGATCCATCTCCCCTGCTCAAACTCCCAGCCCTCCAGCTTCTCCAGATGAGCTTCTACTTCCTGCTGCGTGTAAAGCATCTTATCTTCCTCCCCATCATACCTTCCCCAAGCCGACGCCTGCTCTCTCGGGGCCATTCCTTCATCTATTGTATTCTTCCCTCAATTGGTTGATAACCGAACGGTTCTACACTAGGGCTACGAAAGCAGCCTCTTCATCCCCGATGAGAACATGAATCCTATAGTTCGTCTTGTCGTGAATAACCACCCCGCTTCCTACGGAAATGACCGGTTCGGTGCCCAAGGCGTAGAACAGATCCTCAGCCAGCGCCTCATGAACCTCCGACTTCTCCTGATGGCCCAGGTGACCCCAGTCCTCCGGGTCCATTTCAAAAAATAGATAACTATCCGGTATCCGGCCTACCGCCTCGGTCAAATCAGCCAAAATATCACCGTAATCTCTTCCGTGCCTTACACCCACATGAATCACTCCTTTCTGCCGATTCCTGATCGCATGCCTTTCATCTTATTATACCGGAAAATACGGCTAAAAAAAAAAGCCTTCCCTGACGATAAATAGGATAAAGCGTCGAACGGCGCCTGTTCTTCCACAAGAACGGTAGAAGACGAATGGATTCGCTATTTATTTCTCACGGATGAGGTGTGGTATGGAAATTTCAACACTAATTGGTTTGGTCTTAGGACTGGTCTCCGTCATCGTCGGGATGGTTCTAAAAGGCGCATCCGTCTCTGCTTTGGCTAACGGAGCCGCGTATCTTATTATTCTCGGCGGAACAGCAGCCACTTTATTCATTGGATTCCCGCTGTCAGAGCTTAAGAAGACGCCTAAGCTGGTCGCGATGACCTTCAAGAAGCAGAAACTGATGAGCAAGGCGCAGCTGATCTCCCTGTTCATGGAATGGGCATCCATCACTCGTCGGGAAGGCCTGCTCGCATTGGAGAGCAAGGTCGAGGAGATTGATGACACCTTCCTGAAGAACGGCATGCGGATGATTATTGACGGCAATGATCAGGAATTTGTCCGCGACGTCTTGATGGAGGACATCAGCGCCACGGAGGAGCGCCACCGCGCAGGGGCGCAAATCTTCTCCCAGGCCGGCATGTATGCTCCTTCCCTCGGGGTACTCGGAGCGGTTATCGGTCTGGTCGCCGCCTTGACCCATATGGAAGATATGGGCGAATTGGCTCACGCCATCGGCGCGGCCTTTATTGCAACGATGCTCGGTATTTTTACCGGTTATGTTATCTGTCACCCGATTGCTAACAAACTGAAACGTCTGTCCAAGCAGGAGGTGGAGATCCGGCTGATGATGGTTGAAGGTCTGCTGTCCATTCAATCCGGCGTTTCAACCATTGCGATCAACCAGAAACTGTCCGTATTCCTGACTCCTTCAGAACGCGCCAAATTAGCACAGAAGGGGGATGGTGCTGGTGAGCAAGAAGACTAGACACGAGCCGCATGAGGAGCATGCTGACGAGTCCTGGCTTCTGCCTTATGCCGACTTGCTGACACTGCTTCTCGCATTGTTTCTTGTCCTCTATGCCATGAGCGCAACCGATGCCAAAAAGTTTCAGGAAATGAGTGAAGCGTTCAACGTTGTCTTTACCGGCGGAACTGGCATTCTCGATTACAGCAAAACGGAGCCGAGCCCGGACCCTTCCAATCTGGAAGATTTCAAGGCAGCTCCAGCCGCAATGTCCGAGAACAAACGCCGGGAAGAGTTGAAGCGGCAAGAACAGGAAGACCTGGAGCGGCTCAAGCAGCAGCTCGATAATTACATTAAGGCCAATGGACTTAGCACTGAGCTGAGCACCAAGCTGAACCAGTCACAGCTCGTCATCACGATCCGGGACAACGCCTTGTTCGCTTCGGGGGAAGCGGTCGTGAAGCCGGAGGCGCGCGAACTGGCTGTGGCCATCGCACAAATGCTGGACAAATTCCCGGGGTATGATATTACCGTTGCCGGACATACCGATAACGTGCCGATCTCTAACAGCAAATACCCGTCCAACTGGGATTTGAGCGCCGACCGGGCGCTGCAGTTTATGAAGATACTGCTGGAGAACTCCTCGCTCGATCCTAAGCAGTTTATGCCGACCGGATACGGGGAATATCACCCGATTGCGGATAACGCAACGGTTGAAGGCCGGGCACGAAATCGCCGCGTTGAAGTTTCGATTATCCGGAAGTATCAGGACAATCCGACCTTCACCGGCATTGGTGAGGAAGTGGAGACGGAAGAAGAAGGGGACTAATCCCTGCACCCGCTATCCCGTTCGTTCGGATGAGATACGAAATAAACCGATAGGCTTATCGCCTATCGGTTTATTTTTGACCGGATATTGATGCCGGAGCATCGGCTGTGCAGGTTACTCCAGCGTGTAATGAAGCAGTCGTCCAAGCTCCCTCTTCTCCTGTTCGCTTAGATCGCGCCAGGTGCCGATCTTCTGGCTTCCCAGACGGATGTTCATGATCCGGACCCGCTGCAGCCTTCTCACCTCATAGCCGAAAGCACTGCACATTCTGCGAATCTGCCGATTCTTCCCCTCGGTCAGAATGATTCGAAACACCCGCTCCGACACCCGGGTTACTTCGCAAGGGAGCGTCATTTCGCCTAATATCTTCACACCGCTGGCCATTCCGCGCAGGAAGGAATCGGTCACCGGACGATGGACCGTCACGATATACTCCTTCTCGTGCCTGCCTTCAGAGCGCAGTATTTTGTTGACGATATCCCCGTCATTCGTAAGCAGAATAAGCCCTTCCGAATCCTTGTCCAGCCGGCCTATCGGAAAGATTCGCTCCTTATGGCCGACAAAGTCCACGATATTGCCTTTAATATGACCTTCTGTCGTACTCGTGATGCCAACCGGCTTGTTCAAAGCAATATACACATGCTTCTTCTTGGCCTGAAGCGGTTGTCCGTTTATACGAACATCATCGCCCTCTTCTGCCTGACTGCCCAGAACAGCAGTGACACCGTTAATGGTTACTTTCCCGCTCTCAACCAGCTTGTCCGCTTCTCTGCGGGAGCAAAAGCCGGTCTCGCTTATAAATTTATTAATTCTCAAGATGCCATCCCCTTATTGTACGGAGTTTCTCATGATTCCTTCTGCTCTTCCTCTTCCGCGACACTCCCCGCCGCTGGCAGAACGATTACCACTTTCGTCCCCTGGCCGACTTCGCTTTCTACTTCAAGCGTTCCCTGGTGGCCCTGAATAATACGTTGGCTGACCATCAGTCCAAGGCCTGTACCGGTTTCCTTATTCGTAATAAAAGGCTCGCCCAGATGCGGCATCAATTCCGGCGGAATTCCTTCACCCTCGTCCTCGATCGTAATCTTGACCTGCTCGTTCGGCTCGGGACGCATCTCAATCCGGACGACTCCACCCTTAGGCATCGCCTCAATCGCATTCTTCAACAGATTGATGAACACCTGCTTGAGCTGGTTCTCTTCACAGTGGACAAGCGCCGGCTCCTCCGCAAAATCCAGCCTGAACTGTACGCCGTGCAGATGCGCCTGGGTGTCCAGGAAGGACAGCACCTCGCGCATAATGCCTCTGACGTCCTTCTGCTGGAAATGAACAGCCTGAGGCTTGGCGAGGATTAAAAACTCGCTCACAATCAAATTAATCCGGTCCAGCTCTGACAGCATCAGATCAATATGATCCGGATTGGCCTTCTTCGTCTCCTGCTGCAGCTGCAAAAATCCCCGCAGCGTCGTCAGCGGATTCCGGATCTCATGCGCCACCCCGGCAGCCAGTTGACCGACGGTTGTCAGCTTCTCAGAGCGTCTCAGCAGCTCCTCCATCCGGTTGCGCTCGGTTACGTCCCTGGAGACACTGATGATCGATGTGATGTCGCCATGCTCGTCACGCACGACAGAGGTGCTGATGCTGACCTCGATCTGGCTGCCATCCTTCCGCATGCGGACCGTCTCAATCAATGGAAGTCGCTCCCCGCTCCGCAAGCGCTGCATCCGCTCGGCCTCTTCCTGCTCCATCTCCGGCGGCACAAGGTCGGGCTTCATGCCGATCACCTCATCAGCCTTCCACCCATACATCTGCTCAAAGGCTTTATTCACACTGATGATTCGTCCGTCCGTATCGGTCGTATGAATCGCATCAGCAGTCTGGTTAATGACAGACTCCAAGTACTCCTTCACCGACAGGTTCTCGTCCACCATCTGCTTCAACTGGCTTGTGTAGTGGCCCAAGTTGCGTGTCATGGCGTTGATACGGCCAGCCAGCTGACCCAGCTCGTCACGGCTGGTTACCTCAAGCCTGCGGTCAAAATGGCCGTCTGCTACATCATTGACCGTTCCCAGTATCGCCTGAATCGGTCGGGTGAAATACCCGGCCACGATGTAGCTGCCGAATATAACAATTTCGAGCAGCACGAGCGATATCGCCACGAGACTGATCATCTGCTCCCGCATGACTGACGAGATCGCCTCATAGTCCATCACAACGCTGATGACACTCGTTGGCCGGTTGTCGGAGCTGATAGGAATGAAGCTTTTTAACACCTTTTTGTCCTGGATCGTCTGAACAAATACGACATTCTCCCCGGTAGCCACCGCTCTGTTCACAGCCTCGACATCCTGATCCAGACTTCCATATTGATAAGTTCCGAACATGATCGGCCGATTCTTCAGTTTGCGATGCGTCTCATCACTCCCGTCCTCACGCATGGAGGGATTACCGAACGTGTCCGGGTTAATGCCCGTCACCTCCAGAATACGAGGGTTTGCCTTAATCGTTTCTTCAACGACAACATCCGGGCTCGTCACCTTGACAAAATCCTTGATATTGGAGCTTCGTATATAGGGGTCTATAATATAGTTGCGCTTGCCATCATAGTAATAACCCCATTTGTCTATAAATTCCGGGTTTGATGTGGAAAATTCAAAGGGACCGGACCAGAAGTTCTCTCCTTTCTGGCCTTGGGTCACCGACAGCACCTGCTGGTGCTCGAACAGCTCCTGAAATGCCGTATGCCAATAGCCCCAATCGGATGTGGATAACCCGATCTCTTCTTCGGCAGAGGACTTGGCGACAATAATATCGTTCCCGGACTTGACCAGAAGCGAGATATGCGTCACACCCAGCTCTGCTGCCAAATCAACCAGCTCTTCATTGGTGATGTTGCGAATATCAGGATCGAGCGACCGTGCAGCATTGATGGACGCCACACGCAGCATATCGGCAAACACACCATCGACGTAACCGGAACTGTAAGCTGTCTGTTCCACCGTAATGGCAATTTGGGTAGCGGCCATGACCATTTTGGCCTCACTGTCCTGCTGCAAATTTTCCTGTGTTGTATAATAGTTCAATGTTATATTAAGCAGAAGAATAAATAATACCGAGATCGACAAGATCATCGACAGTTTTGTTTTGATTGACAATGGCCTCTTCACCTTTCCGCTGTTGCCATAGGCGACTGAAAGCACTATTAACCCCATGATACCTTGATCAGGTACGTTTGAAAAGAATTTCGTCCGAATTACAAAAACGGCTACAGTGTGATTTTCGGCTCCTTCGGGGTATAGGTTAAGGTGGAAAAACGGATAATTTCACTACCGATGTCCACAAGTTACTCACAAATACACAACCACCTTGGGGATAATGTGTATAACTATGTGCATAACCAAGCGGTTATCCACAGATATGTCCACAACATGTTAACAAACGAATGAACGTTCGTTGTATAATAGAAGAAAATACAGCTTATTGACGTATAATCGAAGGGAGATCTAGAGTTTCATGTCATTTTCGGATTCGCTTGCTGTGGATAAAGATCAACATATATATTGGATGCAGGAAGCCATTAAAGAGGCGCAAAAAGCAGAAGAACGCGGTGAGGTCCCGATCGGGGCCGTCATTGTCCGCGGAGATGAAATTGTAGGGCGCGGCTTCAATCTTCGCGAGACCACCTTCGATGCAACCGCCCATGCGGAGATGGTAGCTATCCGTGAGGCCAGCCGCACGCTCGGAGCCTGGCGTCTGCTGGATTGCAGCCTGTACGTCACCCTGGAGCCCTGTCCGATGTGTGCCGGTGCGATTGTACAATCCCGCATTCCTCAGGTCATCTACGGCACGAGAGACCCCAAAGCCGGCTGCGCAGGCACCTTGATGAATCTGCTTCAAGAGCCGCGATTTAACCATCGCACGATGGTCGTGGAGGGCATTCTTCAAGCTGAATGCGCCGCTCTGCTCACCCAGTTTTTCCGCAAACTGCGTGGTAAAGCTTAGCATGTTGATCTGTGGTTATCCACAGCCAAGTGGCCCCTCGGCCACCTAGACAAGCTCTTTGGTTATGTATAGTGACAGCAAA
>NZ_NPBY01000110.1 GCF_002272015.1 Paenibacillus campinasensis | reverse complement strand
TTTCTGAGATTCATGTCCGATTGCCCTGACCGCGATCTGCGTGTCGCCGCCGCTCGCCTCTCAGCACTGGCATAACGCCTATCCTGAACTTGGGCTTGCACAAACTAATAATATTAGTTAATATACTAATATGGTTAGTTTATTAACTAATGACGCTGCGATTGCCACACTTGCTGGCGCTCATGTTGTAAATTCCGAAAGACAGGAAGGAGAAGCCTTATGCTTGCAACCACAGTGGATCAAGTAACCCAGCTTTCATTCATGCCTCGATTGTTTCCGGTCAATGTGTATTTGGTGGAGGAAGAGGATGGTCTTACCCTCATCGATACCGGCATGCCCTTCTCTATCAAGGGCACCCTTGCCGCGGCCTCATCCGCAGGCAAACCGATCCGCCGCATCGTGCTGACTCACGCCCATGGCGATCATGTCGGCGGGTTGGACGGACTGAAGCAGGCATTGCCTGAGGCAAAGGTATATATATCGAAGCGGGACGCGAAGCTTCTGCGGGGCGACGTGAGCCTGGAGTCCGGAGAACCGCAAACGCCCATTCGCGGCAGCGTCCCGAAGACCATCCATACTACGCCGGACATTCTGCTCCGGCACGGAGATTTCATCGGCTCGCTGAAAGCCATCGCCACACCGGGGCACACGCCGGGGCATATGGCGTTTCTTGATCAGCGCAGCGGCATTCTGATCGCCGGGGATGCGCTCCAGACCCGCGGCGGATTGGCGGTATCCGGCAAGGTCAACCCCTGGTTTCCTTTCCCGGCATGGGCCACCTGGAACAAGCCCGCCGCAATCGAAAGCGCCAAGGCGCTCACAGAGCTGGAGCCAGCCCTGCTCGCCGTCGGGCACGGGCCGATGCTGGCGTCGCCTCGGACCCGCATGCAAGAGGCGATTGCCGCGGCGGAAGCCCGACTGGGGAGGGAGACGCCATGAGCCCAAGACCCGGATTAGACCAGACGGCTGTCGTTCAAGCTGCCGCCAGGCTTGCCGACCGGGACGGATTCCATGCCGTCACGCTGGCATCGCTGGCAGCCGAGCTCGGGGTGCGCTCCCCTTCCCTGTACAATCATATTAACGGTCTTCCCGGCCTGCACGCGGCCCTTACCCTTCATGGCCTTCGCACCCTCCTTCAAGGGCTGATGAAGGCGGTTGTCGGGAAGTCCGGCGAGGATGCGTTGCGCCAGGCCTGTCTGGCGTATGTTGAATTTGCCCGAACACACCCCGGACTGTATGAGGCGGCCCTGCAGCCCATCGCCCCCGAGCAGACCGAGGTGATCCAGGCCGGAGACAGCGTGGTGGAGCTGCTGCTGCAAATTTTGACACCCTACAAGCTCACCACCGACGATGCGCTCCATACCGTGCGGTGCATTCGCAGCTTCTGTCACGGCTTCTGTTCGCTGGAGCGTTCCGGCCAATTCGCCATGAATCTTAATCGGGACGATAGCCTGGCCTTTATGATTGATGTGTTCATCCAGGGGATGAACCTGAAAGCCGGCGAAGTCTGAATCGCCGCAGCTTCGTCTGATTTTGCCAGAGCGCGGATTATGCTATAATCGAAGGACAATACTTAATATGTGCTATTTTTTATAGAAAGAGGTCCTGAATTGTGGTAGATCTGAATTCCCCAATTCTTCAAATAGGCTCTACGATTGCCATGCTGGTGATGGCGGTAACGGTCATCATCATTCGCATGAAGGCCAGTCACCGTCCGGTCACGGTCAGGAAGATCATCATTCCTCCCATCGCGATGAGCACCGGTTTTATCATGTTTGTGGAGCCGCAGGTTCATATTCCGCTGTGGTGGGGGGCGGTCGCCTTTTGCGTGGGATGGTTTATATTCTCGTACCCGCTCATCCGCAGCACCAA
Organism: Paenibacillus campinasensis; assembly: GCF_002272015.1. Lineage (GTDB taxonomy): Bacteria > Bacillota > Bacilli > Paenibacillales > Paenibacillaceae > Paenibacillus_AQ > Paenibacillus_AQ campinasensis. Next base: position 25,006 of record NZ_NPBY01000110.1, on the reverse strand, counting down.
GTTTGAGAAAGTGGAGGGGCAGGTATTCGTGCAGCGTTCCCGCAGCTTCGTGTATATTCTGATCGGCATTCTTGCCGTCCGGCTGCTCCTGCACGGCTACATCGAACAGCATATTTCCATTCCGCAGACCGCTGCGTTGTTCTTCCTCCTCGCCTACGGCATGATCGTCCATTGGCGGATCTCGATGTATCGTCAGTATCAGAAGATTACAGGTCCGGAAGTGGTGGCCTGAATCCCGATGCTGGTCCTGTTTCGACAGGATCTCCCGGCTTCGGACAATCCCCCAAGCTCCAATCTTCATGAAAGAGTGAATAGCAAGCACACAACCTGGAAGCCGTATTCATACGGCGAAAGCTTAAGCTGTCCGGTTCCTTATCTCCATCCGAAGGATATCCGCCAGCTTCACGTGTGTGCTGATGCTTTCACTCTTTTTTTTGTGCAACCAAACGCTCGTCCAGTTATTTAATTTGCATTAATTTACAGAATATTTGTAATATTACGCATACTACGATACGATAGAAGTGATTGCAAAAAAAAGCAGATGAAGGAGGTCTTCAATGCACGACATAATGTTCGAGGTTGGCACCGCCTTAATTTTGGTTGCCATCGCCTCCGTAATTGCCGGAAAGCTTAAGTTTTCCATCATCCCTTTTTTGATTGTGCTTGGTATGTTGGTTGGGCCCCACGCGCCAACGATCGGTATCTTTGACTTCAAGTTTATTGACAGTCAAGGCATCATTGATTTTCTAGGGCAAATCGGTATCTTATTTCTGCTCTTCTATCTGGGGCTGGAGTTTTCCGTGCAGAAATTAATCAAATCCGGGCGAAATATCGTTGTAGGCGGGACGGTATACGTGACGCTAAACTTTGCGCTGGGGCTGGCTTACGGCTTTATCGTCCAAATGCCGCTTTACGAAACGCTCATTATTGCCGGTATGCTCTCCGTCTCTTCCAGCGCAATTGTCGCCAAAGTGCTCGTCGATTTACGACGAACCGGGAACTCCGAAACCGAGCTGATTCTGGGCATGATTTTGTTCGACGATATTTTTCTTGCCGTGTTTCTATCAATCATGTCCGGCTTGCTGCTCGGTGGCGCTACCTCCATCGGGGCCACGCTGCTGTCGGTATGCATTTCCATCGGCTACATGCTGCTGTTCTTTGTCATTGCCCGCAAGGGCCCGCCGCTATTGAACAAATGGCTGCGAATTACGTCTAACGAGATCTTCATCATCGTTGTATTCTCCGTCATGTTTTTTATTGCTGGCTTCTCGGAGAAATTGCACGTGGCCGAGGCAATCGGCGCGCTTCTCTTTGGCCTGGCGCTCTCCGAAACGGAGCATGGCGAACGCATCGAGCAGCTGGTCGTGCCATTCCGCGATTTCTTCGGCGCTGTCTTCTTCTTCAGCTTCGGGCTGAGCATTGATCCGACCACGCTTGGCGATGCCTTCTGGCTGGCGATCGGCGCTGTGGTACTTACGATTATCGGCAATTTGGTTGCAGGTATGATCGCTGGTCGCAGGGCCGGACTATCGCATAAATCATCCCTTAACATTGGACTGACGATCATGGCGCGCGGAGAGTTCACCATCATCGTGGCCAATCTTGGCGTCGCCGGCGGCCTATCGGCCATGATCAAGCCATTCTCGGCGCTTTACGTATTGATATTGGCCATACTTGGGCCACTGTTGACCAAGGAGTCGAAGCATATTTACCGCGGCATTAACCGGATCTTCCGCTGGAGCTCTCCTGAAGAGAAGGTTAAGAGGCGGCAATCAGAATAGCCACTCGCAAGCTGATGTTCATTGTATGAGAGGAGGAACTTATATGAGTTTTATTCGCGAGTCCGAATTACCGGGTATCGGTAAAAAATTTCTTATTCAGACCCGATCGGGAGACAGGCTCGTTGTGATCATCCACAATGATGGCCGAAGAGAGATGTACCATTTTAACGACGATGATCCTGAAGAAACGATATCGCAAATCTCATTGGATGATGATGAAGCCAGACAAATTGCCGCGATTGTCGGCGGCATGGTCTACAAGCCTCAAGCGCTGGAATCCATCGAGGTGTCGGTGGAAGATTTGATCATCGAATGGATCCGCGTGGAGGCCCATTATGACGGTGCTGGCAAGTCGATTGCCGAACTGGAGATTCGCAAGCGGACGGGAGCCAGCGTCCTTGCGATCGTTGGGCGGCAGAACCGTGTCATTAATCCGGGACCCGAGCACATCTTTGCTGCTGGCGCAACCATTGTACTGGCCGGGGAACGGCAGCAGATCCGGAATTTCAAAGAGCTTCTGATCGGCAAACCGTCTAAAGCGACCGAGGACTAGATATTCGATTTAAATATCCTTCGGGCACGCTTGTGGAAGGGCCGCGAGTCTGTTATATTTTTAGTGAACAGATTTTCCAATCCATAATTTAAAGGCAATGTTATCTTGTTGAAGGTACAACCTCGGCGATTTCAAACCGGGTTGTGCCTTTTTTATTTGCCCGCAGCGGCATTAAGGAGGATTGATCTTATGTTTCTGGAAGCTGTGTATCACCGTCCGCGCAAAAACTGGTCCTATGCGTACAACGGCACCACCGTTCATCTTCGGATCCGCACCAAGAAAGACGACATGACCGCCGTCTATGCTCTCGCCGGTGACAAGTACATGTGGGACCACACGATGGAGTATGTCCCGATGACCAAGCTGGCGACAGACGAGCTGTTCGACTACTGGGAATGCGAGGTGACCCCGCCGTACCGAAGAGTGAAATACGGGTTTCTGCTGCAGCAGGGTCATGAGAAGCGCTGGATGACCGAGTATGATTTTCTGACCGAGCCGCCGGCCAATCCCGACCGACTGTTCGAGTACCCGTTCATCAACCCTGTCGATGTGTTCCAGCCGCCGGCATGGGTGAAGGATGCCATCTTCTATCAAATTTTCCCTGAACGGTTTGCCAACGGGGATACCCGCAATGATCCCGAAGGCACGCTGCCATGGGGGAGTGCCGATCCGACGCCAAGCTGCTTCTTTGGCGGTGATCTGCAAGGCGTCATCGACCACCTCGATCATCTGAGCAAGCTGGGCGTGAACGCCGTATACTTCACCCCGCTCTTTAAGGCAACCACCAACCATAAGTACGATACGGAGGATTATTTTCAGATTGACCCGCAGTTCGGGGACAAGGATACGCTGAAGAAGCTCGTAGATCTGTGCCATGAGCGCGGAATTCGCGTCCTGCTGGACGCCGTGTTCAACCATTCCGGCCGAACCTTCCCTCCCTTCGTTGATGTCCTCAAGAACGGGGAGAAGTCCAAATACAAGGACTGGTTCCATATCCGCTCCCTGCCGCTTGAGGTGGTGGACGGCATTCCGACGTATGATACCTTTGCCTTTGAACCGCTGATGCCCAAGCTCAATACCGAGCATCCGGAAGTGAAGGAATACTTGCTGAAGGCCGCGGAATACTGGATTCGCGAAACGGGGATCGACGGCTGGCGGCTCGATGTTGCCAATGAGGTGAGCCACCAGTTCTGGCGCGAGTTTCGCCGGGTGGTGAAGCAAGCGAACCCCGATGCCTATATTCTGGGCGAGGTATGGCATGAATCGTCCATCTGGCTCGAGGGCGACCAGTTCGATGCGGTGATGAACTATCCGTTCACCAACGCCGTCCTTGATTTCTTCATTCATCAAATCGCCGATGCCGAGAAGTTCTCCTTCATGCTCGGCAAGCAGCTTGCCGGGTATCCGCGCCAGGCCAGCGAAGTCATGTTCAACCTGCTGGACAGCCATGACACCGCCAGATTGCTGACCCAAGCGGATGGCGACAAGCGGAAGATGAAGCTGGCGGTGCTGTTCCAGTTCACCTACTTCGGCACCCCGTGCATCTATTATGGGGACGAGGTCGGCCTTGATGGCGGGCATGACCCGGGATGCCGCAAATGTATGGAATGGGACGAGACGAAGCATGACAAGGATCTGTTCGCGTTCTACCAGACGGTCATCCGGCTCCGCCAAGCTCATGCTGCTCTGCGCACCGGCACCTTCAAGTTCCTCACGGCCGAGAAGAACAGCCGGCAGATTGCTTACCTGCGTGAGGACGACCAAGATACGATCTTGGTCGTCATGAACAACGACAAGGCGGGCCACACGCTTACGCTGCCTGTCCGGCATGCACAGTGGACCCATCTGTGGAACGACGATGTCCTGACCGCTGCTCACGGACAGTTGACCGTGAAGCTCCCGGCTTACGGCTTTGCCGTGCTGAAGGCCTCATCCGATTGATCATCATGAGGGCGCCCTCCGTTCACTGCGATACACGCAGCCGAGCAGCGGGCGCCTCTTTTTGTCGCTCCCCCTCCTTCCCTTGACATGATGACATTGACTTGACCCGGTATGAACGTTATAATGCTCATGAGTTCAGTTATTTAGTAAATTAGTAAATTATAAATTTAGTGAACAATTGAGCTGCATGTCATTGAAATCATGAGAACTGGAAGGTGATCCGCTTGAAAATACCGACAACGTTAAAGCATAAACCTGTCATCGTGTCCGAGAACTATGAGAACATCGATGGCCGATACGCCTATGATTCAGATGCGAAGGGGCTCTCTCTGGGGCTTGCGCAGTGGAACGACCGGGGAAAAGTGGATATTTCCGCGAAAGTATGGAGACATACGGGCGGCAAATGGTCCAGGCAATCCGAGGAGCTTCCTCTCCACCGGGTGATTGACCTTGCGATTTTGATTTGCAGAGCCAAGCTCCATTTTCAAGAGGCCTACCGATATGATCATTTATATGATCCCGACAATCCCGTCATAGACCGGGTAGGGCTGCAAGGGGATGCCATGACGGTATCCGTATCCACCGATAACGAGCATATCCATGAAGATATCAAGCTGTTCAATCAGGCGCTGAGCGAGGATGGCGAACTGATTGGCGAAAGATTGCGCACACTGTCCCGGATGTTGAAGGAGATGGGGTATTAACACTTAGCGTTACCATCCCCGCGGCTAAACTGTTCATGCTTCTATTGATTCATGCCCTGAATCCGTTATGCTATGAATAATAGACCATGTGAACGCTTATAGGAGGATGACGTCATGACCCTTCACTGGATCAAGCAGGACATCGCCGAGTGCACGCGCAGGGGGATCGTATATTTCACATCCGAGCTGGAAATGATGAGCGGCCTTCCCTGCAAAATGTACCGGATCAACGAGGATTACGGGAGCATGTCGGATCATATGCACGACTATTTTCAAATCTGGTACGTTCGCCGCGGCGAGTTTGATCACACGATGGGCGGGCGTAAATACAGCGTTGTTCAGGGCGATATTGTGGTCGTTCCTCCCTACTGCATCCACCGGGTCGAAATGCTTCCCGGCCGGGAGCTTGAGGTGATCGGGTGTGAGTTCACGCCCGGATTCATCAATGAGCAGCTTGCCAGCCCCGAAGAGGGATCCAGGCTGTTTGACCAAGCCTTTATCGAGGCTTTTGTCGCTCCAGAGCATGAGATTCCGCCGAAAATCTCCCTGTCCGGCAGCAGTGATCTGGCCGCGCAGGAGCTGTTGAATGAAATGCTCGGCGAGTACAGCAGGCGTAGCCCCTGCTTCGAAATGCTGCTGAAGGCCAATCTGCTGAAGCTGATGATGATTGTGAACCGGGAACATGACGCCGCCTCCGCTCACGCCAGACCTGCGGGCGGCCAGTACCATGAGCAGATGCTTGGAGCGATTCAGTTCATCCATCAGCATTACGATCAGCCGCTAAGGCTGGAGGAGCTATGCAGCATGACGATGATGTCGCGCACGAACTTCTGCCGCCACTTCAAGGAGATCACCGGCCGCACCTTCAGCCAATACGTAGCCAGCTATCGCATTCGCATGGCGATGAAGCTGCTGACCGAGCCGGAGCTGACCGTAACGGAGGTATGTTATAAAGTCGGGTTTAACGAGCTGCCCTACTTCTGCCGCATCTTCAAGAAATATACCGGAACGACCCCGGCCTATTACAAGAAAAATAGCGACCGGAGCAGTCGCTAGCATAACGGAACCATCATCGGGAATCGTCTTCACCCAGATTCGACATAGCAGTGGAAAAAATTCGTCACAGAATGAAACTCAGGCAGAGAGCTGGTATTGACTCCTCTGCCTGATTATATACATGGGCTTAGTAGGAAATTAGCCTAAAGCGACATCTCTATCCCTTCTGATTCAAGGTCAGACTTGAGCCATACCGCCATCTACGAACAATTCGACGCCGTTGAACGTCATCACGCATTCGTTATTTGACTTCCCCATTCGCCCTTCGGCTCTAACCAGCTGACGCTTCTATCCACAATTAAATCGCCCAGTATTCTTTCGTAATTCTTACGGTAGGGTTTAATAAACTCTTCCGCAAGCCAGCTATCTCTGGTGCCCTGCCATGTTTCATAAATGATCAAGTCATCCGGCTGATCCAGATCGTCTGAAACAATGGCGCTAATGAATGCCTTCTCGGATGACATCTCTTCAATAAGGGAATATAGCTCCTTGCGGAATTCCTCTTTCTTCCCTGGTTTAGCTTTGAATCGAATATTCAGTTGAACCTGTTGATTGGACATGGCTACTCCTCCTATAAGTTTCATATTTGCAGGGTTTCCGCTGCGGCATTTATCATAACGCTAGATGAATAATTCGTCAGTAATTTAGATTACGTTGAAAAGCATGCAATCGAAAGGAGATTCATACGGATCATGAATCAAGACAGCTCTTGCATCGCTTTTTCGATATGAATCATGACCATTCTACGGCTGGTCACGATAATACCTTCATTGGATAGCTCCTGTAAGGTAAGCGATACCGCTTCTCTTGTGGCGCCGATCATATTGGCCAATTCTTGATGAGTCAGGGGAATATCGATTTTCTGGTATCCATTTTCTTCTATTCCGAACTTCTTAGATAGTCGGTTGAGAAAGTAGAGCACTTTGCCACGCAAATCTCGAAAAACCAATTTCTCCACCAATTCATCCTGATCTCGCAGGCGTTTGCTTAGCTCCGATAAAAATCGTAAAGACAATTCAGAATACTTGACTAAAAGCGGTTCAAATTGTTCAGCCGGAATCGAAAAAACAATCGAGTCTTCCATCGTCTCCACATAAGTCCCTCTTGTGCTCAAGGAAAACGTTTCAACTTCGCCAAACATACCGCCCTCACTTAGGATGCAAACTGTATGTTGTTTGCCGGCCGAATTGGTTTTGTATAACCGAAGTTTACCGGCGATGACGAAAAACAAGCCATTCTTTTCATTACCGGGCGACTGAAGAATTGTGTTATTTGAAAGTTTATACGTATTTGATCTTGTTACCAATTGTTCGATTTCACGGATAATTTCTGCCGGAAGCGATTCAAATATTTTTATTTGTGGCAAAAATGAGGTTACTCTTTCCATTGTCTCATTCATCGTCTCATCGTGTAACATGGTGCTCCTCCTTTCCATGCTGCGAACGACAATCACTCGACTCGCTGCAATCATTATTCCTCATATAACATAATCTATAGCCGGAATGTTACATTCATCATAAACCACCCTTATTTCCTCTTCTGTAACCCAGATTACAAAAGCTTCTGACATAGAACCCTAAGAAAAACAAGAACCTATACCCCTACAAATACTTACGACAACTTATGCTTTAAATTTGCCACTCCCCCGCCCACCTCTGTACGATAATCCAATAAAAAAACACGATAGTGAAATCGAGACCTATCCGCACCATGATATACTCTTGGCAAAACATAAGCTATATGCATTTTCGAAAGGTATCGTATGTTTTCAACTATTCGTGATGATGGAGGGAATATAATGAACAAAATTACAATCGCTGTCATCGGCTGCGGCACCATCGCCAACAGCGCACACATTCCGGCGTACATCGCCAATCCGGATGCCGAGATCAAGTACTTCTGCGACGTTCAGCTGGACCGGGCGGAGCAAGCTGTTACGAAATATGAGTGCGGACAAGCGATCGCTGACTACCGTGTCATTCTGGAGGACCCGGAAGTAGACGCGGTGTCGATCTGCACGCCGAATGATGTGCATGCCTCGATTACCATCGCTTGTCTTCGCGCCGGCAAGCATGTCCTCTGTGAAAAGCCCGCCGCAAGAACCTACGCCGAAGCGCTCGAAATGCAGAAGATCCAGCATGAAACCGGCAAGATTCTTAACATCGGTGTCGTGAACCGTTACAACGAAAGCGTGAACCGGATTAAGAAAATGATCGAAAACGGCGATCTGGGCGAGCTGTATCATGTGTATGCCAGCTTCCGCGCTCACCGCTCCATCCCAGGACTTGGTGGAGCTTTCACCACCAAAGCGATCGCCGGCGGCGGCGCTCTGATCGACTGGGGTGTGCATTTCCTGGATGTGGTCATGTACTGTACCGGCGACCCGCGCCCTATAACCGTATCCGGTCAGGCATACTCCAAGCTCGGCAAGGATATGGAGAACTATACGTATCTGAAAATGTGGGCCGGCCCGCCGAAGGTTGACGGCACCTATGATGTGGATGACTTTGTTACAGCCCTCATTCGGACCGAAGGGCCGACCATCTCGCTTAACGGTGCCTGGGCCCAGAATATCGGGGTCGAGGAAATGTTCATCGACTTCCTTGGCGACAAAGGCGGCATCCGCCTGAAATACGGGGCGGAATTCACGTTCTACACCGCCCAGGACGGCGCTTTGATTGAAACGACGCCGAAGTTCAACCTCGGCAGCATGTTCCAGAACGAAATCGACGGTTTCATCCGCTCGATCCAGACAGGAGAGAAGCAGCCATCACACATCGACACGGTTATCCTCTCATCGCAAATCATCCAAGCTATCTACGACTCCTCCGACAAAGGAGCGGAAATGTCCCTGCTGTCGGCAACAGCCGAGACCAATCGCTAAGCCAGCTCAAATCGCCAGGGAGGCTATCAGATATGAAGACCATCGGATTTATCGATCTCCATCTTGACCAGTTTCACGCGAACAAGTATCCGGGCTGGATTGAACAGGCCAGCGGCGGGAGCATGAAGGTGGCCTACGCCTATGCCAAGCAGGACAAGGAAGGCGGCAAGACAAACGAAGCCTGGTGCCGGGAATACGGCGTGCAGCAGCTATCCTCCATCGCCGAGGTGGTGGACAGAAGCGACTACCTGATCGTCCTGTCCCCGGACAATCCGGAGTATCATGAGGAGCTGTCCCAGCTTCCGCTCGCTTCCGGCAAGCCAACGTATATTGATAAGACGTTTGCGCCTGACCGGGACGCCGCCCTTCGCTTGTTTGATCTGGCAGCAAAGCATGGCACGCCGATGTATTCCACATCCGCCCTCCGCTTTGCCAGCGAGTACGCAGAGCTGAAGGCGGGGGACATCCAGACCATTAGCAGCTGGGGCCCCGGGGCTTTCTCCAATTATTCGATTCATCAAATCGAGCCGATTGTTCACCTGATGGGCCCAAGCCCGAAACGGGTCATGTTCACCGGCACGCCGGAGTCCCCGTCCCTGTTGATTGATTTCGGAGAAGGGCGGCAGGCGAATGTGAATCATTTAGGCGACAACTGCCCGTTCACCCTTGGAGTGAGGTACACCACCGGGGATTTCAAGCAAGCTTCAGCGCAGTCCAATTTCTTCACTGCCTTCATCGACAATCTCGTTCACTTCTTCCATACTAGCGAGCCTGCCGTTGATCCGGCAGAGACCGTGGCTATCGTCACGATCATTGAGTACGGTTTAAAGGCTGCTGACACACCGTATCGCTGGGTGGAGCTGCCCGTATAACAGACATTGGACAGCTTTAAGGTCGAAGCACCTTCTTTCATGATCAGGGTTCACAGCAAAAGAGCCGCTCTCCCTGGGACGATCCGTCCCGGGACAGCGGCCTTTGCTATTTCAAGGGGCATGTGGCGAATGTACAGGCAGGATCACACACACTATTGTCCCCTATATCTCCTTGCGCTGAAAATATAGAAGCCCCGCCATAAAGAACAGTAGGAATCCGCCGACCACGACCAGCATGAGACTCTCAAACGGCAGGTTGAAGGCTCCGAAATCGGCGCCTCCGGTCGGCATCATAGCCAGCAGCGGCTGGGCCCACGGATAATAAGGCGCATACGTCGCCGAATTGGCAACCAGCATATTCGGAATCGTGAAGACCACATTCAGCGCAAGCGGTGCCGCAAAGCTGCTCCAGGCCGTCGATACGGCAAGCTGAAGAGCTGCCAGCGGCAGGCAGGCGATCCAGCCGCCAGCAAGGCACTGCAGCAGCATCCCCCACGGAATTGGCTCTGCATAGCGATTCACCACGCCAACCAGCAGCAATCCACCCAGGAACAGCAGCTGAATCACCGCCAGCAGAATGCATACGACAGAGAACTTGGACAGATACACCGCCCCCCGGGAGACCGGGAGCACGAGCAGCTGCTTCCATCCGCCGCCGGCATGCTCATATCTGCATACCATCGCACTGAAGACCCCCGTCATAATCGGCAGAAACAGCATCGCGTGGAGAATGCTCATCGTGGTTAAGGTTCTTTCCCAACGAAGAGCCCCCACCTCCCTTCCATCAAGGATGCCGAGCAAGGTGGATGCTGCGATGCAGAGCAGGATTTGCAGCCATAGTCTGGACCTGGCCAGCTTCAGCCATTCGGCTGACAAGGCTCGGGTATAGGATGACATATCAGTTCACGTCCCTTCGGTTAAAATGAATCAGGCCCATCAGCGAAATGACGAGACCCAGACACAGACCGGCTCCGACCACCTTCACTTCGCCCGGACCAACATAAGCAAGTACCGGCCATTTCAGCGGCATCCAGTTGGGGAACTGGTACGTGAAGACAGACACAACCGATGCCGTAATCCCTATCCCGACAGGCAGCCCCTGGTTTTTGAGCGTCATCGACATCCAGAGCTGAATTGCCAGCAACGGGATCGCGGCAAGCATCGGCGCGAAGCCAACTCGCGCCAGATCGACATAGGGTATCTCCTGCGGGGACATGCCGAGCAGAAGTCCAAGGACTGCCGTTCCTGCGGAGAGCAGAATGCAGGATACGGTCAGGAGCAGGAACGCCTGCACGAACTTGGCGCTGAATACCGCCGTTCGGGAAATCGGCAGTGCCAGCAGCTGCTTCCATGAACTGAGCTGGTGCTCTACATTCGCCATCAGCGAGCTGATCAGCGTGATGCCGAGAAACAGCGCAATCGGTACAAAATTCGCAATATTATGAAGCAGCCCGCCCCACGGGTCATCCGCATATTGATTCATCAGGTAATCGTACCGCAGGCCAAAATTCAAGCCCTGCATCGCCACCAGCCCGATGGGGCCTAGCGCAGTCAGAAACCAGATCCCTTTGCCGCGGATTTTCATCCAGTCTGCAGACAGTGCGCGGAGCATCATATCCGGTTCCCCTCCCCGACGATCTGCATGAAAATATCCTCCAGCGATCTGCGCTTCTCCTCCACCCGATAAACCGCATGCTGATGCTCGACCAGCCGCTTGACAAGCAGCGCCACCTTCGCATCGCTCATGGCCCCAAGCTCCATCATTCCGCGATTCAGCACGCCGGAGCAGCCGAGCTCAAGCGCGTGCATCAGCGCCGCTTCCGGCTCAGAGACCGACAGGCGGAAGCCGCTCGACGCGGCAGCGGTCAGATTGGTGATCGTATCCTGATACACCAGCCGCCCCTCGCGAATGATGCCTACCTTGTCGGCCATCAGTTCCACCTCGCTGAGCAGGTGGCTGGATACCAGCACTGTGATGCCGAATTGACGCGGCATCTGTTTAATGAGCTCGCGGATTTCCTGAATCCCCGAAGGGTCCAGTCCGTTGGTCGGCTCATCCAGAATGAGCAGCTCTGGATGATTCAGCAGCGCTGCAGCAATGCCGAGCCGCTGCTTCATGCCGAGGGAGTAGCCCTTGACCGGCCGCTTGGCTTCCTTGGTCAGCGAGACGATGTCCAGCACCTCGGCGATGCGAGCTTTGGGCCCGCCCGTAATGCGGCGGATCGTCTCCAAATTTTCAATCGCGGTCAAATGCCCGTAATAGGACGGGTATTCGACCAGCGAGCCTGTCCGCCGCAGAATGTCCATCTTCTCCTTTTTCAAATCCTTGCCGAACAGATGGATGGAGCCGCGCGTGGGCTGAATCAGCCCGAGCAGCATGCGGATTGTCGTTGTTTTGCCCGCTCCGTTCGGTCCGAGAAACCCGTAAATGTCGCCGCGCGCGATTTCCAGGTTGAGATCCTCCACCGCTGCGCGTTTTTTGTACAATTTATACAATCCTTTTGTCTGTATGACCATGTCCGTCACATCAATCACCTCGAGAACTATCCTACCTGCCCCAGGTTAAATGACGGTCGCCCCGAAGTTTAAATTTGATTTAAACAAATAGCTTTCCAAGTCGGTTCACCCCTTCGGGCGCACAAAAAAGGCGATCTATCCCCGGCCCTACCGGGAACAAATCGCCGTATAATGCCCCGCACCGCTGTCCTCATGACGTGTTCGAGGACCTCGTGACAGGCTGTTCACTGTGTCTTGATCAGTTACAAGGAAGTGTCATCAGACGCAGCATTCGTCAGAAGGGGATTCGACTTCCGCCACACCCTTACCGCCGAGCCCGCAGCCGAGCTGACGATCTCATAGTCCAGCCCCATCTCTCTGGCAAGATGTTCAACGATGGCCAGGCCGATGCCTGTACCCTTGTGCTCGGAGTCCGCATTCATCCCAGGCCCTCTGTCCGAGATGACCAGCATCCGCTCACCGTCCTCACGCCCGGCCATTCGAATGCCGATATAACCTCCCGCTTTAGCGTGACGCACAACATTTTGGAACAGATTATCCACGATGCGCCGGAACCACAGTTCATCTACATCCCACACGACCGGCTCTCCTTCAAGGTCAATGTCAGGCTCAATCCCCGACTTCTCCCATACCGGATACCAGGCTGCCGCGCTCTCCCTCACGAGCCGCAATATATCCACCGGCGAAAGCTTCAGCTCAATCCGGCCGCTGGTCAGCAGATTATAGGACAACAGATTGTCAATCAGCTCTCCCAGATCCCCGATCTTCGATTCCATCAGCGCCAGTGACTCCTGCCCTTTCTCGCTCAGCTGCTCCTTCCCAATCGAAAAAATATGGCTTCGTATCACAGTGAGCGGCGTCCGCAAATCATGGGACAGATTGGCGATGAGCGCTTTGCGCAGCTCCTCTTCCTCACGCTGGCGGCGCAGGCCAATCTTCAGCTGCTGCACCATATCGTTATACCCTTCCTCCAGCTGGCCGATCTCGTCCCGCTTCGTGAGTTGAACCGGCTGCGGGATGCCCGTCTCAGAGTGCGGCGATGTCATCGCCTTGCGCAAGCGGATCAGCCTCCTCCGGATGCCAACGAAGAACAGCCAGGAGACAAGAATGAACAATAGCGACAATCCGGCCATGAAGGCGGCATAGATGGTCGTCTCACTGGCAAAAGGCTGCTGAACGCTAATATATTGTCTCGGAATCCGCATCACCATGAACCCCTGGCCGCTGCCCTCGTCGCCCCCGATAAAAGCCACCACCGTGAACGGATCGTTGCCCACGGCGGTCTTCATGAACTGCACCGTATACTCGGCACTCCATGTATCAGGGATATCCGGCTGTTCCGGGAGCTCGACCCTTACTTCATTCCGGGCGTCAACCCAGAGGATGGACAACTCCGGATATTCCTCTCGAAGTTCACCAAGCCTCTGACCGATGTGCTCCGCGGACGCGCCGCCGAGCTTCGCCGCTTCGGCATGCCACATCTTGACCAGCGGCTCACCGCTCGTATACTTCGCAGTTGGCACATAGACCGTTCTGGAGAAGGTGTCATTCACGAACCAGTAGAATACGGAGGCCAGCGGCATCACGATCGGCATAAACATCATCGCAGCCATAATCAGCAGCAAATACCGGGAAGTCAGCGAGTTGCGAAATCTCCCCTTGGTTTTCCGCCACTTCATGCTCTCACCCGGTACCCGAGCCCGCGGACGGTCTCAATAATGGCCGGAGCTGCCGGATCTCGCTCCAGCTTCTCGCGGAGGTAGCGAATATGCACCATCAGCGTTTTGTCTCCTTCGATGTAGGACTCGTTCCAGACCGCCTCATAGATCTGCTCCTTCGTCATGACCCGCCCCCGGTGCTGCAGCAAATACATGAAGATATGATACTGCTTCCCTGTCAGCACAATATCCTCTCCCGAGTCCATATTCACTATCCGGTTCTCCTTTACATAGATGCGGAGATGTTCGATCTCGACCGCTTCCTCGACGTGGGCCGCCGAACGGCGCAGCAGCACCTCGACCCGCGCTGCCAGCTCGTCAGGATGAAACGGCTTCGTCAAGTAATCGTCGGCGAATTCGAGTCCTTGAAGCTTGTCATCAATCGACGTACGTGCAGACAGCATCAGAATCGGCAGAACCGGACAAGCCTTCTTGATTCGCTGCCCCACCGTGAAGCCGTCAAGCCCCGGCAGCATCACGTCCAGGATGACAACGGCACAGTTATCCGCTTCCTCCACAGCACGTTCCCCGCTGGTAAGCCACGTGACGCTGTACCCCTTTTCCTTCAGAAACTCACTCACCCATTCGCCTATTTCACGGTCATCCTCAATATATAAAATGCTTGCGCTCAAGTAATCTCTCCCCTTCATCCCAAGCTTGTCCGCCGGGCGTCCCTCCGGCTCCTGTTGGCATTCATTGTATCATGAGCAGACCCGCCCTTAAAACGGGTGCTTCGTTTCGCCATTACGTTGTAACCTTGTCACCCAGCCTTTTCACTCAGCTATTCCCTCCAGCTACTTTCTCAAGCCATTTTCTTCGGACTACTTTCTTCGGACTACTTTCTCAGGCTACTTCCTTAAGCTGCATCCTTAGCCATTCCTCAACCCCCTCTCTTACGCCACTCTTTTCCGCCGCTCTCTCTGCTAATTCCCCCCTAATATTGTGCAAACGTTTGACTCCAATCGGGATTTTTGGAGAAAAAGAACCCCCTGATCGTGGATCGTCCCGCCTTCCTGCTGTTGCACAGTATATTTACAAGCACACCGTTTAACGTTAATATAGCAGTTGTAACCGTTTAACTCTATCTGTGCCAAAGGATTGGTTAAACCTTTAACACTATGGATCCGGACCGTATTAAATGGAGCCTGCTTCACGATTTTCTTCCATTTAATCAAGCAAACGGTTCCACAGGAGGTCCTTGTTATGAATGTAACGATTAAAGATGTTGCCAAACGGGCGGGAGTATCCCCCTCCACGGTCTCACGCGTGCTCTCCAATCACCCGAGAATCAGCCGCGAAACATCGCAGAAGGTTCGAGACATTATGGAGGAGATGGGCTATCACCCGAATATGATGGCCAAGAGCCTGGTGTCCAAAACGACGGAAACGATATGTGTCATTCTGCCCAAGCCCGCCGAGGAACTGTTTCTGAATCTGTTCTTCATGGAGCTTATCCGCGGCATCGTCACCCAGGCCAACCGTTCCGGCTATGATGTGCTGATCAGCTCAGGCGGCAGTGAGAAGGAAGAAGTTGAAGCGGTGTCCCGCTTGCTCAATGGCCGCCGTGTGGACGGAGCTATCCTTCTGTATTCCAGGCAGGACGACGCGGTCGTTGACTACCTGAAGGCGAATGAATATCCGTTCGTGCTTATCGGGCGCAGCGAGAAGTATCCGGATCTGCTGTCTGTCGACACGGATAATGTACAGGCCGCTTATGATGCGACCAAACACCTGATTACCTTCGGCCATGAGCGGATCGGCTTTGTCAGCGGGCCACCGAATCTGATGGTGTCCCAGGACCGCCTGAAGGGGTATGGCCAGGCATTGGCAGATGCCGGGCTGACCATGCGCAAGGAGTGGATCGTGGAAGGCGAGTTTCTGCAGGAAAGCGGCTATCGTGCGATGTCCTTTTTTATGAATTTGCCGGAGCGTCCAACAGCGCTTGTCATCGTGGATGACATCGTTGCCTTCGGGGTACTGCGGGGATTAAACGAGCTTGGGTATAAGGTGCCCCAGGATGTATCCATCATCAGCTTCAACAATATTTCGTTGTCCGAATTGTCCAATCCGCCGCTCAGCAGCGTGGACATCGGCATCTATAACCTCGGCTACACCGCTTCCCAGGCATTGATCCAGAGCATTCGCAATCCTAACGAGAAGGGCCGCCCAAGCCGCTATATTATCCCGCACCGGCTCATGATTCGCGAATCTTCGATGCACTCTGCCCCGAAGTAGTGGTGCATCGCTTTATTCAATCGTTTGCACATAAGCCGGTTGCTGCTGGATGCGACCTCTTATACCACCCTGCTGCAAGCTCAGGAGAAGTGCTTCCCTGGGCTTGCTCCCTATAAAGCTTTCAATCACACAACTATCCTGATAAATAAAAACGAAGGGAAGTTTCCTCCCCCTCGATCATTTTCCATATCATATGAATGTTGAATCCCTTAACATAGCATCAGTTGCGACTGGGGTCCCTTGAGCGGTCTTTCCGCCGGTTTCCCAAATAAATAGCCCTGAGCTAGTTCGATGCCGATCTGCCGGCAGTATTGGAACTCCTCACGGCGTTCTATTCCTTCTGCAAGCACCTTGGCCCCGAATTCATGGGCCGTTCGTGTAATCATCTGAAGCTGTTGTTGTTTCACACTGTTCTGCTCGCAATGGTCAATCAGGCTGCGGTCGATTTTGACATAATCGGGCTTCAGCAGCACCATCTGCTCCAATGTGGAGTATCCGGCGCCCACGTCATCCATGGCTAAGGAAATGCCGTGTTTACGATAGGTATCAAAAATCGCCTGGAGATGCTGAATATCATCAATTCTTTCCGTCTCAACAACCTCGAACACGAAATCGCACGGGTCCAGATGATGGCTCTCCAGCACGCGAAACGTCTGCACCAGCGATTTCTTCGGGTCCGAAATCGAGGAAGGCAGAAAGTTGATAAACCGCTTTACACCACTCGGCAGCCACTTGGCGCTGGCCTCAATGGCCGCATTGCGGGCTTCACGGTCCAGAAAATAATGCAGACCTGCACGTCGTGCTGTATCAAAGAGCCTCTGGGGAGGGAATGGCCTGCCGTTCTTAGCCGGACGCAGCAAAAATTCATAAGCCACAATCTGCTCGCAGCGGTCTACAATAGGCTGCATATGGCTCGTAAATTGTTGATCCAGGATAATATTCAGCATATCGCATTGATCATTCTCCGGCCCGAGCTGCTCGGCCATCGTCCACGGATGGTGCTGCTGTGGAGTCGCTCCGTCCATGATGCGGAAGCTGATCTCTTCCCTTGATCCATTCGGAAGTCCCCGAAGCAGCCGGATTAGCGATACCAGCTCATCCCGCCCCTGATAGCTGACAGCACACCCTTCGCGGGTATTGCGCACGGTGCCGCCCCACCCGTCAAGCAGATGAAGAAGCTCTGCGTAAGCTGGTCTGATCTGAACAATTCCCTGGTCCTCAAACGGTTCAAAGGTGCTGCGGTTGTCGCACAACATGTTCATCCCCCTCGGCAAGCTTTCACTAAGCTTCTTATCGGCATTTGGATATGAATTCTTTGTATAATATGCTTTTTTGTAATGAATATGTAAAACAAAACAATCAAAGTTAATCATTTGCATTATGTCTGACAAGCGTTGAAGCAATAAAGAAGAAGGGGAACGCGGCCCGCCCACTTTCGTGATCCCATGATTTATGTAAACCTTGCTGGTGCAAAAGGATTAAAAATCCATCTATAAATCATGATACTTTTCACCCATTAAAATGTAAAGAAAAGTTAAGCGAGAACATATATACCCACTTGACAGGTAGGAATTATATGTTAAGATGTGATTCAAATTGGACGAACAGGAAAGGATGTGGCCAGTATGCCATCTCATAAACGGCTCGATCATGTCGGAGTTATGGTGCGGGATCTTGAGGCGACCATCGACTTCTACACGAAGGTTGTCGGTCTTGAATTGAAGGATCGTGTCAAGCATACGAACGGGGTGATCGAACTTGCCTTCCTCGGCTTTAACGGCAGCGATGAGACCGAAGTGGAGCTTATACAAGGATACAGCGACAGCCTTCCGGCTGAAGGAGCGGTACATCACTTTGCAGTCAGCACAGACCAGATCGAGGCGGAGTACGCCCGGGTTCAGAAGCTCGGCGTGCCGCATCTTGATGAGGAAATTGTGACGCTGCCAAACGGCTACCGTTATTTCTTCCTTCATGGGCCAAACGGAGAATGGATTGAATTTTTCCAGCGCTAAAAATGATTCCCCCGCGCGATCACGACGAGGCGAGGCTTTAGTATACGAGTCTCGTCTTTTTCGTATTGCTTCATCAATGTGACAGCCAGCGCCCATGTCCATCGAGTCTGGCGAATGCAGCTGTCTGGGGGCTGGATGTGATCAAAGACGAGCATCCCGCCTGGAAATAGTCCGGCTCTCTCTCATCCCGCACAGGCTGGACAGCTCCAGCCATTAGGTCTATAATAACGGTTAGTTAAGCCTATAACTTCATCATACTTACAGGGGAGCTGGAATCGGCCGGCTGAGAGTGTATCCCATCAAGATACTGACCCTTACACCTGATCTGGGTAATGCCAGCGTAGGAATCCTGACACTGCGGCTCGATATGGATGCCGTGGAATACTTACGCCGTCATGCGCCCCGAGATCCTCGGGGCGTTTCTTATTATTGTGAAGTCACAGGCAGCTAGAATGAAGATGAGGGAGAGAGAAGAACATGATTAAACCGAAATGGACCGCGTTATTGCTCGCATGCATGCTGCTTCTTGTCGCGGCCGGCTGCGGCACAGACAATCAGAAGAGCGGCAGTACGCCGAATCCGAATGATGCTGGCAACAGCGGGGAGACCGCGGAGGCGCCGCGCGATATCCAGCTGATGCTGGATTGGTCGGCCAATACCAATCATACGGGACTGTACGTCGCCAAGGAGCTCGGCTATTACGAAGAAGAAGGACTCAACGTAAGCATTGTGCAGCCGGGCGCCGGCGGCACGGATACGCTGGTCGCCTCGGGGAACGTGCCATTTGGCATCAGCTATCAGGAGGGCGTGACACTTGCACGGACGCAAGGGCTTCCGCTCGTGTCGATTGCGGCAGTCATTCAGCATAACACCTCCGGATTTGCCGCTCCGGTCGACCGGAATATCAAGACCGCAGCTGACTTTGAAGGCAAGGCCTACGGCGGCTGGGGCTCGCCGGTGGAAGAAGCCGTCATGAAATCCATAATGGATATCGACGGCGCTGACGTCAGCAAGGTGAACATCGTCAATATCGGGGATGCCGATTATTTTACGGCGGTTAAACGCGACATCGATTTCGCCTGGATCTTCTATGCCTGGACCGGGATCGAGGCAGAGCTTCGGGGAGAGCCGCTGGACATGATCTATGTGAAAGACTACTCGGACAAGCTGGACTACTACACCCCGGTGATTGTAACCAACGAAACGCTGATTCAGGAAGATCCGGAGCTGGTTAAAGCGTTCATGCGCGCCACGGCAAAAGGATATGAATATGCGATCAACCACCCGGAGGAGGCTGCCGATCTGCTGATCAAGGCCGTTCCGGAGCTGGATGCAGAGCTGGTGCTCGCCAGCCAGAAATGGCTGAGTCCGCGCTATCAGGACGATGCCCCTCGCTGGGGAGAGCAGAAGGCCGAGGTATGGTCCGGCTATGCCGAATGGATGTTTGAACGCGGCCTGCTGGATCAGGAGCTGGATGCGGACAGCGCGTTTACGAATGAATTTTTGCCGGATACCCCTTAATTAACGAAAGGAGATTGCTCATGGCCAACACACTGTTAAGCATTCAAGTCATCCCGAAGACACCGGACGGCGGGGACAGCATCCCCTATGTCGACGAGGCGATCAAGGTCATCCAGGAATCCGGCGTCAAATATGAGGTGCACCCGCTGGAGACGACGATGGAGGGCGAGTTGTCCGAACTGCTGCAAATTGTCGAACGGATGCATGAAGCGCTCGTCAAGGCAGGCAGCCCAGGCATTATATCTCAAGTCAAAATCGCACACTATCCAGACGGCATCAGTATGGACAAGCTAACGGAGAAATACCGTCCATGAGAAGCTGGTGGAGCTTGATATGGCCGCCCGTGGGGGCGGTCCTCTTCTTTTTGGTGCTGTGGCAGGGCGCCGTGTGGCTATGGGATATTGAACCGTACATTCTACCTGCCCCTTCATCCATCGGGCTTGAGATGGTATCCGGCTCACCGGTGCTGCTGAATCATACGCTGGCCACCCTGCGGCTGACCCTGATCGGCTTCCTGATCGGAACAGGCACCGGCATTGTCATTTCCCTGGCGCTGCATCTTATTCCAATGCTTCGAAAGGCACTGTATCCCCTGCTTATTCTCAGCCAGAATGTGCCTACCATCGCGCTGGCCCCGCTGCTCATGATCTGGTTCGGGTTCGGGATGCTGCCCAAAATCATTGTCATCACCCTCGTCTGCTTCTTCCCCGTAGCGGTGGCTGCCCTGGACGGGCTGGCCCGGACAGACCGGACGATGTTGAATTATATGAAGATGACCGGGGCGGGCACCTGGCAAATCTTCACCAAGCTGGAGCTGCCTCACGCCCTCCCTTCGATCTTCTCGGGGCTGCGGATCGCCGCCACCTATTCGGTCATGGGCGCGGTCATTGGCGAGTGGATCGGAGCTGACCGGGGCATCGGCTACTATATGATGCTGCAGAGAGCCGGCTACCGCACCGACCGGGTCTTCGTTGCCATTCTGATCATCGTGCTGCTCAGCCTGCTGATGGTGGCGCTGATCGCCCTGTTGGAAAAACGGCTCATTCGCTGGAGCCGCAAGGCATGAAGCCGGCGGGAAGCCCAGTCACTTACATGTCTATAGAAAGGAGATCCACCGCATGCGTGTGAACAACATGAACGACACCCCTTCTAGCTCCCCGGAGTTATCCGGGACATCCACCCCCGCACGGTCTGACTCTACGGATAATCCCGCACTTGAGGTCCGTCATATTCGCAAGGCGTTTCGTCAGCGGCGCGGGGAGATGCAGGTGCTGGACGATCTGTCGCTCGCTGTACAGCCAGGAGAATTCGTCTCCATTATCGGTCCCTCCGGCAGCGGAAAAAGCACGTTGTTCCACATCATCGGCGGGCTGATGCCTCCGGGTGCCGGTTCTGTTCATATGGACGGCCGGGACGTAACGGGCCAGAAGGGCCTCATCGCCTACATGCCTCAGCAGCCCGCACTGTTTCCGTGGCGTACGGTCGAAGACAACGTCATGCTGCCCGAGGAGCTTCGCGGCGTATCCAAAACGCAGGCGCGGGCGAATGCGCGCCAATGGATCGAGCGGGCCGGGCTCGGCGGCTTCGAGAAGGCCTACCCGCATACGCTCTCCGGGGGCATGCAGCAGCGGGCCTCCTTCCTGCGCGCCCTGATGAGCCCGCAGGAGGTCATGTGCCTTGACGAGCCGTTCAGCGCCCTGGATGCGCTGACCCGGAGCGAGATGCAGCACTGGCTGCTGGACATCTGGGAGGATACGAGGCGCTCTGTGCTGATGATCACGCACCATATCGAAGAAGCGCTGCTGCTCTCCGACAGCATTTATATATTGTCAGCCCGGCCGGGCACCGTGCTCCAGAAGATCGAGGTGCCGTTCCCCCGCCCAAGGCGGGAGGATATCTTAACCGATCCTGCGTTCCTGGCGCTTAAGTCTGACATCTCGTCCATCATGCGACAGGAACAGCAGAAGAGGCAGCAGGTCTCGACGTGACGGGTCTCTTCAGAAATAGAAGCCGAAGGGAATGAGAATATGAGTTCAATCGTGAACCACAAGGGTGGCGGCCCCCTCGCTCCATTGATCGACACGCATATACATCTGGACAGCTACCCGGAAGATATCGGCCTTGCCATTGCGGCCGACCTGGCGAACAGCGAGGTGCAGTCCGTTATCAGCGTGTCGATGAACCTGCCTTCCTGCAAGCGGAATCTGGAGCTGGCTCGCCTGTATAACGGCGGGATCAGACCCGCATTCGGCTATCACCCTGAGCAGCCGCTCCCGTCTGCGACAGAGATTCAGGAACTGCTGCAATGGATGGAGGTCCATAGCGAGGAGATGGTCGCCGTAGGAGAGGTCGGGCTTCCCTACTACACCAGGCTTGAAGCAGCTACCCGAGGCGAAGCATGGGATGATCAGCCCTATGTGGAGTTGCTGGAGACGTTCATTGCGTTTGCCGCAAAGCACAAAAAGCCCGTCATCCTCCATGCGGTCTACGAGGCTGCGGAGATGGCCTGCGATCTGCTTGAGCGATACAGCCACCCGCTTGCCCATTTCCACTGGTTCAAGGGAGCGGAGAAGACGCTGCAGCGTATGGCCGAACAAGGCTACTATATCTCCTTCACCCCCGACATTGTATATGAGGAGGAGATCCGCCGCATTGCGCTTGGGTATCCGGAGCATCTGGTCATGTCGGAAACAGACGGCCCCTGGCCGTTCGAAGGCCCCTTCACCGGGCAAACGACCCATCCGCGCATGACGTCGAGCGTGGCCAGCGCCTGGGCCGAGCTGCGCGGGATACCGCTTCTACAGGCCCGCAAGCAGCTGTATGACAATGCCGCCAGGCTATACGGCATATAAGCATGTTCAGAGCAGTTTACGGCTTACTTGGCAGCAGAGCTTGTGCTCTTCAAGCTTATGAAATATTGATTGATCAGTTCATCAAGCAGCACGGACTGCCGCAGCACGACCGGATGGTTGAAGTCCCGGTAATGTCGTTTCATCTGATGCAGTTTGCTTCTTTCTTGCTCAATGGTATATTGAATCCTCGCCGTGTTCATTATGATTAGCCTCCTTATACAAGGGATTTTATACTTTAATGTAAAATTATAGAATAATAGAGTTATGGCATCAGGAGCTAAGACAAAAAAAGGGGCGTCTCCGAATAACGGAGACGCCTGAAGTGGTTTAATCTGAAGCTAGCTATCTATGTATCTATTTGAGTATCGATTAAGTATCAACCAAAACCAAAACCATGACTCAATGGCTTAATTTGACCAGGATCGGCATCCACTGAAGTGACTGGCAGTTGAACAGAGAACACGATCAACACAGAAAAGAGTAATAAAGACAGTTTCTTTTTCATGTTTTACTGAACCTCCCTTATTAGTTTCTGGTATTGATTTATGTCGTTTTTGTCAGCTTTTACACGATATTGCTCGAATAATGCTACACTTTTAATTATATTGCTTTTATTATTAATCGCAATAGAAAAATCCAAACTTTGTAAAAGAATTTCAATTCCTTCTCTTTTTCCATTTCTTAAGTGGTACATAGCTACTTCAACTAATAGGCGAGCATATTCATCTGCGTAAACCTGTTGATTGTACTCCCCAAACAGCTCTTTAAATTTCTCATAAGAGAGATAGACAGAAAACTGGTTGATATATGGATCTACATTCCAATTATGCCGATTCGCAGCTTCGATTATATATAAAAAAGCTTTGAGCTTATAGCTATCGACACCTTGAGCAACAATATACTTTACATACTCCGGCAGCACGTCATAGTGCCCCGTCATTAACCGACATATATATAAGTCAGCCTTTGCCCATTCTTGAAATTGCTCTATGATTGCCTGCACTTCGGAGGACTTCTCCTGTATCCAATCTCCATCTGAATACATCTGTATATAGTGTTTCATTCCCTCATAATCCCCGTTATGCTCACATACGGTAGAGCGGATTAAATAAGAATATAAGATATAATAATATACAGGCTTCTCCGGTGATCGGCTCCCTTCTTGAGGCTTCTGACGACGAAGTTGGTTCTGATTATACAAAATTGTTGCAATTCTGTGCATCTCCTTCGCCATCATATCAACCTTATCCCAGCGATGAAGAGAACCGTATACATGCGCCAAATGCTTGTAAGCATCTAGCTGATACTCCTGATCCAAGCGGTCTACATAACCTTCAAACAGCGTTGCCGCTCTCAGATTCGCATCCTGATCGTTCCCAATCGAAATCAAGAACAGTCTGTACTGGCATATGGCCAGCCGTTCGGAATGCTGATATTTCTCGCTTGTGCTCACATGCTTGTACAATATGGCAGCGGCCGCCTTTTTTCCTTGGTGGAACAGTTCTTCTGCTGTCTCAAACAGCATCGGTGTGTAGGCAAGATTGTCAAGCAACGTAGTAACCACACGTTCAATACAATCCAGGCGATCCGTGTCGGCACAGCGAAACAGAAACGGTCTTAATCTTCTCCAGGTTGGTGTCCCGTTAAAGAAACATTCCTCGATGTACATCTCATAGAAATGATCCGTAGGAAGGTTCAGACCGGATGTAATTCGCTCAAGCTGCCCCATAGAGATCGGCTGCTTCTGACTAAGAATTCTGCTGAGTGTTCCGGAGTTCACACCGGATATATTCGCAAATCGGTTGATGTTCATCCCGTTCTGCTCAATGTAATCTTCTATGTGATCTCGAATCGTCGTTTTTTGCGCCATATTTCCACACCCTCTTCCATATACCAATAAATAGGAAAATATTATAATCTATTCTAAGTTATAATATTACAGCGGTCAATAAAGACGAAAAACTAGAATCCGCCCCTGCCCCCGGGATAAATCTAGAAGTATTAAAACACTTCCCCTAAGAAAAGAACAGTCAGCGATTGTCAAAATCAAAAACCGGACCCTAGGGTAACTATCCCTGCGAATCCGGTTTACTGTTCCAATGGAATATAGAGGCCTATGTCTTTCTTCGCTCCGGTCTCAGCTTCCGCGCTCCCATTCGGGTTTCGGTTAAATAGTATTTGGTCAGCTCGCTCCAAAACTCCTGAGATCCGCAAACTCATCTACACCACAAATATGATTGAGAGTTATCACTGACAGCTTCGTAAAGTGACCAAGGGTAAGAGTATTTACCCACCGATGAGGTACTGCTGACAACGCTCTATCTGGCCACGATGGATGTGACACGCAAATGGACAGGCCT
>NZ_NPBY01000109.1 GCF_002272015.1 Paenibacillus campinasensis | reverse complement strand
GGGTGCAGTGAGCCAGGAGCCACCTCCCCTGCTGCATGGCGATACCTGGTTGCCGTTGGCAAGCCGGAGCGATCATAGGGGCCGGTCCCGGCTGCAGGAGGAAAGCAGCTCGCGCGGTGAACGTGTAGAAGAACCGGAAGAGACCGGTGGAGAACCGGGTGCAGTGAGCCAGCGAGCAACATCCTCCCCCGAAACCATGTTTCAGGGGAGGCAATAGGGTTGGGTATGGAACCGCTCATAGAGGTTTCACTTCGCCGCTGCAGCATATACTCCTTGCCTCCGGTCAGTCCACTATTCCTCACGCCCTTTACGGCTTATGTTGTTCTTGTTCAGAAAAATGCTGTGCAGAAACGACACTTCTAACACCTATAAAGACAAAGGACAAACCCAGGCGCTCAAATCCATGATCAATATTAACCGTTCAACAATGCCCTTATCTAATGTCCTGAAAACTATCCCTATTATTAGATTCCTTTTTCAGATGGGGCTTTGACTTTCTTCTAATCTTAATTCCGCAATCCTTAGACGTAGTAACAATCTCTTGAATTAAAGAGTCCGCTTTCTTTTTTGAAATTTTCATCCTATCCCCTCCTTATAGAACCAGTATGGACAAGAATGAATTTTTTAATCCGATTATTGCATACATCTCCCCTACTCGATCATACGTATATTTTAAACCTGCAACAGAATAACATTGTTGTAAACATGGGAGGGGTAAAATGCAAGGTAATGAACGTAAAGAGAGAAGTGATAAAAAGAAACCAATCTCACCCTATATTGATTCATCATCGTATGAGTTAGTATCCTTACTAAGTTACATCTGCGGTTTACCGATAAAAACGATTGGCGAAATGTTGGCTAGAGAAGGAATGAAAGCTGATGCAATATTAGATCAAATTAAAGTTCACTTCCGAAGAGATTTTATTGTAGATGAAGCACGGTTCTGTATAGGACATCCAGAACTGAAACCTTTTCGGTTAAAGCTTCCAGCAGATAAGAAGAGATTGGCTATGCGTTTTTTTCAGTTTGAACATGATCGCTTCGCAGCCCTTTCGTATGCTTTGGATTGTTCTGTACAGATGTCAGTTGGTCTAATTATCGAAAAAGCTTTATCAAGGAAAGATATACTCTTTAAGATCCTAAGCCGTGGTTTAATCCCCCATATCTCACCGGGAAGAATGAAACAAATCAAGGTAATCTGTTCTTTGTTGAATGATCGGAGTCCGGAGTTCTATATTACTTCACAGATGGTAATCGCAACGTTGTTAAAGGATAGCATCCAGAATCAAAGAAAAATTGATAGGACGATGGACGTTTGGCTTCACAATTAACAGTTGTTGTGTATTGTTGTCTATTTCACACATATTGTCTCTTATTGTCTCGGATTGAGACAATAAGAAAAACCCTTATAAAACAAGGGTTTTTCTTATTCGTGTGACTATTATTGTCTCGTTTTGAGTCAATTTGTCTCTCGATTATTCTATCCACTAAATGACATATTAGGAGGATTATTGACTCTCCATTTCCGATCTTAAACGTTGTTCAAAATTATCCCGTACATACTTTTTAATAAAGAGATCTTTTTTGGTTTGGTCTTCCTCTTTTCTAAACAGACCCGTCTTTATAAGGCGTTCTTCTGCAGGCAGCTGAGACCACTTTTCTAATGCCTCGATTTCTAATTCAGTGTTTATTCTATGTGTTGTTATCCTTGCTGTAATTTCTTTCTGCCTCTGTTCAAGTCGTTGATCATGTAAGGTATTCTCAAGTAATTCCGCTTGGACTTCAATTTCTTTTTGGCGAAAATCTGTCAGCACGGATTTCACTGTTTCAACAAGCTGGTTCTCAAGAATAGATGTAAATTCTCTGCTTTGTAATAAGTTTTTTATCTGATCAATAGGCAACACATCTGTTGGTGTCTCACCATCAGGTAAAGGTCGTAATTCAAAGGGAGGATCGCTGAGCAGTAAATTGAAAATACCTTCTTTATTCCAACCTTCTTCTCTCTTATGCTTAATGAACTTGCCTACTCTGAGGTCTAACTCGTCATAAACTCTCTTGCCATCTGGTGCTCGTGTTACATAATGTATGCCTTTTGCTTCTAAAGTCCGAAACCATTCGTTTGTTGTTGTATAATGC
>NZ_NPBY01000108.1 GCF_002272015.1 Paenibacillus campinasensis | reverse complement strand
TTCTAAAGTCCGAAACCATTCGTTTGTTGTTGTATAATGCATATCAATTTCTTTTGCAAAATCATTTAACTGCCAGAAAGTTTTTTCCATCATCAATCCCTCCGTACTTTCCTCATATAATTACAGTATATAGTCTATATATAGGGCAAGTCACTAGTCTTTTAATAATGAATAGACTAGGAATACCCTGTTGACGGTAGTCTATATATATTCACTATCATATATAAAGTTTAGTATGCATATATTAACCATGAGGAGTAGAACTAGTAATAGGCTATCTGTATTTGTAATTCATCCCTTTATAATTAATAGTTTATAGTCTATCGCTATCCACTATTATATAAATACTATATTATTGGTAGATGGATAGTTTGTATTTTTATATTCTATTGAAACGAGCAGGGGGAAAATGGTATATTTAATTAGGAGACATTTTGCCTCATAATGAGTCGAAAGGAGGGGTGTAGGATTGTCTGGATACATAACAGTAGAAGAATTATGCGTAAACATTATGAAAGGCATCAACATTGATGTTTTCTACTTGATAAATGAGAATAAAGGAATATTCAAATCAGAAATAATTAGAAAGTTCCAGCAGTATGATCCCGAGGGAAATGCATCCGTTTCTAAATACCGCCACAAGGTCGATGTTGCTATAGCAACACTGATTGGGGCAGCTTTTATTGAATCAAGAGATGCAGGAAGGAAGGATCAATTCTTCCTAACCCCATACGGGGAAGAGGCCGTAAAGGTTTTAGGTGACCTTCTGGATAAAGATCCGTCAATTTTATTCGGGAGCATTATAGTAGTCAATTTAAATTCAATTATGGAGGGGTAAAGTATGGTTCTAAAAATAGATAATGTGTGGCCTCTGGAAGGGTTTGTGACTCAGTTAAATGCTGAGCCTGGTTTAAACATTGGTTTGATAGGCACTGGCCAAGGTGGAGGGAAAATGGTTGACGCGATGGCAAGTATTAGAAGCCCGAAAAATGATCAACCAATTTACCCTGCAATGGTTATAAACTCTAATCTTGGGGATATGAAAAATTTAAAAAATATTCCGGCCAAATATAAATTTCCTCTCTTGGGATACGAGAAGGGAGTAGGAAAGGATCCGGAAACAGGTAGACAGGCATTTCTAGAAAACGGCGAACGGATTTTCGATGCTATTGCAGAGCTAATGCAAGATGTGGATGTTGTTGTGGTTGCTGCCTCGATGGGGGGAGGGACCGGAACAGGTTCCATAAATGAGCTTACTGATGCTATAAGTCGTTTCCTCGGTAAACCTGTTATAGCGATAACATCATTACCGAGACCAAACGAGGTTGAAAGCCTAAATGCATATAATGCATTGGCTGAACTCGTGCCTAAACTAAATCATATTGAAACAGATGATAATGGGCGTAGTTTCAGGCTGTTAGAGTCTCTTATAATGCTGGATAATGAAAAGATTATCCAAGACCATATTCAGGAGCCGGAAGTTCCAGGTATTTCATGGGACTACTATAGTAACTACAAACTAGCAAGTACATTACATGAGTGGAGTGTTCTTACAAGTTTAGGTAGTGACTATACTGTAGACGCCGCGGATTTATACAATCATATTTTGTTTGGCGGGGGTGTAATTACTTTCGCTAAGAAAAGAATAAATCTTGATGAAGTCACAAATAAAGACGACTTGATTCAGGAAATTATAAGCACCTACCGTGGTAAAAATGTTTTGGCTAATGGATTCGATTACGTAAATGATATGCGCAGTATGGCGCTCGTAGTGGTAATCCCGAGAGAAAGAGAACATGAATTAAATCATGATACTCTCGAAATCATCCGGACTGAAATCAAGAATGAGCTGCCTCAAATTAACTTTTACCCAGGCTTGGCTACACACGGTAGTAAGAGACATGCGATAGTATACACTATTGCTAATATGGCAGGGCTACCGGAAAGAGCTAAGAATTTAAGGGAAGAGGCAGAAGCTTTACAAAGAGAACGTGAAGAGAGAGAAAACCGCAGCTCCGGATTTAACTTAGGGGAAAAGATCCAAACTTCAAATCGAGTTGGCGGCAAGAGGGGAGCTGCTGGAATCAATCCGTATAAAATGCAAGTAGCTGCTTCTTCTGAAGAAACGAAAGAGCCCAACAAAATAATCAACCCGTTTAAAAAATAAGAGTATTCGGATTTTATGGTTGAAAGGTGGTAATTTAATTGGAAAAAGGAGAGATGAAACAACTTTTGCATGAAGTTATTCAAGAAAGAGAAGAAGAGAGTGCGAAAAAAATAAATATGAATTTTATCGGTTCCTTATAGTTTTGTGTCCCATTCTTTTTGTTTTCGGGTTAATGCTGTATATTTTGGCCGTAAGTCATGTTCAAATGAGTCCCCAGTATATGAATAACATTCTTTTACATCGATTATCTTATTTTGGTTCCATATTGCTTATGTTTATAAGCCTACTTGGTGTGATATTAGCATTTTGGATGAAACCGAAAAATTGGAAACCTCAATCTAGTGATTCAACCAGAAAATCCGAATAGCCCAAAATAATAAGTGTTGGCTTGAACTCAGGTCCATCAAACACCGCTATCTACAACTTGAGTGGATAGTGGTGTTTTCTACGTAAATGGTGAAGAGAGGAGAATATCTTAACATGGGTAACAATATTAAAGATAGCGAGCATCAAAGAGAATTTCTACGTGTGCCATACGGTACGGTTGTATCTATTTCGAAGGATGATCAAGAGTATAGAGATTATCCTATTGAAGATTTGAGTGGGGGGGGCGTTAGTTTTTTTGCACCAGAATCGATGTTTAAAGAAAAAGATAGGATAAGAGGTATACTTTACATTGAGCAAAAGCCTGTTACATTCTTCGCGAAAATAGTTAGAGCTGCAGAACATGGACACTTTGCAGCTGAGTATGTGCTGATCAAAGAAAGTGACCGGAGCAAAATCATCCAGGCAGTGTTGAAAGAACAGCTCAAATATAAAAAATGAGGGCTCTACGGATTTTACTGTAATTGCCGATGTTTAGCCGTGGAAGTCTCAACTACGGCCAAAATCGCGAGGAACTTATAATGATCTTAAACCCACCAGCTACAGTCGTGCCGCAGGTGGCAGGTGTGATTATATGACAAATGAATTAGATTAGCAAATTTGAAGGATCTGAATCGCTCATCAAGGGTGAAGACGTTCGTGGACAACCGGAACATCAGTTGAATGGCACGAGATCAACGACTACGAATATGACCATCGACACGTGCGGATCAGAATCAGACGTCCTGGCCAACTACGCTTCGCCGGCCGCTAGACAGCTTGGTGTAGCTATTTCTAGGTTAGTGAATGCCAAGGTGGAGTCTTTCTCCACCTTTTTAGTTTCGCAGTCGCCATCCCTCGTTCGTGTCTAGTTCCCTCTGTTTGCCCCATTTTTTTAGAGACAAGTTGCGTCTAACTGTCTCCTACTGAGGCAATTTGACGCAATTGGAAAATCCCTTTAATATCAGTGTTTTCTTTCATGAATAACTCTTATCAGACTCTATTCGTCTCTATCAGACTCTATTTGTCTCAACTTGCCTCTTTATGAGTCGTAATGTATATAATTATACCTCCTTATTACAGCAATAACCGAACCAATTTCAGTAACTATTTTGCATTGCTTAAAAGAATGATTTTTGGATCCCAGCTCGTACAGCCGGGAAGTCGAAGCGACTCACCGGCTCTAAGCAGCAAGCTGCCAAGAGCCGGTAGATTCCATTCGACTTCTGATCCTCCGTTTGCGTTCCGATGTCTTTCAAAACCGAACTCTGATGACTGCAAGAATATACTTTCTCAGATCTAAGGTTTCCGATTAAGGATCTGGTCTAATTATCAAAGTAAAGCTCAAGCGCATGGACCCGATCGTTCAGGGATGTCCAGCATACCCATCGAACGAACAGTCGTAAGCTTTCCAACTCCTGGTGCGAGGAGGGCACGTCTTTTTCGAGAAGTGGGGAAGAAATGGCTAAAAGAAGGCTTCAATCACAAGCTGCAATTCCGTATCGAGAGTGGAAGGAAGCAGAATAGCAAGAAACCGAGAGCAAAAAGCACCGCAAGGGGCTGGTTGCTTAGAGGCCATTACAAACCCGAATCGAAGATGGATATCGGAGATGGTTTGTAATGCAGGATAAGGCGCGTGGACGCGCAAGACCACATATACCCGGCAAAGCCGGGTAATATAATATTTATATATACCACAAAGTGGTACACAATAGATCAAGTTCTTCATAAAAATGACCACAAATGCTATAATTCATTGGTAATATAATGTTCTTTCAACCACAGAAGGAGTAGATACAGTATGCCAAGGAAAAACGAATACGGATTAGGTGAGTCTTATAAAATCCGATTTGAAAAGGATCAAGAAGCTCAGATTCATTCAATTATGGCCCTGACTGGCGAAGCAAAAGCAGATGTCGTTAGAAGGCTATTATCCAAAGGAATTGAGATGGAAATGACTGAGAATGCTTTAGGCTATGTATTACCCCAAGTCAGAAGAGCAGTATCTGAGTCGCTAAAGCCTTTCGAGAATCGAGCTGCTGCATTGATGGCCAAATCAACCATATCTAGTGCTACGACAATGTATACATTGCTTGAATATCTGGGACAAACCGGGAAAGTAGAAGTAAAGGATGTTCACAAGCAAGCACGTAAAAAAGCTGTTGCATACACAAGAACACCGGTTGATTTAGGTGAGGATCAATAATGGCTGCTTACACAAGTTTTGCTGAGGAACATGCTCGATTTTCATCGCCTGTAATTTTTAAAATGAGATTTTACACGCCAGATAAAGACAGTAACATAACGCAATCAAAGAATGCTGCACATATTGGTTACATAGGGACTAGACCTGGTACAGACTTGGGAGAGACTGAGAGCTACAAGGAGGGACTTGATTGGGATAAAGAGTTGGAAAGAGAAATTTCGCATTCAGCAGACCCAGGAACTGCAGCTGGGCATGTCAAGTATGCAGATGAACGTCCCGGATCTCATGGCCTATTCTCTTTTTCCGATGAAAAACCTGATTTAAAAGAGATTCAAAATGAATTGCTTGAGCACCGCGGGATTGTCTGGAGAATGGTTCTCAGTTTGAAGGAAGAGGATGCACAGCGTTTGGGTTATTTAGATCGCTCGAAATGGGAAGATACCATCAGAGCTGCTATTCCAGATGCTGCTGCCAAAATGCGAATAAAAGAAACCAACCTAAAGTGGGTTGGTGCTTTTCACCAGGAAAAAGGACATCCCCATGTTCATATCGTAATGTGGGAAAAGAATCCCGTTATTCGTCGTGGTGTGGTTCATGAAAAGCTGCTTGAAGATATAAAAAGAACATTCTGCAGAGAAATGTTTGCTGAAGAGAGAATGTTGCTTAATCAGGAAAAAACATCAATGAGAGAGCTAATGAGAAACTTGAGTAAAGATGAACTAGGCGATGTCGTCCAGATAATGCGAGAAGTGCGAGAGCTGCAAAAGGATGTCAACCTTGAACTGAACAGTATAGGTATACCACAGTCATCCATTCCTCCTAAACTCTACAGCGATCGTCAAGAAGAGATTGCAACTCGGATCCAACAAATATCAGATCTTCTCCCCGATAGAGGACGCATAGCTTTTAAATTTATGCCAGATAATGTAAAAAAAGAGATTTCTGAAACATCGAGCTATATATTAAACAGCCCTTCCTTTCATGAAGCTATGTCTCGTTACAATTCGGCTGTTGAAAAGATGGTTAGGCAGTATTCAACAAAAGAAGAAGATATTCAGAAAGCCAAAGCAAATGCGTATCAGGATCTTGAGAATCGTGTATCACAGATCGTACTTCAAGCTGCCGTTGAATCGAAAAAGAATGTTTACCTACATGTTGTGCCAGAAAGAGCAAGAGAGGTTATCGAACACTTTAGTAATGCTATGGGAAGACCAAATGATAATTTCGCAGAAAGAGTCATCGCTAATTCCTTTAGATCTCTACGCGATTTAGGTATAAATCTCGATAAGCAAATGCACATTCTCTCGAAATGGTCAGAGAAAGCAGATCTGCAACTACCTATCCAACAATTACGGACAATCGTTTACGAAGTCAATCATGAACCGCCTTCATATCGTCATGATAAAGAAGCCACGATAGCAGCAAGAGTATTGCTTCAATCCGGAACTATGACTAAAAAAGATCTCATGGACTTCTTAAATCATCAAAATTACTCTCGTGAGGAGTCCGCCAAAATTATAAGGCAGGCAGAAAAAGGAATAGCAGAGTCACCGTACCTGGTCATCTCTGAAGAACAGTGGAAAAATTTAACGAGAACCTTGGGTGTAAAGGCAGATTACCCTTGGGAACAAAAAACAGAACAGATCGCAATTCAAGACATGAAGAATAAAGTTATTTCCACATTTCGTAATGCCGTACACGATGGTCAAAACGCTGGATACACTGCTTTCTGCATGACAGTGGCACTGAAACAACTTCAAGTAGAACCTGCGTTCATAAGGGATGTAATGCACGATTTTGCTAATCGGAATGGAATCGCAGGTATTGAGAGAATATTGAACAAAGTAGAACAAGCGGAGACTAGTTTTCTAAGGAAAGACACCTGGGTGCAAATCAACGAAAAACTTCAAACCAATTTAGAATATCCCTGGGTGAATCAGAGGGTAATGAAACTCGATGAAGAAAAGCTCTCAAGAGCAATTAAAGTCTTTATTGAATCGACACCTGCAGTCAGCTCAGTTGAAGAGATGAACGTGGTCGCAAATCAATATGCTGCTGTTCTAAGGAATACCAAGGATTCAGAAAAGAGCGTAAAGCAAGCAGTAATCGAGTTATTTAGTAGATCGAAGGAGCTTCCAAAGGAATATTTGAATCATTTGGAAATCAATGAAAAGCGAACGGGTGATCTTGCTTCGCTATCAAAATTAACCGGCGATCAAGACTATGTGAATAAGACCATATCTGATTTTACAAAAGTTTTGTTAGCAGCTGGATTGCCCTTGCATGATGTTCAAAATATGATCCTAGATTGGAACGAACGATCGGGGTTGAACAAGGATCCAAAATATATCGAAAAATTAACGCAGAGCGTGGAAAAGCAATTTAAAGAGCAAGCTACTTGGGGGAGGCCGCCGGTACTAAACAAAACGGAATTTAGGAATTTGAATGACACCTTGCATACGAATGCTCCCTATATGTGGGCCAGCGACAAAGAAATCAGAGGCAGATCTCAGTATAAGGAGCCTTCTTTAAATATCGCTAACAAACTATGGAAATCTTTTTGGAATAGTTTAGAAGAAGAGCGTTTGCGCAATCACGCAAGTGGGGAATTGTTGAAACGTCAAAATCAGAAACGTATGGAAAGAATAGCAGAACGAGAGAGAGACTAATAAAAACGTACTAAAACTTGTCTGAAAAAGTGATTTCAAAGCCCTTTATCTTTATATCCCTGACTGTCATTATGCTTGTATGCAAAAATAATGACAAAAATGATGGGAATATAGGTAGGGGCTTTTTTAAATATAGTTATAACGAACTATTGTCGTGCTAAGTCTAAAGACCTTATTTTATTCAAAGGAGGTGATTCTATTGGATTATAAAAAGAATGAATACGGAGGGACGAAAGTCACTGAAAGAGAGGTCGTAACGTGGGAGTACCGGTATCGGGAAGATTGAAACTGTCACCCTCTGCCAAGAAGCTATTCTTAAATTCAAAACAAGTGCGTGGTGGCCAAACCCGTTTTCTGGAGAATGCCATTGAATATTTTTGCAGTGGACCGCTTATGGTCGAGCAAAAATTAGAGCGCATAGAGTTTCTTGTTCTCCGGCTCGCGAGAGAACAGGGCGTTGAACTTAATGTCCTTCCCAAGGAAGACGAAGAGGCGCTTCAGCACGTAAGGCGGAAGCTTTTCAGAGGAACTTATGAAAAAGAAAACCAATGTTAAATGGATTTCATTATGCATAATCTTGTTGATTGATATTCTTTTTCTTCCATCTTTGATTCGTCTTCCAAATTACGTCCGTGAATATAAAATCGATGGTCTGAGTGTCTGGATCGACGAATTTAATCTCTTCCATGCGATTCGAGAGGTTATCCATAGCCAGGGTTTACTGTTCGGATGGTTATTTATGCAATTCTTTGTCCTGGTTCTTATTCTTCTGATTTTTTGGACCGATGGACCAAAAGTCAGAAATCGAATCATTGATGGCGTTGGCGGACCAGAAGCAGCCGGAACCGGGCAGTTTGGTACTAGCCGATGGATGACGGAAAAAGAAGTGAAACAATCTACAACGATATGGAAAATGAAGGAATTTGTACTTGCAGGAGGTATTGTACTCGGAGCTGTTCTTGCTGGACGAAACCCCTTTGCTTATGTTGATGCATCTGATAGTAATACGATCATCGTGGGTGCTACCCGGTCGGGGAAGAGTCGGAGAGTCATTCTTCCAACGATCTATATGTTGGCGCATGCTGGTGAATCCATGGTCATCACGGATCCCAAAGGTGAGCTGTTTGATCGTACCTCCGGTTTTCTGAAAGAAAAAGGCTATAAAATTAGTTGTCTTGATTTTCGGAAACCTGGATACGGTAATAGAACCAATTATATGGAACCCGTTTTGGAGGCACTTCGAAAAGGGGATATCGCTTTAGCTACAAAATATGCTTGGTCTATTGCTCACATGTTCGTCTATCAGAAACCAGGGGCAAATAAAGGCGAGGACATTTGGCGAGACGGACCTGAATCTGTAATCGCAGCGCTCATATTGGCCGTTGCGATGGAGGCCCCAAAAGAAGAACAGAAGCATATGTACTCTGTCTATAAAATGCTGGTAGAACTTGGGCGTGTGAAAAAGGTGATCCTTGGAGGGAAGATCATTGAATATGTACCACTCAATGAATATTTTGAATCCTTGCCAGTGGATCATCCTGCTAGAGACGCATATGCGACAGCATTCCTCGCACCAGAACGAACCCGTGGAAGTTTTTTCTCATCAGCATCTGCATTATTACGACTCTTTGCAGATCCCAATATCGCTTATCTTACATCCAAACAGGATCACGATTTAACTGATGTTGGAAAAGAAAAAACAGCAGTATATCTCATCATCCCAGATGAAGACACCACGAGGCATCCTTATGCAGCGTTGTATGTGAATCAAACTTATGATGCTCTTGTTGAATATGCAAATCAAAGCGGAGGGAGACTTCCTGTTCGTGTAAACATGTTGCTTGATGAATTCGGTAACATGCCACCATTTCCTGACTTTGATACAAAGCTTACTGTATCTTTGGGACGCGGAGTACGTTGGAATATGGTCATTCAAGCATATGGGCAATTAGTCGAAAAATATGGAGCCAATATTACAGAGACCATTAAATCGAATGCTCAGAATACCGTTTATTTAAAAACGAACGAGCTGAAAACAGCAGAAGAGCTCAGTAAAAAAACCGGTTCCTACACTGTTGCTACGGAGGGAAGTTCTTATAACGTTGGCAAAAGTTCAACCAGCCGCGGAGCGTCCACCAATGTTGCAAAAAGGTTTCTCCTAGAACCAGATGAAATCATGAGATGGCCAACGGACTATTCTTTGGTACTGCGCGGTGGGATGCTTCCTGCTAAATTACCATTGCCGGATCTCAGTTTGTGGCCGGCGGATGAAGAATTTGTTTCGTCATCAGGAGAAATAGAAAGAAAAATTGAAAAAGTAGAATTCTTTGTTCCCGGTGTGGATCACGAACCTGTAGAAGGAAGCGAAGACTATGACGACGACAAGGAATTCGAGCCGGGTTCATTTATGGATGTCGATTAGGATCAACTACTATTGATCATATCTGTCACTAAAAGGAGGGTTGGAGTTTCAAATGAAATCTATGAAAAAACTTTCTAATCGGGTGTTCAAAATAACCGTAACTGCCGCACTACTTTCGTTATTCTTGATTACTCCTGCGTTTGCAGCTGGACCGGGAGATCCAAAGTTGGTATCGGGTTCTGTTGAGTTAGCAAAGAAAATTTTTCTTTGGATGTTTGCCATTATTCCGATAACTGGCGGTTTGATGTTCGGGTACCATTCTTGGATAAAGTCCATGAATCCCGGAGACGGTGGGGTTGCTGCTGAACGAGACAAAAAAATGAGAAACGCGATTATCTATTCAGCCATTGCTATGGGAGCCAACGGACTTGTGACGTATGCCCTTTACTTTTTAGCGCCAAGCTCCGCTGGTTAAGAGGTGAGTTAACTTGTTCTCACCAAAATATTTATGGAATCCCATTGGTGATTTAGTTGAAGATACGATTGAAAAATGGTTTCTCGGCATGGCCGAAAAGGCCGTCAATACATTCACTGAATTCTTGAACGAGATTAACGGAGTAGCTGTGCAGGTCCTGGATT
Organism: Paenibacillus campinasensis; assembly: GCF_002272015.1. GTDB lineage: Bacteria > Bacillota > Bacilli > Paenibacillales > Paenibacillaceae > Paenibacillus_AQ > Paenibacillus_AQ campinasensis. Next base: position 14,910 of record NZ_NPBY01000108.1, on the reverse strand, counting down.
TTCCCATTGTGGTCAGTGCAATTGCATACGCTCAGATGGTCGCCATAGCAATCATTGCAACCAAATATGCTTTTGAAATCTGGTATAACAAAGTGTTGCATGATAACGGGGACTCCGATGCCGATCTTTCAAGTGTAATATTTAGACTTTTCGAATCTGTAGCCATGGTGTTCGCAGTGCCATGGATCGTTCGGCAAGTGTATATGTGGGGAACCGAGCTTGCCCAACTCGTTGTTGCGCTTCCTGGCTCAAGTCCACTTGAGATGTGGAGTCCAGTCAATGAAGCTCTTAACCATGGAATGGTAAGTTCCTCCTTTCCGATAGGGATTGCAATTGCTATCTTGTTTGCTCTCGTGATGTTATTGGTTGTCCTGGTTCAAAACTTTATACGAGCTGGCGAACTAACCGTTGCTGCAATCGTCGGCGCCTTTATGGCGACTGGATTAACCAATCCAAATTCTCAGGCATTCCAAACCTGGTGGAAAGAGGTTATTAACTTATCTGTCGCACAGGCCGTTCAGATGTTGCTCATTAAACTAAGCTTTGTTTCATTGCTGGCGTTTAATGCAACTGCATGGGTAAATGTACTTCTATTCTGTGGGTTCGTGTGGGTTACATACAAATCACCATCGATTATGAAACAGTACCTACACTCGACCGGATTCGGTAAAGCAGCTGCCGGCGTAGGACAGCAAGCTGGATCGCTCGTTTTGATGAGAAAGCTGATGACGAAGGGAGTGTAAATCAACGATGGAATATTACATTCCAAAGAATGTTAAAGCTCGTTTCGAGGTGGTCCCAGGGTTTGGGATTAAGGAATTGGGGATTGTTCTGTCATGTGCAGTAATTGGTCTGATCGTGGCAGCTGGTATCTTTTCAGTGTCTAAGTCGGCTCTTTCCTTCCTTTTGGTACTTGTCTTCGGAGGCATCGGGTTTGTATTATCCAAACCCGATCCAAGGACAGGAAGAAGTCCATTAAGTCTTTATAAAGATGTACGGGCATATAAGTCAAAACCAAAACGTTACTACTACCGGTTTGGTGACGGTCGGGAATAATTTCTCTCATTTTGTAAGGGGTGTGCATTTTGCGTAAAAAGAATGCCAACGTGGGACCGGGAAAATCAAACCCGGCCCCGGCCCCGGTGAAATCACCGGCGCCAAAAGAACCTTCAACCCAAGAATGGATACCAATAAAAGACATAAACAATCAACTCATCTACCGTAAAGATTCTTATATCGTTGCAGCTATACGGGTTCAACCCTACAATATCTCGCTACTAAGCGAAAATGAGAAAGTCAACAAAATTAAGCAACTGGAAGAAGCCTTCAGCGTGATCAATTACAAAAACCAAATTCTTTCGATTGCTAAACCCGTGGACTTGGATAATTACATTCTTGGACTGGAAGTCAAGAAAAAGAATGCAGAGTCCGCACTAATCGCACGGTTACTTACTGGTTATATTCAGCAAGCTGCGCACAAAGCAACAAGTGGTGAGGCGCTAGAACGACATTTCTACATACTCATTGACCAGCAGCTATCGAAGAAACCACAAGTGGATGAACAGGCGCTTATTCAAACCGCGACAGAATTAGCAAACAATCTATCAAGGGCCAATTTGATCAGCCATGTTTGCAATGATTTTGAACTACGAGAATTGCAATTCATCTTTAGTAGTCCAAACCAAGCAGCATATGAACGGGCGCCTCTTGATAATACAAGTCTGCCACCGATCTTTATGTCATCTTCGGAGGATATAGCATGAACATAGCTATAAAAGGGAAAAAACGTAACCATAAGGAGAACGCTCGACTGACGGGGCTTTTGGATATTATTAGTCCGACAGCATTAGAGTTTCAAAGCAAAACTATAGTGAACGGCGAGTTATATCAAAGGGTTCTCGTCATTATTGATTATCCGGAGCGAGTAAGAGGAGCATGGCTCTCCAGGATCGCTACTCTTCCAGGAGTCGTTGTTAGCATCCATTCAACGCCTACAGAATCAGATGAGTTGTTGCAAGATATTAACGTTGCAGCCGGTGAGTTGGAAAGTAAGTTGATTACCGGTGGTAACAAACTTCTTGTAAAACGGACGGAACGACAACTTGAAGCTGCAGAACGATTGATTTCAAAAATCGATAATGAATCACAAGCTGTTTTTATGGTCACGGTAACGATATTAATTCATGCAGATGACCTAGATGAATTACAGCGGCGTACTCGTAGGGTCGAGGCATCGTTAAAATCTTCTGGTATGCGTGGTAGGATTCCAATGTTTCGCCAGGAAGAGGCGTTTAAGACAGTCGGGCCATACGGCATTCTAGCTCCTGAGATCGCAGAGATTGGTGCACGGAATATGCCGGTCGAAACACTCGCTTCCATGTATCCGTTTGTTTATTCAGGAATCAATGATGGCACCGGAAACCTTCTGGGATCCGATAAATCTGGGGGAATAGTTCTCGTGGATTTTTGGGTCAGAGAAGGCAGCCGTACCAACTCGAATATCACCGTTATCGGTCGTCCAGGAGTAGGTAAATCCACCGTTGTTAAAAAGATTCTTTTAAAAGAATCCGTAGACGGAACAAAAGTTTTAATCATTGACCCAGAACGAGAATATAAAGATCTTTGTGAAAACTTAAACGGTGACTGGATTGACTGCGGAGGAGGGCTAAAGGGAAGGATCAATCCATTACAGGTTAGATCTGTCCCACTAGATGAAGAGGAGGAATCAGATCCTCTTTATTCCCAAGAGGATATCAACCGGGGAGCACTCGGGCTTCATTTTCAGTTCTTGCGTACTTTTTTCCGCCTTTATATCAAAGAATTAACCAAGATCCAACAAGGGTTGTTAGAAATCGCACTAGAAGAGGTTTACAAAAAATACGGTATCACTTGGGATACTGACCCTCAAACCATACCAAATGAAAACTGGCCGACAGTTATCGATCTTCAAGCTTATTGTGAGGAACAATCAGAGAACGCAATAAAACATGTGGATGCATGGTCTGAACTTGCGCTTCTCCTTCGGCCGGCTGCCAAAGGCGCAGACAAAGCATTATGGGCTGGGCACACCACAATTGATCCTAAATCGAATTTTATTTGTTTGGACATTAACCAACTTCTGGATGCAGATGATGAGATTCGAAAAGCCCAGTATTTCAATATTTTATCTTGGTCATGGGACCAAATATCCAGAGATCGTACTGAAAAAGTAATTCTTGCGAGTGATGAAACCTATTTGCTTGTCGATCCTGATACACCGCAACCGTTACAGTTTCTCCGGAATACCTCCAAAAGGATCCGTAAGTATGAGGGATCACTTATGGTTATTACCCATAACATGGTTGATTTTATGGATAATGCGGTTCGGAGATATGGCCAAGCTTTGCTTGATAATCCCGTTTACAAAATCATCATGGGACAAGGGGAAAACGATATTGATGCCCTTAAACGGTTAATGAACTTATCTGAAATCGAAGTTCAAACATTACTTGCAGGAAACCGCGGTGAAGCCCTGTTAGTAGCTGGAAACCGAAGGATCCATGCATCCATTGAAGTGGCTCCTTTTGAACTGGAGATGTTCGGTAAAGCCGGAGGCCGCTAATGTTCAAGTTAAAACTGATCGTATCTTTGGTGGCCAATCCAGAAAGGTTCATGAAAATTGTAATTGCCACCCTACTAGTTCTGACACTGTTCATCTTACTTTTCATAGCCTTGCCAGCCGCCATGTGGAAACATATTCCCTTAGCGAAATCACAACAAGAGTATGACTACTACATTGACGCTGCCAGACAAATGCACGAGGAGACCGGTGTTTATGTGAATTGGCAAATGATCATGGCTATAGATGCTGTTATTTTTGATCATAATTTCAGGAAATCTAGTCAGGAGCATGCCTATAGCTACAAGCCTTACTTTATCCGAGAAGAAATCATTACAGTTACCCAAACATGTACGGACGAGGAAGGCGAAGAATACGACTGTTCTTATACCAAAACCGAGTATTACCCGCGAGATTATAACGAGACTTTAGAAATGCTCGTGAGCGACGGGAAACTTGATTTTCAGCAAATCCCATTGGTGCTCGACAAAGTGGAATATGTTTTTGAAGTTACCGATGGAAAGATTCGCTTTATAGGAGGGGCAGATGGAGTCGATGAGCCTGGTGGGGGAGACGTTGAAATCAAACCTGTCGCTGGCAGGATGGCCTGGCCGACAGATGACAATATCACGCGAATTACCTCGCCTTTTGGTTGGCGAATCCATCCGATCACAGGTGTTCGGAAATTGCATAAAGGCATGGATATTGGCACCCCAATGAAAAGTAACGTATATGCGGCTCTTGATGGGAAAATCATTCGAGCTGGTTGGGATAGTGGTGGAGGCGGCAATATCATCAGCATCCAACACGATAATGGAATCGTGACACGATATATGCATCTCGACAGCTTTGTTGTTAGATCCGGATCCGTCAAAGCAGGCCAATTAATCGCAAAATCAGGAAATACAGGAGGCAGCACCGGTCCCCATCTCCATTTTCAAGTCGAGGTTAATGGTGAGCCAGTCGATCCTATGAATTTCTTTCGATAGATATCAAGTTAAAGAAGGGAGGGTGAAAAGGTGTACGGCATCATAGTAAGTCCTGATAATCTCGCTGCTGTGAAGGAGGCGATAAGTCAGTCCGATATCTGGTACGAAAAAAGTGGGGTTTTTGATACAGATACGTTTGTTCAATATTGCCGGGCCGCAGCCCAGGTAAGTTTGAAAGTATTGATTGTAGATGCTGAAAGTAGCGATGATGCATCTCTAATAAAAGGTATTCGGCAATTTCGGTTACAGCGCGGCTCCACAAGAGTTCTACTCCTTGCACCAGGAAGGCAACCCGGTGATCCAACCATAAGCACACTTTTGAAGTTTCAAGTATTTGACGTCGTTGCTCCATCCCTCAACGAAAGTGATCCGGAAGATGAGGATGGGCTGGAACAAGATGAAGAACTGAACACGAAAAATCTTGCAGAGAGCATAAGAAAACAGCTCGAACTGGAACCTGGTTATGCTAATGCCGCACGGTGGGATCTTGATGGTGATGAAAAAGCACTGGATAAACCCAAGAGCCATGAAGATCACAAATCTAAGAAACCGAATCATGAGAAAAGTTTAGGTATAGACCATTCCATTATTGAAGAACTGCAAGACATCGACATAGCACCGCCGCCGATCCGAGAGAGACAGACTCTCGTTGAAACGATTATCGGCACCGTTGTTATCGCCGTAGTTGGAGTCGAGGCAGCCGTTGGGACGACCCATACAACGTTACTGATCACAAATTTCATTTCGAGAAAAGGTCTGAAGGTTGCCGTAGTCGAGGCTAACGAAAGCAGAGATTTCGGAAGAATTGAAGCTGCTTATGAAGGCATGATTGGCTATGAAACTTCTCATTCCATGTTCAGTATCGGTGGGGTGGATTATTACAAGTATCCATACAAGTATGACATTGCCGAGCTGCTTGAACAAAAGTATGACTATATTCTTCTTGATTTAGGTGATTATCAATCCTCCCCATATCTTGAAGAGTTTTATCGGGCGCATGTTCAAGTAATAGTCGGTCACGGAAGTGAATGGAGACAGCACAAAATAATCGAGTTTTCAAACAAGCATTCACATAGGGATCAAAGTCAATGGATTTACTGTATCCCCCATGTCGAAAAAGTCGTGATCGATGATGTTCATAAAGCGATCGTGGAGGGCAAGCTTATTGCTATACCTTCTCATCCAGATCCATATCAACAACTGAAATGGACTGATGTCATTCTTGAAAATATGCTCAGGGAGTATCTCGGAAAAAAACGGAATCCCAACAAGCAAATTATCATTTATAGCATTCTACTAGCTATTATTCTCATTCTAGCAATTATGCTTCTAATCAAATGAAGGGAGTATTGAAATGTCGAAAATTCGGTTTCGTCATAAACAAATGATTATCGCAGCCTCAATAGGAGGCGCAGCAATCCTTCTTATATGCTTAACAATTGGTTTCTTCTACATTAAACACATCCAAAAAGTAAATGAAAATGAATTGTTAATAATTCAACAAGAACGTGATTATGCTCAGAGACAACTTGAAGAGGAGACCATAGCTGTTCAAGTTGTGGCCAATGATTATGAAGCCGGCAAGATTTTGAGAGAGTCCGACCTTGTAACGATCAATATCCCAAAGAGAGCAGTGCCGGATAACGTTTTAACGGCCGACGATCTTATTGGGAAGTATACAAAAATCAAGTTGAAGAAGAACACGCCCATTACAGATGCCATGGTGTACGAAGAGGAAATCACTCCACATGATCTGAGGAACCAAGAGTTTCGCCTGATCGAGCTGCCTAGCAAGCTAAAAAAAGACGAGTATGTTGATGTACGGGTTAAGTTCCCGACCGGTCAAGATTACATTGTTCTTTCTAAAAAGAAAGTAAAAGATCTGGCCAGTGGAACCATCTGGTACGAGATGAATGAAGAAGAAATTCTGCTGATGAGCAGTGCGATCGTCGATGCTTATATCAATGATGCAAGCATTTATGCACTCAGTTATGTTGATCCGCATGTACAAAACAAAGCATACGTCACATATCCAGCGAACGAAAAAGTATTGGATCTTATCGAATCCGATCCAAACATCGTTGATGTTGCAACAACCGAGCTCGAAAGAAGATACCGTCAGAAACTGGAAAGTGATCTTCAGAGCATGACGGAGAAGCAGAGACAGGATTACCGTACCGGCTTGACCGGAACGAAAAAAGAAACGAAGGACGCTGCTGAAGCTGAGGAAGCCAACACTGGCAACTCCTTGTTAGATCAGCAACCTACGGTGATACAGTCGGAAGAAGTGTTCACTGATACGAACGCATTCGGAACAGAGTAAGGGAGGAAGTTATGAAACAGATACTCTTCGTTGGCCAATATGACAAAACCGACCTACTATTCTACCTTGCAAAGGTTCTTTCGCAAAGTAAAAAAGTCCTCATTGCCGACTATTCAGGCGGAAGATATGAGTTCGCCTTTCCGAAAATTGAAATGGACTCTGATCTGCAGGAATATGACGGTTTTGATGTCCGGGAAAATTTGAAGGACTATGATTCACTGCAAGCACTCCTTCAAGAAAGTAGTTACGACATTGTTCTCATTGATCAAGAAAGAAGCGAAACATTAAAAAAATGGCCCGCAGCGGATCATTATTACCTGGTTTCTTCATACGACAATCCCACGATGATGCAAAATGTAAGACTCATTCATTCGTTCTTCGAGGATAAACCGGTAGCAGAATTATTCACGTTTCGAAAAATACTATACGAAGTTCATGATACGAATAATGAAACGTTCATCAACGATTTAATGGAGAAATACCCAATCCATTGGGAGGAATCTCTAACATACTATCCGGACGAACGGGATCTCACCCTGAAAATAAAGAATCAATTTTCAAATTCCGTTCGAATGAAAGGCTTGTCTCGACCATACAAAGACGTGATCAAAACCATTGTGTCCGACATTCTGGAGATATCACTAAAAGAAACAATAACTATGATGAAACAAATTGAAAGGAGAAATTAATATGGCTCAGGTTGCTTTTTGGGGGTTCCAACATGGTTTGGGCGTTACCAGTAACACAGCTGCCATGTCAGCCTTGATCGGGACGGAATATCAAATTCGAACACTTAGTTCACAACCTCAATGGGGGGATACATCCCTGGAACGCTCTTTCCAAAAATCGCTTAAACAAAATACGGAACTTTACGATTTATCAGGCTTTGGTATGGACGCCATCGAAAGAGCTGTTCGGGCAGGAAAGCTGCAGAACGAAACGGTCAAAAACAATTCCATATTCATTGAAAGAGACCGCCTGGATCTCCTTTTAAACAGTCGTAAAGCGAGCCGCAGCCAGTTCGAGGCCGGTGCTGAAGTATTCAAGATCGTATATGACAGAGCTAAAGCTTATTACGATGTGGTCCTGTTGGATCTTCACAGTGGCACCAATAGTGAGGTGACCAATGCGCTTATCGAAACATCAGATCTCGTGGTGGTATGTATTAATCAAAATATCCACGTCATTGAAAAGTTCTTTGGTGATAAAGAGAGCTGGCCATCGGCATTAAAGGATCGACCTCATGTATTGATGGTGGGACAATATGACCTTCATTCAAAGTATAAGCTCAAAAATATTGCAAACAAGTACGGATATAAAGCTCCGATTTTGTCCATTCCGTACAATACGAATTTCAAAGATCATTATAACGATGGTGATCTGAAGGGATTTATCACCAGAAATCGATATATCAACAAAAATCATGACAACTATATTTTTATGCAAGAGCTGCGCCGCGCAGCGGAACATATTCTGACTGAAATCGGCGTTAATACTCAGATTAAAAGTATTCAGAAAGGAGTGTCCTGATGGGGACGCAAACGTTAAATTTTCTCATTATCGTCCTCATCTTAGTGAGTCTCATTACCTACCTTGTCATCATGTTGCGCCGCAAACCGGTAGCTCCACAGAAAAAGAAAGGTATGGCGAACAAAAAGCAATTTGAAATCCAAGAAATTTTAAATTATGTGAAAAGGGCGATAAGTGAATACATTAATATGAATTTGCTCGATCTCGGGCTTTCGGAAGAAGAATACAATCGCAGAAAAGAACTAGTTGCTGAGCTTGAAACTGCCCTGAAAAACGCGAACACTGGCGACATTCAGGAGAAAATTTACTTGAAACAATACATCTATGATCTGCTTGAACGGAATTATGGTATCGACGAAGAGAATATCAATTGGATCATACCATTCGATGAAACAGAACGGCTAACGAATGAGGATAAATTTGATATTCTACTCCACATTTACAAAAAGAAGTACGGATTCAGCGGACTTGAACAATTGATTAATCAGTATCGACTTGATGAATTAAAGTATGTGATCGAGGACGGAAAGACTCCTTCATACATCATTACCAGTGATGAGATTCAGCGAATCTATAAATTAGAAATCGCGAAAAATCGTCTCGACTTTAGCGACAAACTCAGCATCGTAGTGCAGCGAGTCTATTCTCAATACAAAGGTTTTGGTGTTATTGACGAAATCCTGAACATGAAAATTGATGGAGTCTCCGGAGGGGTATCTGGCGTCCCGAATACGATGCAGTTACTGGATGACGAAGTTGATCTTATGAATTCGATGAAGAAGGCTCAGCAGCAAGGATATGACAGTGTTTGGATTTTTTATAAAGGGAAGTCCATCCATCTATCGTTCCTCAGTTTCGGATCAGAGCTTGAGTTAAAACGGATTGCCAATAACATCTACAAATACGACAATCCAAGCCAATTAACCGAGCAGAATGCCTTTAAGGTCAATGAACTAAAGGACGGATCACGGGTTGTCGTAGCGAGACCACCATTTTCAGAAAGTTGGGCCTTCTGGGTACGTAAGTTCGATCTACCGAATATGTCTTTGGAAAAACTAATCTCTGACAAGTCTGCTGAAAATGCGGAATTACCGAGGGAGATGACCAAGTATTTAATGAAAGGTGCTCGGACTACAGCTATTAGCGGGCCTCAAGGTGCCGGTAAAACTTCTTTGGCGATGGCTTCCGTACAGTACATTCCGGCGACTTATAATCTGCGGATTCAAGAACTCGCCTTCGAGTTGAACCTTCGTAAGCTTTATCCGCAGCGCAATACGATCGCATTCCGGGAAACGGACTACATTACGGGCGAACAAGGTCTCGATTTCCAGAAGAAAACGGATGGAACGGTTAATTTGCTTGGTGAGGTAGCGACCGATCCGGTGGCTGCATGGATGATCAAAATGGGACAGGTTGCGAGTTTGTTCACGATCTTTACACATCATGCTAAGACATTTAAAGATCTAATTTGGTCTCTGCGAAATGCCTTAATTAACACACAGGCAGCAACGGATCAAAAAGCAGCAGAAGAACAAGTAGCCAAGGTCATTGAATTTGATATCCATGTAGAAAGAACCTACACCGGGCACCGTTTCATTGAAAGAATTACAGAATGTGTGTATGAAGAACCTGATGATTCTGCCCTGGAATTGATAAGTTCTGGCGACAGCCTTGAATCGAAAATGGATGCGCTGATTGCCATCAAAAAAGAAGAAATCCTGCGCCAGACCGGGCGTGTCTGGAAAGCACGCAATATTGTTGAGTACCGGGACGGTCGATATGTCGCAGGGGAACCTTTGTCCAAAGAAAAGGTGCGTCAAATGATGAACAACATGTCTCCGGAAGACGCGGAAGGATTCCGTCAATTTCTCAAAAAACATTGGAGAAACGTGAGCTATGATTGATACTCAATTGCTACTCATTATATGTCTTATAGCATTAGTCGTCTCCGCGATTGCCTACATCATTGATCAGCGTAAAAGAAAAACCAAGGGGACCTCCACTGCTGCAGAAATTAATAAGAAACTGCTTGTCTTTTATCAGAAATCTTATGTGGAGTTTTCAAAACTCCCCATACTGAGCAAATTTATTCTTCGAGTGCGTTTTAGGCTAGCAACGATTAACCCGTATGATGAGCTCACCCTGCGGAGAGAAACGATGCGGATTACCATTCGGATTTTGCTGATCTCGCTTCTTCTCGTTACGGTTATGGCTATTTTTAGTCAAAGTTTCGTTGCGGTTCTCTTCACCATCATGGGGATCATTCTACTTAACACAATGCTTATCAATATTTTTGTTAAACGAGTAGAAGACCGGTTGCTCATTCAGCTTGTTAATTATCTCGAAGAAGTTAGGCATGATTACCAGGAGCTTAAACTGGTGGATCAAGCGATTTATCAAGGGGCACAGCGATCTCCACACACCATGAAATTACAAGCTGAACGAATCCATGACATTTTAACATCCAGAGATCCCAAGAAAGAACTGGAGTCGTTTTACTCGGTCGCTCCGAATAGATACCTGAAGCTATTTGCAGGCGTATCGTTTCTCGTAATGGAGTATGGCGATCGAGTAGTGAAGAAGGGGTCCATGTACCTCAATTCATTGAGCAAGCTCGTGAGAGAAATTCGAGATGATGTGCTCCGAAGAAGAAGATTGAGTTACCGATTAAGTCTGATGAGTATTTTTGCTTTAGCCCCCATCGTATTAACATTTCCAATCAAGGATTGGGCAACGACTTATTTTCCCATCATGGAAATGTTTTATGAAGGAACCATCGGCTATATCTTGCAAATAGTCATATTCTCGATATGCATAATTTTCTACCTTTTACTTCGGAAAATTGGAGAGATCGAGGAAGCTCGATATACGGCTGTGGGCGCAAGGAGAAATTGGGAGAAGCGCCTTTACGAGCTGCCGGTTGTTCAATGGATTGTGGATCGGATTGTTCCATCCAAACGAAGTAGCAAGCATTTTAGAATCACCATGTTGTTAAAAGAATCAAACTCACCACTTACGATTGAGTGGTTTTATATACAAAGAATCGTAGTGAGTTTGGCCTGCTTTATTGGGGTCGTAGCTCTAATGATTTTTCTTCACTGGAATACGAGTCACCAGGTGTTCACGAAACTTACTTCAGATACACCTCATTTGATGGGGTACATGACAGATGAAGAAAAACTCAAAGCGAAAGAACTAACCGACTTCGATAATGCAGTCATTAAAGAACTGAAGGGAGAGGGGAGAAGTTTAACCAGAGAGGCTGTACTGGAAAGAGTCATGCTCATGCCGGACATATCCCTCGATGAGATTGCACTTAACAAGACGGTTAATCGCATCATTGAAAAAATGCAAGTTCTCGAAAATCAATATTTCAAGTGGTGGGAATTACTTATAGCACTTGGTATAGGGGGAGTAGGATTCTTCATTCCACTTTGGATCACCCAATTTCAGAAGAAAATGCGAAATTTGGAAATCCAAAATGAAGTTGATCAGTTTCACGTTGTCATCTCCATCTTGAGCCAGTTCGAACGTATGAACGTTCATACGATTCTGGAATGGATGGAGAGATACAGTGTGATGTTCAGGCCGGCTTTGCGAAAAGCCATTGTCAACTTCGATAGTGGTCCGGAACAAGCCCTCAAAGAATTAAAGGAAGATGCACCGTTTATTTCATTTGTTCGTGTTGTCAATCGTCTTCAACTGGCACTCGAAAAAATTTCATTATCACAAGCATTTGATGACCTGGAAATGGAGCAGGAGTTTCATAGAGAACAAAAAATGGACCGCATGAATCAGCTCATAAACAAGAAAGTGTTTTGGGGACGAGCATGTGGCTGGACACCAGTGTTCCTATTGATTTTCCTATACTTATTATTTCCAATGATCTTTGTGGCTATTGGCCAATTGAATCAGACCATGACACAACTACTTAATTTCTGATTAAAAGGGGAGAAATTCAAAGATGGAAGAAACAACAAGTAAGGGACTTACCCTATTTGGGAGCATTCTCTTAACGATTGCCTTGATTACATTGGTTGTTATTTTGTTTTCAGTATCTCAAGCAGGCGCTAAAACCGGACAAGAAAAGATGGTTGGTATCCAACAAACCCTATCTCAGACTGAATATACAACATACGACAACTCAACTATGACTGGAAGTTCGGTACTCAATGCAGTTCGTCAATACATGAATCAAGAACAGTTTGGAGTACGAGTTATTACTGGTAAGGGCGGCATTACCACCTACGGTAATCAATTCGATGATAATGGCGAGATTATTGAGAAAGACAAGAACACTAATATTAAAGTAGCACAGGACCAATCGAATCCGAATTATATTAATCCATCTGGTCAATTTAAATCTCAAATCGTCGTTGACAAAAACAATGTTGTTCGGGGAATTATCTTCACACAATCTTAATCACAATGGAGTCCCTGTTCTCTGAGGGACTCCAATCCAAAAACATAGGGAGCAACCAGTATGAATGAGAATATACAGAATTCCATATCAATCACTGCTTCTGTTTTGATCTTCATAGCAGCTGCGACACTTGCCTTATGGTCCTTTACTACGCAGGATCAAAGTCTAAGAATTCTAGAACATTTCAAAAATCAAGAAGACCATCGACTTTATAACGTCATCGAAGCGCCTGGCGAAGAAATCTATTCCGGTGCCCAGGTCCTTTATAGCATATACAACATCAAAAATATTGATGCCGATATTCAAGTTGGACAGTACCTACTATATTCCAAATCTCTAAACATAGAAAATACCGATGTTTCTGCCATCGATCCAAATAAAGAATATGTAGTCTCATACCAAAGAAATTCAGATGGGGTATTAACCAAGATCATATTTAATTAGGGAGAATATACCATGGAACCAATATCTAAGTTGTTTGCTGTATTTTTGATTATATCTTTAATGATCATGTATCCACTCTATCAAGCAGCCGAGCGCCATGATGATCAAATGCAAACGGTGGTTCATCTTACCGTTACCGAATTCGTTGACGCTGTACGTACCAAAGGGTACATATCACCTCAAATGTACCTCGAATTTAACGAAAAGCTTGGCGCTACCGGCAATCTGTATGATGTCAAAATGGAGCATCGACATAAAAAATATAATCCGGTTTATGCGGATCCTGCTAATCCTGCAACCTTTCAAAACCGTTTTGATACATACTACGAGGGCTTTTATACCGATGATATAATGAGGGTTCTTTTTCCAGAAGCCAATATTCCAAATGATAGTGATTCCCGGAAATATAAGCTGACGGAGAGTGATTTTTTCAAAGTTTCAGTCGTGAGTAAGAACCGAACGCTGTCCACCATCCTAAAAGATTTCATTCTTGTTGGTAATAGTGGGGACACCCCACGCATTGTGATGAGATACGGGGGGATGGTTCTTAATGAAGATCATTAACATTGCCATTATGTTCGTGCTAATTTTCTTCCCATTCTTCTTTATCATGGATATTCAAACACGAGAACTTCAAGCAGCAACCCAGCTGGAAGATCAGTATGACGCAGCATTAAAAACGGCTGTGCAAGATGCAGGCTTTGTCTTGAATCAAAATGAACATCAGGAATATGAAGCCGGCTATCAGTCTACTAAGTTTTTTAGAGCGAATAAAGAGCTAGCCGTTGATACATTTTTCAAGACGCTTTATCTCAATTTTGGGGTGGAGGATGACCCAATCGGGCAAGGCGCATTAGCTGCCTATATCCCTGCCATCGTTGTTCTCGATTACGATGGCTATCATCTATATACCCTTACTGAATTTAAAAATGCAGACGGACTGACCGAGTTAAAACATATGTGGCGTCCTAAAAAGCCTTATGCTTATGTAGACTCGGAGCGAAATACATTCAACTTCACACTCGACAATTATGTAACCACTTATGTTGCTGCTCAAAGACAATGGATGGAAGGGTACCAATGGCAGCTTCAGCAAAGAACAGGAATCGAAATCTTGAATGACCCGGAGCGATTCGAAGCAGCTCGCAGAAGTTCCATCGTGAATAGTGTCCAGGAAGACCTTGCTCATTTTATCAATAAGCATAACCAGTACAGCTCACGAACCGGCATCAGCTATACATTCAAGCTTCCACTTATTCCTCAAGAGGATTGGGCCAATACAATTGATGATATAGGCATCATGGCCTTTATTCAGGGGATGCCGGTGGGAACGGGTTTCTATAATAACTATGCTTTTGGTGGAGGAAGATTGGTTAAGAAAAAGGTCTTTTACGGTGGCATAGATCCACAAACCGGAATGAAGTATTACTACCGTAATACCTGCGCTTACAACTATCAAAACGAAGAGGTCTTTAGTAGTGAGAGAGATGCTGCCGCAGCTGGGTACTTCCCAAAAGATTGCTTGAATGATTCGAGGTAGCCATGGTTGCCTTCCGGATGCTCCGGAAGCCCGCGGCCTAAATCGGAACTTGCCGCACCGGCA
>NZ_NPBY01000107.1 GCF_002272015.1 Paenibacillus campinasensis | reverse complement strand
TGACATTGCTTCGAAGCCGATTCGACCTGAATTGCTTGTTCCAAGCGGCAAGCTTACCGGCCGCCCATTCAAACCTTTCTGTAGTAGGGATGCAGAAGGGATCACTACCCTTCATTTCTCGAAGAAGGGAGGTGAACGAGAATGGATCTGCTGCAAGCCATATTAGCTGCAGTCGGGTTGATCGGAGCAATTTTAGGGGCGTTCAAGCTGGTGTTAAAAGAATGGTCCGAGATCCAGACGCTTTTGCAAAAGCTGAAAAAACAGCGGCGCAAAAGAAAAAAGGATGGCTCCCCCCGGCGTAAAGGTTAGGCGCACATCCTTCTCGGGAAAGACGATGGCCGTCGTCTTTTCCCTTCTTTATCCTTATTATAGTCGGTTTCGTTTATTCTCACAACCTGAAAGGGGTGATGCTCTTGCAATGGTTCTTGACGCTGGGTGGTGGCATCTTGCTCATTTTGTCCATCATATACCTGATTTTATTCGGGTATCGTAAAAAACTAAAACTGATCGAAAATTCTAAAGGAGAGTGATTTCTAAATGAAAGAGCTAATTAAAGGACTATTGGCCGGTATTATCGCGCTTACTACAGTCGGAGGGGTTCCCGTCCAGGAAGTACAAGCTTCCGGAGGTTTTAAAGATGTGCCGGCGAACCATTGGGCCAAGAGC
>NZ_NPBY01000106.1 GCF_002272015.1 Paenibacillus campinasensis | reverse complement strand
TTCTTAATTGTCACACTGCATATCCCAGCCTATAAAGTCACTTCTGCTGCTTGAGCGTAATATTGAAGACATCTCCTGCCTCGCCCCCGAAGACGATCAGACCATCCTCAGGCAGGACAACTTCACGTCCTCCGTCAGCCACGGACAAACGGACTGGAACGCCATCCGCATCGTAGACGGCAAACCCGCCCTGTTGCGGCAGATCCACAGTCATGGTTCGGCCAGCGGCGCTGTCGCCGACCTTATACCAGCGGACCCTTTCAGCATCCGGTATCGTAGCCGTGGAGGAGACCCCTGCATAAATTGGGCGCACCGCCGCTTCACTGACATAGGTCCGGCCATCGGCTTGCAAATATTCCATGCCGTTCTTCCGGAAGAAGGTCAGATCGAAGACATCACGACCGTTCATGACCGGAATCTCCGCCACGTTTACCGCCTGATCCTCTCCTGTAATCTTGGCTCCATTGGCATAACCGCCTTGTTCATCCAATGCGATGGTTTTCATCAAGATCGATGGCATAAGATAGAACAGCGAATTGATTTTTTCATCCACAGCATAGTATGTCTGTTGGTCCCTCTTGCTCCAGGCGCCCGCGACAAGTTCTGTCAACGGGTTCGCATCCAGCCTCTGGTACTCGTAATACGCCATCGGAGACTGTCCGAGGCCAGGGAATTCGAGCACGCTTTTGACACGCACGTAAGTATGCCCGTTGCTCTGATCATCGAAGCTGATGACGGTCAGGCCATCCTCACCGGTAAATTCGCTGCCGCCCGTGTAGACATAGGTTTGCTCGGGTATTAAACCGTCCATAAGTCCGGGCAGCTTGATCTGTCCATCCTCCACGAGGATGTCGAGCGTTGAGCCAACGGTGCCGTACAAGCCAGAATAGGCGTTCAGGCTGCCCGGCATATCCTTTTGGACAGGTGTCACAGGGACTTTATCCGGATAAATATCGCCAATCTCACCTGTTTCCTTCAGGTACGTCAGCATAATGCTGGTGGCTGCCGCCGTATTCAGAAGGGACGAGCCGCCAGAGGTAAGCAGCGCCACGGAAATCCCTTCTTCCGGCAGAGCGATCAGCGCCGAATGGTACATGATCGTGTCTCCGCCTTTCGTCATGGCCTTCAACCCGTATTGCTCAAACGGTGCCAGATCCACCGAATCCCAGCCGAGGCCATATCCGAAGACGTTCTCCTCATCCTCCACCCAGATGCCATTGCGGTATTCGGGGTTCTGCATAGCCAATGCAGACGCCTTAGACAGCACCTCGGTTCGATGTCCTGTCAGCACCTCCGAGAACAGGGTTACTTCCTCCGCCGTTGAGTAGATACCGCCTGTCCCGATGACATTGGCGTTCTCCGGTGGCAGGGCACCGGCTATGCCCGGGAATCGAACCGGGTGAAGCTGGCCGCGATCGAAATCATCCAGCGGCGTTTTGGTCGATCTTAACTGGAGGGGTTCGCTGACATAACGGGCCAGAAATTCGCTGTAGCTCATCCCGCTGACCCGCTCGACCAGAATCTCCAGCAGCTGAAACCCGTCATTGGCATACACGCCGTACTCACCAGGATCAGACTTCAGTCGCTGGTGCCGAAGATTATCCAGCAAGGTATCATGGTTCTCCGTATCGTTGTCATCAAACAGCATGCTGTTCTTGTAATGCGAGCCGTACAGTCCCGCGGAATGGTTCATCAGCATGCGCGGCGTGATCTGCTTATACCGCGGGTCAGCCATTTCGAATTCTGGTATATACGCCGTAAGCGGACGGTCAATATCGATTTTGCCCGCTTCGGCCAGCATCAACGTGGCGGCGGTCACGTACACTTTACTAACCGACCCGATGCCGAACATCTCCTCCCTCGCAACAGGCCTCTTGCTGCCGGATTCAGTTACGGCAAGGCCCCCTGACAGCACGATCTCCCCTTCGTCTCGAATCGCATACTGGACGCCGTTTACACCATAACTGCCAATAAGCACCTCTGCCATCTCCTGTGCTTTTGCCGCGGCAGAGCCTTCCGCCTCCGGCTCGCTTACAGCCCGCACCTCGCTTATCGCGAGCGGCATGACCAGCAGCAAGGCTGCTAATACAGCAGCACCTCTCCGTTTCCATTTGTTCATAGGGCTTCTCCTTCTTTCTGTGTATAACTTCCTCATCGAGTTCATCTTACAAGCAGAAAGGAAGCAGCGCGCATAAATGCCCCGAAACGAAAAAAAGAATCCCTGAACGACATTACGCCAGGGAAACTTTGGAGCCAAACGGCAGCACAACCATATTGTCAAACGTCAACGATTCTGTTTCAATCGTCATATGCCCGCCGTATTTATCGCAAATGCGCTCGATATTCATAAGCCCGAAGCCGTGATAATCCGGATTCTCCTTGCGGCTGCGCAGATGGGGTACCTCTCTGTCCACGGAATTGCGAATGCGGAGGAATAGAGCCGACTCGCTCGAACGGATATGGATTCGAATATGCCGGTCCTCCGCCACTCTTACCTTTTTCGAGGCTTCTAGGGCGTTGTCCAGCATGTTGCCGAGCACCACGCACAGATCATAGCGATCGATCCCGAGCTCCCGGCCGTGTTGGAGACGAAGCTCTGTATCGATTCGTATCCCGTTAGCCTGTCCGATGTTCAGCGCATTCGTCACCAATGCGTCGATCACTAAATGGCCGGTGTTCACTCTGTGGTAGGCCTCCTCGATCTTGTTCAGCGTTACCCGGATATGCTCCTTTGCTTCGTCTGTCCTCCCCCGCTCGATGCATTCGGCCACATATAGAAACTGCTGGTTCGTGTCATGAATGATGCTTTTGATTTTTTTGAAGCTGTGAACCGTTTTTTCGTAATTGGCATCCTGGTAATCCATCTGCTGCTCCAGCTGGGCGTTCTCATGAAGTAGCTGAAACCTGGCGATCACGGTATCGAGGATGTAAACGACAAGGACGTTCAGAACCACATAACCGAACACCGACAAGAAATAATGAATATTCTTCTCGCTATAGGCCGACAATACGTTCACCTGATAGATGCTGATGAGCGGTACACTAATAAACAGCAGGTAATATCGGAAATTTAGCGGATATCTCTTGCGCCTGGCCAAAAAGCGAATGATCAGAACGATGGCGAACATGATGGTGCAGCTAAGAAGAAGGCTTGTGGAAAACAGCAGCGGGCTGGGCCCTTTCGCCCAATGAAAGCTCTCCTCAGTTATGGAAATGGTCGGATCGAGCAGATATAAACATATGAAGTCGACCAGCGTGAACAATACCGCGTATAACACGGAGAACACCACCTTCAGCTTAAGCTCCGCCTCATAGCCCATCGACAGGCAGAAGATGACGCCTAGCGCAAGCGCTGAAGACAACAGTGTGGGGAAATGAAGAGTCATATACACGGCGTTGATCACAAGGAACACAATCATATATATCCATTTGGATGGCTTGCTGCTCTCCTTGCCCAAGACAGAGTTGAAATAGAAGTTAACCTGAATCGCCATCACCAGGGCTACACCCAGATTCAGTAATATAATCGTATCCATATGTTAGTCCGCCTTCATCACCATAAATTTGGTGCAGGCATCCTTAACCTCCTTCACCTTGGACCGCCCGATCGGAAGCTCCATTCCATTCGACATGACCACCTTGTTTCCGGAAAACTTATGCACATGCAGCAGGTTGATCAGAATCGAGCGGTGAATCTGCAAAAACCGGCTGTCCTTCAGCGCTGAGGCATAGGTGGAGATCAGTCCCCGGCCGTCATAAACGGCCTGGACCGTCGTGAACTTCAGCCTGCTCTTGACAGTCAGGCTCTTGACCGCTTCAATGGCGATAATGTCCTTCTGCCATAACACAATCTCCTCATAAGCAGACCTGATGATCAGGATGTCCTGATCACGCTCCTCAAAATATTGGCACAGCTTCAGCATCTTCGCTTCGAACACTTCCGGTTCGATCGGCTTGATCAAGTATTGAAAAGAAACGACATCAAAGCTCTCCAGCATATATTCAGCATAACTCGTCAAGAACACAATCTGCTCGTGGTGCTGCTTCATCTCTCTCAGCTTTCGTGCGGTCTGAATCCCGTTGACTCCGCCCATTTCAATGTCGAGGATCAGAATATGAAAGGGAGCACCCTGGTCATTATAATGGGCAATCAATGACTCGCCCGACGGGAACGCGACCATCTCGAATTCAATCCCGCTCTTCATTGATAACGTGAGCAGCATTTCCTTCACGCGTTCTCTCTGCAGCTCATCATCGTCACAAATCGCTACGCGGTACACCCGGGCACCTTCTTTCTACCGTGTGAACACGGTTCTTCAGGAATAGATTAGGTGTATTATAACGTATATCATCACTTATAAAAAAACCGATCTGCTGAGAAGTAGATGGGGCAGCAGCCGGTAGATGTTTCTAATAAGATTCATTTTTCATAAGGAGAGACTCGTTGGACTATTTATATATTATCCGCCACGTTGGCGGCTTGCTCATCCAGCCTTTGGGTGTACTCCACGACACTATTGAAGTCCTCCATCGTGACGCGTATCTGCTGCTGGCCTTCGACGATGGAGGATTGGATCCGGTTGATCCCGTCAGAAATGTCCGTGATCTCTTTCGTGATGCCGGAGATCGCTCCCTGCACTTTCGTGATCGATTCGGATACTTCGTTGGACAGCTTCCGCACTTCAGCGGCTACCACTTCAAACCCTCGTCCATGCGGACCGGCATGCGCCGCCTCGTTGGCTGCGTTAAGCGCCAGCAACTGGGTCTGAGCGGCAATATCCCGAATGGTCTTCACAATCCCCTGGATAGATTTCGCTTGCTCCTGCAGCCCTTTGAGGGTCTGGGTATTACTCTCCGATACCTCGGCAATATGATCCACGCTAAGCAGAAGCTCCTTGCTGCGGCTGATTCCCTCTTCCGCACGCTGGTTCAAGCCCTGGGAAGTCATCTCCAGCTCCTTGACGACGGTCGCCAGACTGCGTCTGCGCTCTGTGATATCGGTTGCGATCTTGGCTACACCGATGACTTGGCGTGCCTGATCATCGAATAGGGGCATATAAGTCGCTTCAAGCCATACCGATTCGCCGTGGGCGTTCCTGCGTTCAATCTTATCTTGAAAGCTCTGCCCGGCCCGAAGCTCTTCCCAGAAGGTATCATACGCCGACGAATTGACAAAGTCGTCGAAGCAGAAATCCCGGTGTTGCATATGCATGATCTGCTCCACCGTGTATCCCATCGTTTCGGCAAATACCTCATTTACATAAGTCACCTGTCGTTCTGTATTAAAACGAATAATTGCCAGGTTCCTCTCCATCGCTCTGATAACGAATTCATCCATTAACGTTTGCTTTTCCACGATTCGTGTTCACTCCTACTTATCCAAATAAAGAACGATCTTGACTCTTATGTGCAGCTCCTAGATGCATTGCGATCATTATACGATATCAACATTAGAGGAATTCTCCTCTCTCATTAACTTATCAATAATGTCTCTACAAAACATATACAATTGCATGTTAAGTGAAATCGCTGGCATAGTACAGGTCTAGGAATGGAAAAAAAGCAACCATTGACAGCCTGCCTTCATCAATGGTTGCTTCTGTTGCTTCGATTTACTTATCGATCAGATCGGTGACCTTCAGCATTCTGGCCACCCGGCATCACTTAACGTGCCGACTTGCTCTGCTCAAGCAGCAGCTGCTTGATCTCCTGCATGTCTTTCTTCAACTCCTGGTTTTCCTTCAACAGCTGATCCAGCCGCTCGTCCCGAATCTCTTCGTCCTCTTGCCCCAGGTAGCTCAGAATAACCGCGACGACGAGGTTTAAGATAACGAGCGCCCCAATAATAATAAATGAGACAAAATAAATCCAGGCCCACGGGATCTCTGCAATGACCGGGCGTGCCACCTGGCTGGCCCAGGACTCGAAGGTCACCACCTGCATCAAGGTGAACAGGGAGTTATGGAAGCTGCCAAAAAATTCATACGGAAGCACGTCCTTGAAAAACGTCGTGCCAATAATGGCATAGATCGTAAAAATAAGCAGCGTCAACCCGAGCACACCCGTCAAGGCCGGCACCGACTTGATTAAGGAATCAATAATTTTGCGCAAAGACGGAATCGCCGGGATCATTCGGAACAGCCGCAGCACCCGAACCAGACGGAGCGAGGTAACAAACGGCGAAGCCAGGAAGATGAGGCTGAAAGCGACAATCAGGAAGTCAAACCAATTCCATCCGCTCGAGAAATATCGTTTGAAACCGAGACCGATCATTTTCACCAGCAATTCCAGCACAAAAATCCCCAGGATGACTTTGTCGAGAACCAGCAGGAACTTGCTTGTGCTGTACGTTTCTGCGACAATGACGGCGCCATTCAAAAAGATGATGCCAATAATAATGGATTGGAAGTATTGGTGTTCCACCAAACGTTTGAACGTTTCTCTCATCACTGTACCCCACTTTTCTCTTCTTGCGATTTCACACGTACACATACGCGCCATACCATGCAGCGGTTTCAGCATATAGTTCCATTATGAATTTGATTCGTGGATTCGTCTACAATTTTAGTAATTTGATATAGAAAGAAACCACGCCCGATGCTGTCGGGCGTGGTTTAGTTACATTACAATAATTTATAGGG
>NZ_NPBY01000105.1 GCF_002272015.1 Paenibacillus campinasensis | reverse complement strand
TGGTTTAGTTACATTACAATAATTTATAGGGTCTCCATAATTTCTTTAATCTCGCTGTCGCTCTCCAATGCACGAAGAATGATGGTTACCGCTTCGGCACGGGTTGCTTGGTTATAAGGTGCGAATACGGATACGGATACACCTTGCACCAATTGGGCTGACGCGGCCTGCTGGATCGTATACGCCGCCCAATAATCACTGCTCACATCTGTGAAGCTAACCGGTTCTCCTGTTGCAAGGACGGCAAGATTCATCAAGCGCGCCATGATCGTCACCATCTCTGCGCGGGAAATCGCTGCATTAGGCTTGAAGGTGTCGTCTGCGTACCCGCCCACAATTCCCTTCTCAGCCAAAGCGCCAATGTAGCCAGCGGCCCAATGGGAGCCTGTGTCTTTGAATACAGCCGATTCAGCATTTGGATTCCATCCGAAGGCCCGGGCGATCATAGCCGCGAACTCCGCTCTAGTCACAGGTGCATTCGGGCGGAACGTACCGTCCCCATAACCATGAACCATGCCCAGTCTCACCGCAGTCGTCAGCGTATTCCGGCTCCAGTGATTCGTTGTGTCACGGAACGTCTGGCTTGGATTGTTGGCTGCAGCCAAGGTATCGCCAATGAACTTCAGGAGCCTGTCCCGATCCACAGCCTTGGATTGGAAGGGGTTCACCACGGCAGCCGGCAGTTCTGTAGTTGGCGGCTCTACCGGAGGTGTTGGCTGTTGCGGCACAGAAGGCGCCGCTGGAGCTGAAGGTGATGGACTTCCAGCGCCATCACCCGTTCCACCCGCAGGTGGGCTTGACCCTCCGGTGCCCGGATTCCCGCTGCCCGACTGTGAACGAACAACCAGCGCGATCTGTTGGGTCTGATATTGTACTTCCGCTTGATACTGACTTGGCAATCCATCGATAATCACGGAATCAAAGGCTCCGCTGCGCTGATTCTCACCATGGGTGATCAGTGTAATTGTCCCAGTGCCCGGTGCGGCTTGATCCGAGAATTTCACATGCAGCGTCCCTGCTGCATGGACTGCGCCTTTAATAGCAAGCACATCATCAGCACGTGTAATACGAAGCTCAAGCTTGCCGTCAGCGGATTGGGTGAAATCACCGCCAAGGGTCATTTTTCCATATACGCTCTTCACGACGGTGGCTCCGTCATTCACGACGTCACCGGTGCCAAAGGCCGTTGCCGAGCTTCCCTCGAGAACGCCGCCATGGACCTCGGTTCCGCCGGAATACGTGTTGTTGCCCAACAGCTTTAATGTTCCGCTTCCTTCTTTCGTCAGCTTGCCTGTACCCGAGATATCGTTCCGCCACTGATCCAACGCATGAAAGCCCTGTTTGCTGGCATCCATCGTAACGGTGACATCATGATCAAAGGCGCCGTATCCGTCTGCGGCAGCAAAAAGGTTCAGTCGTCCCCACCCTTCCGGATCATCCAGAACCGGATAACCAGAAGGAAGGCCTGTCGTTGCCAGTACCTCACGGCGCTGATCATCACTCAGATAAGGAAGCCGCGTTTCCAGCAATACCTCTGCGCCCTTAGGAACGACCATCGGCTTGGTCGTGACATTGATCTGCGGGAAGCCGTAGGTTAATCGCTCGGTAAATTCGGCCTTGTTCTTCTCATAATTGCTGAATCGGTCTTCCCCTGAACCGGGCCGATTCAACAGCACGCGATGTGCTTGATCATATGCAGCCTGTTTAAGTGCTGCATTATCCGGATCGGCCAAGGCAGCTGCAGCCAGCCCCGTAGCCATAACCCGGCCGCCCATTACATCAAACGGCGAGTGCATGCCCGCCACGATCCGGCTATGCCCCATCTCCGAGGCGCGGGTCAACAGCTCTTGGTATCGTTCAGGAACCGCATAGGCCAGCGCCAGCGCAGCAAGGTACGAAGCATTCGTATGACCGCTTGGGAAGCCGCCGTCCGTCTGCGGCGTACTGCTCTTCGCAGGCTCCAGTGTAGGAACGATAATCGACGGCGCCTGAGGGTCCTCCAGGAGGGACCAGCGATAAGGCCGCATATAGCTGTAGAAATTTTTGGCCGGGGTTGTGGAAGCATAATTCCCGCGCAGCACTCCGATCAAGTCGACCATCTTGCCAAGCGCCGAATCGGAATCCCCGCCCTTGTTCTGTTTATTGCCATCATCGTACTTGACCGAGGTGGCGTCATCCGGGATGCCTACAATCGTTGTGGTCGTCCCCGACAAAGCGCGATACGCCTCAGCTAGTGGACCCAGGCCTTCCGTAGCGCCATAGGTCTGATTTCTCCGATCATCATAATAGGCTCTTGATTCATCTTCAGGGGTTCTGGTGGCAGCAATGTCTTTCACATACTGAATATTGTAGTCCAGCAGTGCACTGTTCTGTTTGGTCCCGTTATCCCAGGAGCTCCCGGGGGTCCAGAGATCCAGAAATCCGGACAACACCCCGATGGTTGGATTGGAATCCACCGTCAGGTTGGTCGAGCTGTTATTTTTGTAGCTGTCTACAAAATGTCCCCAAGCCGGCTCTGGCGGCAATGCAACCGGGGACGATGCTGACGCTGCTAATGCCGGCTGCCATGCAACGGTGTTGGCGAATAGCATCAGACCGGCAGCTGCTGACAACAGCTTCTTGGCAAGTTTCGTGTTCACGCGTGTTTACCCCTTTCATTATTCAATTCGAATCGCTCCGAATGTAGCACCAGGCCGTGGCATTCTTCAATAAGACAATTTCTCATTTCTATCAATTTCGGAGAAATTAGACCTCATTTCGGAATTTTAATCGTCGCTTAACAAAAGTGTTGAATTGATGTGACAGTACGTGGTGTATAATCCCGGCGGAGAGGAGGGTATGCCATGAAGTGGAATTCTGCTTTTGCCAGATTAGCGTATTCCTATGTATCTATTGTGCTTGTCATCGTCCTGCTGCTGTGCTCCATCTTCTATATTTACTTCTCGCGCAGCTATAAAGAGGAGCTGCAAACCAAGAATCAGATGATTGTTGAAAATACAGCGCGCACGATTGAAAACTCGGTACTCGAAAGAGTCCAGAAAATATATGTAGATCTCTCGCTGGACAGAGGCGCAGATCTTCGTGCATGGGCCGATGCCTCCGTTCCCATGTACAGTAGCAGCCTGCTGGATCTTCAGCAGCGGCTGAAAGCAGAAGCAGCCAGCAACGCTGACATAGTGCATGCCATTCATGTGTATAATCCTCAGCGGAATGTGATGCTCTCTTCGCTGTACGGTCTTATCTACAATGCGAATGATCGGGAAATTGCCGATTTTTTTGCCGATTGGATGAACGGAATGCTTCAGCCGGGCCACAGCAGCAGCTTATGGACCCCCAGCCGGTGGATCCCTGACGATATGTTCTCTGGTTTACCGGGTGAGCATGGCCATAGCATCATAACCTATGCACATCGCTCCCCTTTTCCATCACCCGGTGAGAACAGCGATCTGATCGTGGCTATCGATGTGAAGGAAAGCGCCATTCATGACATTATTCAAAATATGATGCCATCACACTACGAATACACCTTCATTGGGGACCGTTCAGGCCATAAAGTGATAGGGGCGGACCTGGGATTCATGAATCTATACAGTGATGCCCGCCCGGACATGGCTCATGATCATGCAGGGTCGGGGAGCTTTAGCGGTACGATTGATCATACGTCCTATATCGTGTCATACCAAGCCTTGCCTGCTGCCGGATGGATGATGTATAGCGCGGTGCCTGCAAGCTTGTTCTATGAGCAGTCCCTGGTCGTGAACAAGCTGATCCTGGGTATTTCCCTGCTTGCCATCGTGATCGGCCTCCTGCTGTCAGGCCTTATGGCCAAAGCCAGCTACAGTCCCATCAAGCGGCTCGTCGAAATGATTAAAAGCTTGTCCGGGCAGCAGCCTGGGCAGCCGATGAATGATTACAAACTCATTGATACCGCCTTTACCCGATTACATGATAAAGTCAGCACCCTTGAAGATGCGCTGGAAGAAAGCAGCCCAATTATCAAGCGCAACGTGGTTCTGAATATCCTCCGGAACCATATGCCGGACGCGGAATTAGCTGATAAGCTGTCCCTGTTAGGCTTGTCCCGGACATACAGCCATTACGGCTGCTTGCTGCTGAACTCCGGCCAGACGTTTGCCCCGCTCAGCTCAGGAAATATGCAGATGATCATGTCGCGGATGATTCAGCAGCTGGAGTCGATCAGACTGCCGGGAGCCCATATTGTTGCTGAGGAGCTCCCGGACAAGAAGATCGTTGTTATGCTGTGTTCCAATCACATATCAGACGGACTTCAGGATGAGCTGTCTCAGCTGGTGCTCTCGGAGGGCAGGCAGCAATTTCGTCTTGATCTCCAGCTCTCATGGGGCTCCTGGGTGAACAGCATGGGCGATCTCCACCACAGCTATATCGAGGCTGAAACGTTAATGAAATACGCCTACTTTCTGCCGGAGCAAGCGGTTCTCAAGGATCGACGACTGCTGGAGCGAGAGGACTGTGTTGACGAAATCCCGCAATCCACGCTTCTGCGGTTCAAGGAAAAACTGTACGCTCGCCAGTCTCAAGCGATTGCCGCTGCGGTTGACGACCTGATCGGGACCATGCGAGATGGAGCGTATCCGGCGGATTATTGCCATTTTATACTGGCCAATACGGTTTTCGTATTCTCTGACTACTTAAAGAGTGTCCGTTTCAAGCACCCGGCTCAGGGACCTATGGATCTGTACAAGCAGTACATCGAGGTTCAAAACATTGATGAGTTTCGGCAATGGCTGCTGGATACCGTGAATACATGTATCGCGCTTACCGAGAAACGGAATAGCGAACGGGCTCTTTCCACTCTGGAGCTGGCCAAGGAGTATATCGAAAACCATCTGTCAGAGGATTTGTCTCTCGAGACGGTGTCGTCCAAGGTATTTATCAGCGCGAAATATTTGAGCAGGCTGTTTAAGGAAGAGCTTGGCATGACTTATACCGACTACATCACCAGCCAGCGAATGGAGCGGGCTAAGACGCTGATCGAGAGCAATCACATGTCAATCGAACAAGTTGCTGCTAGCGTCGGATATGGAACTGCTGCGTATTTTATTAAGAAGTTCAAGGAGATGTATGGCTGTACGCCTGGGAATTATTTGCGCAATATGGCCAAGCAGGTGTAACCGGCCGTTCTGACTGGAAGATTACTGGTAAAGGAAGGTCCTCCTATGGAAAAAACGTTTGGTTCGCGCATAGCCATCCTTGGCGCAATACTCATACTCGGCTCAATTATCGGCTGTGATACGAAACCGGCCTCCCCTTCTTCTGCAACGGATGCGCCGGACCCGATCCGATCGGCTGCCCCCCGGCACACCATATCCTGGACCATGCATCAGAACCTGCCGGTCCCTGAGAATGCCGAGATGGTGCGCTATGTAGAGGACAAGTTTGAGGTCGATCTGGACATCTGGAATCTGGCGAACAACAACTATGAGGCGCTTCTGGATACGAAATTGGCGCAAGGGGAGATCCCCGACCTGTTCAGAATCAGACAGCCGCAGGATCTGCTTAAATATCAGCAATTGGGCCTGCTTGCCGAAATTCCTGAAGCGATGCTGGATCAATATGCGCCCAATATCATGAAGGCTCTACGTGATCATGCGCCGGAGTATATGGATTATGGGAAAATGGACGGGAAGTATTACGGCATTCCGGTCATCAATCCCACGAACATTTACCGCATTCCGGTCATCTATCGACAGGATTGGCTGGACAAGCTGGGCCTTCCCGTTCCGGAGACGCTGGCCGAATATGAACAAGTGATCTATGCGTTTACCCACGAAGATCCCGATGGGAACGGATTGAACGATACGTACGGGTTGTCTTTGGAGGGCATGAACATGGTGTTTGGCGCTTTTGGCCAGATTGTCTTTGCCGATCAGCTCTATTTTGGAATAAAGGATCCGCATCTGGTCATTGGGGCGCTGGAGCCGGAGATGAAGGAGGCTCTGGAATACCTGCATCAATGGTACCAGGATGGGGTCATCGATCCGGAGTTTGTAACCGGCGAGAATAAAGGGGGATACAAGCATCTGTCCCATGCTTTCATTAATGGAAGGATCGGCATGACATCCATGGGCAACTACTATCACTGGATTCAAACCGGCGATTATGTGGCATGGACTTATGACAGCGATCGGAAAGGGAAAGAGACGCCCGTAGAGGCCACCTATAACGCCAAAGAGCTGGTGGCCAAACATCCGCAAGCCCGGATTGTATTCGGCCCCCCGATTGCCGGACCATACGGGCAGCGGGGCACTAAAGCTTATGACAGGTTAATGAGCTTCACCGCGATTGGCGCCCGCGCGGCCACAGAGCCTGGAAAAGTCGAGAAGATTCTTCAAATTCTTGATTATGTGAGTGCGAATCCCGACGTGGAAGTGCGTACAGCGATGAAGTACGGGGTTAAGGGCAAGCATTGGATATGGGCCGGAGCCGCGGGAGAGCAAGATGAAGTCATCCTGCTGCCCCCTTACGACAGCATGTTCAGCTATCAGAATGTCATCGGCGCCAATATCGGCATGATGGTTCCCTCTCCCCCGACTGCAAGAAGAGAGCAGTGGGCCTCGACCTTAAATCTGGATCAGGACGGAATCTATAATGCATTGGAGGTGGCGACGCCCTCTCTGGTCATGAATGGCCCCAAGCTTCTCGAGCTGAGAAACAAGGCATACATCTCCTTTATTACGGGCGACCGGCCCTTAGATCAGTTCGACCACTTCGTGAAGGAATTTATGGAAGCTGGCGGGGATGAGGTGTTGCAAGAGGCCAACGAATGGTACCGCCAACCCTGATCGATCAAGGCAGCTGCGGCCTGCAGTTTAAATTTAAGAATCCTGACGGTAATAAATTTAATGTCTGGCAGGATCCCGCCACTGCGTGAGTTAAGCAAACAAGCTCTTCACTTTATTGAAGAGCTTGTTTTATAGTGTATGGAAGGTACCTTTAGCCGCCGAATCTAGCTTAGACATGCCGTATTCCGGCAAGAAATACGCTCCAAGCAATCGCCATCGTGCGCTCGTACGATTGATGTGTCTCATAGACCAGCTGCACATCAAGTCCGTCCAATAGGGTAACATAGGCTACCGAGCATTCCTCCGGTGATGGGTGTCCAGCCTCCTCAAATAACGCGGTCAGCTCCCCTTTTAGCACGGCAAGATAGCGTCTGTATTGAGATAAGACATAGTCATTCACTTCAAGTGGCGGGATAAATGAAAACACAAACATTAAGTTTACGTTAGGATGCATCAAGAAGCGGTTCTTATGCTCCACCAAGAAGTTATACAATCTGTCTTCCCAAGACCATCCGCCGGCACGGTGAAAATAATGATGCACAAATTCGATTTCACTTTGCACTGCTTCCGCGTACAGCTCCAGCAGCAGCTCCTTCTTGCTCGAATAATGGTACGAAAGGGACTGCTTGCGGATCCCTGCCTCTTCGGCGATCTTTGCCATCCGGGTCCCCTCGTACCCGTAACGATTAAAGTGTTGAATCGCAATTTCCTTAATTTTGTCTTTACTCAACTAGATTTACCTCCGACACAATGCATTCACTTATCCGTTTCTCTTCCTTCTGGCATAACCAATATACAAAAGCAAGTATAAGATCATGATGGCTATAGCTACATCATACACTACTTCATAGGAGAATGCTGAAGCAACCAGGCCCAGAATCATCGCCCCTCCACCTATGCCAAGGTCAAAAAAGTTGAAGAAGGAAGCCATCGCATTCTCATGCTCATGTTCATCAACCAGATTGATGCACCAGGTCTGAATCGCTGGAAAAACAGCGCCGAAACCTAGTCCGTAGACGGCCGCCGACACGAGAAACCACGCTTCGCTTCCGGATTGTGTAAGCAACCAGATGCCTACACCCATAAATACAGCTGAGGGTACAAGCACGGAGCCTGGGCCGAAACGGTCGAACATTTTTCCGGATACAAGGCGAACCGCGAAGCTGGCCAAAGCAACGATAAAGAAGAACCAGGCTATCTTATCAAATCCTTTTTCGGCAGCGTATAGCGCGATGAACGACATGATCGAGCCTGCCGCAACCCCTATCAGCATGATGAGCAGTGAAGGAAAGAGTACTCTTTTTTCAATCAGCTTAAAGGGAACTTCCGGTTGGTCTTCCACAGTGCCAGTATGCGGCTTCCGGGAGACGAACACAGCCATCAGCAGTGCCAGGAGCAAAATAAACATCCCTCCGAAAAAGAGGCCGTGAAAATCATATTGAGTCAACACACTCATCCCGATTAAAGGTCCGACCGAGACCGCCACGGTCTCCCCTACCCCAAAATAGCCCATTCCTTCCCCGCGGCGTTCCACTGGAATGTTCTCTGTCGCTAAGGTAGCGAAGTACGTGGTCGCTATTCCAAACCCAAACCCATGGATGACCCGGAGGACCAAAATCATCGCCGTACCTGACGCAAGGTAGTATAGACCTGTCATTGCCGCACATATTGCGATGCCGATCAACAGCAGATACTTTTTATCTATACGCGCTGCCAATTTCGCAGTAAATGGACGAATTAAGATCGCCGAGAACATGAACACCCCCGTTACCATCCCTATTTCCGAAGCCCCTCCGCCAAGATGCGAGACAAACAGTGGTAATGTCGGAAGCATCATTTCAAACACCATAAACAGAAGGGCATTGGCAGCCATAATAAAAATAAAGGATCTCCCCCATAAAGCAGCCCTTCTGACTTCTATCACTTTCGTTTCCATATGAACCTCCAAAATTACAGTATGGAAACATACTACCTGACTACAGTCAGATTGTAAACACTAAAGTTATCATTTTAATGACTAGACAAACACCCTTAATTAACAATATCTTAACCTCCCTCGAATAATACGTTAATATTTTGCTATTATAGTAAAGCTATTCCAATGGATTAGTAGGAGGTTAGATTATGTTCTCGAAATTCTACAGCAGATCCGCAAAGGTTTTCATTGCAGCGGTACTCATTTGGACCAGTTTAGTAAGCGTTGTCGGAGCGGAAGAAAAGGGCAGCGCAAAAAATGTGATTCTGTTAATTCCGGATGGCATGGGTATCAGCTATTTGACAGCAACACGGATTTACAAGGGAGAGGAACTGTCCTTTGAACGCTATGTGAAAGGATTAATGAAGACTGCCTCCGCAGATACCAATGTTACGGATTCTGCCGCCGCAGGTACAGCGATGGCAACCGGATACAAAACGAATAATGGTGTGATCTCGGTTACGCCGGACGGTGTGAAACCGGATTCGATTCTCGACGCAGCTCGGGAGAGCGGCAAGTCAACGGGACTGGTTGCTACTTCTCGGATTACGCATGCAACGCCTGCGGTATTCACGGCACATGATCCAAGCCGCGGCAATGAAGTGGCACTTGCTACTGAATATATCAATAATGTCGATGTTATTCTCGGCGGTGGCCGTGATATGTTCTTGCCTGAGTCTGAGGGTGGTAAACAGCCGGAGCGTAATTTGGTAGAGGAAGCAAAGGCTGCGGGTTATGAGTATATTACAAATCGCAGCGAAATTGGACAAGTAGACGGAGACCAAATTCTTGGCTTGTTTGCCATGAGTGATCTGAAGTATGAAATTGACCGCGACAAACAAAATGTCCCAAGCTTGGCTGAAATGACGAAGCTGGCAGTGGATACGCTTAGCAAGAACGATAAAGGATTCTTTCTCATGGTTGAGGGCAGTCAGATTGATTGGGCCGGCCATGCCAACGATCCTATCGCCCTGATTACTGACATGCTGGCATTTGAAGAAGCGGTTGACGTCGCGCTTGAGTTTGCCAGAGAAAACTCGGACACGCTGGTTGTTGTCGTTGGCGACCACGAAACAGGCGGTATGAACATCGGTAACACGCCAGGCGGGTACCAAGAAAATATCGCTGTATTGAAGAATGCAACCGGAAGCGTGAATACCGTCGGCGCGGAACTGCTCTCCAAGGCAATCACCACCGATGTTGGCAGCTCGGTTCGGGTAGTTAATCATGACATCTACATGCCGCTGAGAGAAGTCGTTGACCAGCTGGACGGAAAACTGGATTACAACGGTACTGATCTCACTGTCGATGTTGAAATTGCGAATTCGGCATTTACGGTGAATCTGCCAGAGAAATCGGTGAAAGTTGCTTCGCAGGAGCAAGAATCCGACTTCTTTGTGGAGAATGGCACAGCGTACTTCAACCTGAAATCCATCGCCGAATTAATTGGACTGCAAGTAGCCTATGGACAAGATGAAGATGGCAACGTTACAACAGCCTATTGGGTTGATGTGAAGCAAGTTGTTGAACCTATTGTTGGTTTCAAGCTGACCGAAGAGGATGTTGCTCAATTGACAAGCGTCAACTGGAATAATGCCACTACGCTCATTAATGAAGTCGGAACGGTGGTATCCGGTCACGCATTGATCAGCTGGGGATCCCGTCATCATACAGGAGAAGAGCTTCCATTGTATGCGTACGGCAAAGGCGCCAACGAATTCGTTGGTTTGATCGATAACACGAACCTGCCGCGCATTCTCTCCTACCTTATGGGTGTCGAATTGTTTGAGAATGAAGAAGCATTCATGCAAGAACTGGAGAAAAGAAGAAATCAGTAATTTTTTAATCAAAAAGGCCTCATCCCCACTTTATGGTGGGCGTTGAGGCCTTTTTTTGTATTCGAAAGGTCTCCGTCCATTCAATCGAACTCTTGACTTAAGTCAATGAACATCCCGCCCTGACCGGCTACAATGGGGTCATCACCAATCGGGAGGAATGCCTGAATGAATCCTTTAAGAAACGATATTGCGGGACGGCGAAAACCAGCGCTCATTGCCGGTACGGCACTTGTGATCATGATGATCGCCGCGGCGTTTTCATATGGATATGTCCATGGAAATTTGCTCGTTCCTGGAGATGCAGCTGCCACATTGAATCATGTAACCACCAGCGGCGCTCTTTTTCGGGGAGAGATCTTGGGCTGGCTCGTCATTTTACTGTGCGATATTGTTGTGGCCTGGGCCTGTTATGTCTTCTTCAAACCTACTCATCCCCATCTATCCCTGCTAGGCGGGTGGCTTCGGATCACGTATTCGGCGATTCTGGGCATAGCGATTATGCAGCTGCTGTTCGTTCAGCTGCTGGTCGGCGGTGATGCCGTGTCATCGGGTTTTACGCAAGAGCAGGTTGGAGCACAGGTATTGCTGTATTTCGAAGCGTTTGAACAGATATGGTCGGTGGGTTTAATTATCTTTGGCGGACACCTGCTGATTCTAGGGCTGCTGGCTCTGAAATCCGGCCATGTGCCCAGATGGATTGGCATTCTGCTGCTGATTGCTTCAGCCGGTTATGGCCTGGTTCACGGGGCTCAGATCTTTTTTGCGGAGCATGAGGGGATCGGCTCAGTGCTTGAAATGGTATTTATGCTGCCGATGACAGCCGGAGAAGCGGGCTTCGCCCTATGGCTGCTGTTCAGAGGGGGAACAGGAAAGCGTCCGTTGCCCAGCTTCCCGGCTACATCGAGTCCCGAAACACCCTCTTCTTGATTCTGCTCAGGGACTCCGGGGTCATCCCCAGATAACTTGCCAGCTGGTGCTGGGGCACACGGTCGATGAGGGAAGGGCGCTTCTTCAACAGCGTTTTGTAGCGTTCTTCAGGCGATGAGGCGATAAAGACGGCAAACTCGGCCTGAACCTGACTTAAGTTCTCTTCAATCATTCTGCGAGTCATCGTCTCTAATTGCGTGTATTTGTTGTACATGTCCTGTTCAATGTCGAGCTGGCCTACAACCATCACGCCATCCTCCACACAGGTGAATGTATGGTCTGACGACTTGTCTTCCCGGTGATGATTGAAAACCGCTATCGCCTGTTCTTCGGTATAAAAATTCGAAGTAATCTCCCGTCCCTCTTCATCCACCGAGTACTGCCTTACGCAACCCTGCAGGATGAAATAACATTTCGTGGGGATGTCCCCTTGCCGAATCAGGACCTCCCCTTTGTTAAAGTGCTCGATATTCAGCTCCTCGATAATGGCTTGCTGCTCCTCTTCACTCAGTGAGGTCAGTCTGTTCATATATTTATTCAAAATGTCCTTCATTGCTGCCCGCACGCCCCTCTCTTCCCGCTCTGCATATAAGCGCGTTCCATTTATACTATTCCGTTCGCTACTTATATATCAGTTCGACGAAGGGGCTTGATTTCCTTCGGATACTGGATGTTACGACATATATATGATATGGTCGCCGAAGCTTGTTGTCCTATGGGAACATGGGAAATAACCGGGAAGCTTGAGCCCCCGGCCATCATGAACCTGTGGTTTCATTCACACACCGGCACTTCGCTCGCGACCCGAGCTGAGCACATAGCCCAGCCATATCAGGGCCAGCCCCATCGGAATGGCCAGAATCCGATCTAGCGGATGAGGAATGACAGCAGCAGCGAGCGTCACCACCGCCCCGAACGCAAGCAGGGCCCCCGCCGCACGGGGCAGAACACCGGAGCGAAAGGTAGCGATCCCCAGCAACAGACCTCCCAGCAAGTACAGCCCCCCTGCTATTGGCGCCAATGCCGTAAGGGCGCCCAGGTCAGCTTCGCTGCTGCCGCCGCCAAAAATCCCAAGGAACCCTTCCACGAATAGTGGTGCGTCGGTGGCCAGCAATGGCAGCACAAACACTTCCACGAAGCTGAAGGCGGTCGAGGCCAGCCAGAACAGGCTGAAGATCAGATATCCTGCCACCCCGAGCCAGCCCGCCTCCTGCGCTTGTTTCACATAAATCCCGGTCAACCCGATCAGGAAGAACAGGGACATAAGCATGCTCAAAGCAGCAACCATGACCCACGGGGCAGTACGGACAGCGGACAGTTCCTCAGCAGGATGAATAAACTGAATGGCGATGTATAACAGTCCAGCCAAGATGGCAAATACACCGGTACCGCGCATCAGGCCGGATGCGGTTATATGCGGCTTGCCTGTTTGCTTGTTATCCTTGATATCCATTGAGACGACCTCCATTCAAGTATCTATATGACCGGGGGTGCATGCTGACCAGATGCCAAGGTGTGTGCGACCATTTTGCCCAGGCAAATATCCTCTGGCCCTCCCGTATGACACCAATGTACCAGGGCCAGCCCGTCATTACTTTTCAAATCTTGCTGTAATGCGCCGGTACTACGCTGCTCCCCGGAAGGGACGCAGAAGAAGGGGCTGGTGAATGCAGGCTCCGCAGCGTGTTCTTCTGATTTTACAAATCATTGATCCTCCGCTAATTGCGGTGTGGTATACTGACCACAACATTCACTAGAACCCGGAAGGGGGGGGGTGACAATGGACCATCACAAAGTGGTCGAGCAGGCTCTGGTGCTTATCGAGGACAACTTGCAGCAGCCCTTGTCACTGGATTCCGTTGCAGATGCTTTTCATATGTCAAAATTTTATTTCCACCGCTTGTTCTCGGCGATGATGGGGTGCTCGTTAAGCCAGTACATCTTGAAGCGAAGGCTGAATGCGTCCTTGCCGCTCATCCACAACAAAACAATGTCCCTGACAAACATCGCATATGAGCTGGGCTTCGGTACACAAGCTTCTTTCACACGCGCCTTCAAGCGTCAGTACGGGGTGCCGCCCAAATCGTTACGAGCAGTGCAGGCCGTTATTACGCCTGAACCGATTCCTGCTGTTGTACAAAGACCGGTCAAGAACGTGAACGGGGATATTGTCACCGATTTCACTCTGACGGAACTGGGCACGCTCCGGGTGAGCGGCATCGCCTTTGAAGTGGACCTGGCCGGGGATTACAAAGCGCGGATTCGAACCCATGCCCAAATGCTGTTCAATCACATGGATGATACCGCGGACGACCCATGCTATGTGATCTATTCCAACTGCGAGCCCCACTCCACCCGGTTCAAGGTGCTGTTCGGCATTCCGCGTGAAGTGCAGATCGATCTGCCGTATTATTTCACCGTGGATGTCCCCCAGCTCTTCTGTGCCAAATTCAAATATACGGGAGATATCCTGGACATTGGGGACGTGCTGAAAACTGATTATGCAAGATTTCTGAAAATCACCAGACAGGAGACCGAGGATTCGCATATCGAGCTTATTCAAGTGTTTGATGATGTTCAGCATCTGGATGCCGCCTACCACATCTATGCCCCGATCAAGAAACTGCCGATCGATTCGGAGATTTAACTGAGGTCTGGATGAGGACAGCCCCATACTGATCCATGGTTGTAGAAACAGAAAGAGAGCCATCCCGAGCGGATGGCTCATTCATGATCATGAATCGGCTATTGATTAATGGGTTATGTGAATTCGAATGGTATAGATGGGTGAATGGTTCGTGTGAGCGAACGGACGATCAGCGCACAGCCGTCATGGGCCTCAACGGCCTTCTGCCGGTACTTCGGAGGAATCTCCCTCGCCTTCAGCCCGGACCTCATACAGCGATGCATCCAGCGCCTGAATGAATGGCGACCACTCCCCTGACGTATATAACTGTAACCGGTGCATAGCACGAGTGCAGGCCGTATAAAAGAGCTTGCGCTCCCGTTCCCGGTGATAGACCCGTGCCGAGGCGTCATAGATCAGAACGGCGTCGAACTCAACACCTTTGGCCAGATAGGCGGGCAAGACGACCGCCCCATGCTCGAAGGTGGGCGTCTGTTTCGTGACCAGCCGCACGGACGCACCGCTCTCTTCTAGACGATGCCAGGCTTCGCTGCTCTCGGCGGCGGTCTTCGTAATGACAGCAATGGATTGGTAGCCCTCGGCCTCAAGCGCCGCAAGATCCTCTGCCATTCGCATGACCAGGTCCCCGCTGCTGCTTGCCTTGATAAGAAGCGGCTTCGCCCCCCTTCTGTCAAAAGGCACGATATCCTGACCGCCCGGCAGCAGCGCTCGGGTGAATTCCACAATCTCACGGGTGGAGCGATAACTGCGCACAAGCCGAATCAGCCGGGTGTCTGACTCGCCATATAACCGGAGCAAGGGTGAGTTCGTGCCATAGAGCTCCGTTGCCTGTGTGAAGATGGCCTGACCGAAATCGCCAAGCACCGTCATGCGGGCATGGGGAAACAGCTTCTTGAGAAATTCGTATTGAAACATGGAGTAATCCTGCCCTTCATCAACGAAGACATGCCGGACCTCCGTGTTCATGCGCATGCCCTCAACCAGCTCTTTTAGATACAGAAACGGCGTGGCATCCTCGTAAAACAGTTCATATCGGCCTAGCTTCTCCCTGGTCTGCTCGCCTATGTCCGCCCATAACTCCGGAACTTCTGCCCCGCCCGTCATTCTCGTATATGCGTCCTGGCTTCCAAACAGCTGGGCATACAACCCGAGCATGTCAATGAACGCCATCCGTTTTACACTTCGTCTCAGCGGTAGAAACTGCGCCTTCACAATCTCGCGGACGAGCAGCTCTTCCTCCCGTTCGGCATAATCGAAGTCGCCTTCATCACGGCGGCGTTTGTTCTGCAGCTTCTCCTGAATTTGCTCATATTGCTCGGCGAAATCGAAGACCCCGCGCTCTTGGTGCAGCTCTTTGTGGACGGCATCGTACTGCTCATTGTCGAGGTAATTCAGCTCCTCCTGGACCCAATCCTCCTCCCGCTCCTTACGCTCCAGCAAGGTTAGCTCCTTCAGCAGCCACTCCTGCAGCATCGCTACGCGATTGGCCAGGCGGATGGAGGGATCATAGCTGTAGAACTGTTCTTCCATCCGTTTCGCAGCGATCAGTTCGCGATCCCGAAACCGGATGCTGTTGAAGCACATGCCTTCACGTCCTAGCCACACTGAATAATTCTTCAGCGCTTGGAGGAATTCCGCGGAAGCTTTATATGCAATCCCCTTCAGACGGGCCTCGTATTGGCGTGTGTGCTGCTCTGTCAACACGTATTCGATCTGGTCGAACGGGTCCTCCAACTTCAGCCCTGTACCCAGTCCGTATTCCAGATATTCCTGAAACGTCGCCTGCTGCATATTTTCCTCGCCAAGCTCCGGAAGGACGGTTGATACATAGCTGTTAAACATCGGATTGGGCGAGAACAGAACGATTTGGTCTGCCTTTAACCGTTCCCGGTGTTTATAGAGCAAGTAAGCGACCCGTTGCAGGGCCGCCGAGGTTTTCCCGCTGCCTGCCGCCCCTTGCACAATCAGCATTCGGCTGGTGTCGTCACGGATGATCGCATTCTGCTCCTTCTGGATGGTAGCCACGATGCTCTTCATTTGTGTGTCCGCACCCTTGCCCAGCACCTGCTGCAGCAATTGGTCGCCAATCGTTAAGCTTGTATCGAACACGTTAAGAAGCTGACCATCCTTAATCTGGTATTGACGCTTCAATTCCATCGTTCCCGTGATCCGTCCGCCAGGTGTGTCGTATGCAGCAGGTCCAGGGGAAGCATCGTAATACATGCTCGCAATGGGGGTACGCCAGTCATAGATCAGAAAATTCAACCCGTCCGACTCCACGAACGAGGACACACCGATATAGATTTGTTCACGATAGCCGAGCCCATCCTCCTGGAAGTCGATGCGTCCGAAGTAGGGCGACTTGAGCAGCCGGTTCAAGTTGTGCCATTGCTGCACGCGCAGCCGGTAGCTTCGCTCCCGCTCTGATAACAATGCCTCCTGCTGTTTAATGCTGTAGAATGTCTCTTCAAGATCCTCATCCGTGCTTGTATTCACCGTCACTTCCTCCCAGAAGCGTCGGCGAATTTCCGCCGTGTGACTCTGTAGTCCAGCTACCTCCGGCTCCAGCTCAGCAATTCTTGCTTGCAGCTTTTGCGTTACGACATGCAGCCGTTCCTGTTCCTGAATCCAATCCTGCTCATTGACCATATGCGAGCGCACACTCCCCTTCAGATTATTCCGAAAAAAACATTTGACAAACCACCGCGCTAGATGCTAAGATTAAATTAAAGATAAGATGGGTTATTTATGAACTTTTTCAAAAAGATGCAGTGGCGGTTTTTTTATCATACCACAGTGTTTTTGTATGCGCAATTCCATATTACATAACATACCCCGGCGAAGGTCGCCGGGGTATTATTGTGCTCCGTTGTCTCTATTCCCTTTCGAACCACGATCGACTCAGGATCGGCTTGCCTCACTCCGTCCCTTGATCAGGAAATTCAGAATTTCAGAGAATAACAGCATTCCCGCAACGAGAAACAGGATGTAGAGCGGGAATATGCCGATTGTTGTATAACCGGCCAACACCCCCAGAAACGGAGGCAACAGCGTCGTCCCCGTATAGGCAACAGCCATCTGATACCCCATGATCTTCCCTGCATGCCGCTCACCGAATCGGGCAGGGGTCTCATGCAGCATGCTCGGATAGATCGGTGCGAGTCCTAGTCCGATCATCAGCAATCCGCTTAGCGCGAAGCCTGGCGGAAGCGGCAGCAACAGAAGCAGTCCGCCGACAAAGGTCATAATCTGACCTGTTCGAATGAGCAGCAGATTGCTGACCTTGAACGTGATGAATCCGGTGATGAACCTTCCGATCGTGATGCCCGCATAGTATATCGAAACCCACAATGCGGCTTCCTCAGCCGGAAGCCCGTGTACCCTGACCAGATAGCTGCTCCCCCACAGACCCACCGTTGTCTCCACTCCGCAGTAGAATAGAAAGGCGGCCAAGGCATATTTGACGCCCCTTGCATTCTTAAGCTTGCTCCCCTTTGTAAGATCGCGGGGCTCCTGCCCGCCCGATGGCTGCCGTTCCGTACCTCCGGAGTGATGCTTGGCGATATAGCCCCATAAAGGGAGCGAAACGAACAGAATGATCACCAGCGCGAGTTGTATACTCCCTACGGCAAAATATCCCTCTCTCCAAGATGCATTTCCGGACAAATATGCAGCCATAATCATCGGACTGGCCGTCGCTCCGATGCCCCAGAAACAATGCAGCCAGCTCATATGGTGGGCTTTATAGCGCGCCGCTACATAATGATTCAGCGCGGCATCGACCGCGCCTCCACCGAGCCCGAGCGGAATGGCCCACACGATCAGCCAAGCGATCGATGGCGCATAAGAAAATCCTATCAGCGCCGCAGCCGTCATAATGCAGCTCGCCAGCGTCACGCGGCCTGTGCCAAACCGGCTTACAACGAATCCACTCACCAAGCTGGATACAATCGTGCCCGCCGTCACCATCATCGACAGCAGTCCTGCCATTCCGATCGGTGCGCCCAGCTCCTGCCGCATCACAGGCCACGATGCGCCTATCAGAGAATCGGGCAGCCCAAGGCTGATAAAGGCCAAATAAATAATCAATAACAAAAGCGTACTCATCCTGTGTGTGCTCCCATTCTTAGACTCCATTCAGATTTCATTACCAATTCTTATCTTCCGAATCGACCAATGCTTCTTGTATTGCACAATATCCCATCCTTCCGGGAACTTATTAAACGCGTTTAATAAGTGATTTCATCATAGCAAGTTCCCGCTGAAAAAGAAAGCCCCCACACGTATGATGGAAGGCTCACTGTACAACTTATTTCATTCCTCATGCTGATCATGCTGAAATTGCGGTGGATCAAGGATGGGACGATATAAATGAGCAGACAAGAATCTCTCCGTTATCTCCAGCACCTGCGGATTCCAAAAACCTGTCCCATGATCCGCACCTAGCACCTTATAGAACACCACGCTCTGTCCATGCTCCTTGAGCGCTTTGTACATCGCTATGCTCTGATTCACATGGACAATGTTATCGCTGTCTCCATGCATGATGAGAAATGGTGGGAGTTTCTTATCCAGATCCTGATGGACGGGGCTAGCCTTCTTCGCCAGTTCCACATGGTCCGGCACTCTTCCTCCAATGAATAACCCTTCTGGTGAATCGGCTGCATCATGGTCAAGAATGTCATTATACTTCCCTAGAGTAAGCAGATCCGTAACGCCATAATAGTCGATGACTGCACACACCTCATCTGTCTGCTCACTATACAGGCCGTTATCATATTCGCCTATGGTTAGTCCCGTCATTAAGGCAAGGTGCCCGCCCGATGAATCTCCCCATACCGCAACCCGCTTGGGATCGACCCCGTACTCTGCTGCGTTCGTGCGCATAAACCGGATCGCGCATTTCACATCTTCAAGAGCGGCCGGGAACGGCGCTATGTCCGACTCTCTAATCTCCACACTGGCTACCACATACCCTTTCGCTGCAATATGGCACAGGTTTGGAATGTTGACATGAATGTCTTGTTTCCTCCAAGCCGAGCCTTGAACGAAGACAACTAAAGGAAAACGAGCCCCCGCACGATGCGGCATAATAATCTGAAGCCGTCTCTGTACATCCCCATACTGGGCATATACGATATCCGGCCGGTAAGAACAGGAATAATAAGCCCCTCGTTCGGCGTACTGTCCGTAAATCACCTGCGTTCCTTCAGGCATTTCATTCGCTGCAATAGCCGCTGCTTTTTTATCCATTCCTCATTCACCTCTCCCTTATTAAAATGATTCTTCGCACTTCCCCGGTCTCCTTTTTATTGATGCTAAAGTTCATAAATACACAATTTATGATTGTTAATGAAACAAAAGATTTATCTATATATATAATGAATACCACTTCACAATCATCAAAGGAGAGTTGACCAATGAAAAATGTATTGTATGTACCCTTGGATGATCGTCCGGTAAACCTCGATGATGTCATCACATTGGGACAAGCATCAGGCTTAAACCTCATTACGCCAAATGCGGACGATATCCGCAACCGAATTGATTCGGTCGCAGACGCTTCGGGCACCCAGCTTATAGGTACCTCGGCTCCTAGTTATGGTAAACCGGAACAAATTCGTCAGTTCATAAAGCGCCATGCCTCTTCCGTCCAGGGCTTCATTATTTCGATCGATATGCTTGTTTATGGAGGGTTAATCGGCAGTAGACGTTTGCGTACAAGCGGAACAGGGACGTATCCCCATTATGATTCGGAGACCACGGACTTGCTTGATGTGATCCGTGAGATTAAACAGCTTTATCCGGACAAGCCGGTCTATGTGCTTGATACCATTATGCGACTCGCTACCACCTCTTATGTGGAAGGACTCTCTTACGATGCGTACACCGAGTCTCGTAGCTTCATGGGTATAGCTCGAAGAGAATATACAGACTTTGGCGACATTGTGAGCGGTTATAATGTATCCAGTGATGGCACGGAGCTGGGCGAAACCATTCATTTTAATAAAAGCCATTACTATAACACTAGACAACATAAGTTTAAAACGAACTACTATGTACTCGACCAGCTTGTACGTCACGGTTATATCGATTTCCTGGCCATTGGTGTCGACGATGCCAACAAGGAAGGTGTGCAAATCAATGAAATTAGATTTGTCGAGAACTACATTGACACTTATCTAGGCGGTTGCGAGGGGCAGAATCCGGATCGTGCTGTTATTTTGCCTGATGCAGACGGGCTGGGTCACTCGCTGGTAGCACGGATGGCTAATCAACTGCATCGCGGAGGCAGTAAAACGAAAATTTCCATCCAATATTACGGTCCTCATGGTTCCACAATCATCAACAACTATGAATACATGACTGTACATCAAAACATTCTTCGTCATATCGATGTGATTGACGGCCTATATGTAGACAGCACACCAGACATTGAAATTGTGGCGATTACAGACGAAACCCAGGTGTCCAGTGCCGTAAACCGTATCGATGCCAATGGAGAAAGCTCCATAGCAACGGTAGTTATGGATTTCACCGGAAGAGGCGCAGCCAATCAGGCGGTTACGGAACCGCTGCTGGATAGCAATTATACGGGACGGTTGCTGGGTTATAGCGCATGGAATACGGCCGGGAACATTATGGGCCTCTCGCTTGGCATGGGGCAAGCACGGTATGCTTTCTTGGTCACAGAGACCGCTGCCTCCGAGCTGAAGTCGGCCGTTAACGCGCATGGATCGCTGCTGTTCAAACGGTTTTTGAAGGATTACTACTATAAAAGGCTAGCTATAGCCGAAGTCCGGAGCTATTCCAGAACGCCAAGCCATATTCGTTATGATAATCTGCAAGCCTCGTTCGCTGATCAGAACATGCGTCTCTTTAACACGGAGTCAGCTTACCAGCATGTGTTCACGATCCTCCGGGATCAAATGCAGATTCATACGACAACACTGGCCGGAAGGAACGCTTTCCTAATCGGCACCTCCGCTCCGGCATGCAGTGTCAAGGAGATAAACGGGTGTGCGTGGACGTTGGCAGAATACAGCAGCGCTTGCCTTGCTTACGACAATCCGGATTTCATCTGGTGGCGCGCCTTTGAAATCACACTCAACCCTGAGGTCACACTCCAATAGCATGAGGTTGAACAAAGGTTCACTACCACACCCGCACTAAGCGGAAGCAGCTAGGCAGCTTCATATCGTCCAAGCAGGCGGTGAACGGATGGATATGAGGGAAACAGAAGTCCCGTCTTCTCCCCCTCCTTGCATCGCTATCCCTTTCGTTCAGGGAGAAGTGGTTTGAGAGAAGGGGATGACCACTAGGACCAGGTATAGATTCGGATTCAAGAATAAGAGGGAACCCAAAACGGGCAGGAGGGAAACATCTTCGCCTCCTCCGCCCGTTTCACGACTTGATCACAAGGGATCAACATGCAAAGCCGCCCATAAATCATGGGCCGATTCCAGCGGTTATCCCTGCCGCTCCATCAAATAAAATAAATAATC
Source organism: Paenibacillus campinasensis (assembly GCF_002272015.1). GTDB lineage: Bacteria > Bacillota > Bacilli > Paenibacillales > Paenibacillaceae > Paenibacillus_AQ > Paenibacillus_AQ campinasensis. The sequence goes on along the minus strand of NZ_NPBY01000105.1, from coordinate 5,861 downwards.
AGTCGGGACCCCGGGATGCCCTTGCTGCCTCAGAATAGCCGTGACATTGCCTCGGTGATACGTCCCGTGATTCACCACATGCTGCAGGATGTCGGAGAAACGCGTATCGAGACGTCCGTATCGTGGATGCTCGATCGTCATCGCCTTGTCGGGGTCGGGTATGCGACGCAGTAAGTCGCGGTACCGCTCCGTGACGTTCGCAAATAGCTGGCGCATCTCCCCTACCGACTTGCCCTGCGTTTCCTCCTTCCAACCTGGCATCTTCACAAAAATCTCCTCATTCGGAACTTCCCCGAGCACATCCAGATATAGCTGATCAAACAAGTAGATATGTCCGAGTGCTTGTGATATGGACGGAAACACGCTTGTGACTTCCGCATGAAACACTTCCTCCGGAAGCTGCTCCAGATGAGCGAACACCCGATCGTTCGCCCACACATGATAATCGTATAACTGATCTGAGTGTCTAAGCATGAATAAATGCACCTTCCTTATCCTCTTAGTCGTTAAGCTATCGAAGCCCTGTCTCTATCGTATACCCGGTTCGCTGACAACGGCTGTCAGTGAAGTTCAAACGAGATCAACATCCTCATAGAGCTGTGCGATGCTGCTTGCCATTTCCCGAATCCGGCGCTTCAACTCCAGCGGTTCCCGGACACGAATAGCCGGACCAAACGTCATCAGATACATCGGAAGGTACTTGTTCATCGTCGGAGCATCGATCAGAAACCGCGCCTCCTGATCGGTACGTTCCGTCAGATAATGGCGCAGATGCCAGTGGTGGCAAATCGCGTTCAGCGCATCTTGCCCTCCCTCAATGCGGATGACCGTCAACGGTCCGTCCGCCTCACGATCCCGGTTGGACTGGTCGCGGAAATAGGCGGACGCGGAGAAGCGCTCAGGCTTCTCAAACAGCGCCCCGGTCGGTATCAGCTGCGTAATTCGGTCCACGCGAAACGTTCGGACCGCCTGCGACCGGTGGCACAACGCGACGATGTACCACTCGTTCCGGTCGTATGCGAGCCCGTACGGATCGACTTCACGTTCATCCTCCTGCTCCGCATTCGCTTTGCGATAAGCGATACGGACCGTGCGCCCATCCTTCACTGCCTGCTCGAGCTCCCTGAGCAGCGGAATGAGGGAGGGCGGCCTCGCCGGAGAAATCACATCGAGGCCGCTCGTTCGGCGGGACAGATCATGGTGCAGCTCTTCGTGCAGCCCGTTCTCCACCTTCGTAAGCACGCTGAGAATCTCCTCCGTATATGGATAGCCTGCACCTTGGGCAAATTTAAACGCATCCATCAGCGCCTTCAACTCTTCGGCGCTGAAGAACAACGGCGGCGTATCCTTGAAGCTCTCCAGAATGCGAATCCCGCCGTCATGTCCCGATTCCGCGACCACCGGCACGCCACTTGCGCATAATGCATCGATATACCGGTACACCGTGCGGACGCTGATCTCTAAATGGTCTGCAATCTGCGCAGCTGTGAGCTTCCTTCCGGTCCGCAGCATCCATAGCATGGACAGCATATTGTCCCATTTTGCCACCCTTGCCCCTCCTTTGGTTTCTCGCAATTGAAACGCATATGAATATTGTATAATTATAACAGCCGCAGGAATAACAAGCTTACCGCGGAAGCAACAAGGCCGTTCATTCTACCTTGCGAATCAGCTCTAAATACTGCGCATCTCCATATCCCACGTTTGGGAAAACCTCAAATAATCGCTTCAGCAGTTCCGTTGTAGGCAGGTGTTTATGGTTTGAGATATATTTTATTACCGGATGATCTTCTTTCTGCATCTCTAAGAACAGCTCTATCGCCTGGTACATCACGGGGAGCAGCTCATTGGTTGGACTCCTGTGCCGGACCAATACTTCTTCATAGACGGACTGATAGATTCCTAAAGTAAGCTCCGTTTGACTGACTTTAAATTCATCCTCTCTAAAGCTATTAAAAAACACCTTACCTTGATACTGAGACTGTTCAAGATAAGCAAGGAGCGTTAGAAGATTCATCTGGCAGAACATGTCTTCGCCAAACCATAAAACAATGTAGTCATAGTGTTTATCCAACAAAGGAGCTAAGGGCCTTATAACCTTGTTGGTGTAATTTTCTACGGACTCACGATGCCCTGCCGCTCTTGTATTAATAAAAGCATGATCGAAAATAGATGATGTCGTGGCGTTCACACACATTGCTTCATTGAATGGTGCATAATCAGAATCTCCCATGAGCTTTTTGTTTTTAAACGCCTCATACATGAGTTGACCATTTAATATATTCAGTACATTGTCGTCGAATAATTCGATCTTCCTCTTCTTTAATTGTTCAACCTCATGTTCTCTAGCTATTTTCATTCTACGACCGTCCTCACTCTGATATATTGTGAGCTTGGCAAATGATTGAACAGGCATTTGATGGCGTTGAAATTCTCTTGGGCTGACACCAAATACGGATTTAAAACTCCTGCTGTAGGCTTCCTGCGATGAATAATGATAATCCAGCGCCACATCGAGAATTTTTCGCTGATTCGCTAAATCTTCTGTAGATAAATACAATCTTCTCAGAAGAATGTAGCGTCTCATGCTTATCCCTGTTACCTGATGAAATTTAAAAGAACAATAATACGGAGAATACCCCATATAACGAGCCAAGTCCTCCAGCGAAAATTTCTCATTCAGATGTTCTTCGATCCAATCGATCATCTGTTGGATATACTCTTTCATTTGCCTCCCTCCTAGATACCATTATAAGTCCCGTTGATGGTATCCTTATGATAATTGTTGTGCTCTAACCCATTGGAGAGCCATGCTGACCAGATCGCAAATCCTAATTGGACGGCTCCTCTTACGTCTTAAGCCACCGACGGATGCCGAAGGTCCCGAAAACTCGTGGGATCATCATGCAAAGTATGTTAAAATAGTAGAAACAAAGTGCAAATAGAAGCGCTAGGAGGAGACGCATGGCAAAACGGATTTTTTTCTTCATTCTTACGAATATTCTAGTATTGGTGACGATCAGCATTATTCTCTCGCTGCTCGGCATCGGGGGCTATATTAATGAGCAAGGCGGCCTCAACATGGGCTCGCTGCTCGCCTTCAGCGCCGTCATCGGTTTCACGGGAGCCTTTATCTCGTTAGCGATGTCGCGCTGGATGGCCAAGAAAATGATGAACGTTCAAGTGCTGGACCCTCATGGCAATCTGTCCAGTGAAGAACGCGAGCTCGTCGAAATGGTAGATCGCCTGTCCAAGGCGGCTGGTCTTATGCATATGCCGGAGGTTGGCATCTATGATTCGCCAGAGGTTAACGCATTTGCAACCGGACCGTCGAAGAAGCGTTCGCTTGTGGCTGTCTCGACCGGACTGCTGGATAATATGGACCGCGATGCTGTAGAGGGTGTCGTTGCCCATGAGGTCGCTCATATCGCCAATGGCGACATGGTGACCATGACGCTGCTCCAAGGCGTTGTCAATACGTTCGTGGTGTTCCTGTCGCGCATCGCCGCATGGGCAGCATCCCGCCTTGTCAAGGAAGAGCTGGCTCCGATCGTTCATTTCATCGCTGTGATCGTGTTCCAAATCGCATTCTCAATCCTCGGCAGCATGGTCGTCATGGCCTACTCGCGCTACCGCGAATATCATGCCGACCGGGGAGGAGCGGATCTGGCCGGCAAGGACAAAATGGTCCATGCTCTCCAATCGCTTAAAGCCTATATGAATCAGGCCAACGAAGGCGAGGCCTCATCCCTTGCCACACTGAAGATTAGCAGCGGGAAAAAGCGCATGATGCTGTTCTCCTCGCATCCGGACCTGGATGACCGGATTCAGCGCCTGCAAGCACAGTAATGCAGATATGAAGTTTCATTCAAAAAGGCACCCGATATGAAATCGGGTGCCTTCTGCTTTTACATAAGCCGAAGCTAAATGAAAACCACTGCGAATAAATACGCCCCCAGAGGCTTACTTAGCGTGATTCGGTGTACCTTTTGAAATTGTCCATGATCGCCTGCCAGCCAGCTTGTTGAAATTCAACAGGGTGGGCGCTATCCGCGTCAAAGGTTTCAATGACCTTCGTTTCGTCTCCTTCGGATCGAAAGGCAATCTCAACACTTCTCCCATCCTCCATCGTATAGGAGATCAACGTATGCGGCTTCACGTTGTCATACACTCCGGAAAAGTCAAATCCCATGCTGCCATCTTTTGCTTCCATTCGGGTTACGAACTTCCCGCCGACCCGCAAATCATTCTCAGCCCGTGGTGCATGCCAATCCTCAGATGCTTGATTCCACTTTGTAATGTGTTCGGGCTCCGTCCAATACGTCCATACCTTCTCAATCGGTGCTTTAATCACGGCTTCAACGCTTACCTTCGTGGTTCCCATGTTGAAACACACCTCTCTCAACGATTATTATTTTTCTCATTGATATAGACGTAAATCTATCCAAAATATATCATCGCTTCATAGGATCCGGCAACCATTGACGGAAATCCTATACATCTTTCGCGGATCACTTCAATGCACATGGAGAGGACCTCCGAATAGGCCCTCTCCGCTTCCCTGTTAATGAATAATGCCGACCCTAAATGTCGAGATGAGTGATCGGATTGAACCAAGAGTTGTGGGCTTTCAATTTGGCATTGAAGTAAGCTCTGAAACCGCATCGATGATGATATCCCAGTCATCCTCATGAAGTTCATGCCCTGCGCCTTCCAATGTCAGTAAAACCGCGCCCGGAATTTCTTGGGCCACATGTTCTGCATGTTCATAAGGGATAATGGGATCTTCTGTACCGTGTATAATGAGCGCAGGCACGTTGATTTCACTCGTCCGAGCCAGATAAGATTCTCCACCAGTCACCAAGGCGTGATTACTCATGCTGGCTATATTGTTACTTCTTTCAAACTCTTTTCCAGCCAGCATGCCTGTTTTCTGCTCATTACAAATATGCTTTGATCCCGTTAAGATTTTGGACCGATTGATTGCGAATTCGACTACCGATTGTTTGTCAGACCAATCAATAACCCCCATATTCGAGAAAAAATCCATAATCCTTTCCTCCATCGGAGGAAGATGCGGAGCAAAATTGGACGTTGCCAAGAGGGTAATGGTTAGAACTCTTCCCGGGTGCCGCAGTGCAATCATTTGAGCCAGCATACCGCCCATGGACATGCCTATGATATGCGCTTGCTCAATCTTATAAGCATCCAATACACGAACGGCATCATCAGCCATGTCTTCAAATGTATAGCCCGGGTGACCAGGCTCATAAGTTGTTGAACGTCCAACATCGCGGTTATCATATCGAATGACATAACGCCCTGTGTCCGCCAAACGTTGGCAAAATTCTTCTTCCCACCAAATCATTGAGGATTGGGCACCCATAATCAACAAAATGGCGGGATTAACGGGCTCTCCAAAACTGTCTGTACATATATGAATTCCATCTACTTTTATGAATCGTTCGTTCATATTTAAATCCTCCACTGATTAATAGAAATATAAAAAAACACAGGTTATTGGCCTGTGCATGCTGTAATCGAATAGAGAATTTGAGAATGAACGCAATATAATGAGTTCTCCTAAAATCCTTGTATATGACATAACGGAGATATTATTCCCTATCCCCAGTCGCATATAACTAATCCGGTTACCATGAGGCAAACCATTCTTCGATTACGATTGCACGTTAAATAGCCTTAAACCACCGCTTAATTCATTGTGCAAAGAATATCGAAGAATTAGTTCAACACACGTAACCCCTCCGTTCGTATCAATTAGGTTGATCCTAACATGGGATAAAGCCCCCTGTCAACACCTGGGAATTACTTTCTAGAAATCCAATCATGACCACCCGTCC
>NZ_NPBY01000104.1 GCF_002272015.1 Paenibacillus campinasensis | reverse complement strand
TCTGGTCAAGACCCTATTTAATAGACATTGAAAAAAGACCCTAGGCTATAAACTGCTTTCGGAACTCTACCGGAGGCAGTTTATTTAGTTTTCGTTGTGGTCGATGTTGGTTGTAAAAATGGATATAGGCTTCAATTCGCCTTTGTGCCTCGTCCATATTTCGGATATCATAAGGATAGAGCCCTTCCGTTTTGAGATGCGAGAAGAAGCTCTCCATCGAGGCATTGTCATAACAATTCCTCGGCGAGACATGCTGATTTGGGCGCCAACCTTTGGCAGCATGTCGTGGTAGGCATAGGACGTGTACTGGAATCCCTGATCGCTGTGAACGATCAGTCCAGTCACGTTTTTTGTCTTGTTAAAGGCATTCTCAAAGGTCTGCAGCACCAGCAGATTGTCGTTTCTGTGGCTCATGTGATAGGCTACAATCTCATTATTAAACAGGTCTTTTACGGCAGAGAGGTAGATCCACGACTCACCTACACGGAATTGAGTGACGTTCGTAACCCATTTTTGGTTCGCTCTATCTGCTTTAAAGTCGCGCTTTAGCAGGCGTTTGGCAACACGTCCTTCGGTTGAAGAAGCGTTATTACATCGATGTTTACGCCGAATTCGTGAACGGATTCCAAGTGCTTGCATCAGCCGCAGCACTTTCTTATGATTCATCCAGATCTCGTGCTCCTGCAGCAGAACAACTGGATCTGACGGTAGCCATACACTCCGTTGTATTGGTCGTAAACCTTCTGTACAAGTGCCTTGTCCATTTGATCCCGATCTTGACCTTTGCGTTTGAGATAAGCATAGTAGCCACTTCTAGAGACGCCAAAAATCTTACAAAGAGCGCTCACTGAATACTCTTTCACGGCTTTCTCGACGCTAATATATCTTTCCGTTTCATCTCCTGCATCCAGATTTCCAAGCACTTTTTTAGCATTTCATTTTCTCGTTTCAGCCGGCTCATTTGTCGGTCTTGGTCAACATATTCGTCTCGTCTTCCACGATGATCGATGAGTCCAAACTCGCCGAATTCCTTGTACTTCTTCATCCAGTTTTTGAGACGATGTCTGTCTGTCATCCCAACTTCTCCATGATTCTGCGATAAGTCCAGCCTTCCACCAAGTGAAGATATATCACCTCCATCTTTGTCTCGTAGGAATACTTCTTAAACTTCTGACCTTTAATTGCTGGCATAAAAAATGCACCCCCTAGAATTTTATCGGATCAACCAGGGGGTTAATCCAATGTCTATTCTAAGGGGTGCACTTCACTCTGCTGAATGTCGTATTAACATATTTACGAATTTAAACCTTAACTACTCTACAACGATTTCAACCTCTGTTGACAATTCTACTCTGTCCTGTTCAATAAAGTAATCTGCGGATACACCTATTGTATATTTTCCTTTGGGTAAAGCAGCAGGATGAGTTGTACTGCTCATATATTCCTCTAAGTATTTATCTACCTCCGTGATATTGTTTTTGTGCAAGTGGTACTCTAAAAATAAATGCTGAGGAATTACTTGTATTTCTTCATCGCCTGGATTAAATTCGCTATTTACCGCCATCGAAGTTTTCATTTCTGATAACTTAAAGCCATCTGCATCTTCTAAATAATAAGTAATTAAGGGGGTTCCATGTTTAATACTTAACCGTTGATTTGTCAATGATTTTAAAGTTGACCATATCATGATAGGCTCACCGTATTTATATGTTGTTTTATTTGATAATAACTTTAATTCAAAGTCAGTGTTGTTTGTTTTTGAATGTAAGCTTGAACGAACCCTATCAATTTTATTGCTAGTAATAAAAACATTCTTCTGTTTCCCATCGAATCCCACTACTGCCCCCATATTCTCAGATATAAATCTTAAAGGAACAAATACTCTGTTTTTCACAACCATTAATTGTTCCATAGGTAATTCCTTTTTATTATCA
>NZ_NPBY01000103.1 GCF_002272015.1 Paenibacillus campinasensis | reverse complement strand
GTGTTATATAATCCAAATGAGATGATCTGGCCAGATTCATCCGAATATTGAAAGTGGGTGTACTTTAATGAAGCATAAATCATTTCTGTCATTATTATTAACTTTAGTTTTAATGGCATCAATGACCAACCTTACAAGTACATGGGCTCAGGAAAATACTAACGACAAAATTATTACTGGTGATATGCTAGAAAAGAGCAATTCTTTTAGAGAAAAAGTGGGTTTTGAGCCACAACATTCATTAACTATTAACGAATTTGATTCCCAAAGCATCGAGGCTTTTGGAGTGTACTTAACAACTGAAGAAGTAAATGAATTGAATTATCGTTCTGAGGTAATTCAAGCTACCAAGCCATATCTTGAAAAATTAGAAACGAGTTTCAAAGATACATTCGGTGGAATCTATTTTGATCACAAGAAGGGTAAAGGTATACTTCGAATTGCGTTAGTTGATGATGAAACAAATAGTATTAAGACTCTATTAGCTGATTTTCCTCACAAAGACCGATTGGAATTATATAATGTCAAATATTCCTTAGCTGAATTGATAGAGGCACAGGAAACAGTTAGTAAAATTTTAGTGGAAAATAATTGGACTGATACATCATCCGAAATATCTATCCAAGAAAATAAAGTTATACTTTATGTTAAGTCGGCCTCTAGTTCGACTAATGGGCTACTTGAAAATATAAATAGTGTTATAGATGGTGATATGCTCTTCATTAAAACTGTAAATGACCCAGTGATAAATACAGCATCACGTTCTGATTATAATAGACCAGTATTCCCTGGGCTTGAATTAGAATTTCCTACAGGTTATTGTACTTCTGGAGTAGCTTTTAAAACTCGGTCTGGTCAATATTGGATTTCATCCGCCGGGCACTGTGGAACTTTTGGGCAATCTGTTTATCAAGGAGGAGAATTTCTCGGCACTGTTACCTATAAAAAGATGGGGCAGCATACAGATATTCTTTTTGTAGGTCCACTCTCTGAATATAATGTCAGTGGTAAAATCTACGGTGAATCAACTGGTGTTTATATGGTTGATCCTCCTATAGTTGAGGGTCAAATTGTTTGTAAATCCGGCATATCTACTGGTATTACTTGTGGACCGGTAAGAACCTTACTCGCATTTGGCTTTACTCATGACTATGATGGGAATCGTGTTTTCCTTAATCGTTTAGTTTCTTTTGCTGCTGATAGCCATTCAGGAGACAGTGGAGCCCTTGTCTATACTCCTGGTACGTATAAAGGGGCATCTGGTATACTATCTGGAAGTCAATATTTAACTGAAAATAGAATAACCTATTCAAGATTAGATAATATGCCAGCAGAAGAATTTGGTATCCCTATTCAAATAATTCCCGACTTTTAATTATTTGGTATATAACATATAGTTAACCATGGAAGTAATTCAAGTTCAGCTATTCGTTGCAGGTAAGTAAATATAGTTTTAAATGATCTTATACATTACTCAGCATAAGTTACGAACGAATTTGCCAAAAAAATGAACTGAACCCCGTCAAGTAGACAGAATAAAAACAAAATATCAAATAAGCGGCCTTGGTACTGAGTTCCATCGGACTAAGGCCGTTTAATTTCACTTGCAATCTTCGGTATAACAAATCTTCAAAGTATAAGCTCCCATAGGTTCAGACACGGGAGGAGAAGAAATAAGCTATAATGAAGGAAGCCAGAGAATACGGAACCGATATACCCCAGAGTTCAAGACAAAGGTAGTGCTGGAGGTGCTCGGTGAGGAGCAACCGTAACCGAAATTGCAGGGAAGTACGAGCTTAGTCCGTGATGATTAGCCGATGGAAATCGGAGTTACTAGAGCGTGCTACGACAGTGTCTAAAAAGAAAACCAGTGAAATTGAATAAGTGAGAAGCAGGAGTGAATGTCTCGATAGAAGGTTAAGGCAGGACTATGGATAACATCAGCACAGAGCGTTATTTCCGGTCACTCAGGTACGAATGTATCTTCATTAACGAATTCGAAGACCCTCAAGTATATTGAGGGAGTCTTTCTCGCAAGTAAATGCCCAACTCGTGCTGTAAGCTGAATTCGTTGTATATTTCGATTCTATGATCTTGTACATGCTGAAAAAAGCTTGAAATCATCGTTTTCAATGCCAACATCTGGACCACCTCCTATGTAAAAATGAATCCATTTTTTCGTATCTAGATAGACTCTTCGTATGGCCCTTCCAGATAACCCTTGATTCGCAGCCAGTCCAGCTTTTGCTGTTCGAATGGTCTGTTTCTTCGTCCTAAACTACCGCAATGAAATACCGGAAACACAACCGTATTCCCGCTCACCTTGATCGGTGATTCACGTTCGACCAATGCTCTGAATTTTATTCCTTTATGCCCATATTCACGCAGCAAGGACCTGGTTGCCTTCTCCCCCAGAGTGATGACAACTTTAGGTTGAATAATGTCTTCGATGAGTGGCTTAAGAAATGTGGACACGCAATTTCGAAACCACGATCCTCTCACCTTACCTGCTAATCCGCCTTTAGTTTTCATACACAGTATCGCATTGGTAAAGAATAAGTCCTCGTGTCTGTTTCTTGCAGTACACTCGTCAATGTCCACACCAGCGATATTCAATAATTGGACCAATGCCGGTTCGTCGCGCTTTCTTCTACGTTGGTTTCCCCATCTTGGTCAACCAGTGTGATGAAATCCCCCCAATCCTGTCCAACCACCATTATTTTGGCATCCAGACTGCCTTGCCACTCTGTCCAGTGGCCGATCTGACTGGTCTTAAGCTTATCGTTCTGTTGCAGGCTCGGATTTTTCAATTCGCATTGTGCGGGATCACATATCGTGCATTTCTTCCGTTTACTGACTAGTGCTTTATAAGCGCTTAGTTTATCAATGTCACTCACAGAATCGCTCCTTTCCTCAGCTATCCGTCATTTCCTCAATCAAGCTACCTAAATGATAGCATTTGTAGACAGATCAGTTCAGACCTATCTCAAAGCTTCAGTAATTAAATTCCGTCGTAAAAGGAAACTCAGCGGAGGCCAGTTAGGCTTGGCTCCCCCTGCAACCCCTCCTAAATCCCCT
>NZ_NPBY01000102.1 GCF_002272015.1 Paenibacillus campinasensis | reverse complement strand
AAGCCTCCTGTCACTTCGACTGAATTATGCTCGGAATAAGAAAGACGCACCATAAGAAGCGACGTAAATCTGGATTTCAGATTTGCGTCGCTTTTTTACTTATCTCCGCATGGGTTAGTGTTTATTATTCTATTTCTACTTTCTTAGAATCGCTTTCAATTTTATAATTTTGACTCTTTCCGTCTTTAATAACTGTAAATTCTGCTATTGCCGAGATTTCGTATTTACCAGGCTGCTTAATCTTATACTTGTAGTTTTCAGAAATAACAACCTTACCAGAAACTTCTCGATTCTTTCCTTTGTCCGTAATCGCATAGGAATTAATCTGCTTCCCATTACGATCTTTAATCACGTAGACGAACATTTGCTGCTTACTCGAAATCGTCACCTTTTGCTCAAATTCCTTTTTTAGTTCAGCCTTGATCGTGAATTCCTCGTTGACCTTAACTTTTTGTGGGATCGAAAGCGTTACCGAATAATCAGCCTGAGTCATACTAGACAAAGCACCTGCTACTGTACTCGATGCTGTAATTTGAACCGGCTTTATTGACTGACATCCGAGGAAAATTAAAAAAACAATGATAACAATACACTGTTTCAAACCCAATCCCCTCCTCTTACATTTAACGTTGGGATTTAATTTTTGTTTCAGTATCATCTATATTCCTTTTGGGGGAAGTTTCTGTCGGAAATGGACAAGTATATAGCGGTCGGCCTAGAGTTCCGTACCCTTCAACTTCAAATATGGCTATGATTACGGGAGTCTACATTAGCGATACTCCAGGTGACACTATTTATTTAAGGGACGCAAATACTGGAGCCACTACTTCAGGCACCATTGAATATGCTAATGTTGATATATACTGGGGTCAAGGTGGCTACGGATACAAACAACCCAACGGGAATAACAGTTGTGGCGGCACCTTAACCCTTCGTTCGATTATTCTACATTGCTGCAAGAAGATCCAACCAAATAGGTTCGTTCAGTACTAGGACCAAACAGAATGATACCACGCCATCAAACAAACTTGAAAGCGCCGCTATCCTGGTTATTCCAGTTTGCGGCGCTTTCACTTATCTCCATATGGGCTGCTCACCTGTCAGCAGAGCAATGCCCATGGTCAATTCTTCAATCGCCATACGAAATACTTGCGAAGAAACCGCCTGCGTGGTCACGATCTTGCCCAAATGGCTTTCCAGCGGCTTTATTGTTGTAGCATGCTTCAGCGAGTCTCCATCAACCTGCACCTATACCGGATCCTAACTGGTATTCATCACAACTCCCCCAAGATCACTTCACAAGCTCCGTCGGATTCATGCCCGTGAATTTCTTGAATACCGTGCTGAAATACGGAACGTTTTTATATCCGACCTGTTCGGCCACTTCGTAAACCAATGCATTCTTCTCCATCAGTAGCTCCCGGGCCTTCTCGACCCGTACTCGGGTCAGGTAATTGTTGAACGTTTCGCCGGTCATGTTCTTAAAAATCATCGACAAGTAGTTTCTCGAAATATACACCTTATCCGCCAGTCCACCGAGCGTAAGGTCCTCGGCATAGTGCTCGTGAATGTACTCGATCATAAAGTCGACCGCCTGGCGATGCTTGCCGTTCCCGCCCCATTCGCGGCTGCCGAACACGAGCCCGATCTTGGTGATCAGCCATTCGGCAAGCTCGGACGGACGCTGCAGCTTCGCCATTTCGCGCGTAATGCCGTCATACGGGAAGATATCGTCAACGACGGTCCCCGTCTCATAGAAAGCAAAGGCGATAATGCCCCACAGCTCGCCGGCCAGCATGCTGACGTAGGGTTTGGTGATGCCCCCTTCCTCTTCCAGCCGCTTCATATAGTCCCTTATGATCGTCTGCGCCTGATGCTCCTGTGAGGTACGAATCGCGCCGGCCAGCTCCAGGTATAGCTTAACGGGGCGCACCGGAGACTTGGCCTCCGCATTGCCCGGCTCCTGTGCACTGTAGAAATACAGCTCTTGCTCCGGAACGGCCGGCCGGGAAGTCACATCGATCGCCCGGAAGGCTTCTTCCGTCGAGATGCCGATATCCCTTATGCAACTCTTCCGCTCACCGATGCCGATCCGGATCTTCAGCTTCAGGTAGTTCCGCACACAGTCGATTAATCGTACACCCAGCTGCTCCAGCCGCTGCCGCACTCGCTCGGCAGGCTCTGTTCGATCATGATGAATAATGATCACCGAACGGTTGGTGTGGAGATCCGTATGGTCGAAGCGGGGGAATGCCGCCTGCGTAATTTCGCACGCCATATTGCTGATTGCAAATCGAAGGAGGCTCCAGTCCGGCAAGCTTAATTTGGCTGCCCGTTGATCGTAGACCAGCTCGATGCCGATGACCGTATGATCGTGATCGGTCCAATACCGATAAGGCTCCGGAATTTCCGATTGGAGTCCTGATTGCAGCAGGGCGCCGGCTGCGGCCGATTTGACCCACTCCTTCTCCACGAAAGGTTCGTAAAGCTGCAGCTTCTGGAGCAGCTCATCCTGCTTCATGCGCATCTCTTCGCGCTCCTCCAAATCGGATATGGCTTCATTTAAAACAGACTTCAGCGTCGGAAGGCTGATCGGCTTGGATAAGTAATCGCTCACGTTCAGACGCAAGGCTTGACGCGCATATTCGAAGTCGGAGTAACCGCTCAGAATGATCACTTTTCCCGAATAGCCAGTGTTCTTCCGTAGCTGCTCGATCATATCCAGACCATTCATGACAGGCATATATAAATCGGTAATCACGATGTCGGGGCTGGCCGATGCAATCATTTCAAGCCCTTCTTCCCCGTTCGACGCTTCCCCCGCCCACTCTGCATTCAGTTCATCCCACGGGATGGCTTTCCGGATTCCCTGCAGCACGGCGCGGTCGTCGTCCACGATTCCTATCTTCCACATCTGAAGAGCCCCCTTCCTTATTTACAAAAAGGAACATAGCTTCACCCTAACGGTAATACGCCATGCCCGATCGGCTGTGAAACCGCTCAGGCATGACGTAAACCGGAGTAGACTAGAACTATATTAACAGACAGCTTTCACCGAATAACCGAATCATTCTACTCCCTTACTGGCTTCTCGTTCTCACTCATCCATTGTATAGGAGTTATTCATATTCTTGCGCGGCCTTCTTGAGCGATTCATAGGCCTGCTCCGGTGTCGTTCTGCCGAAGCTCAACTCATCCCGGACGAGCGGGAAGTCTTTATCGATGAAGTTCACCCAGCCTTCCGGTCCTGTTGTAAAGATCTGTCCATCCGGCGTCGTGGCGTCGATCAGCTTCATCCCGACCTTCTCGCCTTCCGGCAGATTCGGAATCAGCGACTCCGCGATCTTGGCATTGGCAGGCACGCCCCGAGCGGTGCCAAGAATGGCTCCTGCTTCCGGATCATTGATGAACCAGTCGATGAATTTGGCCGCTTCTTCCTTATGCTTGGAATTCGGCGACAGGCTGAAGTACATGGACGGCTTGAGCCAGCCTCCCGCTTCCTCGGCCCGCGGCATCGTAACCAGATCGTAAGCCCCTTCCTTCATGCTGTCCCATGTAGTGTAGTTATTGGAGAAGGAGTAGCGGAACAGGATTTTGCCGTTGACCAGCAGGTCTGCCGTCGGATCCATTTCCTTGTCAGATGCGTTTAGATCCGCCGGAGGCACAAGTCCGTCCTTGCGCAGCTGTTCAAACTTCTTCGTCCATTCCAGGAACGTCGCTTCATCGATATTGAATTTGCCGTCTTCCGTAATCAAGGTCCCCTTGCCCTTGGCATAGTGGTACGCGCTGAACATGAAGTAGTTGCCGGCATAATCCAGCGTGAAATATTGGCCTTCCGCCAGCTTAGGCTTTACCTCTTCCGCCAATGCGAAGAAATCATCCCAGGTCCAGCCGTTCTCCGGCATCGTTGCGCCCAGCTTCTCAAGAGCCGCTTTGTCATAGATCATCCCGAAAGCAACCGATCCGAGCGGTACGCCGTATTGCTTGCCCTCTCTCTGCCCAATCGGCAGCAGGCTCGGCGTCAATTCATCCAGCTTAACCTTGGTGTCGAGCTCTTCCAGCTGGTTGCGGGAGGTCCAGTCCGAAATCCAGCCCGGGTCCATTTGGAAAATATCCGGCTCATTATGCGCCGCTGCCTGCGTAGAGAGCTTATCCAGATAACCGTCCATCCCGGAGTATTCGGGCTCGAAGGTTACATGCGGATTCTTCGCCGTATAAGCCTCCAATGCCTTGAGTGTCGCTTCGTGACGCGGCTGCGAGCCCCACCACATAATCCGGAGCTTGACGTTGTCTGCCGAACCGCCTTCGGCCTGTGTATTGTTCTTGGTGGAGGTTGAGTTGCCTGTGCTTGTGCCGGTATCTCCGTTACCGCCGCCGCATGCCGCTGCCAGCAAGGAGAACACCATCAATAACGCGAGAATCTGCAATCGCTTCCATTTGTTCATGCCGACTTCCCCCTAGAAACATTATATTGTGGTCAATATGATCCTATCAATTCTGGAATGACGGGTGTATAAGAGAGATGCACAATTTATTATAAAATCGTCCTGATTATGCTTCACGTCTGTGCTTCTTCGAGCCTTGGGAAGATGATCGTTACAACCACTCCTTCAAACTCGCCGTCCTTAACGTGGATCTCATAATTGTCATTAAAGAACGCCGAGAACCGCTCTCTCACATTCCGAATCCCGTAACCGCCCTTGCGGCGATGGCTCCCTATGCTCTCGGGAGCAAGCCCGCTTCCGTCGTCGGTAATCGTCATGCGGACCCGGCCTCCCTCTTCTTCTGCCTTAATCTGAATTCGGCCGCTTTGCCTTGCATTGAATCCGTGAATGATGGAATTCTCGACGAAAGGCTGGAGTGTCATTTTGGGAATGAATAGATTCCGGACTTCCTGAGAGGCCTGTACCTCATATTCCAGTCCGTCTTCCCACCGGATCTGCTGAATTTCCAAATAGCATGCGACATGAGTCAGCTCGTCTTCAATCGTAATAAAGCTCTCTCCATGCGATAATCCGATACGGAACATGCGGCCCATCAGCTCCAGAATGCGGCTCATCTTCTCCTGTCCCTCGGCAATCGCCATCCAGTTCAGCTGGTCCAAGGTGTTATATAGAAAATGCGGATTAATATTGGCTTGGAGCGCTTCGATTTCGGCCTTCCGCTGCTGCTCGTAACGCTGCGCCAGGGAGGCGTACAATGCCTGGATTCGCTCATTCAGTCTGCGAAACCCTGCAAACAGAATGCCGAATTCATTCGTGTAATCGCCGGCCAGCTCCGCTTGCTTCCCTCCAACATCGTAATTCTTCATCGCTCTCACTAGCTGGGCGATCGGCTTCAACAATTGCCGGCTTAACCATAGTGTCAACAAGAAAGCCAGCAGTAAGGCTCCGATGCCGATGGTAATAATGACGCCGGCCAGCTTGACGCTGCCTGACGTGATTCGCTCCCACGGGGTAATCTCCACCAGCATCCAGTTGGAGTCGGCGACTTTGGAATAGACAACCAGAGACTCCACCCCATGCGGCTGTGTATGCTGCCGAAGCACCCCGGATTGGTCCGCGAACTGCAAATCCTGCTCCTGTAATCCGGTATCTGTCATTGATTTTCCGACGCTCAGCAGCTCCCTGCCGTTCAGATCCAGCAGCATCCGGTTGGAATCCTTGGCGTATCCCTCGAGAATCCCGCGGATCCAATCCGCCTTCACATGCACGACAAGAATGCCCAAGTATCGGGAGTTGTTGTATACCTTGCGGGAGAAGCTGAGCACAGGCACGTTCCCTTTATAGGTCGTTAAATCATGCTCCTCTGACCAGGAGAAGTCATTGTTCTGCAGCAACGGATACCATGGCTGTGCCTCAGCAGCCTTTAATTCATGGAATTGAATGTAGCTCTGCCGATCCCCCCACTCCGGCTGTTCCATATATAAATCGATGGCTTGAATTTGCGGAATCGAATACGTAAGATGAGCCAGCGCTTCCTGGATGCCTTTGGACCGCCTGTAGTGGTTGAACTCATCTTCTTTTCCCGACAGAAACGTAAGCAAATCATGGTCCCTGGACGTTGTCAGCGATATTTGCTCGATCGATGTCAGGCGGCCCGTAATTTCATTGTTCAGCTCCTCGAGCAGCCTTTTCTGGTAATACGACGTGTTGTCAGCCAATTCCCGCGAAGTCATGGCATAACTGGTCCATACCGTGATCGCCAGCACAATCGTGATCAGCCCAGCAAAGCAAATAATAAACAGGGAATCGATCCGGTATCTCTTGAAGGGATTGATCATAAGCGCTCATCCTCCATGCTCCATGCTTATCCATTCCGATCCGAAAAAAACATTGAAGCCGTGCGGCGAACCGCTGCCTCAATGTTTTCTCATTTTATAATAGATCGGCAGAGCTAGCCACTACCCTTTCAGTCCAGTGGTAGCCACGCCCTCCACAAAATATTTCTGGGCAAAGACAAACAGCAGCGTTGCCGGCACAATGGATACGAGCGACATCGCGAGCAATTGTCCCCATTCCGCGCCGCCTTGTGAATCGTTAATCATCCGTAACGCCAAGCCTACCGTGTATTTGTCAACGGAATTAATGTATAGGAGATGGCCAAGGAAATCATCCCAGTTCCATAGGAAGCAGAAAATGATGACCGTCACGATGGAAGGCTTCATCAAGGGCATCACAATCCGCCAGTAAATCCCGAACCAGCTGCATCCGTCGATCTTGGCCGATTCATCCAATTCCCGCGGAATCCCGCGTATGAATTGAACGAGCAGGAAGACGAAGAAGGTTCCTCCCGCACCTCCCGCTAACGCATGGGGCACGATGAACGGCAGGTAGGTGTTGACCCAGCCGAACTGGTGGAACATCGCATACTGCGGAATGATGAGCACTTGGCCCGGCAGCATCAGCGTGAGCATGAGCAGCGAGAACCAGAAGCCCCGAAGCGGAAAGTCCAGCCTTGCAAATCCGAAGGCGACCAGCGTACAGGAGATGACCGTTACGATGATGACCGCCGTAATTAAATAAAAGGTATTCAAATAGAAGTCGGTAAAGGTGAAGCCCGGAACGGAATTCCATCCGTTAATGTAATTGGACCACTGCGGCACGGACGGGAAGAGGGTCGGGGAACTGAGCTCCTGGTTCGTTTTCAGCGAAGCGCCAATCCACCAAATGACCGGATACACCATCACCAAGCTGAATAGGATGAGCACCGCATGGCGGATCACGGAGTTCCATTTGTGTCTGGTCATTTTCTTTTCCCTCCTTGGCTCTCGGATTCGTAGAATACCCAGTATTTCGACGTCAGGTTAATGATCACGGCGGCAGCGACAATCAAGATCAGCATGATCCAGGCCAGGGATGAGGAATAGCCCAGCTGATAGCGGCTGAATGCCCGTTCATACAGGTATAACGCATACACATAGGTCGAGTTCATCGGCCCGCCGCCGGTGATGACGTAAGCAGGCGTAAACATCTGGAAGGAGTTAATGATCCCCATGATGAGATTGAAGAATAACGTGGGCGACAGCATCGGAAGCGTGATTTTGACAAATTGCTTCAGCTTGCCCGCCCCATCCACTGCGGAGGCTTCATACAGATCATTCGGGATCTGCTTCAGGCCCGCCAGGAAAATCACCATCGAGGAGCCGAATTGCCATACCGATAAGCCAATCAGGGACCATAATGCGGTATCGGGGTTCGTGACCCAGCCCGTTCCGGGAATTCCGAAGAATCCAAGCACTTTGTTGAAGAAACCGTCCACGCCGAAAATATTCTTCCACAGCAGGGACACCGCGATGCTCGCCCCGATTAAGGAAGGGAAATAAATGGCCGTCCGATAGACGGATATCCCGCGCACAGCCCTTTTCAGCAGGAGCGCAACCATCAGCGCGGCAATTAGCTTCAGCGGCACCGAGGCGAGTACATAATAAAACGTGAGCTTGAGTGATTGGGCAAATTTGTCGTCCGCCGTAATGATGCGCTCGTAATTGTCCAGGCCGACCCACTCGATCGGCTTCATGAGGGTGTAATTTGTGAAGGAATAGTACAGGGACAACAGCATCGGATAGGCTGTCAACGCCAGAAATCCGATCAACCAAGGGGAAATAAACAGATAACCTGCAAGGGGAGAGTCCCAGCGCTTGCGAAATGGCTTTTTGCGAACGGGTATTTCGGATGCTAAAGATGTTGCTCGTTCCATGAATTCACTCTCCTTTTCCGTACTTTAAGTATAGAAGGAGAGCCGCCGGGAACTACATAAGACAATTGCTCAAAATCATTCAATATTTTCAGAATGTGTCGTCAGGTAGAATTAACATCAATCCCAATCCATAAAAGACGTCGCCTTCAGCTCGCTTTCCCTGCAATCTGGACAGTTAGACGGATCGGGACGTTGTGCTCGATCGGTGTCTGTTTCACAGGGTGGTTTTTGAAACCGTAGCTGAGTAAATCGTGATCCAGCTTAAATTGCTTGCGTATATGGGCGACTTCTTTTTTGTTCATGGTTCATCAGCACTGCTTATTTTCGTTTAGCTATGTGGTCCGAGCATCATTTGTCCATGTCCAAGCAACGTCAAGCTATGGCTAAGAGTGCCTCTCTTCCTGTAAGTTCACAATAGTTACTTTCAAAATTCAGATGAGGAAGGAAGCGAGATGATGAGCAGCAATTCACTAATGGGATTCGCCCCTGCGCTGGGCTGGAATTCATGGAATACCTTTACATGGGATATTAACGAACAGTTGATTCGGGATGTCGCTGACGTATTTGTATCGGAGGGTTATCTCGAGGCAGGGTATGAGTACATCGTCATTGATGATTGCTGGAGTTTGAAGGAACGGGATGCGGACGGTAATCTGGTTGCTGATCCGGAGAAATTCCCGAATGGTATGAGAGCGCTTGCAGATTATATTCACGGGAAAGGCCTGAAATTGGGCATGTATTCTTGCGTAGGCACACATACTTGTGCTGGCCACCCGGGCAGCTTCGAACACGAGTTCCAGGATGCTGCGCTGTTTGCCGAGTGGGGGGTCGATTATTTAAAATACGACTACTGTTTCAAGCCGCGCCACATCTCCGGTGAGCTGCTGTACAAACGGATGAGCCTCGCACTCAAAAACTGCGGACGCGATATCCTGTTCTCGGCCTGCAACTGGGGAGCCGACAACGTATATGACTGGATTCGTGAATCCGGCGCACATATGTACCGTTCCACCGGCGATATTCGAGATAACTGGGAATCGGTGAAGGAGCTGGCCCTGTCACAGCTGGGGAAACAAAGCTACACAGGCTCCTTCTGCCATAATGACATGGATATGCTCATTGTTGGCATGTACGGCGGAAGCAATAACGACTTTATCGGCACGATCGGCGGCTGCAATGATATCGAGTATAAAACTCACTTCTCGCTCTGGTCCATGATGGGTTCACCGCTCATGATCGGATGTGACGTGCGTAAGGCCAACCAGGCAACGAAGGATATATTGCTCAACCCTGACCTGCTTGCCATCAATCAGGATGCAGAGGCACGCGGAGCATATCGCATCAAACCTGAACCGCAATGGTTCCACACTGACGATGTATTCATGCTCGTTAAGGTGCTTACGGATGGCGATCTGGCCATTGGCTTCTTCAACCTGAGTGACAGCCAGCGCGAACTGTCCCTGCAATTCTGGGATATGGGGCTGCCTTACGCCGCAGGTTATGCTTTATCCCTCTATGACTGCTGGGAGCATAAGGAACTGGGTGTGTATCGAGAACGCTTCGCGCCAGTTGTTGCCGCTCATGATTGTCTCGTCGTGCGGGCCAAACTGGTGAAGTAAATGGCTCACAGTCGCCTGTGCACCGCCTGTCGGGTTCCGCTCTCTTCCGATGATGTGGGAATCTATCTCAAATTAGTCTCACGCACAGCCCAGCAATTCCTCTGCATCGACTGTCTCGGTGTGAAGCTGAATTGCGGACGGGAGCCCATTGAGAAGCTGATTCGTTATTTCCGTGAGTCCGGTAACTGTGCTCTTTTTCGTTAATATGGTGTCTTCATCCATTAGCGTAGAGCTTGTTCCTCCATACCGGGTTCTGCTCGTTTCTGATGCAGCATCATGTAGGCTGAAGGTGTATGTGATGTGGCCTTTTTGAACACTCTGGAAAAATAAAGCGGATCATGATAGCCAACAGAGTAAGCTACGGACTGAACGGGTAAACCGGATGTCTTCAACAGCTCGCAGGCGCGCCGGATACGGCATGACGCAATATAGGCTGACACCGATTCGCCAGTGGCTCCTTTGAATTTCCGAAACAGATAGCTGCGTTCCAGATTAACGGCCTGTACGATCTCCGTAACCGTTAATGATGGCTTCCAATAGTTCTGCTCAATGTACTTTCTCGCCAGCCACACATAATCCTTCGGCTCCTCCTGCTGATCTCCAGGGTAATATTCCATGTAATAGGAGAGCAGCAGTTGTAAACGGGCATCCGCCCGCAACACTTCACTCGGCGACGCACCGGCGTTCCAGGCCAGATGAAACCAGGGTTCCAGGGGCTCCGGCGCTGCTGGCAGTACAGGATGCTGGACCGTAAGCTGTGTCAACTCTACAACTCGTCCGGCGTCTCGCCCGTTGAACTCCATCCATACGTATTCCCAAGGGTCAACAGGGTCGGGGTAGTAATAGATCTCCTTTTGCGGAAAAATGATAAAGCTCTCTCCGGCACCCAGCCGAAAATGCTGGCCCCCGGTTTCCAATGTGCCCTGCCCTCGAATGATGTAATGCAGCGCATAGACGTCACGTACGCCGGGTCCCCACTGATGCAGATTGACCGGTTTGTGACCGCCGCTGATAAAATAAATCTGGCTTGCTCTGCTTCCGTCTCTCCATAACGAGTCCACATCCCCACCCCCACTCTTGATATCAGTCATTATATTATAGAGCAGCATATTTGTAAGCGTATCCACACATCTTGAATCGGCATGAATTCTACGTTCAATTCAGAGAGGAGAATGTTGTGTTGCTTAGAATGGTCACCGTTGAGAATGGTCAAGTCCAGGGACTGCCCGCTGCAGACCCTCGTATTACGAGCTTTAAAGGAATTCCGTTCGCTGCACCCCCGGTAGGCCCGAACCGCTGGCGCGCGCCACAGCCCGCAGAAGACTGGGATGGTGTGCTGAAAGCTTTTGATTTTGCCCCCATCTCCATGCAGGCTCCAACCGTGATCGACGATAATAACATCTATACCCGGGAATGGGCTGTTGACCCGGACCTGCCAATGGATGAGGACTGTCTGTATTTGAATGTGTGGACACCTGCCAAGCGCACCGATGAGAAGCTGCCCGTCTTTGTCTGGTACTTTGGCGGAGGGCTTCAGGTGGGTCACACAGCCGAGATGGAATTCGATGGCGAACGCATTGCCCGCAGAGGCATTGTCGTTGTCACGATCAACTACCGTCTGAATGCCTTCGGTTTCTTGTGCCATCCCGAGATCAGTGCTGAGTCACCGCACGCACCTGCGAACTTTGGACATCTGGATCAGCAGGCCGGCACAGCTTGGGTCAAACGTAATATTGCCGCGTTCGGCGGTGACCCGGATCAGATTACGATTGGCGGGCAATCTGCCGGCGGCGGCAGTGTGCTCAGTCAGATGACATCCCCGCAGAACAAAGGCCTGTTCCAGCGAGCCGTCATCATGAGCGGTATAGCGACCGAACTGTATCCCCATGTGCATGTACCCGCTGTCCGCAGCACGCTGCGGGATGCCGAGCAGAAGGGCGTTGAATTTTTCAGCTTCCTGGGGGTATCTTCACTGGATGAAGCGAGACAGCTGGATGCGGTCACTTTGCGGGATAAGGTGTTAGAATATAAAAGCTTCTGGGGAACGGTCATCGATGATCAGTTCTGTGTAGATGATCCGTTTACACGTTTCATGCAGCATCAACGTGAGCTTGTTCCCGTTATGCTTGGGCATACGTCCTCTGAGTTCTGGACCCGGCCTGCGGTAAGCAGTATGGAGGAACTGAAGCAGATGGCGGCTGAACGATTTGGCGAAGATGCTCCTGACTTTTTGCAGCGATGTGAAGCCGATACCGGCGACCTGGATCATGCACTCGAGAAAGCTTCTGTCCGCATGATCGAATACGCCATTCATCTCCTTATTCGTTCAAACAGCGGTCATCCGTCGGAAACACCGCTCTATTATTATAACTTCGACGCAGAGATTCCGGGCTGGGATCAACCAGGTACGTTTCACTCCGTGGATCTGTGGTTTTTCTTCGAAACACTTGCCAAATGCTGGCGCCCGTTCACCGGCAAGCATTACGACCTGGCTCGCCAGATGTGCAATTATCTGTCCAATTTTATTGCCACCGGTGATCCGAACGGCTCTGATTCTACCGGAAAGCCAATGCC
The DNA here is from genome assembly GCF_002272015.1 of Paenibacillus campinasensis. Lineage (GTDB taxonomy): Bacteria > Bacillota > Bacilli > Paenibacillales > Paenibacillaceae > Paenibacillus_AQ > Paenibacillus_AQ campinasensis. The sequence goes on along the minus strand of NZ_NPBY01000102.1, from coordinate 1,068 downwards.
CCACTGGGCCGCTTGCACCATCGAACACCCGTATCTTATGGAATTTGGCGATCAGGCTCAGTTACAACGGGCAGAGCCTGGGCCTGTGCTTGAATTTGTGCTGAAGCAGTATTTTGAACACAAGAACGACCCTGTGGCCTAAGCATACGTATGCTTATGTATATCTGCACCATCCGTTTAACAATAAAGAGATAGCACTGCACCTTCGCATGGCTATCTCTTTATTGTCTAGCTATATTTAAATATCATTAATCCCACTCGAAAGCACCCGTGTACAATTGATAATATATGCCCTTTCTCTCCAGCAAGTGATGATGATCACCGCGTTCCTTAATCTGACCCTGCTCCATAAGCAAAATGTGAAATGGATGTCGTTTATGCATGATGAGCGGAAGTTTTCTGTCTTTTTGTTTATTTTTTTATAATTCCGGGTTTGCCAAAAGATATGTTAGTATTCGTCGCTGCACTGACGTCGATTAACTCCCTGCGATTCTTCACCATCCTGCTGGTAGGAGCCTGCCATGGATCATCGGATCGGCCGCGGTAGGTTCTACCATTCAAACACAGCAGTACACGGTAACGATCATCATATCCGTTATTGCTGTTGTCGGGTTTATCCTCGGGTACATCTATAAAGACAAGTTAATGAACCTGTTCTCCAAGGCAGAGCATACCAAAGAAGCACTGGAACTTGAGGAGACAATTAAAACAAATGAGAGAGATGAGAGAGATGAGACAAACGGAATAAATACGGCGCCTTCTCCCTCGTGAATTCCAGGGAGAAGGCGCCGACGATAACCGGTTGCCCGGTGCGACCTCATCACGAAGCTGTTTAATCTGCTGGATCAGTTCCTAGTGAGCGTCTACTTTACTTATCTCGTCTCTTGTCCGCAGATGAATGGACAGATTCACAATGTCTTGCTTCAAAATATGGGTTAACCAGCCGCGCCACTCGTCCACGTTGCTGAAACCGAGCCTTGTTTTTTGCGTTAACGGACAGTCCCCCGGCTTTGGCCGCCTGGATAAGATCCGCTGCAATATAGGGAGAAAAGGGGCACCCCCTTGACA
>NZ_NPBY01000101.1 GCF_002272015.1 Paenibacillus campinasensis | reverse complement strand
GAGCCTCCTGTCACGTCGATGGAATTGCTGCGGATTTTTGCGGGGCGGGGCAAAGCGTGGAAGGCCCAGACGATCTCTACCTTCCTGTCGCGACTGGTGGATAAAGGGGCACTGGAGGCCACAAGACATGGCCGAACGAACATGTATACGCCCCTGATCTCACCGGAAGATTACAAGCTGGCCGAGACGCAGCATGTACTGGACGGGTTATACCAGGGATCGGTGAAGAACCTTATCGCTGCCTTGTATGACGGCGACAAGCTTTCGGATGAAGATGTTGAAGAGCTGAAGCAATGGTTCTCCGGAAAGTAGGTGCAGCCCATGAATACCATTCTTGAACTACTGATTACGCTGAATGCCGCCGGAAGCGTCGTCGTCGCTTGTATTCTTATATTGCGGCTCTTGCCCGCCGGTGCCTTCCCGACCAAATGGCGTTATGGACTTAGCAAAATGGCCGTAGGCTTTTTTCTATTCCCCGTAGTCCTTGGTATTCAGTGGATCGTATCGCTGACATTCAGCGCGGCAGGTACCGTTCCGGCGATTAGCGGGCAGCCTTCAACGGCGGAACAAGGGCTATCCGGAGCATATTCAGGGTTCAGTCCGGAGCCGCTGATTACGGGGCAGACCATGACAGCCCAAACCGCCCTATTCCTGATTACCGTATGGGCAACCGGCGTGATCCTTTTTGCAGCATGGCAGCTGTATTGCTATCGCAAATTTGTAAGGACACTAGAGCATTCACGCACCGCCGTTCCGAGAGACAGCCAGGCCGTTGAACAACTCTCCTTGATGAAAGAATCTCTTGGATTGAAACGCAGTGTTCGGCTTGCTTACAGCTCTGCTGTTCGGAGTCCTGTTCTTGTCGGGTTATGGAAACCGACCATCTATCTTCCTATAGAAAATATCTTTAACGTGAGCATGGACATGGTCATGCGCCATGAGCTGATCCATCTGAAACGGAAGGATTTATGGGTCAAGGCCTTCACCCTGGGAGCGTCAGCCTTACATTGGTTTAACCCCTTCATACACATTCTCCGCAAGGATATTCATACCTGGAGCGAGCTGTCCTGCGACGAAGAAGTGGTCAGCGAGATGTCCCATGCCGAGCGTAAACGGTACGGGGAGACGATTCTGAACGTCATGGCGGGAACAAGGCATTTACCGGTGCGATTTTGCGCCTCCTTATCGGGTGATGGCCAACAATTGAAAAGGAGATTAATGATGATGCTGAATGTGAAGAAACTGAGAAAGAAAACATTATATCTGACGATAACAGCTGTATTTTCCGTTGCCGCAATTAGCACATCCGCAGCGGTATGGGCTGCCAACTATTCGCCAGAAATCATTCCATATGAGGAAGGTCAGGCTGAGGTTCAACCAAGCGAGCAAATTCCGAAAGCGGCCCCATCTGATGCGGTAATGGAGAAGGCACCATATCCTGTTGAGACACAGCCAAGTCAAGCTCCTGCTGCACTTGAAGCGGAGAATGAATCAAATGAGGATGTCCAAATCAAAGATCCTCACCCCGTACCTGTACTGGTGCCCGAGCCTGATAAGAACAGTATCCAAGCTCCAGTTGCTATAGTCCCTGCTGAATCTGGAGCTAACCATTCGAATGCCGGCCAGACTCCATCACCAGTGGCACCTAAAGAAGCAGCTCCAGAACCGGTTGGCTCTGAAATTCGACTCATCCCGGAGCCGGTTCCAGCTGAAGATAAACGTAATGACAGTTCTCATTCAGGCGACATTCCACCGGGAACTTCTATTACAGTAAGAAAATTAACACCTGAAGAAAGTGCTGAATTTAAAGATAGAGAACTTGCAGCAAGAGCTATGTTGTCTCCTGAAGAACAGGCCGAGTTTGAAGAAGACGATTATGGGCTGCGTCCAGACTCAATACCACCGGGAACCTCCATTACAGTAAGAAAATTAACACCTGAAGAAAGCGCTGAATTCAAGGAAAGAGAGCTCGCGGCAAGAGCCTTGCTGTCCCCTGAAGAACAGGCTGAATTTGTGGACTAAAAACTACGAACTTAAGAGAAAAGTTTGCTATTTAACATGAAGAAGCACTGCCGGGGGCAGTGCTTCATTTGGATTATGGATAACACCTTAATTATCGCTTGAGGTAGTCCATTCAAAATATGCACTTCTTGAATTTTCCTCGTTCGTGCTTGTTTTGATTTGGAAAGTGTGGTTGCTGTAACTGCCTGTGTCAATAACAACCAGCGAATTGCCCTTAATATTCGATCTCCACCACTGGACATTGCTGTTGGTTTGACTTTGAATGCTTAAATTAACAGATGGCATAGTGCCAGGCAAGTCCCCTACGTATATTAATACATATCTATCTGGAGATGGAATAAATGCGTGGCCCACGTTTGCTCCTTGGTTCCCATCTTTATTAATTGGCACGGTAACATTTCCGCTCCAGCTATCAGATAAGATGCCAACATCAAAGAGACTAACTTCTTTGTTTCCATTGGCTCTTTGCTCAAGCAGAGTGATCTCTTCCGGAGTCAATGGTCTAACTGTGATAGAGGTTCCAGGTGGGGAGAATTCTTCTAATTCCACAGGACTAGCAAAAGCCGATACCGAAAGCGACAACATCATAATCATGGTAAGAACAAGTGTAAGCAGTTTTTTCATAGTAAAATCCTCCTCTTAATTTTTTTTCAAAATTAGATTAGCCCTTCAAACCAACCACAAAAAAACTCACCTCCCTCTCCCGATGTGAGCTACCTTATTTTCATGGCAAGTATCTTGTCGGATTACAGCTTCTTGATCGCATCCTGCTTAGACCGTAAGGCAGCATGAAGATGCAGTAACCAAAAGAGCTAATCTACTACTAAAACGACTTATCCTAGTAAATAATGACTGTTCTTTCCTTAAGTTTTTTTGATAATTTTTCTACAATAATGATAATAAAGGAAATATATAGAATTTTATGATAATATTTTACTAGTGATAGGGATGATGAGTAGGTATTTATGTCCAGTAGCTAAAGAATAAACTGACGGGGAAGGGTATAGGTGGAGCAGGAACAATGGTTATATCTCTTACGCAGCAACTTCTATGATATAGACCACGACGCCCAGAAACTAGTGTACGAAGCATACCGGAATTTAGTGTATCGGGACATTCACTTTCTAACACGGAGTCATGAACTGACCGAAGATGTTGTACAAGAGACATTCTATAAAGTGGTGGCGAAAGCCCCTCAACTGAGGGACACGAAGCATATGAAAGCATGGATCGTTAAAGTCGCTAGAAACCATGCCTATGATATGTTCAAAAAAAACAAAAAATATCGTCATCTAAGGGAGCCTCAAGTCGTTATAGATCTAAGGGCTCCTTTCTTGCACCCTACGGTAGCCGAGCAAGTGGAGGATCAGATTCGAAACGAACTGCTCCACGAAGCTCTGAATGAGTTAAGCCCCGAGTATCGCCAGGCTTTATTCATGTACTATATCGAGGAAAAACCATATAGCGAAATTTCACAAGAGCTTGGTAAAACAGAGCAAGCTGTCGCCCAAACGATGGTCAGAGCTAGAAAGAAATTGTACCGCTATTTTTCAAGAAGATGGGTTGATGCCGATGAGTGATGAATTCAAACACGACGATGAATTTTTACAGAAGTGGTTAAAGGACGTTCATCAAGACGTGGATATTCCAGACGGTACACAATCATGGTTAGAGGTGAAGGCCGGACTGGATAAAATAAAAGCACGGCGACGCTGGATGAAGAGATTCCAAATCGGCGCGTTGGTTGCTTGTACATCTTTGCTGATTAGTTTTTTTATGACTGCAGATTTGCCTACTGCGTATTCCGAGTTCCAAGGGCTTATCAAAAGAGTGCAGGAGAACCTTATCGATATTTTCTTTGAGGAACCAGAGCCTTATCTTGAAGAAAACTCAAATGCCAAAACGTCATCTCCGCCCCCAGATTATATCGTTTCCTCCCCTCCAGCGGGAGAGAGCCACATAGAGGATACAAGCTTGGAAGAGGCAAGAGGAAAAGTCAGTTTCCCTATCGTTTCTCCAACCTATATACCAGCTAGCTATGAATTAGAGAACGTTCGTATTTTCCAGGATTCTGATGGGGAGTACCGGACCGTGTTTATGGAATACGTCAATAGAGAAGGACATCTGATCCAATTGAATCAGCACATGATTCGGGAGAACTCTTCTCCGGAGAAAATAACGATTAACCACGCAATGGCCGTCATTAAGGATACCTTCATTAACGATTGTAAGGCTGTGCTGATTATTCAAGAGCCCGATTTCATCCATTTGGAGTGGGTTACCCCGGATCATATGAAACGATCGATTTTCGGAACCTTGGCTGAAGAGGAAATGATTTTAATTGCGGAATCTTTAAAGTAAACAAAAGTAGCAGGTCTCCCCTGCTACTTTTCATTTCATCTCTTACCTGTCTGGGATTAGAATCACTCCCGAATATAATGTGCCTGTCTCTTTTACGGTTCCGTGCAACGTCCAATGGGATGATTTAGAACGATAATAATAACCTGGGATTACCGTAACTTCATGTTCCGTGTAAGTATTCGCGGAAGTTGACAACTCGGCTTTGGGGCTGCGATAAATGTCTACCCAATCAGAGCCTGTCCATCGCTGCAAAGTCAACTGTACGCCGATGGTATCTACTCGCTGCTTGGCTGTACTGTAACCTGAAATACTGATTTTTGAATTCCCGATATGACTAACGCTAGTTCCGCCATTATACAGAAACTTGTAGTTTGGATCGAACAAAGAAGAAATCGATAGCAACGGTTCGTCATCGGGCGGCGGGGATGGCCCATCATCAAGCGATTGAGCCGAGACAAACGGCACTGAGAACAACAGGAACAAGGCCAAGCCTAAAAAAGACATCACTACTTTCTTCACTCGTATTCATCCTTTCTATTTGTCTCTATCCCTTAAACGACTTATCGTAATCAAATATGACGCGATTTTTATTAGGATAAGAACGAAGCCTGATACCGAGGAAGACTGGGCGAATCAACGTCCCGAAGGGTTTTAGTTTTCCAAAGCAAGATATGGAATGTCTCGGATAACATACGCCACCTTATCGACCTTCCATATCCCTTGCACATTGACCAAAGTGACATGTCGGTCAAGGACGTAGTGACGGTCTCCTGTCAGTGTGTTACCCATTACTAATGATTGCATGAAATTTGCGCTGCTCTTACTAGTATAATTGGGTTTAGTTTCTGGTTCGCCAAATTCATGAACATATCCCGTTCCATTGGATGTAATGATTGAGTTTAGGAATCCTTCTGTTAAGAAAGGTTTAAATGAGTTTCTAACGTTCTTAACTCCAGATAAGTCACCGATTTGGTTCATACGTTCGGATAGTGTTTTTAATTGGGCGTCTGAAATTTTATTAGGTATATGTGCAGGCTGATGTGCCTTAACTGTTATCTTTTTATCATCAAGAATAATCGTGGCCTGTTTGGTCTGCTGACTCCACTGGACATCAGCACCTAAGGTCTCACTAACCAACCGAAGTGGGACGTAGGTTGTGTTATTCATTAGTTCTACCGGAGCATCGAAATCTAGTTTATGATTATTCACCATCCCGCGCTTGAAATTGACAACAAGAAGGATCTCAGTATTACTTTTTGTGATTCTGACAGTCTTATCCTGCTGGTTCCATATAACATCTGCGCCCATAGATTGTGAAACTTCGCGCAATGGGATGAGAATACGATCGTATTTAAGCAGTCCATTGTCAATAACCTCTGATTCGTGAACTGCTGCCAGGCTTGCCGAAGACAGGGAAGGAAAAACCAGTAAGGCTGTAGCGATTAATGTAACACCCAATTTTTTAAACATATAATCCCTCCTTATAAAAGAGCTTGGTACTCAATAATCGTAACAATTGCATCGTCATCGCGCTAGTTGGGGATGTAAGGCTTGAAGGCCCTGAACGCTGAACGACCATGAATGAGCGGCGCCTTGGACGTTAGCGATGAACATCGCCTTCCTCCCCCTCATCCTCAAGCTCGCAATCCGTATCGTTCACCGTACCAGGCGTCTCCGCCAGTCCCAATTGCAGACAAAGTCCGTACAACGCGTAAATGCCGTGCGCCTGCGCTTCGTTCATCCGGTCCATATACGCGATCGTTTCCTCCGCGATTTCCCTTAACCGGCCCGTGTCCCCGCTGTCCAGTTCGGCGACCGTTCGCCGAAGCCGGACGACATTCGCTGAATATACGGTTGCACGCAGGGCGCGAATGAGCAGCAGCTTGCGAATGTCAGCTGGCCCGTACCGGCGGTAGCCGTTCTCCGGGTCGCGAGTCGGGCGCAGCAGTCCCTCCCGTTCCCAGAACCGAATCGCCGTCCGGGATACGCCGGTCGCTTCGGCCGCCTCGCCGATCGTCCTCCACGCTCCGGGATCATCCGCGTCCCGGTCGTCTTCCGCTGCGCGGAACGCGTGGATCGCCTGCTCGGCTTCCCGCTTGTCGCGGACGAGCGCCGCCTCCCGCTCCTTCAACAGCCAGAGCGCACCCTGTATATCTCCGCTCCGTACGCGGCGAAGCGCCTCGCCCGCGATGTCCGGTCCGAATCCGGGGGCAAGCGCCTGCATAGCCGCCACGTATAACGCGTGCGTCTCTCCATATACCCGATATCCGCTTTCGGTCCGCTCGGCAGGCGGCAGTATCCCTTGCGCTTCATAGTTGCGAAGTGTACTGGGGCTGATGCGGAACCGTCTCGCCAGATCAATCGGCCGCATGGGCGTCTCCTCCCGTTTCCATTCGTGATAACATTACATCACATTTGCAAGCTTAGTGCAATTTACTTGGCGTAACTCCTTGAAATTCCGCCTCCGACTTCAACCAAGCTTCCAATTTGCTTCACTGTTATACAATCGATTTGCAATTGAATTTTATGTTCTGGGAGGCGGTTTGTAGATGACATCCATACAATTCGAACAAGGGATGACGATCGAGGCCATCGGCACGGCTTGCGGGGAATATGTGGAGATGGAATGGCGGCCGTTGTACGAATCGATGCATGAGGCGTTGACGGCCGCATTCGCGGAAATCGAGGATGCGGCATACGGCCAATACTTGGACCGACTTATGCCGCCGCTGTTCGAAGCGCTCGAACAAGCGGGATATGCGTTCACCGACGACGTGCGAGAGGACGATTTCGTCATCGGAGGGCGGCTGCTGTTCCGGCAATCGCTTGAGAAATGGGGCACGGAGGACAATCGGTCGCGCGTGTTCTGGAACGTCATCCAGGACGCTGACGACCGGACGATCGGCACGGTGCTCACAGAGATTCCCCATTCGCATCTGAAGTTCGATATCCCGCGCGGGCCCCGCGTTCTCGCGATCGCTGAGACGACCAAATCGGGGATCACCGAACGGATCCGCGCGCTTATGGAAGTGCGCGGATTCGCACAACCGCTTTAGCACCCCACACCCATTTACGAAAGGAAGATTCCATATGCTAGGTCCAAACCCTAATGTGAAGTACCCCATCCCTGGGAACACGAATGTGCAATTTATTCGAAACACGATCACGAAACCAAATATCATCGCTGGAGATTACTCTTATTACGACGCACTGCACGGGGAATCGTTTGAAGATCAAGTGTTATATCATTATGAAGTGATCGGGACCAAGTTAGTGATCGGCAAATTTTGCTCCATCGCTCCGGAGGTCAGATTCATGATGGACGGCGGCAACCACCGAATGGATGGGTCAACTTTTCCTTTTAACATCTTCGGGAACGGTTGGGAGAGACATACCCCTTCCCTGGACCAGCTGCCGATCAAAGGAGATACGATTGTCGGCAATGATGTCTGGATCGGTAGACGTGCCACGATTATGCCGGGGGTGCGGATCGGCGATGGCGCGATTATCAGCGCGGAGGCGGTAGTCGTCAAGGACGTTGAACCTTATACCATAGTCGGTGGAAATCCCGCCAGGGAGATCAAAACCCGTTACCCGTACGAAGTCATTCAAGAATTATTGGAGATCAGATGGTGGGATTGCGATATCGATCTCATCAGTCAGTATATCGGCGCAATCGTAAGCGGAGATATGGTTACGCTTCGAAAAATGAAAAAACATTAATGGTTTCATTGGGGAACAATGGGGACCTCTGGTTCACGGAATGGATGGGGAACAAGATCGGACAGATCACTGTTCAAGGAATGATTACCGAATATTCGATCCCTACCGAGCATGCAGAGCCTCACGGTATAGCGATTGGTGACAGCGGCGATATTGGGTTTCGCGAAAGAATGCAATCAAATTGGACGCCTCGTCATCTCATCATAGCGGTTTGAGCCGACTGTATCATGCGGCCCGTCTTGGGCCATAAACCGCTAAGGAGGGATCATGTTGCTGCCTTTTTACACGTTAGTCGCATCGTTTGTGTTGTTCCTGGGTCTTGGCCAGCTCGGTTTGCCTTATTTCGAGGGATGGCATTCCTCGCTTCAGGGGGCGGTTGCTGTCATGCTGTTGTTTGCCGCTTCCGCCCATTGGGGAACTAGACGCCCAGACTTAATCCGTATGGTTCCTCCCGTATTTTCCAGGCCGGGCCTCATCGTAACGGTCACCGGATTACTGGAGGTTGCCGGGGCTATCGGCATCCTAATTCCTTCCATCTCCAAGGCCGCCTCCATTGGCTTGGCTCTACTCCTGGCATTGATGTTCCCTGCTAATGTGAGGGCGGCTAAGGAAGGATTCACAATCGGGGGGCGGCCCGTACCTAAACTACTACATCGAACCGTATTACAGATGATCTTTATTGGGGCAATCCTATTGGCAGGCTAAGGGTATATTCCAGCGGCTATTTAACGTCACGCGACGGTCTGATTCTCGTCGGCAAACTGCTGGCGAAATCAAGCTCTTCGAACGGCTCAATCGTTCGGTTATCAGCAACCATGAATGTGAGCCTGCAGCAACAGGCTCACGGGTTGCATCATTCCCTACCCAACGTGGTCATTAGCAGAGCACGGGCTGGTTGAGAATTCTTTTATTCCTTAAGAAATGAGCCGTCAGGCCCAACGTGTTTATAATACGCCGTTACTGCCCTTCCCGACTTCCCCGCTCCTCTTTCATTTATAACTATGGTTTAACTGAAGCAGGTACAAATCATTACGATGTTTCCATCTGGATCCTTAAAGGAAAACTCAGATAAGTCAGGGTATGTTTGAATCTCTGTTACGATTTCCGCTCCTAGTTCTTTCACGAATTGGAATGCTGCATGTATGTCTTCCGTACTTAAATTAAATAAAGGCTGGTTCAATGGCTGGAGTTCGTAACTGTCATCAAAACAGTGATTATCCAGCGTTAATCCTGGACGCCCAGATCCCATATCAAAAGTATAAATAGGACCTTGAATCTCTTCTGTTACTTCAACTCCAAGAAGTTTGCTGTACCACTGAACTGACTTCGTTAAATCCGTGACGTGGATAAAAACGGTATCGATCCTATTGGCGATTGGACTTTGCATTTTCATTCAACCTCCTCATCGTTTAAACAAATTGCTTTTCGTGCTAGATATTTATCTATCGATGTGTCCATCCTCATCCTCGATCATATAAGTCATAATCTTTTTGATTTTTCCATTTTTACCTGCACTACTGAAAGTAAATACGTGACAGAAGTTAGATATCCTCCCTTGATCCATCCTAAAAGTACCATTAATCGCACCCATGCTTCCGTGAGTGATGATGGTGCTGATCTCTATTTCTGTCACATGACCGGTCTGCTTTTGTTGAAGTGTATCCCGTAGTCCTGCTTTTCCCAGAACACGTCTGTCTCCGATGATATCCCAACATACCTCTTCTGAAATGCATTTCTCAATAAATTCAATATTGTTCTGAGCCCAAGCCACAATATAATCCCTCAGTAACAACTTCTTGGGAGCATTGCCGCAATCCTCAGCACAGATAACATTCATACCGCTATGATGAGTCCCATTCATAGATATCCCCTCCCTAGACGAACCTTGTGAATAAGTCCTTACATAGAGGATTCGAGAAATGGTTGGGAGTTCCTGTTTGTGAACGCTCAAACAATATAAGCAAGAAAAAACAAAACCACTCCTTAAGGGTAAGGAATGGTTTGGTGATAACAGCTAAACGTTGCTAACTCTGCGTAAGTCCATCACGATCCATGATCTGAACCTGTAGTTGTTCCTCCAACCTCAAATTCATTGAGCAGCCCACGTGCCTCACTTGTGGACTTGGCGTTCATTAATCGATTCCTCAATTCACTTGCCCCTCGGAAGCCGCGGACATAGATTTTGAAGAAGCGGGTAAGAGCGCTGAACGAACGTGGCAGCTGTTCTGAATATTGATCATGGAGGTCCAGATGCAGCCGCAGCAGATCCAGCAATTCCTCACTGCTATGCTCCCTCGGCTCCTTCTCAAAGGCAAATGGATTATGGAAAATGCCACGCCCGATCATAATGCCATCCACACCGTATTGTTCAGCAAGCCGGAGGCCAGTCTGACGGTCAGGAATATCCCCGTTAATGGTTAGAAGTGTACCTGGTGCGACCTCATCACGAAGCTGTTTAATCTCCGGGATCAGCTCCCAGTGAGCAGCTACTTTACTCATCTCGTCTCTTGTCCGCAGATGAATGGACAGATTCACAATGTCCTGTTTCAAAATATGGGTTAACCAGTCGCGCCACTCGTCCACGCTGCTGAAACCGAGCCGTGTTTTTACACTGACGGGCAGTCCCCCGGCCTTCGCCGCCTGAATAATGTCCGCCGCAACATCGGGACGGCAAATCAGGCCGCTTCCCTTCCCATTCTCGGCTACATTCGCGACAGGGCATCCCATGTTAATATCGATGCCTTTAAAGCCTTCCTTCGCCATGCCGATACTCATCTGACGAAAATATTCCGGCTTATCTCCCCAGATATGGGCGACAATGGGCTGTTCATCCTCGGTAAAAGTCAAACGCCCGCGCACACTCTTGTTCCCCTCCGGGTGACAATAGCTCTCCGTATTCGCAAACTCGGTAAAGAACACATCCGGTCTGGCCGCTTGACTTACGACATGACGAAACACCACATCCGTCACATCTTCCATCGGTGCCAGTATAAAAAAAGGCCGTGGCAAATCACGCCAAAAATTATCTGTCATATCAACTTACCCCTTTATAAATGCAGGAAAATCCTCTCCTGTGATGATGATTTCCATGTCCAAGCGGTTGCTTTTTCTTCACTTATAGCATATCTACGCAATGAAGATCAAACGGCAGTATCTGTTATATCCTAGACACTTCAATGAATATATCATAAACCGACAGAGGAGCATACTCCCATAAATTCGAATTAAAAAGGAAGGTTGCTGCCCCACCGCAGTTTGCCCGAACGTTCAGAGGACGTTTCAGCCACTTCGCGATGATCGATGGCTAGTGTCGGGCCGCGATATCCGAATATACATAATGGCGGTCCGGAATTAAATCCGAACCGCCATTTTCATCCTGCTATCGTCCGTGCCCTTCGCTGCGAGCACCGCTACACGACATGAATGCATGCGATGCACACAGGTTCATGCACGCATATACTCATACCGAGTTGATACTGCTAAGGGCGGCCAATCCCATGTGCGTTAGGTTACAGCTTACCCGCAGCCTTCACCTTCACGAGCAGGGCATTGCCTGGCAGATAGGCAATCGGAATGTCCTCAACAGACACGATCTCAACCGTCTCCGAGTTCGCGCCGGCAGCAGTGGCCTCGTTCACGGCGCTTTCCTTCGCATCGCGGATGACGTCGTCATAGCTCCAGTCGTCCAGCGAATAGATCCGCTCCGACTCCCCACTCACCAACCCCAAGGCTGCGCCGATGGCGTTCGCCGCATCATAGTGGTCAGGCCGGATGATCCGGCTTGCCCCGGCCAGCGTCTCCGGCACCAGCAGGCTGCCGCCGCCAACCAGAATGACATCCACCGGCTCTGCACTCGTCTTCATCCGGTCAATGGCATCCTCGAGACTCTGCTGGATAACGGCGTCCACTTTACCGCATACCGCGCCGTCCACCGCATCCGCGTTGGTGCCCGGCCATGCGGCCCGGCCCAGCTTCACGGCCACGTCCGTCGTCGTCAGCGTATCCCCGCCGAAGATGCGGGCCCGTGTCGTCAGCTCGTAGCCCACGCTGTCCGGGCCAACGGTCACACCGCCTGCATCGTCCAGCCGGACGATTGTACCCCCGCCGAGGCCAATGGACAGAATATCCGGCATCCGGAAATTCGTGCGAATGCCGCCGATATCCACCGCTGCCGAGGACTGGCGCGGGAAGCCCTGCACGAGCACGCCAATATCGGTCGTGGTGCCGCCGATGTCGACAACCAGCGCGTCGCTCAGCCCGGATAAATGCGCCGCGCCCCGAATCGAATTCGTCGGTCCGCACGCAATCGTCAGAATCGGGTAGCGGAGCGCATATTCGCTCTTCATGAGCGTCCCGTCGTTCTGGCAAATATACAGCTGCGCATCAATGCCGAAGCCATTGAGCGCCTTCTCGAAGCCGCGCACCACGCCTGCAATCACTTGCAGCAGCGCCGCGTTCAACACGGAGGCGTTCTCCCGCTCGAGCAGTCCGATGCTGCCAATCTCGCTGGAGTACGTAACCGGCATGTCCGCCCCCAACACGTCGCGCACGATCTCTCCGACCCGCTGCTCCTGCTCCCGGTTCACCGGAGCGAATACCCCGCACACCGCCACCGCGTCCACTTCTCCGCTCATCCGGCGGCACAGCTCGGCGATCTCCTCCTCGTCCAGGCTGGCGATCCTGCGGCCGTCATACTCATAGCCGCCGGTGGCGATATAGCTATGCGGCCCAATCGCCGCACGCAGCGATTCGTCCCAGCCAGCAAGCGGCGGAACGGCCGTCGTTGCCGGAGCGCCGATGCGAATCAGCCCGACCCGGCCGAGATGCTTGCGCTCCACGATGGCATTGGTGCAATGCGTGGTGCCGAGCATCGCATAGCGAATGTCAGAGCCATTTACGCCGCTTTCCTGAAGCAGCAGACGAACCGCCTCAACAATGCCTTCATTCACGTCAGCCGTCGTATGCACCTTCACCTTGTGCACGCAGCGCAAGTCGGAATCGAGCAGGGCAGCATCCGTATTCGTGCCCCCTACATCAATGCCGATGCGGTACATCTGGTTTGCATTAGCCGCTGTAATCCCGGTCATCTCGCCGCACCTCCTTTCGATGCCAGCGTCTCAATCGGCACATAATCAAAGTCATAACCGAAATACCTCGGTCCGGCGGTCTCGATGCCTTTGGGCGTGCGCCACTTCTCATCGCACCGCAAACCGGCCACTGTCACCCGGGCCCCGTACTTCAAGTTCTCTGTCGTCACCGGCATGCCTGTATCCTGATCCAGCAGGGTGATGAGGTCTGGCGTAATCGCGAGCGGCTGATCGCCCACGGTGGCAAGCAGAAACTCATTCTGGAAAAAGAGCCGCATCGTCTCTCCCTTGTTCTCCCCCGTACCTTCGAAGACCGCTTCCCCGCGCGTAAACCCGCCGTCCATGCGGCGGCGGATATCCACGGCCTTGCCATGGAACAAGGCATAACCGTTCAGCTTCGTGAGCAGCTCATGCACAGGGTTCAGCTTCTGCTGCTTCGCCTCGAACAACGTCCGCCCGATCTCATAGGCGAGCGTCAGCGTGCCGCCGATCGCGCTCTGCTTCGCCTGCGCGCCGGATACCGGATAATCGCAGATGGAGGCCGAGCCTCCCATCTCCACCGTCAGCGCACGCGCCATCCGCTCTTCCCATACGCCATCAATCGTATGCATCAGCGCGCTGTTGCCGCGCTCATCCGCCATCGCCACCGGGCTGCAGGGGATGCCCTCCAGATGGAACGTCACCATCTGCGATTCAGGGAACGCACGCCCCATCGCATCGGCATCGACGAGCGGAATGCCGCGCTGCGCCGCCGCAAGGACCGGCACGAGCGAATTGCCGCCGCCGACCTCGATCGGCATAACGGCATCCACCTTGCGGCCAAGTTCGCGTTCCATCAGATCAAGCGGTTTGGTCAGCTGTTCAGCCGAAGGAATCTTCTCCAGCATCACCGTCGGTGCTCCGATCATTGATACCGGCACGATAAGCCCTTCATCGTCCAGCTCCTCAAGCTGCGCGATGCGCACCGGGCCGTGCTCACGGATCGCCTCCATCGCCATCAATTTTCCGACATGAGGATCTCCCCCGCCGCCTGTGCCAAGCACTGCAGCTCCAATCGCGATATATTCGATGGATTGTTCATCCAATGTGGTTAATCTGGTTGTCTTGTTCATGCTTTCATCCCTTCTTTACGACCCATTTGCCAATGATTGCTTGTGCGATAAATGCGATCAGGAAGCTGTCCAGCGCCGGAACCTGCGTCACCTGGAACCATCCGAGCCCATCCGGAGCCATCGTTGTCATGAACCCGAAGAATGTCGCGATGATCCATACGATGATAGAGCGCGGAATCCAGCTCCGATTGCTGTTCAGCCCTTCAAACGAGAAGCGATTTTTGTTCACGAGCAAATATTCAGCTGTATAAATGCCGCCGAGCGGTGCAACAAGCATCGTAATGTACGTCAGGAACGTCATGAAACGGTCATAAATCCCCAAGCAAGCGAGCAGCGTCGCAATGAGGCCTGCAATAATCGTAATGACCGATTTAGGCACCCGTTTGAATACGACAGAGAAGCCCAGTCCCGCGGAATATAGGTTGTTCGTATTGGTCGTCCATTGCGCAAGCGTCAGCACGAGAATCGCTGGAATCCCGAGTCCGAGTGTCAGAAGAATGCCTGTCAGATCGTCGGAATCCATCGAGCGCGACAGGAAGATCGCAATGATCGTCATGAAGCTGTTGCCGACAAAGAAACCGATAAACGCTGCGGTAATCGCATGCTTTGGCGTTTTGGCCCAGCGCGCGATGTCAGGGGACAGCGCCGTTCCGAGAATGAAGATACCGATAACCAGCGATATGGCCGTCCCCATCGGGAGGGCTTCACCCTCGAACGGTAACCAGACGGTGCTTCCGCCTTCTCCGCTCAGTGCCATCACCAGCGCAATAATGATAAATACGACCAGCAGCGGCACTGACCAGACGCTTAATTTCTCAATCGCTCTGTAGCCCCAGATCGCCGTGGACATCATAAGAAGTCCGCCGATGATCGACAATACTGAGAGCGACCAGTGCCAGCCCCATAGCTCGCTTAACGCCGTCTGGAAGTTAGAAGCGAAGAAGCCGACCTGAACGCCGAACCAGCCCAGTGATGAAATGCCGAGAATAACCGAGACGATGAGCGCCCCCTGGTTCCCGAACAGAAACCGGCTGATCATGGCTGTCGACAGCCCTGTTTTGGCTCCGACATATGCGCAGACTGCCCCGATCAGACCCAGTATGGCTGAACCGACGATAACCGCTGTAAGCGAGTCGCCGATGTTCATGCCTGCGCCGAGCTGCGCACCCAGAAACATCGCGGACAAGTCAATGCCGATTGCAATCCAGATGAATGCCATCGAGAACCATGATTTCCGTAAATGCTGGGGTACAGGCTCCCGCTCGTAATCTTGTATTTTCAATTCGTTGCTCATACTCCACTCCACCCTCTGCTCTCTATTCTTGTTGATTGCCTAAGCGCTGACGGATCTCCAGAACATCTCAAACGCATGCTTCAGCTTCCGTTCGAACAGCTCCGGCGATTGATAGTAGTAATATTGAATGCTCAGCCCGTCCATCAAGGTAAGGTACGAATCCACAAGGTTCTCAATCGGGACGACGGCGAGCTCGCCGCGTTCCAGACCTTCCTGCATGATCTCGCGGATAATGTCGCTTAGCATCGTATCGAAACGCCCAAACGCCTCCTGCATCCGATCCAGCAAGAAATCGGGCGGGAACAATAAGTACCGGAAGGCAAATACAGCAAGCTCCCGCTTGTTCCGGTGAAAATCGTATTGGCGAACCAGCAGCGCATGCAGTTTTTTCTCCGTGCTCATGCCTTTGCTCGTTTCTGCCATCGCTTGGATATATTCGTTATAGACGCTCATCGATTCTTCGAAGACGGACATGAACAGATCTTCCTTGCTCTCAAAAAAGGCGTAGATCGCCGGGGTTTTGACGCCGACCTCCTTCGCAATTTCCGATAATGCCGTTCCGTCGTAGCCCTTCTGCCCGAACAACCTCAAGGCCGCTTCTTTCAGCTTCGTTCTGGTCATATCCATCCCCTTTTTCCTGTTTTAATTAACGTTAATTAAGTAGATTATACATCCTTCTGCATAAAAATCAATCCATTTCACGACACTTCTCAATTGTTTTCGAATCTTTATACGTTCAACCGTTTATGTAGGGCGATGTAACCTGGGGCACAGAGCACTCCCCATGCCAAAAAGAGGCATCCTTACTCGAAGGATACCTCTTCTGAAAACATAAATTTATGCACTGCACGCAAACCATCTTGCATAGATGTTCTATTCAAGCACGGTCCAAATATCCAGTGCCGCCAGACGAATCGCCTCCAACTCATGATTCCGGTATGCTCTTAATCGGTCAGTGCAAGCCTTGTTCCACAATAGCGATGCTCCGGTAATCTTCAGCAAAGAAAGCCCGATATATTGGGCCGCAAACAGCTGCCCATTTCTTAAGTAGTCCACCAGGGCCAGCATGGCCTCCGGGATCCAGTACGCCTGACTGGCACTGGCTGCCTGAGTGATCTGCCTATAAGCGTAGTCAAGCAGATACGGATGTGAATCCACCAATTGAATCACAGGCTCCAAATGCAGGGCAGCCAGATCCGCCTGGTTCCATTCAACCATCGCCAAATATAGCTTAATCACGGCTGGTTTCAGGGTTTCTTGGGATTTAAGAGCATCAATCAAGCCCGTATATAAAGGAACAAGCACCCGCCTTGCATTGGGAGGCAATGAGGTCAGCTTGTCAATCAATGCCACAAGACGCTGTCGCTCCGGAAGGTCTCTCTCCGGAGCAGCATTCCATTCGGTCTTCGTCTTCATGTCGGCCAGCTGTGTGCAGACGCTGATGACCCGATCATTCACCTTTCCGTCATAACATGCCGCAATGAGCGTATCCATCGCGGCCCTCCATCTGCCTTTGTCCTCCATATCCAGAATCGCTCTGCTTGCGGAGGCCGCCACCTTCTCCTCACTTCCATTCACCCATTGGCTCATGACTTGGAAGGCCTCTCTTGCCACAACAGCATCAGCATGTCCTGCGATCTCGATAATCAATTGTAAATACCTTGACCTGGCCTGCACGGGAAGTCCACCTGCATATTGGTTAAGCAGGCTTCTTGCGACATCACGCTGCGGAGAAGCAGCCATGTCACGCAACATGGTCCAGCTGCGTTCATCATCTAGCCATTGTCTGGCGGCATGACCTATCGCGATCGTCACGTCTTTGTGTACATTCGGTTTCTCGTATTCGCGAATGAGCAGCGTCATGTTCTCACTGCTTTTATAAGCTCCCAGCAAGCGAACGGCCTCTTTTCTCACCGTGATTTTCAATTTCTCACGATTCAGCAGATCCGACAGCATCGATGTCAGCATCACCGGTCTTACCCTGCGCATGCATCTAGGGATCGAGTACATGGCAACACAGGCACGGTCTCCATCGAGATGATCCAGCAATACAGGAAGTGCCTGCTCCGGCTCTTCCCATAACGAATAGGCGTAAAGCGCTGCCTCAACGACATGCACCTCTTGTTCCTGCAGCAGGACCTTCAGTTGATCGGAGCGATAATCCGGCATGACGGCCAAGCTGCGCATCGCCGACGCACGTTCATGGAAACTCCGCTTGTCATCCAGTGCCACCCGTTCCAAGAGAGAGGCGAATGCCTTTTGCTGACGCGGGAGCCACCGATGAAATCCATTAGAGGCGGGCACAACATAAATCGTTTTTCCTGATAAATGCTTGCCTTTGATGATTTGCCCCGAGATGAACGGGGTAAGCCACTCCTGACGCTTCAGATGCAGATGCATAAACACATCGTGGAATGAGATGAAGGATGGATCTCTGTCCAGCAGTTCTCTCACCCTCGCATCTCGAGTTCTATACGGCGCCAGCCAATAATGGACCACCTGCGTCGGTACCACCTTGGCCTTCAGCAGCTCCTCCAGCAGAAGCTGCAGCTTCGGCAATCGATCCACGGCTTTTCCGAACAAATCAGCCATATGCAGGACCACACTTACGTTTTCACGCTTGTTCGCCTCTACCCCAAAAGCATAAATCTCATCAAACAACGCTTCCAGTGCAGAGCTTGGAATGCTATCCCAATTCATCCAGAAGAGCGCAAACTGACCGTCGCGCATCGTCAATCTTCCAAACGTTCTCAGAGCGAACTTAAACAGCACGCCCTTCGGCTCCGCGGCATGTTCACGCAGCAGGGCAAAAGCCAGCTTCTCCGTCGCCGATCTTGTCCCGTACGAAGTGTCCCTAGCATCGACCACGCTATCCACCAGCACAGTCAGATCGTTCACATGCTCTTCTTTAAACATGGGGGCAGGACAGTTTGAGAGCTCGACCATCACTTGCCAGCGCACGGGATCCTGGTCGTTCTTGATTCGGGTCAGGAAGCGCAGCGTCTCATCCATTCCGCTTCGGGATAGCGCCGTGCACCGAATGAGATGGGCATAAGCCGCAGCACGCTCATCGCTATTAGTCACCTGAACGGCTTGCTCCAGCTTCTCCCTGGCATGAACGATCAGAAGACGTGCCGTCGTTTCGAGCATGTTCTCACGGTCATCACGAATGTCGCGAAGCTCCAGCATGCGGGCAGCTTCCTTGTCACGCAGCCGGTGCGGCAGTACGTCCAGCAGCGGCATGGGGAACACGCGCGTCTTCCGTTCGTCTTCCTTATAAGCGGCATGAAATATCGCTTCGCGACAAGACGGGGCAAGGGTATCCAGCACCTTGGCTAGATGCGCCGGCTGATCTGCGAGTAGTGCCGCCAGTGTGGTCCACTGCGCTATGGTGAACATTTTTCGTTTTTTCAACACGCCTGCCGGAACGCCATGATTCAGAAGATATCCCCGCGCCTCCGCTCGTGTCAGCAGCTCGAATACATCCTCAGGGCTGGCCTGAATCAGAATGCCCAATTGCTGCTTGAGTACAGGATGAATTATTTCCTTCGGCCCAAGCTGCAAGGCACATTCCAGCACGATTGCTGGTCTGGAAGCACTCAGCACTTCAATCGCGGAAGAGAGTGTCCACCATACACCGGCCTTTTCCCGTTGTGTTGCGTTCTGTAAAGCATTCTTGAAATATGCTGCAACCAGATCGGGATGGTTCTTCGTTAGGAGCCGCCAATTGTGCAAGGCATACCCCAGCTGCGGTAGCCTGGAGTGAACCGTCTCTTCGCTGCATACGGCCAATAATAAGGACGCTTCTTGTGCCCCCCACCGGTCGAGCACGAGCGGCAGCAGCCGCTCTGCCCAATCCTGACGATATGTATTCACGATGCTCCGCAGCAATTGGCGTCGGCAATGATAGGACATCATAGCGATTTCAGCTTCAATCGAATCGTCCGGATCTGTCACCACTTCTGGCAGCAGTCTAGCCGCCCGCCCTCTGACCCCTGCCTTAGGGTGCTTCAGCGCCAACATAACCGCACGGGCATCGTTCACCACAGCCGCTCCCGTCAAGGCTAAATGCGCCTCATAGGCGGTGCCGCTTTCGAGCAAGGATACGAGCAGCGCCGAATAATCCGCATCTCCTGTATGCTGGCGTCCCAGAAGCGCCATCCGCTTCATCCTGTCCGAATAACCCAGGGAATCCAGCTCCGAGAGCAACAGCTCTTTGTTCATCAGATCATGGTTATCTATCATTATTTTCTCCCCTCATGTTCCTGTAACCGATCCCTAATTTCTCCGCATGTGGTCGACTGACCGCCGTCGTGCACCCC
>NZ_NPBY01000100.1 GCF_002272015.1 Paenibacillus campinasensis | reverse complement strand
GGGTTTCTGCCTTGAGCCGGGGAGAGACGCTGCATACAAAAAAAGGATGCCTCGCAAGGGCCATGATAGGCCCTCTGAGTCATCCCTTTATTAGCTCAATGATGCACGACGCGTATTTAAGTCAACGCAATGAGTTCGCAAACCTCCGTTTCAATAACCTTACATATTTGAAATTAGCATATTTTCAAATGCCTCATCTGGATTATTGGAGTTACTTATATGTAACCATTCTTTAAAATCCCCCTCATAAGTAATCATTCCTTTATTAAGTATGATTAGGTGGCAGTCTAGATACATTAAATCTTGAAGCTGATGTGTAGATATAATACAAGTCTTACCCTCTTGTATAAGCTTTCCAATTAATTGATAAATTTTTTTTCTCGACGCGGGGTCTACTCCACTTGTTGGCTCATCGAAGATATATATTGAACGGTCAATCATAATTAGAAGATGGGTGAAAAACCATCTTCTTTCCCCGATAGACATTTTCCCAATTCTTAATTCCCACAAATGTTCAAACAAATCTTTTTCACGTTGCGACATTTTTTCTGTATAGTAACCCGTTTCTTTCACTATTGCTTTATTATCTATTCGCTTAACAAAATTTGCAAAGTCTTTTCCTTTAATAACAGGTGAAAAGAAGAGACTTTGGGTCACATATAGTATATCTTCTACATCAGGTATATTGATCTCTCCAGATTGCGGTTTCAGAACATTTGTTATACAGTCAAACATCGTTGTTTTGCCTGAACCATTTACTCCAACAATTGCATTCAACTTGTTTGGATGTAATGAGAAGGATACATCCTTTAATACAAAATCTTTTCCTCTTGGATATTTATATTTAAGATTTTTTATATTCATCAATAATCCTCACTTTTATCTTTGTAGCATAGATAGTAAATTTATTTTTCTCATGGCTATGTACCCTATAGAACCAAAAAATAATAACGGAACAAACAACGGAACATATAGAAATTCATGATGGAACATTCCAACCAAGGAACCCATATTTAATGATAT
>NZ_NPBY01000099.1 GCF_002272015.1 Paenibacillus campinasensis | reverse complement strand
ACCATTCCGAAAATGATTGGGTATTTGCTGCCTGCTATTAAAGTATATGTCTTTAATAATCCACTTTCTTTAAGTCTTGCTGATTGTAGTCCAATTCCATTTAAAAATGTGCTGATGATAATAAAGGCCCAGAACCAAAAAATATATTTAATGATATCTAGATCATTGCTAGTGGAATCTAATATATTCCTCTGCAGAACTAATGCTATAAAAAGAGGAAAAATCACCGACCATACAAACGCCACTTTTTCGAAAAGTAACATTTTTAAATTTAGTATAAAGAATCCGAAAACTCTTCTCACACTATTCTCTCCCTTTATAAAAAATAGAACTTTTAAATGAATAGTTTATAGAGATTGATTGATCGCGGACTTTTTTCCGCTATTTATAATTGATATGGAGGCAGGGTATGAGAAAGTTTTAAATATAGCTTCATTAGTACAAGAAATTTCTTGGTTTTTTACTAACTTGAATACCCCGTTGATCCCTTCATCAGCCTCTAAACGGCTATATAAACCTAAAAATTCATATTTACCCAATTCCAACATCCTATTCCTGGTATTTTCAAATTCTAACGCCATCTGCCCTAACAATTTTAATTTACTTGTATTGAATTCCTCTTTATTCATACCATTGTTCCTATAATGATTTATTTTTCTGAAAGTTTCTTGAATAAGATAGTCTGTATCGTTCACTTTTGGTAAAGATGCACTGATTATAAATAGCCCTCCCTCTTTATATATGAGTGGATAAGAGTGTACCATATAAACTAAACCATGATTGTCCCTTAGTTCTTTAAACAATATGGAAGAAGCACCCATCCCAAATAACTGATTGAAAATCATAAAAGCAAGAAGTTTGGAATCCATATAAGAAAACAAGGGAAAACCCATCATGACAAAGTTCTGCGCAGTATCTCTTTGTGCTATCACGTTACTAGATTTATAATCTGGAAGAGCACTCTCTAAGCGATGATTATCCTTTTTACTCAAATTCGAAAATTTTTCTTCTAATATAGTTAATACTTCGCCATCATAGTTCCCTGATATTGAGATGACTATTTGTCTTGGATTTAGATTTTGAAAATAAAAATTTGATATATAATCGCTCTTCATTTTTGATATTGTTGTTAAATCTCCTAAAATAGGGCGAGACAGTATATGGTTTTTCCAAATTTCGGATATTAAATTTTGTTGGCAAACCTCATAATAATTATCCATATGCAAGTAGATTTCATTTATAATCACTTTTTTCTCTTGGTCAATATCCTCTTGTG
>NZ_NPBY01000098.1 GCF_002272015.1 Paenibacillus campinasensis | reverse complement strand
TTTCTCTATAATTACACCTAGCGCAAATATTAATTTATACGGACGGGGTCTGATCTGAGGTTTGTTCCAAGCCTTTCTGCTTCACTGGCGGTTGTCCCGCTGATGGAGCAGCTGATGGCTCGACAGCATCTTCCTGCTGCTCAAGCGCAAGACTGCGCTTCCGCTTGCGTCTGCGGTTGAAATAAATAACGGCGGAAATAATCGGAACAGCGATAAGGGCGATATACATGGATACATCCTTCACCATGCCCTCCGCAGATCTTCCATATAAATAGAATAAAATACCGACAACATAAAACTTGGTGGCTCTGCCCAAAGCAGCATACACCATAAGACGCCATAAAGGAAAATTCAGACAACCGGAGAGAATGGTAAACACCTTAAACGGAATGGGTGTGAATGAACCAATCATAATGGCGGCTTCCCCGTTCTTGTTAAACATATTGGTTGCCGCATCAATCCACTTTGTCTTTAGAAGCTTATACAACACGGACTTCCCCAGCACCTTGCCGATCAGATATCCGAGCGGCGTGCCCAGCAAACATCCGATAAAACCGGCCGTTGCCAGCCATAGTGCGTTTGAGGGGTTCAACATACTTAAAGATACTTGCAGAAAAAAGGCCGGAATCGGAAAAATAACGGCATCTGCAAACGCATGAATAAACAATCCCCATGGACCAAACTTCATTAAAAAATCCAGTATGTCCTGAAACATGTCTCAACCCCTATTTAATTTCTGTCTCACTATCCTATTTATAAGACCCTCTTATAAATTATAGCACATTCCTATACCCGAAATCGCCCCAGCCGGACGATTCCCTCTAAAATCCGCTAAGGCACACCCATAGGACCGGTTGCAGCACCTCTCGCTCCAAATGCGAAAGGCCGAAGCACCTTCCCGGAGCCTCAGCTCCCGGGGGTCTTCGACCTCTGAAATAGCCGGTCTGGCCAGCTAATTAACTGCTGCGATGAGCAGAATGACGAGTTGGACCTACAAATTGATTCAGCGGGAAGCCGCCGGCAATAGCCTGCGTAATGAACGCCTTCGCCTGCTGGATCGCCTCGCGAACCGTCAGCCCCTTGGCGAGTCCTGCCGTAATCGACGCAGACGATGTGCAGCCCGCACCGTGCGTATACTGGGTCACAATGGCGTCAGCCTCAAACCATTCAAACGTGGTTCCGTCATAGAGGAGATCTATCGCTTTGCCTTCCTGCAGCTTGCCTCGGTCTTTAATGAGAACGTTCTTCGCGCCGCGCTCATGAATGATCTTGGCCGCTTCCTGCATTTGCTCCAGGCTGGTAATCGGGCCTGTCTTGGCAAGCTGGGAAGCTTCGAACAGGTTCGGTGTTACCAGGTCTGCGCGAGGCAACAGGAATTGCAGCATCGCCTCGGTATTCTCCGGCTGCAGCACCTCATCCGTGCCTTTGCATACCATCACCGGATCAATAACGACACGCTGCAGCTTGTATCGGTCGATATACCGTGCCACCAGCTCAATGATATCAACTGAACCGAGCATTCCTGTCTTCATGGCATCGATGCCGATCCCTTCGAGCACGGTCTTCAGCTGGGTTTCCACAATATCTGTCGCAACCGGAAACACCTGATGATCCCAGGTAGACGGCTCCATGCAAACGATGGTCGTGAGAGCAGTCATCCCGTAAACGTCAAATTCCTGAAATGTTTTCAAATCGGCTTGAATACCAGCGCCTCCGCTCGTATCCGAACCGGCTACCGTTAGTGCTTTTTTGATTGTCATGACCCTATTCCCTTCACATGTAAAATGATTCTTCTATTATAAAAAAGTTGTGTGACAGAATCCATACCCAAATAATGAGCAGCCCCGCGGTTTCTCGGCTTATTGTTCAGTCAAGATCCGAGGGCCGTCCTTCGTAATGGCAATCGTATGCTCGTACTGGGCAGACCATTTGCCGTCTGCGGTTCGAGCCGTCCAGCCGTCCGCGTCAACCTTGCACTGGAATGTTCCGAGGTTCAGCATCGGTTCGATGGTGATCACCATGCCCTCCTTCAGCCTCGGCCCGCGATTCGGCGGACCATAATGAGGAATCTGCGGCTCTTCATGAATGCTCTGGCCGATCGCATGGCCTACAAATTGGCGCACCACCGACAG
This sequence comes from Paenibacillus campinasensis, assembly GCF_002272015.1. GTDB lineage: Bacteria > Bacillota > Bacilli > Paenibacillales > Paenibacillaceae > Paenibacillus_AQ > Paenibacillus_AQ campinasensis. The sequence goes on along the minus strand of NZ_NPBY01000098.1, from coordinate 41,748 downwards.
GTTCTGCGCCTCCGCATAAGACTGAATCGCATGCGAAATATCGCCGACCCGATTGCCAATGACCGCCTGCTCAATGCCGAGATACAGCGATTTTTTGGTCACATCCAGCAAATGCTGCGCCTCCTCAGAGAGGTTCCCTACCGGGTAAGACCAGGCCGAGTCGGCGAGCCATCCGTCCAGATTAACGACCATATCGATCGTGACAATATCCCCATCCTTCAGCGGCTCGCTGCCCGGAAATCCGTGACAGATGACATCGTTGACAGAAGCGCATGTCGCATACGGATATCCTCGGTATCCCTTCTGTTCCGGATAGGCACCGTGTTTGCTCAGAAACCGTTCTACGAACTGGTCGATTTCCCGGGTCGTAACACCCGGCTTGATCATTTCAGCGATATGGCGGTGACACTCGGCAAGGAGCTCTCCGGCCTTGCTCATTTTGTCGATTTGTTCTTTCGTCTTCAGTATGATCATCTCTGGCACTCCTCTTGTTCGATATCCTGCTGCTAGCTAGCCCGAGATCGCTAACGCGCTCCGGCTTACACATGCTCCTATTCTACTCTTCTCCATCTGCAACCTCAATAAGCCCAGGCCAATGCGGATGGCCGACCAAATGCAAAGCAGCACAGCCGAATTTCATTCAGCCATGCTGCTCAGGGGATGGTCGCCCGGAACTTCAGTTCCCGCGCGCCTTGTATTCCTTATTGCAGGTGCTCCCTTATCCCACTTCCAGCTGTTTCTTCTCCTTATCCGTCAGCTCGCCCTTATCCTTGGACAGGAACCAGCCCAGCACAGCGATCAGGATCAGTACGCCCCAGAAGATCACTTTCCAGCCGGTGCTCTTCGGGAAGCCCTCCGCGATAACACCAATCTCAGGGTGAGCCAGCGTATAGATGGCCAGCTTAATGCCGACCCAGCCGACAATGAGAAATGCTGCCGTTTCAAGCCCTGGTCTTCTCGCCAGCAGCTTGACAAAATAGGAGGCCGCAAACCGCATAATGACAAGACCGATAATTCCGCCCGTCAGAATAACGAGGAATTGTCCTCCGTCCATGCCGCCGATCTTCGGCAATCCGGTAGCCGGCAATGTCAGCGCAAGCGCAACGGCTGCCAGAATCGCATCCACCGCAAACGCGATGTCTGCGAGCTCCACCTTGAGCACGGTAATCCAGAAGTTCTCTTCTTTTTTGGCCGCCTTCTCCATGTGAACCTTCTTCTTCACAAAGTACTGCTTCACGATATGGTTTATGCTAATGTAGAGCAAGTAAGCCGCACCAAGCGCCTGCACGTACCAGACATCGGCCAGGTATGAAATGATAAACAGTGAGCCGAACCGGAATACGAATGCACCGGCCAATCCGTAGAACAACGCTTTCTTCCGCTTATCCTCCGGCAAATGCTTTACCATGATTGACATGACCAGCGCATTGTCGGCGGCAAGGATGCCCTCCAGGCCAATCAATACAATCAAGACCCAACCATACTCGAGTAATAGTGCTGTGTCCAAAACAATGATCTCCCTTCCATCGGTTAAGTATGATTGTCCAGGGCCGGGAATAACAAAAAACCTTTACCCCAGAACAACCGGTGATAAAGGTAACATTCACAATATTACAGGAATAGATACCTTTACCGATTAGGCAAAGGTCTCGCTAACAACGTAACGTTGCCAACAAAGCCGGAGACACGGGCGTGTCACGAATTGACGACTTTGTTGTGGAGCTACTCCCCTTTACTTGACTATCGGCATTATAGCATGACTTTACTCACTCGCCAATAGGAAATTAGAACTTTAAACGTTCCTTTAGGCTTATTTCAGAAATCATTTCCTAAAACTCCAGCAGGTGTCCCGCTGCGGGGAATAAAGGGTCTTGCGATCGATCCTGCCCCGCTTCACTTCATTCACCGCTGCAGCGGTTGAACTAGGAGGAAAGGCAAACGCTTGGCTTCTCCAGTCTCCCACTTCCCCTTCACTGATTTAGCCCGTATGATGTCAAGCACTTCTTTTCTTATTTAATATAAACAACAGCAGACCTGCCAAAACAACAAGGGTTATGCCTGCGGGAATCCAGTATGAGGACACACTCTTGCCTTCATTCATGCCTTCTGCACCTTCGCTCGTCGGTCCCTGTGGCTGCTCCGCCACGGACGGCTTAGCCAGCGGCTCATATCCGGCACCCAGTTCGCTCAGCTCCGGTTCAGCTGCTGCCAGAGGCTGAGTGCCATCGCACAAGCCTGTCTGCAGCGGCTGCTCTTCGCCATGAGCCAGCACCAGAAATTCACCGCCCACATGGAACCCGTCATATCCACAGCTTGCCGAAGACATCGCGGTCGTAAGCTGAACTTCAGGCGGCACCTGCCCTTTCCAGACTCTCGACACCTCCAGAGTCACCAGAACCGGTTCGGCAGAAGACATCACCGGCTTGGACTCCGGAGGAACGATATCTGTTACTTTGCCCGCAAATACAGCAGTTTTATGCGTCATTGCTTCGGACAAGGGCAGCGGTCCTATACAGCTGCAGGCCAGCGCCTCATCCGGTTTCTCCGAGTACAGCCCCACAAGCATCCATACTACGGCCAACAACGGTATCAGCAGCTTGCGCCCCCAACCTCGCGCGCCGCGTACCTGAAACGATCTCTCCATCATCATCACCTCTACATCTCCAGACGCCGCGGACTTCTAAAAGGTTCCATTCTCTGTTAAAAACAACCAGAGGCCGCCTTCAGCCTTCTTGATCATCAGATGCTGACACGCCAGCGCGGAGAAGCGGCCGATGGTGGATCATGGCTGCAATCCATACGTACGTCCGACCTGCTCTTCGCTCCATGACCAAAGCCGAGCCGCAAGCTCGGGATCCTGCGCTTTCCGAGCGGTTCTTGCCGGTTTGCATTTGACATAATATTCGCCGGTAATCCCTTCCACTTCCGGACTGGAAGCCAAATAAATGGCTGTTCCTGCCCCCTCGAGCGGTGTCAGAAAGAACGGTGTCAGCAGCTTGTACACACCTCTTCCGAATCCGGTGTCCCGATTGACCCCAAGGCTGGTGCTCACGGCCCCCGGATGCAGGGCATTGACCGTCATGCCTGTATGCTTCAGCCTGTGGGCCAGCTCCTTGGTGAACAGAATGTTCGCCAGCTTCGATTGCGCATACCCCTTCATGACATGGAAGCCGCGGCTCAGGTGGGGATCATCCCAATGGATCGAGCCTATTTTATGCGCGCCTGAGGATACGTTCACGATCCGGGCACGCTGTCCGGCCTGAAGCAGTTCCAGCAGCTCATTGGTCAGCATGAAGTGGCCCAGATGATTCACGCCGAGCATCGCCTCGAAGCCATCCGCCGTTGTCTCGCGTTTGAGTGTAATAATCCCGGCATTGTTAATCAGCACATCCAGCCGGTCTAGCTTTGCTTTGCAATCGGATACAAAACGCTGAATACTCTCCAGCGAGCCGAGATCACAGGTCATCAGCTCCAGCTCCGGCTCCGGGATTCCGCTCTCCTCCCTGGCGATCCTTAGCGCCGCTTCTCCCCGCGTCTGGCTCCGGCAGACCAAGATGACCCGGGCTCCTCTGCGGGCCAGTTCCGTTGCGGTGGCGAGCCCCATACCGGCACTCGCGCCTGTTACCATTACGATTTTCCCTGTCATATCCGTCACTTGCGAGAGCCTCCTTTCGAAATTAGCACTAGACAGAAAAATCCCGCCAACCGGATGCCAGAAGACGAGATTTCATGCTGTTCACATCTATGATTCGAGACTGCAAGTCGGCGCCTACGCGCCGCTTGCATTAAGGGCAAGAATGATCGCGGTCAAGCCGAAGCACAGGTTCAGCAAGCACAGGAAGATCAGCGTCTGCTTCTGGTTCAGCCCTGTCGCCAGCAGACGGTAATGCGCCTGGGAGGCATCTGCCTGGTAAATCGGCTTGGATTGCAGTATTCTCCGAATAACGACGATAATGTTATCGAAGATCGGAACACCCAGCGCGAAGATCGGTACGAACAGCGATGCCAGGGTCGCTCCCTTGAAGGCCCCGTCCAGGGCGATGATGCCGAGAATGAAGCCGAGGAACGTCGCACCTGCATCCCCCATAAAGACCCGGGCTGGCGGTTTGTTGTACTGCAAATAAGCAAGCGCTGCACCGACGAGGATTACAGCCAGCAGCGCCGATTCCCCTCGGCCCATCGTTAACGCGACGACAAACAGCGTGCCGCCGGAAATAGCGGAGAGTCCGCCTGCCAGACCGTCGATGCCATCCGAGAAATTGATCACGGTGGTGACGCCGAATATCCACAGGATGGTCAGAATAAGCTGCAGCCATTCCGGCAGATTGATGTATTGCCCCGTCAGCGGGTTGTTGAAGCCTTCAAATTGGATGCCATAGCTGTATACAACGACAGCCGCACTGACCTGCACAATCAGCTTCGGCAGAGAGGCAAGCTCCTTGCCTTGGGACTTGTACCAGTCATCTACCAAGCCGATGCCCAGAATCAGCACGCTCCCGATGAATATGCCAACCGCTTCTCTCGTCAATGCACCTGAGAATAGAAAATAGGTTATAAAAAATCCGATGAAAATCGCGACGCCCGCCGTAAGCGGGATAGGTTCCCGATGAATCTTTCTTTCACTGTCAGGCCGTGGCTTGTCTACAAAATCAAGCTTGATTGCAAGCCTCCGAAAAGGCGGAATGAGCACAAGCACGAGCGCTAACGATACGACAAATGCTGCGAGATAAAGCATAATTTCCTCCTGTGGAATGATGAAGTATGGAGAACATTGCAACCTCAGTATATGACTTTCAGGCGACTCTATCAACCTATCAATGCCAATCCACTATAAAAAAGACTGCCGCACGGTACGATAATGTACCGTGCGGCAGCCTCTCGGCCTGCTCCTCAGGACTGCTTCCTGTTCACCGCAAGTCCGATAATCATGACGATAAGTGCCAGCAAAGCGATCAGCTGATCGATGGTCATATCGGATAGCCTCCCTTGCCTGTAAGGTTGGCTCTTCTCCGGACGTCCATCCTCTCCCGTCTGTTCTGATCGGCCTTACTTTCCCCATTACCAGACTATGCGGGGGCCTTTCCGATTATGACTAGATCACTTGACTTACACCGGCCAGGCAGGCCGGTTATTCGGTTACGATTCCGTGTACGAGCACCGGCGGCTCGGCCTGATCGGAAATTCGGATGCTGGCGTACAGCTTCTCCTTCACATCGTCGATATCCTCCCGGTTCGCATGAATCGTAATCAGGGATTCACCTTCACGGACCGGGTCGCCGATTTTCTTGTTCAGCACAAGCCCCACGGCCAGATCGATCTCGGACTCCTTCGTCGCCCGGCCCGCACCGAGCAGCATCGCCGCGGTTCCAATCTCATCGGCGACCAGCTCGGCCACCACGCCATCTTCCCGCGCAGGCAGCTCGATCTTGAAGCGTGCCTCCGGCAAACGCTCCGGATGATCGACAACCGAAGCATCTCCTCCCTGATTCGCAATGAACGCCTTAAATTTCTCCAGCGCCTGTCCATTGCGCATCACTTCGCGCAGCTTCTCTTCCGCTTCCTCCAGGGAGCATGCCTTGCCCGCCAGATATACCATCTGGCTTCCCAGCGCGAGGCACAGCTCCTCGAGATCCTTCGGCCCCTGGCCGCGAAGCGTATCGATCGCCTCGCGGACTTCCAGCGCATTGCCGATCGCTGCGCCGAGCGGCTGACTCATATCGGAGATGACGGCCATCGTCTTGCGCCCGACATTGTTGCCGATGCGCACCATCGCATGCGCGAGCTCCTTGGCGTCATCCACCGTTTTCATGAACGCGCCTGCCCCGGTCTTCACATCAAGAACGATGGCATCGGAGCCTGCCGCAATCTTCTTGCTCATAATGGAGCTTGCAATCAGAGGAATGGAGTTGACCGTGGCGGTAACATCCCGCAGCGCATAGAGCTTCTTGTCCGCTGGCGTGAGGTTTCCTGACTGACCGATCACGGCGATTTTATGTGTGTTGACCAGATGGACGAATTCATCCTTGTCGATTTCGACATGGAAGCCTGCTATCGACTCGAGCTTGTCAATCGTGCCTCCGGTATGACCAAGACCGCGGCCGGACATTTTGGCCACCGGAATATCGAGCGCTGCTACGAGCGGGGCAAGCACCAGCGTGGTCGTATCGCCCACGCCGCCAGTGGAGTGCTTATCCACCTTGATCCCTTCAATGGCGGACAGGTCGATCGTATCTCCCGAGTTCACCATCGCCATCGTCAGATCCGCCCGTTCCCGATCTGTCATGTCCTGGAAATAGATAGCCATCGCCAGTGCGCTGACCTGATAATCCGGAATGTCGCCTGCGGTATATCCTTCGATAAAGAAGCGGATTTCGTCGGTGGTCAGCTCCTTGCCATCACGTTTCTTAGCAATCAAATCAACCATTCTCATCGTCTATTCTCCTCACTGTGTGCGGATGGATGTTCATGCTAGCATTGAGTCTTCAGATTTATAGCGATATCGCCGTGTCCAGCGCTACTTCCATCATGTCGTTAAACGTAGTCTGCCGCTCTTCCGCGCTCGTCTCTTCCCCTGTCAGCAAGTGATCGCTCACTGTCAGTATCGTCATCGCATTGACACCGTAACGGGCTGCGATTGTATACAGCGCCGTCGTCTCCATCTCTACCCCAAGCACCCCGTGCTGCATCAGCTTCTCGACCACCGATTTGTCTTCACGATAGAATACATCGGAGGTGAACACGTTGCCCACATGCATGTTCAGCCCCTTCTCCTTGCCGCGCTCATACGCGCCCAGCAGCAGCGGGAAGCTGGCAATCGGCGAGAAATCATAACCGCCGAAGTGATGGCGGTTCATGCCGGAATCCGAGCAAGCCGCCTGGGCCAGAATGACGTCCCGAACGCGGACATGCTCCTGCATCGCGCCGCAGGTGCCGACGCGGAACAGATTTTTCACGCCATATTCCCGAATCAGCTCATTGACATAGATGGCAATCGAAGGCACGCCCATGCCTGTGCCCTGAACGGATACGCGCTTGCCCTTGTAAGTGCCTGTATATCCGAGCATTCCCCGCACCTCGTTATAACAGCTCACGTCTTCAAGATACGTCTCCGCAATGAATTTCGCCCGCAGCGGATCTCCTGGAAGCAGAATCGTCTCCGCGATATCGCCTGGCTTAGCCCCAATATGTGTACTCATGTCCCATTCCTCCACTAATGATTATTTCAAGTCCTGCAAAAAGCTGGTGCCGTGCTCCGGCAGCTTCACGCCAAAATTGTCGGCCACCGTAGCCCCGATGTCGGCAAACGTTCTGCGCAGCGGGAGCTCCTTGCCTTCGTCAAACCGCGGCGAATAGACGAGCAGCGGCACATATTCGCGCGTATGATCGGTTCCCTTGTAGGTCGGGTCATTCCCGTGGTCCGCTGTAATGATGAGTAGATCATCATCGCTCAGTTTATCCAGCACCTCCGGCAGGCGCTGATCGAACTCCTCCAATGCCTGGCCGTAGCCTTGCGGATCGCGGCGATGCCCGTACACCGCATCAAAATCCACCAGATTCAAGAAGCTGAGACCGGTAAAAGGTTCATCCAGCGTCTTCACAATTTGGTCCATGCCGTCCATGTTGGACACCGTTCTGACCGCTTTCGTAATGCCCTCGCCGTCATAGATATCGGAAATTTTCCCAAGCGCGATCACATCCAGACCCGCGTCCTTCAGCTCGTTCATCGTCGTTCTGCCAAACGGCTTGAGCGCATAATCATGGCGGTTGGCTGTGCGCTTGAAGCTGCCCCGCTCCCCGACAAACGGGCGGGCGATAATGCGGCCCAGCATATACGGGTCATCCAGTGTAATCTCGCGGCAGAACTCGCAAATTTCGTACAGCTCCTTCAGCGGAACAACGTCCTCATGAGCGGCAATCTGGAGCACCGAATCTGCCGAAGTATAGACGATAAGCGCCCCGGTGTTCACATGTTCTTCGCCAAGCTCCTCGATAATTTCCGTGCCGCTCGCAGGCTTGTTCCCGATCACCTTGCGCCCGGTCTTCTGCTCGATCCGCTCAATCAGCTCCTGCGGAAAGCCATCCGGAAATACCCGGAACGGCGTATCAATGTACAGGCCCATAATCTCCCAATGGCCGGTCATCGTATCTTTGCCATTGGAGGCCTCCTGCATCTTCGTATAATACGCCTGCGGCTTCTCGGCAGCCGGCACGCCCTGAATCTCCCGGATGTTGGAGAGGCCGAGCTTGGCCATGTTCGGCATGTGAAGCCCGCCGCGTTCCCGAGCGATATGGCCCAGCGTATCCGAGCCAACGTCGTCAAATTTGTCCGCATCCGGCGCCTCTCCGATTCCTACGGAGTCCAGCACTATCAGATGGATTCGTTTAAACCGTTCCATATTCGTACTCCCCTTCATGATACATTGATACGTGCTTTGATGCTATTTTACAAAAACAGGCCGGCAATCGTCGCCGACAGGACACTGACCAGCGTAGCCCCGTACAGCAGCTTGAGCCCAAATCGCGCCACCGTATTCCCCTGCTTCTCATCCAGCCCTTTCACCGCCCCGGCAATAATGCCGATGGATGAAAAGTTGGCGAAGGACACAAGGAAGACCGACACGATGCCCACCGTCCGCTCGGACAGCGCCGGGAAGTTGGTAAGCTCCAGCATGGCGACAAATTCGTTGGATACGATCTTCGTTGCCATGATGCTCCCCGCATCCACAGCCTCCGCCCAGGGAATCCCCATCACAAAAGCGAACGGTGCAAACAAGTAGCCGAGCAGTTCCTGGAAGCTGATGCCGATGATGGTATTGAATATCCCGTTAATCATTGCGATCAGAGCGACAAAGCCCAGCAGCATCGCCGCGACCGTTATCGCGACCTTGAAGCCGTCCATAATGTACTCGCCAAGCATCTCAAAAAACGACTGTTTCTCCTCTTCCTGCACTTCCAGAATATCTTCTTCCGGCTTGACCGTGTATGGATTGACAATCGATGCGATCATGAATCCGCCGAACAGATTGAGCACAATCGCGGCCACCACATAACGCGACTCGATCATGGTCATATACGCGCCGACGATCGACATCGAGACGGTGGACATGGCCGATGCGCACAGCGTGTACATCCGATGCTTCGGAATGAGCTTGATCTGCCTTTTAATAGAGATAAACACTTCAGACTGGCCCAAAATCGCGGAAGCCACCGCATTGTAGGACTCCAGCTTTCCCATGCCGTTCACCTTGCTCAGCACGAGCCCGATATAGTGAACGAGAATCGGCAGAACCTTGATATACTGAAGTATGCCAATCAGGGCGGAAATAAACACGATTGGCAGCAGCACGTTTAGGAAGAACGGCCCTGCGCCTTCATTCGCCATCCCGCCAAACACAAATTCAATGCCGGCTCCGGCATACCCGAGCAGCGCATCAAAGACGCCGGCCACGCCCCGCACCAAATATTCTCCAAATCCCGTATTGAGCAGGATATAACCCAGGACAAGCTGCAGCAGTACCATGACCGCCAGCGGCCGATAGCGTACATGCTTTCTGTCATTGCTGATGATAAGCGCAAGCCCCAGTACAACCAGCAGACCCAGGATCGCAATGATAATCTTCATTGTAGTTGGTTCCCCCCATTAGATGTAAGTTAAAATGCCAAGATGACTGTGGGAAGACTATGCTGTTTCTATCCGTTTACCGTCACGCGTCTGCTTAGTATGAAGCTGTAGATTGACCGCCCTGCATAATTTTCACGCCCGAGCTGGCTCCGATCCGGTTCGCTCCAGCCTGAACCATGCGCTCCAGATCCTCCAGGCTGCGAACGCCGCCGGATGCCTTCACGCCCACGTTGTCACCAACCGTGGTCCGCATTAACGCAACATCCTCCGGAGTCGCTCCGCCAGTGGAAAATCCGGTGGACGTTTTAACAAAGTCAGCGCCTGCCTGGACTGCCAGTTTACAAGCCCGCACCTTCTCCTCGTCGGTCAGCAGGCAGGTCTCAATGATGACTTTCACCAGCGCCTTCCCTTCAGCTGCGTCCACCACCGCTTGAATGTCCTTCAGCACCAGCTCATCATTGCCATCCTTAAGCGCACCGATGTTAATGACCATATCCACTTCCGTTGCGCCATTGCCAATCGCATCCTTCGTTTCAAATGCCTTCACGGAAGAGGTTGTAGCGCCAAGAGGGAAGCCGATGACCGTGCACACCTTCACATCGGTTCCTGCCAGCAGCTCGGCACATCGCTTGACCCATGCCGGATTCACACAGACGGAAGCAAAGTGATACGTCTTCGCCTCCTCCGCCAGCTTGGTAATATCGGCCTCGACGGCGTCCGGCTTCAATAAAGTGTGGTCGATCATTCCTGCTATATTCATCTGTTTAAGCACTCCTTGAATTTTATTGGGTATACCTCATCATAACGTGAAATTCCTGTAGCCGGAATTCATCATATCACACGCCTGAACATATGTAAAAATGATTAGAAATTATGTTCATTCCGGTTTATGGTAACAAAATCTTCTATCATTGTTTGCTGTCTTGCGGCCTGTCATTCAGGAATAATATTCCGCGACAAGACTGCGGAAAGCCCGTTATCGAAGGTCGATAACAGGCTTGTTCATTCCCTGGCTGGCACAGCCTGCGGCTCGCCGGCTTGCTTGCCTAGGCTAGGCATCTTCCTGCAGCAGCGCCTCGGCTGTATACTGATCGGTCACGAGGGTGTTGGCATATCCGCCGACAAGCGCGGCCTTGATGGCAATAAGCTTGCGCTGGCCGCCCGCCACCAGCATTGACGTCTCCTTCTGCCTGAGCTCTTCCAGCTCCATGCCGACGGTGCGGTTGTTAATATCTTCGCTGCAAATCCGGCCCTGTGCATCAAAGAAACGGGAGCAGATATCCCCGGCCCCTATTTCCTGGAGCAGGTGCTGCTCCTCCTTCGTTAAGTACCCGAGCCGGAACAGCAGTGCATCTTCCTTGACGGTGCCCACCGTAAATACGGCGATGTTCGCTTGCCTGCCCAGTTCAAGAATCCGCTGAATATGGCGATCTTCATCCACCATCCGCTTCAATTCCACCCGGTCGAATATGACCGGCAGCGGCAAATAGCGGGCAGCGGTGTGAAACGCTTCGGCGAACCGGTTCACGATGTCGGCCGCGTATGTATTCACATGCGAATGGCTGACCCCGCCTTTCAACTGAACGACCTCGACGCCGCGAACGGCTTTGTGCTGAAGCTGCGTAGCTACCGCATGCATGGTCGTCCCCCACGTCACCCCGATAATGTCGTTGTCCTTCACAATATCATGAATATAATCGGCGGCCTTCTTGCCGATATGCTTCTGAATTTCCCGGTACTCGTTCACGGGGGAGTAGCTGATCAGCACCTGATCCAGCGCATACTTCTTGCGAACGCGCTCGCCCAAGGCGTCCAGGTCATCCTGGGGGTCTACGATCTGTATGCGAACATAACCCTGTTCTTTGGCATGCTGAAGCAGCCTGGAAACGGTCGGCCTGGACACCCCCAGTCTGTCGGCGATGTCCTGCTGGCTGAAATCCGACAGATAGTACAGCCTGGCCGCTTCGATGCACAAGCGTTGTTTATCATAATCCATGATGGCTCAACCCGCTTTTAGATAAATTATCTGGACCCGGTTATCTTCATGGTTCGATGTTCAAGGGCCCGAAATGGCTTCGCTGCTGCTATGGCCTCACTGGCCCCAAAGTCAGTAGCCTTACTTGCGGCCATAGTCGGCTTTGATCTCACCCCAGCTCTTCGTCTGCCATTTCAGCACCTTGTTCGGGTAGCTGTTGGTGCGCAGCCATTCCTCGGCCCGATCCACCAGCCTCCATATTTCTTCGGTCGAGGCGTCGCGCGGCAGAGTCGTTGATACCTTCTTCTGCTTCACCCATTTGATGGCATTCATCGAATCGCTGTACACCGTTTTGCGGCTCCCGATTTTTTTCAAATAGGCCAGGGCGTGAACGATCGCAAGGAACTCCCCGAGGTTGTTGGTCCCCTTCTGAATCGGCCCGACCGAGAACAGAACGTCGCCGGTCTGGGTGTCAACGCCCTTGTATTCCACCGGTCCGGGATTGCCGCGTGTACCGACATCCACCGAGATGCTGTCATAATCGATGGCATCGTCTCCGGCTTCCCAGGCGCTGCCCTGGCTCGCCCGTGCTCCTGCGCCTCCGGCAGCCTGGCTAGCCGCCTTGCTCCCAGACGACCGGCCGCTGCTGCCCGATTGCGAGCCCCAGTATGCTTTATAGCCTGCGGCATAAGCCTTCTCCGCCTCAGCCTTCGACTCGAAAGCCTTGAATTTGGCGCCTGTATACTGATTCACCTGCTGCTGGCATTCATCCCAGCTTGTATAGATGCCGGGTACTTTCCCGACCCATACGACGTAATACTTTTGCTTTGCCACGCTTGTACCTCCATCCGGCATATCCTCTCTAGCGTACTATATCATATCCTTAACCGAAAACGAAAAAGCGGTCCGGGCTGGTACGCATGGTGAATACCACAATACTCAATACCTCGATCCTGATTTTCGAAATACCGAATACTGAAATACTGCTTCCGATATTCCGTAATAAGAAATTCCGCAATACTACAATAGAAATTCCGCAAATCCTCAATCCTGCAACTCCGAAATTCAGAATTGCTGCAGTGCTGCTACCACGCCCAACCCTACCTGCGGCGACTCTTCGCTTCAGCCAGCGGATCAAAGCGGCGCCCACACGCAGCAACAAGCCTGCCATCGCGAATGTAGCCCATTCGCAGGCAGGCTTGCAGATTCTTATCCTGTGCTCGCTCCGGTTACGGCCTTTGCCTTTCGGTCAACCTCACCCAGAAGCCGCCTTTGAAATATTTCGGCTCATGGGAGATGATGAAAGCATGCGGTGACAGCTTGCCTAGCGTATCCAGCAGGCGTCCTTCATTCTTGCGCTTCACAAGCACCTGAAGCACCAGCCGCTTGCCATCCTTCCCGTCGGCAGGCCAAGAGGTGACACCATACCCTTTCTCCCTCAGCTTCACGGCCAGATCCATCTCCAGTGAATTGACGATGACCTGCACGACGATATAGCCCAGTGCCAGATACTCCTCAATCCGGCTCCCTATATAGACGCCCAGCCCGAATCCGAGACAGTAAGCCGCCATATTAAACGGATTGTCGAGATTCTGAAGCACAAGATTCAGCCCCAGCAAATAGACAAACACCTCCAACATGGCCAGCAGGGAGGCAACTCCTCTTCTGCCCTTGATCATCAGAATCAGCCTCAGGGTGAAAATCGAAACATAGACAACGTTGATTCCGATAATCGAACCGACGAGCGACCAGCTAATCATGGGAGCTGCTTGCGCGTCGCAATATATTCAGGCCTCGGCTCTTGTCCCGAATAGGGGCTGCCTACCCGGTTCTCGATGCTGTTGTACACCATAAAAATATTGCTGCGCGGCATTGGCGTAATATTGCTGTTCGAGCCGTGCATAATGTTGCAATCGAAAAGGACCACCGAGCCGGCCTTTCCTACAGGCGTGTCGATCCCGCCCTTCTCCACCAGCCGCGTCAGGCTGTCCGGGTCAGGGACCCCGTACTCCTGCTTGCGCAGCGAGTCCTTGAAGTGGTTCTCCGGCGTCTGGCCGATGCAGGAGACAAACTCCTTATGGGAGCCTGGGACAAGCATCAGCGGACCGTTGAAAGCATAGTTGTCTTCCAGCGCGATAGAGCAGCTCAGCGCCCGCATTCTCGGCATCCCGTCCTCCACATGCCAGGTCTCGAAATCCGAATGCCAGTAGAACTCTTTGCCGGAAAAGCCCGGCTTGTAATTGATGCGTGACTGATGAATGTAGGTTTCGCTCCCGAGCAAATATTCAACGATCGCCAGCAGCCTCGGGTGACGGGACAGTTCCTGGAACTCCGGGTGGCTGCGATGAACGGCGAATACCGAGCGAACCTCGTTACCTCCCGGCTCCCGGATAATTTCATCCCCCTCGCTGGACGCAGCCTCTCTTTGCAATTTCCGCGCTTCGGTCTGGTATCGGGACAACTCATCGAAGTCAAAGAAATTATCAAGAAACAGATAGCCGTTCCGGTCATAGAACTCGGATTGAGCCTTGCTCAGCGGCGACTCCGCCGTCCACTGCGAATAGACGACAGGATCTTTCCTCTCCAGTATGCGCGCCTCGGCGTATACTCTCGACGGATATACATCTGCTCCCTGTTCTCTCCCGATCATTGCGATATTCCGGCTCATTGATCACCATCTCCTTATCGTGAGTTTAGGTTCCACTGACACTGTGACCTTCGACTTTGGACCTTTGGCATTCAAACTGTAACTGTGGGCAATGGCGCACTTTCACACTCGCATATTCAATTTCAGTTTAAGAGGCTTATGACTTGGATTTGGCCAGCAGCGGATAGGTTCCATGCTCGTCATGGACCTCCGCCCCGGTCAGCGGCGGATTGAACACGCACACCATTCGCATTTGCGAGCGGGCGCGCAGGTAGTGCTTCTCATGGCCGTCCAGGGCGTACATCATTCCCGGGCGAATATGATACGTCTCACCACCGACGATCTCAATCTCTCCCTCGCCTTCGATACAGTACACGGCCTCAACATGGTTCTGATACCAGATCAGCGTCTCCGTTCCCGCCTTAATCAGCGTATCATGCAGGGAGAAGCCCATCCCGTCCTTCTCCAGCAGCAATCTGCGCGAGTTCCAAGTCTCGGTATCGATGTCGTCCTTCGTATGGACGATGTCTTCCAGATGTTTTACAATCATGATTTGACCTCCTCTGCCGCCAGTTTATCAACACTGTTCTCGAATATCACCAATCCCTGCTCTAGTGTGTTCATCTCGATGGTGAGCGGCGGCATCAATTTGGCAACCTCGCCGCGGGGGCCTGACGTTTCCAGAATGAGGCCCGACTCAAAAGCCAGTTCGGACAGCCGGCCCGCAAGCTCCGGCTTCCTGAAGGCGATCCCTTGGATCATGCCGCGGCCGCGAACCTCGCCGCACATGGAGCCGTACTTTTCGCTGACCCGCTCCAGCGTGAGCCGCATCCGCCGCTCACGGCTGTGAATATCCCGGCGGAACTGATCGTTCTCCCAATAAGCGAGCGCTTCGGTGGCCGCGATGAATCCGAGGTTGTTGCCGCGGAAAGTGCCGTTATGCTCACCCGGCTCCCAGATGTCGATCCCCGGCTTCAGCAGCGTCAGCGCCATCGGCAGCCCGTAGCCTCCGATCGATTTAGACAAACAGATAATGTCCGGTTCAATCCCCGCATCATCGAAGCTGAAGAACGATCCGGTGCGGCCGCAGCCCATCTGGATATCATCCAGGATCAGCAGCATGCCCTTGCTTCGGCACAGCCGCTCCAGCCGGCGCAGCCATTTGCGGCTGGCCGCGTTCAACCCGCCTTCGCCTTGAACGGCTTCGACGATGACAGCCGCCGGCAGCGGCACCCCGCTGCCCGGGTCATCCAGCAGCTTCTCTATATATGCCATCGTATCCACGTTATCGCCAAAGTAACCATCATACGGCATAAATACAGAGTGGCTGAGCTCCACGCCCGCGCCCTTGCGTTTAAAGGCATTGCCCGTCACAGACAAGGATCCGAGCGACATGCCATGAAAGGCATTCGTGAAGCAGAGGATCGAGGTGCGCCCCGTCGCCTTGCGCGCAATTTTCAGCGCCGCTTCCACCGCGTTGGTCCCGGTCGGACCGGGGAACATGACCTTGTGATCCCAGCCGCGCGGCTTCAGGATCACCTCCCGAAAGCGGGTCAGGAATGTCTCCTTCGCTTCGGTGGCCATGTCGAGACTGTGGGTCACGCCGTCCTCCAGCAAATAATCGACCAGCTTCTTGCGGATTTTCGCATTGTTATGGCCATAGTTGAGCGCGCCCGCCCCGGCAAAAAAGTCGATGTACTCATTGCCGCGCGTATCCCACAGCTTGGCATTTCGGGCTTTATGAAAAACCGTCTTAAAGCTCCTGCAGTAACTTCTGACTTCTGATTCCAGTTGGTCAAATACGTCCAGCTTCGGCTTTTCCATTACTTGGTTGTTCATAATTCCCTCCATATATTCGTTTTTAAATGTCATTAAAAAACGGGCCGATCACAAACAAAGGCTCATCATCATGGGGAGTCTCCTCAGGAAACATATCCGCCCCATATCCCACCGTTACGGTGCTCGGGATGGATTTCTCCTCGGCGAAGCCGAGAAACAGCCGCCGGGAGGCGATGTTGCTAGGCGATACCGTCGTCTCGATAAACCGGACGCCGCGGCAGCCATCCTGAGCCAGCAGCTCGGTCAGCATCGCCTTCGCGATGCCTCGCCGCCGGTGCGACCGGGCGACTGCGATCTGCCACACAAACAGCGTCTCCGGATTCCGGGGCGGCCGAAAGCCGGAGATGAAGCCGATCATTCGGCCCCTGTCCTCCGCTACCAGGCAGGTGTCGTTAAAATAATGTCCCAGCAGCATATAGCAATAAGGTGAATTCAGGTCCAGCGACCCGGTGTCCTGCACAAGCTTCCATATACGCGAGCCGTCTTCCGCCGACGGCTTGCGGTATTTGATCGCTTGCTTTGTCTCGATACTCATCCTCGTGTTCGCTCCTCTCGGCAGATCAAATTCCTTGTGCGCGGAAACGCTGCAAGAAGCTTTGCAGCCGCTCGCTCTGCGGGTTCTCGAAGATCTCCTCCGGCGTCCCCTGTTCCACGATTCTTCCATCCGCGCCGAAAATCACCCGGTCAGCGATCTCCTTCGCAAAGTCCATCTCATGCGTAATCAGCATCATGGCCATCTCGCCTTCCTCGGCAATCTCCCGAATCACCTCCAGTACCTCGCCCACCAGCTCGGGGTCGAGCGCCGAGGTCACCTCGTCAAACACCATCACCTTCGGCTTCATGACAAGGGCGCGGGCGATGGCCACCCGCTGCTTCTGTCCGCCGGACAGATGGGACGGGTACATCTTCAGCTTGTCGGCCAGCCCCACCTTCCCGAGCATGGACACGGCCCTCTCCTCGGCCTCCTCCTTGGACAGGCCCAGCACTTTGCGCGGCGCTTCGGTTACGTTGCGCAGCACATTCATGTGCGGAAACAGATTGAAATGCTGAAACACCATGCCAACATGGCCTCGCATCCGGTGCAGATGCTTCTCGTCGGCGCGCACGAGCCGGTCCTTGACCCGCATATGCCACAGCAGCTCGCCGTCAAGCTCAATTGTGCCCTCCGTCGGCTCCTCCAGCGTCATGAGCATGCGCCCCATCGTCGTTTTGCCGGAGCCGCTTGGGCCGATGACCGCCACCTTCTCCCCTGGCATCATCTCCAAATCAATGCCTTTGAGCACCTGCACATCCCCGAACGATTTGGTCACGCCTTGATATCTGACAATCGGCGTATTGCCTGTGCCCGGCTTATCCCGCAGGGATGCATTTTCCCTGGATGCTTCCTCTCCACTCTCAATGACGGTTGTCGACATCGTATCCCCTCCTACTTTCCTCTTAACAGATTCATGCGTTTCTCCAGTCTCTGCACCAGCAGGGAAGCGATGTAGCTGATCGCCAGGAACAGAATCCCGACCAGCGTATACGGCTCGAATGCCCGGAACGACTGGGACACCACATTTTTGGCCGTCAGCATCATCTCCACCAGCGTAATCGCAGACAGAATCGGCGTCTCCTTGAACATCACAATCAGATAATTGCCGAGCACCGGGATGATCGGCGGGATCGCCTGCGGCAGAATCACGATCCGCCAGGTCTGCCCCTTCGTATAGTTCAGTGCCGTTGCCGCCTCCCATTGCCCTTTCGGCACAGCCTCAATGCCTGAGCGGTACACCTCGGACAGATACGTGCTGTAATGAAGACCCAGACCGATGACCCCGGCATAGAAGGCCGGGATGGAAACGCCCATCAATAGCGGCAGGCTGTAATACAAGAAGAACACCTGAACGAGCAGCGGCGTATTTCGAATAAATTCAATAATGCCTTTGGTGACATAAGCCAGCGGCTTGAATCGGCTTCTTGCCGCAAGCGCCAGCAGCAAACCGACGATCAGCGATACGACAAATGAGCACAGTGTGATCCACACGGTCATTTTCAGCGCGCTTAACAGCTGCGGCAGCACATCAAGCACATAATTCCAATCCCACATCTCTATAGCCTCCCCGCTGTCAATTTCCGCTCAAGCAGCTTCACACCCACGGAGACCAGTGTTGCCATGACAAAATACATCAGCAGCAGCAAAACCAATATTTCCGTCGTCCAGGAGATGTAGTTGTTGCGGAGCACCATCGCCTGGTACGTAAGATCTGCCATCGTGATGAAATACACCAGCGACGTCGACTTGATCAGCTCCACCAGCTGATTGCCAAATGGCGGCAGCATGCGCAGGGAGGCTTGGGGAAGTATGATGTTCCACATTCGCTGCCACGGCTTCATATTGAGCGCCACCGCCGCCTCCCACTGTCCCTTCGGCACCGCAAGAATCGCACTGCGGACAATCTCGGAGCCGTAAGCGCCGAAGTTGAGTCCGATCGCCAGCACGGCCGCTGCCATCTTCGGCAGCTCGATCCCGATAAACGGCAATGCAAAGTACAGCCAGAACAGCTGCACCAGCAGCGACGTTCCCCGGAATACTTCCACGTACACCGCCATCACCGTCCGCACGATCCACAGTTTGGACAGGCGCCCCAGACCGGCAATAAAGGCTGCGACAATCGCCAGCACCGCGGATAGCAGCGCCACGATGACGGTGATCTCCGCGCCCTTCAGCAGGGTAGGCAAAAATTCAATCCAAGACGATGGCATCTTATTCCCCGCACGCTGCGACTGCCGTCATATCGCCAGGAAGCTCATCCTCGGTAAATCCGAATTCCTGCAAAATCTCCAGCAGCTCGCCAGACTCCTTCATCTTCTGCAGCTCCGCATTGTAAGCCTGTTGGAATTCCGTGTCGGCCTGACGGAATGCCGTGGCACCGTATCCGCGTACGCTCTCCCCGTCGATGACCGGCTGCTCGAAATCGGCGACCCGCTCAATCTGATCATCACTAGCCGAATCCAGCATCGCCTGCAGCGATGGACCCGTCATCGTAATCGCTTGAACCCGGTCGGCCTGCAGTGCGCTGATCGCGGACGCCTGGTCCGGAACCTGGATGATGCGCTCGGATGGAATCCCCGATTTCTCCATGTAGCCGATCTCCACAGCACCGGTCATGACGGCAACCCTCGCTTCCTCGTTCGCAGCGATATCCTCGTAGCTGCCAAGGTTCAGCGGGTTCCCCTGCTTCACGGCCAGCGCTTCGCCGATGCTGTACTCCGGATCAGCGAACAGGACAGCCGAGCAGCGGTCGGGCGTGATGAACATCCCGGCCGTGATCATGTCAAAGCGGTTCGCCTGCAGCCCGGCGATCAGCGAGCCGAATTCGGTAAGCTCCCCCCGCATTTCCCCAACGCCAAGCCGCTCGAGAATGACTCGGGCGATCTCGACCGCCTCCCCTGTCAGCTCGCCATCGGCCGTCTGATAGGCGTAAGGCTTCTCGTTCGCGAAGCCGACCGTAACATACCCTCTCTCGATCGCCTTCTCCAGCGTGCTGCCTTGATCCCCGCATGCTGCAAGCACGCTAACCAGCACCAAACTAAGCAACAACAGAGCCACTTTTTGCAATTTCAAACCTTCCCACAACCTTTCTTGAAATCTGTGAATGCCTGTTTTGGGCATGAATAAATAAACCTAGTAAACTCATATTTTAACTAGGTTTTCATAGGGTCAAAATCCGTTTCAACGCTCCCATTATCCAGCGTTAATAATCGACTTTTCCTTATACTCCACGTCACTTGTACCGCCTGTGGATATGCATATGGACTTGCTTGGCGCTTACTCTACGCCCGGTTGGATTGCCACCTCCTCTTCTTAACCAACGAAAAAAGACCTCTTGCAGGGGGATCCGAACATAGCTCCGCCAGCATGGGGTCAATGAAAAGAGAAAAGGCCCCTGTTCCATAGAATTAAGGGCCTTGGTATCAATCTCAATTATGTAATAAGACCCATCCACTGCTGACGAGGTTAGCTGACGGACTCGGGTAAGATGGTACCCTACACTTGACAATCAAGTGACTCGCCCCTAAAAAACTGGTTCCCCCGCTTTCCGGACTTAAGCAACCGGAAACTAAGCGTGTGTTCATAATACAGGGAATGCTAGGAAATGTCAAACCGATCCAGCCCTTTAAGCGGTGAAGGATCGGCTGAAAACCGCATCACACAAGGCATTCCGCAAACTTAAAGAATTCATTGACGGGGTGTTCATCCCCCCTATAACTGCTCCCATCTCTCCTTGAAGAACAGCTCGTAAATCCGGCTGATCAGAATTTTGAGAATCATGTAAACCGGAACGACCAGCAAGACTCCGATAATGCCAGCCAGGTCCTGTCCGACCAGGACAAGCACAATGATGGTGATTGGATGAATGTCCAGCTGCTTGCCAAAAATATACGGGCCGATCAGATTGTCTTGGATCTGCTGAGCCGCCAAAATAATGACAAGCGACCAGATCGCGGTGGATGGCGACTGGATCAAACCAATGATAATGATCGGGATCGAGGACACGATAGCCCCGATAAACGGGATGAAGTTCGCAATGACTGCAACGACCGTCAGCAGCAGCGCATACGGAAGCCCAATAATGATGAAGCCCACATACATCAAGATTCCCAGTGCAAAATTGACAATCACCCTACCTACGATGAAGCCTTTGAGCGCACTGTCGATTTCACCAAGCACCGACGTGCCGACTTCCTTGAAACGGTTCGGCAGAAAGCGGACGATCAGCTCGCCGAATTTGCCGCCCTCCTTCAGCATGTAGTACAGCAGGATCGGGAAGATGAACATAATGATCGCAAATTCCGATATAATTCCCACCAAATTCACGACATATTCCGTCAGGAACGTAAAGCCTCGGTTCAAATATTCTGTCAGCGTCGTTAACGGATTGAAGCCTTCCGGAAACACACCTTCCAGGAAGCCGCTTTGCTCCAGCTCCAGCATCTTCTTGTTCAAGGCCGCGAAAATCGCCGGCGCATTGTCCACCAGGGCAATGATCTGCGCTTTAAGAGAGGGCCAGACCCCGATGAGAAAGCCGACCAGGATCCCCCCAAACACAACGTAAAGCAGCAGAATCGCCAGCGTCCGGTTCATCTTCTTCCTCTCCATTAGAGCCACCAGCGGTCTCAGCAGATAATAGAAAAAACCACTCAGCATCAGCGGAACGATGATCACCGAAATAAAGGATAATAGAGGGTTGAATATGAAGCTGACTAACGAGCAAAGGTAAATGATAATCAGAACGAGAATAACGGCAAAACAGAACTTAAAAAACTTGTTCATCTTCAGCAATAGCGACTCCCCATCTCCTTATGTTTCAATTATCGTATCATGCAGAAGACCGGCTTTTCAAACGGCAGCGAAGAAGCGGGATACACATCCTTCTTGCCGCCTCAATTGACGCTCAATCTCACGGCCCATTTGGGTGCCGGATATATACTTCTTGTAACAGCTCCAGTATAATATGAAGCGTTATCCGGACAAGGCTGAAAGGTAGGGGGAACTTTTTTCATGGATGTTACGTCCATCATCATTAGCTTCATCTTCGTCCTTAATATCGCATTGGCCGTGATCGTTGTGTTTCAGGAGAGGCGGGATGTCGGCTCGACATGGGCCTGGCTGCTCGTTCTATTCTTCATTCCGGTACTCGGATTCGTGCTGTACCTGCTGTTTGCTCAGAATTTGCGGCATATCCGCCTGTTCCACTGGGATGATCTCCAGAAGACCGGTATTGAGAAGGTGCTGCTTGCCCAGATGAGCGACATTAACAGCGGGCAGTTTTCGTTCCGCAACCGGGTTGCGGCCTGCAACAGCGATTTGATCCATATGCACATCAACGAGAATCAGGCGATCCTGACCGATGATAACCATGTGGAGATTTTCACCGACGGTAAAGAGAAATTCGATCGGTTGTTCCAGGACATTGAGGAAGCCAAAGAGTATATTCATCTCCAATATTACATCATTCGTAGAGACCAGCTGGGCAAGCAACTAATCGCCGCCCTGACCCGCAAGGCCAAGGAAGGCGTGAAAGTCCGCGTGCTGTACGACGAGCTGGGCTCCAGAAAGCTGACCAAAGGCTTTTTCAAAAAGTTCCGGGAAGCTGGCGGAGAGGCCGAGGCGTTCTTTCCGTCCAAACTGCGCTTTGTCAATCTGCGTCTGAACTATCGGAATCACCGCAAGCTGGTCATCATCGACGGCGACATCGGGTATGTCGGAGGCTTCAACGTCGGAGACGAGTATCTCGGACTCAACTCCAAATTCGGCTACTGGCGGGATACTCACCTAAGAATCCAGGGACAAGCGGTATATGCGATGCAGGTCCGGTTCATTCTGGACTGGAATCAGGCGTCCCATCATCATGACATCTCCTATGAGCCGAACTTGTTTCCCAAGATCAATTCGCCCGGCAATGTGGGCATCCAGATCGTGACGAGCGGTCCCGACTCGGAGTATGAGCATATCAAAAACGGGTATATCAAAATGATCTCGGCGGCCAAAAAATCCATTTACATTCAGACACCTTACTTTATCCCGGACGCCAGCCTGCTCGATGCGCTTCGGATCGCTTCGCTCTCCGGCGTGAAGGTACACATCATGATTCCGGACAAGCCGGATCATCTCTTTGTGTACTGGGCCACCCTCTCCTATATCGGGGAGATGCTGAAGACGGGAGCGAGCGTGTACCTGTACAACAATGGCTTCATCCATGCCAAAACGATCATTGTCGATGAAGAGATCGCCTCTGTCGGAACGGCCAACATCGATGTTCGCAGCTTCAAGCTGAACTTCGAGGTCAACGCCTTCCTGTACGACGATTTCATCTCAAGGTCTCTGACCGAGACATTCCATCAGGATATGCGGGTATCGCGGCTGCTCACGCTGGAGGATTATGAGAAGCGGTCGCGCTGGATTCGGACCAAGGAGTCGATTTCCCGATTGCTGTCGCCGATTCTGTAGGGTCGAAGTGACAGAAAGCCGGCAGTTTCGACCGCCGAGGAAGCAAAGCCAATGAATCACCTCATTCAGACATTGTCTTGAGTGGGGTGATTTTTATTGGCTTACGAATGAAACGAGCATAAATATTCCTGTTGCTAACTCGGTGTGTTTCCCCTGAAATCCTACTCATCCACAAAAAAAAAATAATATTTTTTTATACGAAATGTATACGGCGATGATTTTTGAGAAATAGCGAGCATCCAAGCGTAATCGGCATTATACTCACGTTCGGTTTATACAGTTTTTTCTGTATATTCTTAATAAACAGCCGTTTTCATTTGTGAAAAATTTCATTGTTTGTTATCATGACGGTGTTGTTACGACAAGCGACTGTCGCAATTCGTCAAACGTTGTCTACTTCTGCAGAATGTAACGCCGGCATAGAAACGACGATTACAGATGGGGGAAACGCATGATGAAGAATACACGGAAATGGATGATGTTTCTTAGTTTAGCTATGGTACTCATATTAGGAGCCTGTTCTTCCAATTCTGCCTCGGGTGCGGAACAAGTGACCGCCGGAGAGCAGGTTAAATATACGATTACGGGTACGGATCCAGGCTCAGGCCTTATGAGGCTGACAGCCCAAGCCATGGAAGATTATGATTTGTCGAATTGGACCTTGACGGAAAGTTCGGCAGCGGGCATGACCGCCCAGCTCGATGCAGCTTATAACAATAAACAGCCGATTGTTTTTGTAGCCTGGTCCCCGCACTGGATGTTTAACACCTATGATCTGAAATATCTCGATGATCCCAAACTGACTTACGGAGAGCCTGAAGAGATTCACACGATTGCCCGTCTTGGACTGAAGGATGATCATCCGGTAGCCTATGAATTTCTGGACCGCTTTCACTGGACGGCCGACGATATGGGTGAAGTGATGATTGATATCCAGAACGGAATGGATGCGGAATCCGCTGCTTCCAAATGGGTGGAGGAGAACGAGGCTAAAGTTCAGGAATGGATCGAAGGCTTGGAGCCCGTAAACGGCGATCCGTTCACCCTCAGTTTTGTCATGTGGGATTCCGAGCTTGCGAGCACCAGCGTTGTCCGCTATGTGCTTGAAGAGAAGCTCGGTTACAAGGCGGAGGCCTTGCAGGTGGAGATCGGACCGATGTGGATTGGTGTTGCCAACGGTGACGTAGACGCCATGGTAGCTGCCTGGCTGCCGGTGACTCATGCGGATTATTGGGAGCGATATGCCGACCAGCTCGACGATCTTGGAGCTAACATGGTAAATGTGAAATCCGGATTGGCTGTTCCGGCCTATATGGAAGACGTAAATTCCATCGAAGATTTGAAGTCCTAAACTGAATTGTACACGATGTGGGAAGGCACCTTTAGGATTTATCATGGGGGCCTTCCTTTTCTAGCTATTTAAAAAGAAATCAGACACGGCCTGTAAGCCGTATCTGATATTCGCGTTATCTATGCCTTTATTTGAACGATACTTTAAACTCGCAGCGTCTTTAGCGCCCCGCTCCAAGCAACCACTTGGTCGAGCATGGCATTGACATTGTCCAGATGCAATTCAGCCGGTTTAAAGGTTGCGAAATTCTCAAAGTCCGTGAACAATGACAATGTCGGATGAACCCGTACATCTGCAATCATCAATTCGCCGAGAATACCGCGCAAATGCTCAGCGGCGCGTGCGCCTCCGGTCGAACCATAGCTGACAATGCCTGCTGCCTTGTTATTCCAAGGTTCACGAGCTAAGTCAAGCGCATTTTTCAAGGCTCCGGTAATGCTGTGGTTGTATTCTTGCACGATGAACACAAAACCGTCCAGGCTGTTCAGCTTTTCATTCCAAGCTGCGATACCCGGCTCGGATCCGTCTGTCGTGCCAAGCAGCGGCAAATTGTAGTCTGCAATATCCACAATCTCATAATTGGCGTCGCCACGCTGATCTGCAATCCCCTTAACCCACTCGCCTACTTGCGGACTTACCCGTCCTTGTCTTGTGCTCCCTAGAATAATGCCTACGTTCAATTTCTCATTTGCCATTGTACTTTCCTCCCTTTTCTATATTACTTACCAACTCGTCCAAAATATAGTCCATTCCAACTGCTACTTCTATCATACCTTAAAGTCTTAAAAATCTCAATATTAAGATTAAGGAAAAACAGCATCGTTCTTAGAATGCTTTTCGCTGGTAAATCGTCGTCGTAATGGCCCAAGATACGGCATAAATGCCGATGATCACGATCGTCGCTCCCGTATATAAAGCCGGCATAGACAAGCTAAGGAGAAAATCAGTGACCGCCGTTACATGCTCGGCGATAAGGTTTGCAACATAAGGGCCCACCCCTACCAGAACGATAAAACCAATAAGAACCGCCGATGTAATATGCCCCGGTTTAAAGATATAGAACAGCGGGAAGGTAAAGGCCGCAAACACGATAAACAGCCCTGCGCCAATCGCGATATCCGTCAGTGTAAACGGTTTGTTGAATATGAATAATGCCAAGCTGGTCAGAACGATGGAAAGCAGCATATACACAATCGCACCCAGATAACGCGCTGCGATAATTTCCGTGCGGGTGTAAGGCAAGGAATTCAGCAGGATATTCGTCTCTGCCCTTTCATCATAGGCATACGTATTAAAGGGAATGAAGACGCTGGCAACGAGAAAAATGAAGAAGGGGTCCTTGCTCATAAGGATAAAAAAGATAATAAAAGGTAAGAAGATTAAAAGATGCCTCTTCTGCAAAATCACATCGCGCCGAATCAAATTAAACATAGCTTTCTCTTCCTTTCATATAGTACATAATGTCCTCCAAAGACGCCCGTTCCGTCACAACCGCTCCCCCGAAAATATGCTCCACTTCCTTAACGTTATCCGTTAATGCCACAAAGCCTGTCGGCGCACGATGTATGTGAACAAACGCCCGCTCCGTATCCTTGTCCAGCAGATCCGTTGTTCCTTTCACGAGCGCATAGTTCTCAGCAACGTCGTGAATCGTTTGATTGAAGACAAGCTTCCCCTTCTGGATCAAAGCGATGTAATCCGCAATCCGATCCAGATCTGTTGTAATATGCGTCGAAAAGAAGATCGTTCGGTTGCCATCCAGCATTAATTCTTGCAACAAGTCGAGCAGTTCCCGGCGAAAAATGGGGTCAAGCCCTGCTGTCGGCTCATCCATAATGATCAGCTCCGCATGATGGGACAACGCGATCGCAAGCGACGCCTTCATTTGCATCCCTTTGGAGAAGGTCTTGATCGCTTTGCCCAGCGGCAATTCGAATTGTTCCACATAGCGTTCGAAGAGCGTATCGTCCCAGCGCTTGTACGCAGGGCCCACGATCCGCTTGATATCTTTCAAGTTCAGCCCTTCAAAAAATACATTGCCATCATATACAAACCCGATGCGCTCCTTGATCGCCTTCTCATGCGTCTTGTAGTCCAGACCGAATATCCGGATCTCTCCAGCATCAGGCCTGAGCAGGTTCATGATCATTTTGATCGTGGTCGATTTGCCGGCGCCATTGGCTCCGATAAATCCCGTCACATACCCTTGCTTCACTTCGAGATTCATATTATGAACGGAAAATCCTTTAAACGTTTTGCTTACATTGATCAATTCAATAACATGCTCCATCCCGTCTCACTCCTCATATAAAAGCTTCAATAATTGCTGCAGCTCATCCAGAGACAAGCCGATCTCCCTGCTGTTCGTGATCACCGCGCTCAGCTGCTCCTCAATAACCTTCAGCTTCTTCTCCCGGATCACCTCCAGGTTCTGTTCAGCGACAAAGGAACCCTTTCCGACAATGGAGTAGATGAAGCCTGCCTTCTCCAATTCCTCATAGGCCCGTTTGGTTGTGATCACACTGATCTGCAAGTCTTTCGCGAGCTGGCGTATGGAGGGCAAGGCTGTCCCTTCCTGCAATTCGCCTCCCAGAATGAGCGCCTTCATCTGATTCGTAATCTGCTCATAGATCGGCTCCTTGGAACTGTTCGATATAACAATTTGCATGCCCATCCCTCTTCTTTAAGTTTTGGAAATCCAAGCGGATTTTATGTCCTGCACAGCCACAACCAGTATCGATATCACTTGCACGGTCATGAACATATTAAAAAACGGATAGCTATAAGGCGTAATCCATTCTGTGAACAGTTTTGAGTCCAGAATCCACCGCCCCAACTGGGCAAACCAATTGTTGCTATCATTGATCCTTGGCTCCAGGAATGTACCATCCACGGCAAAAAAGATCAGTTGAAAAACGATAAATACAGCGATGATGCTCAGCCATTTCTTCACTTGACTGGCTTGAACGGATTGTTCTGTTCCTGACATTGGCTCGCTCTCCCCTCACCTTTCACTTTCATGATGTTAGAATATCCTTCTTTTCGATCTTATATAATGTATATATACTATATACACATTATATACACAGTGAAAGGCGATGTGCAACCATTTTTGTTGATGATAACGAAAATAAAACTCCTCATAAAGCACCAGGCTTAATTATTTCACTGTCAATTGTAAGGGAGCATATCCGTTCAGTCGGCCGAACAGTATGCATATATCGTCTGATAAGTGCAAGTTCGTATCGAAGGGCCCCTGTCCTCCTTGCATGATTATCCCTTTCGTTCAGGAGGCAAAGCCAGCGGAGAGTGCGACATGAGCAAGCGATTTCGCGGGCCATTCGCGGGCGGTTCACGAGCGATTAGCGAGCGATTAGAGGAAGAGGAACAAGGGACGGGTCAAAGCATGTTTCTGAGTTCCCTGATTAAAAGGGATCATGGCGCTAAGCACCCGGAAAGGGATTGTGGATCAGCACAACCTGAAAACAAAATAGGCGATTTATTCCCGATAGACTCCGGAAACAAATCGCCGTATAAACTCTTATTCTTCTACATCGTTAAAGGCTGATGCTTTTGTCAATAAATTTAACGGTACCGTTGGAAATTGAAGATTGTAACAGTTGGTCTTTAAATTCTTGAAGAACTGTAGCGGGATCGGCTGGTTCCTTTTGAGCAGAAGCATGTTCATTCCATATCTTTTCAGCTAAATTTTGACTCGATAAGATCTTCTGATACTGGCCTGGGGCAATTTTCTCCCAATGCTCTTCCTCGGTGACTCCCGATGCTTCAATTAACATTTTGTGTGTATCCTGTACTTCTTTGGGCTGTTCACTTAATAAGTCCCTCATTTTGTTTGCTTCTTGTCTGCCTTCCTCTAACGTTGCGGATACACCTTCTTGTTCGGCTAATTGTAAGAATAACTCTTCTTTAATCATATGTTTAAGAATGTCAGAGTCGGTAACGTTTGATACTGATTGGGAAATACTATTGAGCTCCTTGTAGTTTAATACATCCGTATTGGTAATTTCTTTGGGGCCGACTTGGACCAGTACCTTCTTCTCCACCTTTTCATTACGGTCTGTATTGCTTTTGATACGGCTCAGTTCTGATGTAAGTGGATCAATTGCAGAAGACGATACTACACCAAATGTAAGAGCTCCTGTCAGTAAAAGTCCTAAAGCAACCATCGTTTTTTTCATTGGTTTATGCCTCCATTACCAGGGTGTAAGCCCAGACTGGACTATCGGGACATTAACGCCACGTAACTCCTGGGCACCAGCTCTCCATGTTACCTATATAACTAAACGCACAGAAATGATAAAGGGTTACGGACTAAAGCATAAAAAAGCAAAAATACCGAAGGTATTGGGGTTAATTGTAAACCTATTACCTACTTCAATCCTTGATTTCCTGCCTCCACACAAACAGCAACTTTTCATGACTAGAGATCATACCATCGACCCAAAGGAGCATTTCAGCAAAATTCTTATTCGCATTAGATTGCCCTTCGACTGCCTTTAAACCTTGTTCTACAATCTTTCGCAAGTTTTTAAAACCGTCAATCCTCGTTCTTATGGCATTATCCCATATGGATTCACTGACGGAATAATAGTCTGTTCGATCACCTACAACGGATACTTTCTCTAACAGCCCCATAGAGACGAGGAGTCTCACGTTAGTCGATACACTCCCTCTGCTTACCTTTAAAAGATTAGCCATTTGCTCCGCAGATACAGGCTGATTCGAAACTAATAATAATCCTAAAATTCTTCCACCAATTCGTGGAATCCCATGGTCCTCATAATAAACACCCAGCTTTTCGACAAAGGCTCGTTTTTCTTCATCATACTCCAGTTCTTTAACGTCCATGACTGAATCTGCCTCCCTGTCTACACTTATCTATTGATCATTCAAAAATTCCCATAAGCTCGTATTAAATTGCGAAGGATTATCCTGATTCGCACAATGACTTGCATTGGCTATTTCAACCAGCCTACAATTGGGTTCGCTAGATGCCCAGGAAGGGGCAATTTTTTTAATATTCCCTGTTTGATCATGTTCGCCATAAACAAGCAAAATAGGCTTATTTATTGTATATCCCTCTTCGTAATGAAGACAGGCTGCAGTGGCTAAAAATATTTTAACAAAATCCTTTTTTCCTATAAGATTAAATGTCTGCTGTAAATAATCCTGTACATGCGGTTGTAACGCACTGGCCTTCACACTTGCATGAACCAAGTTGCTCCATGGATACATCCGAGTTATAAGCGGTGTTAAATATAAATAAAACCTCTCCATCGCGGTCAATTTCATTGTATTGCAGGTACAATCAATCAGTACAAGTTTCTCTACTTTGTGGGGATGATAAAATGCCATCTCTTGTGCTGTATTGCCACCCATCGATTGACCTACAAACGTCGCCTTCTCTATTCCTTCTATCTTCATGATCTCTATTAGATCTTCCATCAATAATTTTATGCTAAATTTATCACCCATGGGTCTGGATAAACCGTGCCCCCTCGCATCCCAAAGCAAAAGATTGAACGCCTTATCAACCACGGGTATTTGTTCATTAAACATCTTGTGATCAGCACCGGCACCATGTAACCATATTAGCCATGAATCTTTCCCCTGATTTGAAATCCAATAATGGATATTACAGCCGTCCTTACTCATTACTTTTTCTAACAAATCATTATTCACAGAGATTCCCTCCCTTTATGAAACTCCGATCGCTTACAAGTCCATGTTACCCTTTTTAATTATTTTAGTAAATACTGAAACTGCTGAAACGGATGAAGCATTATAACATTCCTTTAGTACCTCTCATCGTATGGATATTTCTCATTGAATTTGTGAGTGCACTGGTACGGATCGCTAGGATTGTTTCCGTTTTTGACAATAAAAAAACCGAAGGCCTCCCGGAAAAGTACCGGAAAAACCTTCGGATTTTTTATTTAAGAACCTTAACTTTATCTATGCAGGAGTCGTTAATGAAGACAAACCCCTTCGTACCCCGTAACCCCTACTTACTCCACCGTCACGCTCTTCGCCAGATTTCGTGGTTTATCCACGTCGTGGCCGAGCGCCAAGGAAGCGTAGTAAGCCAGCAGCTGCAGTACAACAACCGACAAGGCCGGGCTGAGCAGCGGCAATGTTTTCGGAATCGCAAACGCTTGGTCGACAGACTTCAGCAGGCTTGCAACATGCTCTTCATACGTGATGGCCAGTACGTCAGCACCGCGTGCCTTCACTTCCTTGATGTTGCTAACGGTCTTCTCCAGCACACTTTCCTGTGTCGCCAGGGCAATGACCGGAATGCCGTCCTCAATCAGCGCCAAGGTACCATGCTTCAGCTCACCCGCAGCATATGCTTCGGAATGAATATAGGAAATCTCCTTCAGCTTCAGAGAGCCCTCCTGAGCCACAGCATAATCCAGGCCACGACCGATGAAGAACAGATGCTCATGCTTGGAGATCTGCTCGGCATAATTCTTGATGGCGTCCGCCTGCTTCAGCATCGATTCGACCTGCTCCGGCAGCGCCTGCATCGCTGCGATCGTGTGTGCGATCTGCTCCGGTGTCTGGGTGCCGCGCACCTGAGCCAGATACAAGCCCAGCAGGTTGAAAGCAATGAGCTGGGAAGTATACGCTTTGGTCGAGGCTACCGCGATTTCAGGACCCGCCAGCGTCGCGATCACATCGTCTGCATCACGGGCAATGGAGCTTCCCACCACGTTGGTGATGGCCAGCACGTGTGCGCCGTTGGCCTGAGCTTCACGGAGAGCGGCCAGCGTATCTGCTGTCTCACCGGATTGGCTGACTACGATCACGAGTGTATCCTTGTTCACGATCGGCGAACGATAGCGATACTCGGAAGCTACATCCGTCTCCACCGGAATGCGAACCAGCTGCTCGATGATCGTGCGGCCCACTAGCCCTGCATGGTACGCTGTACCACAGGCGACAATCTGGATGTTGCGAATGTTCTTGATCTGGTCCTCCGTCAGCTTCAGCTCCGGCAATACTACTTTTTTGCCGCTGGCATCAATGCGTCCGAGCATCGTATCCCGATAAGCCTTCGGCTGTTCGTGGATTTCCTTAAGCATGAAGTGATCGAAACCGCCTTTTTCCGCTGTGACGGCATCCCAATCGACACGGATCATTTCCCGAGAAATAAAATTCCCCTCGATCGTCATCAGTTCGACAGCATCGGCTGTCAGCAAGGCCATCTCGCCATCGTTCAGAATGTAGACATTGCGCGTATATTTCAGAATGGCCGGGATATCGGAACCGATAAAGTTCTCCCCTTCGCCAATACCGATAATAAGCGGGCTCGCTTGTCGAACAGCCACCAGTCTGTCCGGCTCGTACTCTGTCAGCACACCAAGCGCAAAAGCCCCTCTCATATGGGTAATCGCCTTCTGAACCGCTTTTACAATGTCTCCATCGTATTCTCTAGCGATCAGGTGAGAGATCACTTCAGTATCCGTCTCGGACACAAACTCATGCCCCTGGCTAATCAACTCTTCCTTGAGCTCCAGATAATTTTCAATAATGCCGTTATGAACGACCGAAAACTTCTGACTTTCGTCCGTATGCGGGTGAGAGTTAACGTCCGATGGCTTGCCATGCGTAGCCCAGCGCGTATGACCAATTCCAGCTGTTCCGACCAGCGGCGCCTCTTCCAGTCTTTGCTCTAGGTTCGCCAGACGTCCCTTCGCCTTGGCAATACGAAGCCCTTCACTCGTAAAGACTGCAATTCCGGCAGAGTCATAACCACGATACTCCAGCTTCTTCAGACCTTCAAGCAACACCGATTGCGTTTTCTGCGTTCCAATATATCCAACAATACCACACATTGTATAATTCCTCCGTTCGGGTTTCCGTATATGATGAGGTGTGGATCCCCTGAACATGACGCCAAGTGCGGTATGTCGAAAGAAGAATGATGAATTATTCAATTGTCAACGTACAATCCAAACCCCTCGGGCTCAGTCAGTTATTGAATATACATGAATGCACTCTTCTTTCACCGTCTTTACGCATGCTCTGGTTCGTACACCCATGGTTTTATGATTGATTGGCACCCTGCCGGAACATTGTGTGAACGGTCGCCCATTCATTTTCCGTATCCGACTTACGGCTATGGTGCAATACCGGGAGGTCCCCGCCGAACATTCCGAACACCTCCACCTCGTCAGCTTGCTGATCCGCCCCCTGGCCGTCTTCGCATCCTGAACCGATGATCAAGAAACGATATGCCAAGCACCTGCGGTCGTCAAGCTCTGGCGCTTGTATAACTCGTGATCTACCTCACTACCCTCGCTTTCCATTCCTGAATGACATTCTATATTATATTCACATGGATCTCGTTTGGCAACTCGCGTTCGACTTATCCCGACACGAGTCCACTCGCCGTACGATTTCAAACAGAGATTAACTAGTTCTGTCGGGCAATCCCCTGCCACACGCCTACGGCGCTAGCAGCTATGCGGTTTGCCTCCTCAGATCCTTCCTATCTATACCCGAACGCAGAGCCGATGAAGCAAGCAGCTGTAGCTCCACCGACCCTGTGTTCCAACACCCGCCCCCTGAAAAAACACGACTCAGGAATCAGGCAAGCTCCCGCTTCACAACATCAGCGATCTGGGTCACATAACGGTCCAGTTCGTCCTTATCCGGTCCTTCTGCCATCACCCGAATCAAAGACTCGGTCCCAGACGGCCGCACGAGTACCCGGCCATTATCGCCAAGCTTCTGCTCGACTTCCGAAATGGCCGCTTCGATCACGGCATTGCCTTGATACTTGCTCTTGTCCCCGACACGCACGTTAACGAGAACCTGCGGATATTTGCGCATGCTTCCTTTCAGCTCATGAAGCTTCTTCCCGGATGCCACGATGGTATCCACCAGCTGAATGCCTGTCAGAATGCCGTCCCCTGTCGTATTGTAATCTAGGAAAATGACATGGCCAGACTGCTCGCCACCCAGATTATACCCGCCGCGACGCATCTCTTCCATGACATAACGATCACCTACAGCGGTCTTGGCGGTTTTCAGTTTCAGACTGTCACACGCCTTGTAAAAGCCGATATTGCTCATGACCGTTGAGACAATTGTGCCTTCCTTCAGCTTGCCGGCCCGGTTCATCGCCTCTCCGCAAATGCACAGAATATAGTCGCCATCGACTTCTTCACCCTTATGGTCGATCGCAATCAGCCGGTCTGCATCACCGTCAAAGGCAAGCCCAACATCTGCACCATGTGCCAGCACCGCTTCAACGAGCTTCTCGGGATGAGTCGACCCGCAGTTGTCGTTAATGTTCAGCCCGTTAGGCTCTGCACCAATCGCAATGACCTCGGCGCCCAGCTCACGGAACAATTTAGGTGCCAGTTCATAGGCTGCGCCGTTCGCGCAATCCAGCACGATTTTCAACCCGTCGAAACGGTTCGCAATCGTCGTTTTTAAATAATCAAGGTATTTAAATTTCGATTCATTATCGACCCGAAGCTCGCCCAGCTCGCCGCCAATTGGGCGAGGAAGCGTATCGGTCTCGGCATCCATCAGTTCCTCGATCTTCAGCTCGGTTTCATCGGACAGCTTGAAGCCATCCCCGCCAAAAAACTTAATGCCGTTATCCTCCACCGGATTATGCGAGGCTGAGATCATCACTCCGGCGTCCGCCTTCAGCAATCTTGTAATATAAGCAACCGCCGGTGTCGTTACAACACCGAGGCGGATCACATGCGCACCGATCGACAGCAGGCCTGCGATCAGTGCGGATTCCAGCATGGCACCCGATACCCGGGTGTCCATACCGATCACAACCGTCGGTTTCTCCTTATCTCCAGTCAGCACATATCCGCCGCAGCGGCCGATGCTGTATGCAAGCTCCGCGGTAAGCTCCTTGTTGGCAATGCCTCTAACTCCGTCTGTACCAAAATATTTCCCCATTTGTATACTCCTTTGTCCCTTAACGGTTATATATCTTTGTTATCTGTTCAGTTATTGTCCTTCGCCCGTGCCGTCGCCAGGCTTCGTCTCTGGCTCCTCAGTGCCTTCTGCCGGTGGCCGGACGGTTCCCTCATCTGAACCGCTGCCTTCACCGCTGTCAGCCGGAGGTGCCTGCGGCGGCCCTTCCGGCACGGCCGGCGGGTCCTGCTTCTCTGCCTCGGTTTGATCCGCTTCGGCCCCCTGTTGATCGGGCTTGGTTGACGCGGGTGTCGATTTCTCCTTGAGCTCGACCTGAACCGTGACCCGCTCCTGATCGGTTCGCATAACAAAATCTGGAAGTGAAATTTGCAGGGGCACCTCATGAACCCCTGCGCTCATGCCGGATAAATCGGCTTCAGCCTGAATGTCCGCAGGCCCGAGTCCCCTTAAAATATCCGGAGCTCCGGCAACCTCCAGCGATATCGATTGACTCCTGGGCTCCCGAATGGCAGCCTCCAGGCCAGCCGGTACGCCGTTTAATACGATCGGAATGCCGTCTATGACTTTTTCTTCATGAGCGACAACGGTCACTTCGACATCGACAGAGCTCGGCTCGATTTTCTCAAAACCTACAGGCGGCGTCAAGTCAGTCGTAAGCACTGTTGTTCCCGAATTGGTGATTTTCCCCAAATCGATCGTGACCCGGAAGTAGTCCTCCGCTCCTGCCAGCGCCTCCTGATTGCCGAAGAGACGAACCTCTTTCACCTTGCTCTCCACTTTCGACAATACGAGATGGTCCGGCAGCCGGCCAGTGTAATCCACATCCAGCGGAACCGATACAAATGCTGGTTCAACGGGCACTTCCGCCGCAACGGTGGATGGCTCAATGACCGCGTCCTCCATTGGGTTGCCTAGTTTATCATATGCCGTTAGTCGGATTCGTTTCTCCGTCACCGTCTCGTCGGCCCCGTCCAGGTTGATGAATCCTTTCACTTCACCAAGCTGCTCCATCTCCGATTCAGGCAAGGTGACCGTGACCTGGCGTGGTTCTATGAGCATAGGCGTTCCGGCCCGATAGTCCTTCGCAGGCTCCCCTGTCGTGCCAATACTTACCGTTACCGAGCGCGTGACCCGCTTCTCGACAGTCACCGTCACCTGTGACGGCTCCATCGAGACCAGCTCTACCCCGCTCGGGACGGAGTACGTGAGAGGCAACGTATGCGTTCCCGGCTCTTTGACCCCGCTGAGGTCAAGTCTGACTTTGTATTCGTCCTTCACCAGCCGGATTTGCGACAGCTTTCCTCTCACCTCAAGATCCACACGATCCTTGTCGATGCCTGTGAGCGCATAGTGGCTGTCATCAAAACCGAACGTCTGAATCTGGACGCCCTCTATGAGGCGCGTATCAATGAAAGTTGTCGGCGGCGCGGGGGTCCCGTTATCCATATGAACCATGGCCCATAACAATACACTGACTGCCAGCGCGATCAGTTTGCTGACGTTGTTGTTATTGATCCATTTATCCATTGCGGTCTTCCCCCTTCCGTTTCCAGAAGAAAAACGAACGCTTTTCTTTAATCGAGGCTGCCGGCTTCAGTTCCTCATACAGTTTGGAAATAAGCGATTCCTCCTTGATATCGCGCACCACCTGCCCGTTAAGCGCAAGGGAGATTTGTCCGGTTTCCTCGGATACTACGACCGATATCGCATCGCCGGTCTCACTAATCCCGATAGCCGCCCGGTGGCGGGTTCCCAGCTCCTTGCTGATGAACGGGTTCTCTGACAGCGGCAGATAGCAGCCTGCTGCTGCAATCTGTCCGCCCTGAATAATCACCGCGCCATCATGAAGGGGCGTATTCGGAATGAAAATATTGATCAGCAGCTCTGAGCTGATGATCGAACGCATCTGGATTCCAGACTCCACATATTCATTCAAACCCGTCTTTCGCTCGAACACAATTAATGCGCCAATTTTTCGACGGGATAAATAGTTTACAGCCTTAATCGTTTCGCTGATTACTTTATTCGTTTCCTCATCCATGTCCGCCGTCCGGCCGAACATCTTTCCTCTTCCCAGCTGCTCCAGACCTCGTCTGAGCTCCGGCTGGAATATAATGAAGATCGCAAGCACACCAAAGGTAAAGATTTGATTCATCAGCCATTTCAGCGTGTACAAATCAAACCATGTACTTAAAGCCCAGATTACAACCAGTACAAGGATACCTTTCAACAGCTGAACTGCCCTGGTACCCCGAACGAGTAAAATCAACTGATATATAATATAGGTAACGATAAGTATATCGATGATATCTTTAATGGATTCTTTCCACGTCATATCCGCAAAATACCCCATACAGCAACCCCCGTCATTCCTTTAGTCGTGCTGGCAAACATATATATAGTATGTACTCTATACTATCTAGGTTATAACGTTAGACCTCACGATGCAAGCGAATGCCCCTGTCAACGGCCGATTCCTGCCATTAAACAACAA
This sequence comes from Paenibacillus campinasensis, assembly GCF_002272015.1. Lineage (GTDB taxonomy): Bacteria > Bacillota > Bacilli > Paenibacillales > Paenibacillaceae > Paenibacillus_AQ > Paenibacillus_AQ campinasensis. Next base: position 4,890 of record NZ_NPBY01000098.1, on the reverse strand, counting down.
AACAAGCGCCGTCTTTTCATTGAAAAGAGGCGCCGTTCATCATTAGGAATCTTACGATTCGTTAGCGGTAAGCGACATCCGTGAACAGACTGGTGATTTTGTACCATATCCAATCCATTGCCTTATCAATATCTTTAACTTGACCTGATATATGAGCCGTCGATGCCTGGAAAAGCTCACCATCGATAACCGTCAGATTGCCGTCCACCTGACCGTATACTTTGGTTTTTCCGTTCTCGATCGTAATGTCGCCGGTAATCGTCTGACCCTCGGGTATAATCACTGTTTTACCTTCGATCACCAGCTTCTCCAGCTCATCGGTCTTCACAACCAGCTGATTGCCTTGATTCCACAGGCTAAGCGTGCTGCAGAACATGACAAGCAGGAACAAAGCGGCCGCTGTAATTGCAGGATGATTCCTCACCCAGTTGACCCATCGCTTCTGCGTCTTCGGCTTTGGAATCATAGCCATAATCCGATCGGTTAAATCATCGGACGGCCTCGTATCATGATGTGTTAAAGAAAACAGCAGCATATCCGTCTGCTGGAGCTTCTCAAAATAATTCCGACAGTCAGCACATTCCAACAAATGTTTCTTCAATTCCAGCTGCTGCGGCTCGGACAAGTCATTATCCAGATAATCATGCATCAAAGAGACGGCTAATTTGCATTCCATTATGAGCCAATCCTTTCATTAAATCTCTTTGCTGGGTCTACTCCCTCGTAAGGGCATAAGACTTGCTTAATGTTCATACGCGCCGGAATCGAGGATGTTTCATCTTTTTTCTATCCAATAATTCTAATTACTTACAATTTGTATTCCAGTTTCTTACGTAAAAATTCCCGACCACGATGCACTCTTGTTTTGATCGTTGTCACCGGCAAGTCCATAACCTCACTGATCTCCTGCAACGACATGTCCTGTATGTATCTCAGAATCATGATCGTCTTGTACTTGGCAGGCAGTCCATCAATCGCCTGGTGAATAATCCGCTGGGTCTCCGACAGAAGCGTCTCGCTCTCCGGCGTGCGGTTATCGCTAGGTATAAAGGCGTATCCGTCGGTCCCTTCGTTGTCGCTCACCTCGGCGTCCAAAGAAAAGGAAGGCTTGCGCTTGCGCAGCCTATCAATGCTAAGGTTGGTGCCAATCCGGTAAATCCACGTCGAGAACTTCTGATTATCGTCGTAGCGGTCGAGATTTTTGTAGACTCGCAGGAAAGTCTCCTGTACCACGTCCTCGGCCTCATGCCGATTGCTCAGCATTCGATAAGCCAAATGAAATATTTTATCCTTATATAACTCCACGATCTCGGCAAACGCTCTTTGATCCCCTTTCCGGGCGAGCTTTGCCAATCTAACATCTAAATTGTCCACCATAACTCCCCCAGAATGGTCTGATGGGTAACGTATAACAAGCATCATTCAAAATGGTAATTCAACTGTTTCTAAAATGCAACAAATTTTCAAAATCCATCATCCTGTGTGATCGAGATACATCCTACATCAACCTTCATCGCAACGATATGATAAATAAAAAGCGAGACCCCTACATATGAGGAGTCCCGCCTGTAATTAACCGGAAGTGGTTCACTTCATCTTGCATGATCCTAATCAAGCAGGAAAGCGATTAGCCCGTATTCCGAAGACCTGCAGCGATTCCGTTAATGGTCAGCAATACTTCTCGCAGCAGTTCAGGATCGTCCTGACTCTGTTCCCTGAGCGTGCGAAGCTCATTCAGCAGCTGCACCTGCAAGTAACTGAGCGGGTCCACGTACGGATTGCGCAGACGAATGGATTCCTGCAGAACAGGCTGATTATCTAGAATCTCCTGTTGGCCCGTAATTTTGAGGACAAGATCTTTGGTCAGGTTAAACTCTTCCTGAATTTGTCCAAAGATGCGCTCACGCGCGTCCGTGTTTTTCACCATGTTCGAATATTCTTTGGCAATGATCAGATCCGCCTTGGCCATCGCCATCTGCAGCGTGTCGATCAGCGATGTGAAGAACGGAAAGTTCTTATACATCTGCTGAAGCACCTTCAGATTCTCTTCCTTGCCCTGATAGAAGCTCTGCAGGCCTGTACCGGCCGCATACCATGCAGGAAGGAGGTAACGGCTCTGCGTCCATGCAAACACCCAAGGAATGGCACGCAGGTCCTCAAAACGGTCACTGTTCTTGCGCTTGGAAGGACGTGAACCGATATTGAGTTCGCCGACCTCAGGCAGTGGCGTTGATTCTTTGAAGAAACTCAGGAAATCCGGATCACGGAAGATGAGGTCCTGATATTTCTTCTGAGCCACTTCCGAGATGCTAGCAGAGATTCGCAACCACTCCTCATTCGTTTCAGCCTGCGGATAGCGGGCCTGCACCGAAGCCGTAATCAAGGCCGATGTTGCCTGCTCCAGACTGCGGTAAGCAATCCCTTTCAGGGAATAACGAGAAGAGATGACTTCGCCTTGCTCCGTAATCTTGATGCCACCGGCAATCGTTGAAGGCGGCTGCGCCATAATGCTGCGGTTAAGCGGCATTCCTCCGCGACCGAGCGATCCGCCGCGGCCGTGGAAATATTTCACCTTGATGCCAAAATCATTGGCAACCGCGGTAATTTCCTTGAGCGCCACCTGCAGCTCCCAGTTCGCTGTGACGGCTCCGCCATCCTTGTTGCTGTCGGAGTAGCCAAGCATAATCTCCTGCAGATCCCCCATGGCCAGAACAGCTTCCCGGTAAATCGGAAGGTTGAACAGCCTGCGCATAATGTCAGGCGCAGCATGCAAATCCTCAATCGTCTCAAACAGAGGAGCTGCCTGCAGGGTAGCGGTGACATGACCGTCCGGATCTTTACGGAAGAGGCCAACCTCCTTGGCAAATACCATAACCTCCAGAATATCGCTTGCTCCTTCGGACATACTGATGAGATAGCTCGAGATACAGTTGCGGCCAAACTCCTGCTGTGCACGGAACACCGTCCGATATACCTCAAGGCATTCCTCTGTACTGTCGCTGTACTCCTGATAAGGCGTTGTCAAAGGACGCGGATCATTCAGCAGGTTATTCAGCAGTTCCACCTTCTCATCCTCCGTAAGGGAGGCGTAGTCCTGCACCACGTTCATTTTCTGCAAAATTTCAGCCATGGCATTCTCATGCTCCTGGCTATGCTGCCTGATGTCCAGGGTGGCGGTATGGAAGCCAAACAACTCTACCTGGCGAATCAGCTTTTGAATATAAGTATCTGCGACATAGTCAGCAAAGTGGAAGCGCAAGCTTCGGTCGATGACTTTCAGGTCCTCGATAAACTCTTCCGGACTCTGATAACATTCGGTGCCGGTCATATTCTCGTCGAGAATATGCATCATTTTGGCCAGCATATAAGTAAGTTTAATCCGATACGGCTCTTTCTCGTTGTGCCAGATTTCCATCTTCTTCAGGGTCACCTGACTGCGATCCTTCTCGATCGATTGAAGCAGTTCGTCAGATACGGAGACCATCGATGAGCTGAAGCTGAGATACTTCATCAGCTCTACCAGAATGCGCTGATACTCCCGGATGGCCAGCTTACGCTGCATTTCAAGCGTCTTCCACGTAACGTCAGCCGTAACCGAAGGGTTGCCGTCGCGGTCCCCTCCGATCCAGGAGCCAAAACGTAGGTACGTAGGAACATGCCAACGGTGCCCTGGGTAGTATTTGTTCAAACAGCGCTCCAGTTCTTGATAAACCTCTGGCAAAACGTGAAACAGTGTTTCGTGAAAATAATACATTCCGTTTCGTACTTCATCCAAAACCGTCGGCTTGCGGTCGCGCAGCTCGTCGGTTTGCCATAGCGTGATCACTTCATTCAGCAGTTTTTCCCGAAGCTGTTCTCTTTCACGGAATGTGAGTGTCGGATTGTCGAGCAGCATCACATCTTCTGCAATCCGTTTGTGGATATCCAGAATCGCTCGACGCATCGCTTCGGTCGGGTGAGCTGTCATTACCAACTCCAGAGACAGCCCTTCGAGAATTTCTTGAACCTCTTCATAAGGAATGTTGCGTTCCTTCAGGTCCTGCACAGCACTTTCAATTGAGCCTGGTTGCACGCTTTCGCCCGCTGAACGTTCATAATCCCGTTTCCGGCGAATACGGTGGTTCTGCTCCGCAATGTTGACAAGCTGAAAGTATATAGCGAAGGCCCGAATCACCTGGTGGCGGATATCCGGCTCCAGCGTGCTGATCATGTTCTTGAAATCAGCAAACAATTCAGGCAAGAAGACCGATCGTAACGATTTACTCGTCTCACGTATTTTCTCCACGATATCTAACAGCTCATTGCCCCCTTGATGGACAAGAACCTCCCCGAGAATGTTCCCCAGAAACCGTACATCTCGCCGCAGTAGGTTGTTGGAATTGCTCTTTGCGGTTACTGTGAGTTCAGTCATACTTCTCCTCCCATCTAAACCCGAATCAGTTTATCTGTAGAATCCAGACTTAACGCCTTCCTAACATCATACAATAAAAACGGACGAAAATCTCCATTTTTCCCGCGATTTCCCCGCGAAAAATTAACCAAAACACCACAAAAGCCTCATCAAGTTGCGCCTTCAGCCCTTATACGACGGGCCTTCCTTTATTACATTAATACTTTGCAGAACAATGGCATCAAGATGTAAAAAAAACACCACGGTAAAGTGATGTCTGTCTATGTATGGAGCGGGTGATGGGAATCGAACCCACGCTACCAGCTTGGAAGGCTGGAGTTCTACCATTGAACTACACCCGCAGATGTAAAGATCGGGATGACACGATTTGAACATGCGACCCCCTGGTCCCAAACCAGGTGCTCTACCAAGCTGAGCTACATCCCGATAAATATAAACTTGAAAACCTTGATCCATTCAGCTCATGTTCGAAGCATAAA
>NZ_NPBY01000097.1 GCF_002272015.1 Paenibacillus campinasensis | reverse complement strand
GTAGCCAGTCCTCTTAGCCACTTACTTCACATTTTTCTAACAACCATTTCTTTGCATCATCTGATTTCAACAAAATTGGTTTCTCCAACGTACCAATATTAATACTTTTAATATGAGCTTCTTCTATACTTAATATTTTTTCTAACCTTCCTGATGTTCCGTTTTCGCTAAATCAATCGCCACGGCTAGTTTAATTTGAAATACTTTACTCAACCGTTTTTGGAAATCCTTCAGATTGTAAGTTTCAATTAAAGGAACTTCCGAGTGATTGACTCTACTAATTTCAACTTTAGCGATTTTATCAGTGTCAACCAAGATAGTGTATATATCCTCGCCTTGTTCAGGTGTCCAATTCAAAATATATGCACTTTTTAATTCTCCAAAAGTATCTTTTAACACATTCATTATTAATTCGGCTTTTCCGTCTTTAGCCAAGACCAAATTCGAACCCTCTAGTTCCTTTCTGAATTCTTGTTCTTGTTTACTTCCTTTGAGTTTCATTTAATCACTCCCGGTGTAGCAGTAACTAGATTTCCATGCTTATCGGTTAATACAGTCATAATATTTGTTGGAGAACCACTAAGCTTGTCAATTCCTATGTTAAAGTCTAAAGTAACTTCCCTCACATATCTAGCTTGTTTTTCAATTGACCCTTCTGCTAACTTTATGTCTGAATATAATACTCTTGAAACTGGTGTACTCACAACTTCTTTACTTTGAAGAATGCTTTTTAGTTCATCAGGTGTAACCGAGAATTGGGAAGCATTCTTATTGGGGTTAAAATGCCTATCTAGTACATGGTTAAATCCTGCCCCTTCCTCTGCAGTTCCACTTCTTAAGTTTATTCTTGATTGAACTATAGGGGGCATTCCATCAATCTTAGCCGGCCCCTCATCCCCCGACTTCTCACCGTCACCATCACCGCCACGATCGCCGCTATCATCACCGGCACCACTACCGCTACCACTACCGGCACCATTACCAGCACCACTACCGCCACCATGATCATTATGCTTATTATTCAGCGGGCCTCTCCCCCTAATTCCAGCACGGTTGAGAATAACCTCCCCAACGATCAAAGCTGCCGCCTGCCCCAAATAATTGGACCAACCACCTGCTGAATCGACTTCTTGCATGGTGTCTTCCACGACTTTGTCACGGTACTCATTGCTAAAAAGCATTCTGCCGGCCCATATCCCCGTGTTCCAAATTTCCTCGACCGTCCCGATGGTTGCATTATAGAGCATCTCTTTCCCGGTTCCAAGCGGATCTTCGTACAAGGATATCCCCGTATCCTTTAACGAGTTCCCTAACTGGGCGGCCCCGATCTTTACGCCCTCCCATACTTCCCCTGCTTCTTGCTTCACGGTGTCCCATGCCTTCCCGGCTTCCTGCTGCACCGAATTCCAGGCTTCCTCGGCACTTCTCCCCATATCCTCTACGGCACTGTTGAATGTGTGTCTCCTCATCAAAGGGGATGTTCCCAGCACATGCCCAGCAAATTGGATCGGTTGTACCCGCTCATCTGCTGACTTAAATCGTTGGGCAATCCCTCTCAGCTCCAGGCTTGTCCGATGGATATGCTCCGTGGTCTGCGTCATCTCCCGATGTGCCCGTTGAAAATCCGCGTAAAAACGGGATCTCGTCGTACCTTCCCACCCAGACTCCAGCATATGGATGTTCTGGTTCAGCATGTGTATCATTGCTTCCAGCTGTTCATGCGCCCTGGAGCATTGCTCTGCAACACGCAGCAACATGTCCGGTGTGACCAAAATTCTACTCATAACAACCTCTCCATCTTGCTTTCGGGATTGAACCCGATTTCCGATCATAGCTAACTTAAATATTTTACTCCACTTGAATTATTTGGAAAAGGTTCTCAAGGCCTTGCTATGTCACTTAAAACTAGGATCTTTTTCTCAGTTAGATACGGGACTTTATTACGAGCGAGGTTTTCAGTAATATGACCATTATTATAGGTGGGAGGATGAAGGGAGTCACGACATGGCATACCTTAAAAAAGGGGCGAATAGATGGATTAATTCATCCTTCATTATTCTCCCCCTTGCTTGCACTGAAAATGTTTAGAAAAGAATGATTTGTCCTTGTATTTAGGTCTTATATTTTAAAACGTAGTGGTATGATTGGTAGGGCAATTCTAGCAGGCTGGATATTTGGAGAAGGAGTTCATCTGCTCTCTTGATCAGATTCATCGGATGTGTATTTTCAAAACAAAAAGGAGAGGTTCGCTTATATACTTGTCACAGTAATGACTGCTCTCGCCAATATCCCGAGATTACGGTTAACCATATATGTTCTTGTTTTTTCCGTTAAAACACAAAAAGCCGCAAGCTCCGCGGCTATTAAGCGAGTATGTTCTTGTCGTCTTACAATCAGGCATTCCACTTTTTGAGCATACTTAATTTTCATCTAATTTTTCGTATTTTTTGGAAGTGATTTTACCAGGATAAGATGTTTCCGCCGTTTCATAATAAACTATAATTTCCTCGCCAACTGTAAAATCAGAAGGATCGATATTACTCACCCAATATATTTCAGTATAGTCCACTGATTCAATTACAACCTGAGTATCTTTCTTAATATCCTTCTCTTCAAGTCCAGCAATTACTAGTATTTTATTATTTTTGTGGTCAATTTCTTTTACCACCCCTTGCAATTGCTGGTATCGTGAATCGAAGTTTTTACAAGCGCTTAATAGGAGAACTATGAAACAACATATTAACAGTATCCATTTGTATTTTTTCATTTCATACCTCCCTTACATAATGAAGGTTCTTACTATGAAAAAAAATCAGCAAATTCTTTAGTAGAGGATATTAATGGTTTTACCCCCTTGAACATGAAGGGCATTCATGGTGAATATACCATAGAGGAAATTGAAAAGGAAATATTAAAGACTTTATCGAAAGCCTTATAAATTACAAGCCGCTCTCCATGATTTTGATCAAGATGGCATTAGTGAATTAATCGTCACAGCTGGCGACTCAATAATTGATTTAAGCATTTAGGGTTATTCCTTTACAACCGTCGGGGACTTACAGAAAATCAATCCAATCAAGCAGGAATTATCAATTACTGGCCAGGGGTACATAGAGCTTGATGGTGATGAAATTATTGCTCTTTATGGCTCTCAAGGATTATTCAATTTTTATAAATATGTGGATAAGGTGTTTATGCAACCCGTTTATTAAGTTAGTT
>NZ_NPBY01000096.1 GCF_002272015.1 Paenibacillus campinasensis | reverse complement strand
TTCTAATTGCTTGGATATGACCGTAATTCTGCATAAACGGGTTGTACATTTTGGCTCTTCGCCGCTAGTATGAAGTGTGGTAAAAAGTTTGGAAATGTGAGACTGTTCAGACAGGGAATGTTGTTGTAACGTAGAGTTACGTACCTTTTTTGTTGGTATGGTTGTTCGACACTTCAATGATACCAAAACAAGCGAGGTGTTTTTTTGTCAACATGAATAATTCGTTTGAATTCTTCATACGGCCAAAAGGGTTTGAGTTAATATTCTAGGTGCGAAAGTTGAGTCATTAAAATTCACCTCAATTCCCATGTTACAATTCGTTATGAACATCTCCAGAGAAATATGATACGTACAAAACCGCTCGTTGTGATACATATGTCTTTAAATACAAAAATATCCACAAGGCAATCAAGAAAGTTTCTTGATTGCCTTGTGGATCAATTTAGAGTTTTTTTATAGAAAAGTAGGCGAGAAATGATAACAGAAACCGGAACTAAAAGGCAGTAGTGCAACTACCTTTTAGTTATTATTGAAATTGAAAGTGATAAAAAATAATGTAATAATCCCAAAATAATTCCAGCAAGTGTCATCAAAATTATTATTGTAACTGTCCATACATCAATTG
>NZ_NPBY01000095.1 GCF_002272015.1 Paenibacillus campinasensis | reverse complement strand
AACTACTACACTAACCAAATATATTAAAACATTAACTAATACTTTTAAGCGGCTATTATTTTTTAGAAAGATGATTGCAATCTGTAAAATTACTGATAAACACAGTACAAAATATGATGGGGTAAAAATTAAAGCTGTGATGATGTCGTTAAAAAGAATGAATTCATCGTCCAACGTATATTTCGGCCAATAAGAAATGAGGCCATATAGTGAGAGCAATAGGGAGAAGGATAACCAAATATAGTAAAAAATTGCCCTCACTCCTCTCTACACTCTAGTTATTTATTCAGTCCACCAATTATTTTGCCAAACATAAGTATAATTCCAATTAGTTACACTACTTTCACTGAGAATTAAGTCGCCGGCATTTTTTGCACTTGTAAAGGCACTGTCATATCCAGATGGATGACTAGCTGCATATGCTCTTCCGTATACATTATTATGTAAATCCATTATGTTAGCGTTGTCAAAAAACCCTTAAAAGTGTTGATATCTGCTTGACATACCCGAATCATTTGAAATTTTAAATTAGGAATATACTGTGTTGTATCAATAAATGCATCATATCCTGCTACAGAAGAACCAATATTAACATAATAATTATATCTGTTATTATAATAGTTTAAAACCGGATTTAAAAG
>NZ_NPBY01000094.1 GCF_002272015.1 Paenibacillus campinasensis | reverse complement strand
TCTGTTATTATAATAGTTTAAAACCGGATTTAAAAGAATTATTCCCCATTCATGATTAATAGTGGCGGTTCTCGTTTTAATTGCCCCAACATCTTTAGTAGCTATATAATTCCAAGTAAAGTGACGATAAGCATCTCTTAACATAACATCATTAGGGTATTTTTTTAAAGCTTCCTCTCTTGCTGTATTAGCGTGGATGAATCCAATTTTGGTAATGTCTAATGCCGATAGTCCCTCATCTCGATCTAATACCCCTTCAATGTAGTTTCCTTTTCTCAGTTCGTTATAGTATTGATCATAATCACTAGATGATATTGAATATTCATCACCTGCTAGCTCTTTAACAATTTGTTCAGCTTCTAATCTATCATTTTGAGTTATTGTACTGTTGAATTCGTTTTCAAATTTATTAAATAGTTGATTCATTTCCTCTTTAGTAATAGGATCTAAATTTTGTAATTCTACGATTTGATTTTTTGGTACTAGAAATTCAAAATGGTTATTTTCGACTTGATTGGAAGAAGCAAAGATACTCACAGGAGATACCATGAAAATTGCACCAGCTAAAATAGTACTGAATATTCTCTTTTTCATCTAGATAATGCCTCCTTAAAATTAATTAGTAGACGATTTTTATGCACCTCCAAATAATAGTCTCACATATATGTTAACACAAAATAGGTAATTATATATCCCCTTTTTGGAAATAAATTAAATAATAAGCATTTTGCGTAAAATTTAGTGAACCCGCTTAGCCGTT
>NZ_NPBY01000093.1 GCF_002272015.1 Paenibacillus campinasensis | reverse complement strand
TTTTAATCGCTTGAATATGACCGTAATTCTGCATAAACGGGTTGTACATTTTAAAGCGGTTACTCACTGTCCAAGACTTATTGTCTCTGGTCCCCTTTATTTCTCCGTTATAGTTTTTTGTCTCAATCACAAAGAGTCCTTGCGGGGTAATGACCACATGATCGATCTGCGAATATCCTGTACGGGATTTCGGATTAGCCACCATGAGATCACTTACGTATTTACACCCCTTAGGAAGCTGGTCAAGCTGAATGTTAATCTTATGCTCTCCCAGCTCTCCGATCCGGGTTGGCTGAACTTTAGGCTTAAGTTTGCGGCTAGATGTTTTAGTACTAGGTTTGGTAGGCTTCTTATCGGGAGTATTCGATTTGAACATCGACATTAATTTCTTTAGCATATTGGAGCTCCGTTCTTATGTATTAATGATTTAACCGATCCGTTTCTTCTTTCCCAGGCATTCAGTTACAATCCAAACATTATAACATCCATGCACCCAGCAGTAGTTCGCTGTGTCTACTTTATCAATATGTAATAACAATTTAGCAAGGGACTAGTTATTCCCAAAAAATCTTCTTTAATGCCTCTTTGGTTTCCTGAGGGCGTGTTGTCGCCAAAATTGCGCAATTAAGTGCTGTAGAAAATCCCAGTATGGTTGTTGCAATTCCATTCCCTAAAGATTAAGTACTTCTGAATCTCCTTCATCAGATATGCATAAGACATCGCTATTGATAGTAAGCGTTATAGTGATGATAACGAATAAAGACCGTTTGGATGTCAGCCCACATGATGTACTCCAGGCCGCCGGAAGTCTGCTCTTAAGCTCAAATATATTGAGGGCCAGAACTTTTCAATAGCTCATGGACACCTTGGAATATAATATCGCCGCAGCATAGAACCAGGTCGGGATTAACGACCCTGATTTGTTGAAGAAGAAGCACGCCAGTCTCCTGTCTATGGCGCTCGACATCTGTATGAATGGCCTTGACGCCACCTGCAATCTTCTTTACATTTGCAAAATATACTTTCGGAAGGAACTCCTCCGCTTCTTCCTTGACGTATAGATAACGCTGCTCAACTTCACTAAATTCCGGGAATCCCCTTGGGCTTAGGCTTGCTTCCGGATGTTTTCTCCCCTTTCCCGTATTTCTCCTTCATTACATCATAGAACTCTGAGACCTGATCACTCGTTAAACCTAACTTCTCAATGACTTGTTTAATCTCCAAATGCATTGCACGGTTTCTTGGTTTCATGGGATTCCTCCATCACTAATTCCTCTTATATCCATAGTTTAAAGAATAGTGGTGACATGGGAATGCCAGCAAACGTAAGTTCGGCAAGCAAAAAGAGAAAACAACCCACTTTCGTTGGTTAAACCTTAAGGAAGTGGGTTACTTTCGTTGTTTATTGATGTTGCTTATTCTGCTTCAATCCCATGACCTGGCTTCGAGGAATCAATGGGTTATGATAGACGATGTAAGCTTTGTTAAATCGATCAAAGTAACTGGCTTCATGGGATTTCGGCGTCAGAATGATCATTTTTCGATTTAATTCACGCACATACAGATCAAACACCATATTTTTTCTTTGTTCATCAAGCGCACTATCAAATTCATCGAGTACAATAAATCCGGGATTGGATTGCAAATTCTGCAGAAGGGACAGGGCGAACATTAAGGAGCACAGCGATTCTTCCCCGCCCGATACCCCTTTGCCAACTCTTCCGCCGCGCGCTTTGATGCTGACATCTTCCAGCTTGCCTCGGTGCCCTTCTTTCCGGGCCCTGATATACAGATAGAAGTGGGTTCTGCCCTGCTTGTCCTCATGAGAATCCCAGTCAACCTGTCCTTCGAACTGAAATAATGACATATAGGATCTGAATTTCTGCTGAATTTCGCTTACACGCATACTAATGGTTGTTTCCAACAAATCCTGCAGCTCAATGGTGCGCTGTTCATCCGATTCTAACAGGACCTTGGTTCTTTTATATTCATCCTCAAGCTGATCATAATTATCCTTGGCAATTCGGTAATTCTCCGGGGCTGCAGGATCAATGTCTTCCTTTCTTGCTTGGTCAAAGGTGACGCCGCCTTTCTGCAGATCTGATTGAAGCGTGATCAACTTCACTTTGTCTTCCTTGCCATACTGCTCAGCATAAACCTGTTTCGCCTCGTTAAAAATCTCGGGTACTAAGGCTTTCATCTCTTCGATCATTCTAGCAAGTCTTAATAGCTCTGCCTCAGCATGAACCTTACCTTCTTCCGATTCATGAAGCTGGTTAACGATATGCTGCAAGCTTTGATTCGCAAGGGACAGTTGATGCTTCACGTCCGCGATCTGACGCTCAAGTCTTCTTCCTTTGTTCTCCAATCGTCCGAGGCAATCCTCCAACTCCTGTAATCCCTTTTCATTCTCCGCAATTTCATGGAACAACCCACTCTGTTGTTCTTGTTTTATCTGAAGCTGCTCAAATGTCTCACGTTGCCGGCCAAGCTTCTCATAAAAGGCTGACTCCTGCTGTAATATCCTGTGTCGGTGATCAAGCTCTACCTTAGCCGTTAATAATTCCTGAAATTTCAGAGTCAATTGACCCTCCGCTTCTTCCAGCTCCTCCAGTTCCAAATGAGTTGCCTCAAGCTGGGCCTTCCGTTGCTGCCTTTCATATTGTGTCGTCATGAAAGCTTCAGCAAGACGAACCTGATGAATCATGCCCCCAAGAAATTGACTACGCTTGGTTTCTTCCTGAACAGCTGCCGCAATCTCTTGCATTTCCGAACGAAGCTTGTTTATTCTTGACTCAACCTGTTTCTTGCGAACCTCCAATGCACGAGCACTTAAAATATACTGCGGTGGTTCTTGATTTCCGCGAAGGCCAGCGATATCCCGGAGAACGTGCTGTTCGATTTGGACCGATGAACTCTGAAACCGCTGCTCCACCCACCACAATGCCTTGCTCGCATAGTTGGTCTTTTCTTCCGAGAGTTCAGGTTTCACTCTAAGATGAAGCTCTGGCAGAACGGTTACCGAGCGATCGGGAACTACAGAAAGTAATGGGACATGATACAGATCGTTTGGAGGCTTAATTCCATCACCGCTGCCGCTAAAGAAAACCGTATATTTAATCGTATTAAATACATCTTCATGCCTTGGGTTGGCTGAATCGTCCAGTTCAATAAGCTCACTAAGCGTAAACGCAGGAATCCCTAATCTCTGAAAATATTGAAGAGACATTTGCTGCCTGAGCGTGATCGTCCGATCTGCACGCAGATTTTCCAGCTCCTCCTCCAAGGCTTTCAGATCCCTCTCAAGCTCATAAAGTCGGTTCTTTCTGCCCCTGATCCTCTCTTCAAGCTGATCGATTTCCATCTGCACCTGATGACTGGAAGTATATTGTTGTAATTTATCCCGGTGTGCAGCTTCATCCGCTTCATCCTTACGAAGAGTCGCCTTAAGATCGCTTGCTTGATCCCGAAGCTCTGACAAACGTCGCTCCACCTGTTCTCTCTCTTCCTTGTTGCTCTGTTCTTGCCCGGCTAATTCATGCAGACCGAAACGAACTTCCTTTAATTCCTCCATGACTTGCTCTTCGGTTCGTTTGACGTACCTCCCTTCTTCCTCAATTTGGGCGATATCCTGTTTCAGCTTTGCAATCTCTTCATCCACCTCCTCTTTAGCTTGCCGGGCCGACTGCATTTTTGATTCATGCTCATGAATCTGCGAATCTACAAGCTGTTGCTCCTCGGCGCATCGTGCCAGTTGTTCCTGGAGATCCGCCTCAGCCTGCATCATGGAAACCTTCTTTTCCTGTTGTTCCTCCTGCTCGTATAACAGCTGCTCGATCTGCCGTGAATAGCTTTCTCTTTCCTGCTTGAAGAACCTTTCTAGACGAAGAAGCGAAACAGAGCGTAAAATCCCGCCTTCTCTAAGTCTCTTTCTATTATTCTCATATCGATCCAGTTCCGATTTCATAATCTTCAAGTTTTGCTTCGTCCCAGCCAGCCGTGTCTCTGCCATGGATAGCGATTCTCGGGTTTCCTTCAGCCTGGACATGCTTTCTTCCCAGTTTCTCTGCGCATCGGTAATGCCATGCATTTCACTGAAAATTCGGAACCGCTCTTCCGGCGACATCGTCGCAAACTGATTTACCTCCTGCTGGTACCAGATCAAATAGAACAAGTCAGGATCAATTTTGTAGACATATTGCAGCTCTCTTCTATACTTTGTAAAATTGTATTCTTTGTCTCCCGGGGTGTAGTGCTTGCGCTCAGTATAATGATCGGGTTCAACCCCAGATTCAATCATAAATTCTTTCCGAATCGGTTCACCTGGTTCCTGCTTGATGAGCAGCGTGAATTCGATATAACGAGGAGCATCAACTCGCATGGATCCTTCATTCAAAAATAGAATCGAGATTCGCGCCCTCCACGTTTGGTCAGAGGATAGATTTCGTGATCTCAGCCCTTCCACTTCTACCTTGGAGGAATAGAGAACAGCCCCCATACAGTACGTAATGGTCGATTTTCCCGCTCCATTAGGTCCGGTAATCATGACATGATCTGTATGACCTGACAAATCTAAATAAGCAGGGTCATAATCTCGTATTCCCGAAAAAGTAAGCTTCCATGGAATCACCTCATTCCCCTCCCGTATGAAGATTGTATCGCTTGAAGAACTTAAGCACTTCCTCTTTACTCAACTGATTGGACTGACTGAATTCGGCAGTCCTCCGTAGAAAGGAGTCCGAGAACAGATTTGCTCCGATCGCAGTTAATTGATACGCACGCTCTTGCGAGAATTCCTGATCACTATATTCCTCAATAGCCCCGATTTTCTTGAGTGCATCCAGATTGTATAGCAGCTTCTGATTCGCTTTCATCGTTTCATGCCCAAGCGCATGCAGCAGTTGATCGAATAACGTATACTCATGCTGCAACACCTCTTGCTGATAAAAAATATAAAGCAGCAATGCCAGACTTTCTTCAGACAAAGTACTTCTTGCCGCTCTAGCAGGGACTCTCATCATAATAATGAGCTGGTCCCGTCGACGATCCAGGATGAGCTTGAAATACCTCCCTACCACCTGATTGACTCTAACAATATAAGAATCCAACGCTTCGCTATCATTTACAATTCCGAGCTGCCTCTCGACTTCCTTTCGAGACAAACCGAAATTACCTCCCCGCAATGTTGCGGACGAGGAGAATAAAATATTCATAAACACCAGCTCCTCCTGAGGGCTTAACACTCCCTTTAATCCCTGAAGAGCCTGTAGCGTGTAATAGTTCTCTGTCGTCTGGCTTTCTGTCTGATCCTTGTTTTCCTCAAGATTCATCGCTTGCATCTCCCGGTTTCCTTTTGTTGATCTTCCAGTTTCGATCGTTGGGATCAATCCATTCCCAAGCCTTCTCCGGCCACTCTTGAGCCTCAAGCACAGCCTTATTCATCCATACCTTGTCATTTCCTATCAGGGCTGATATCGCCATCAAAGAACTTATTGCATCTGACCAGTCAGGACCTGAAGCTTCGACCATGATCTGTTCCAAGGATGCTTCACCCGCTTGTTCGAGATAATCCTCTACTTCCTCTGTCCTTATCATCGATTTCGTCATCAGCCATGCCGAATCACCAATAACATCCTGGAGCTCATCTATGGATATATGATCCAGCTTGTAATCAATAATCTCTTCCTCTTCTTCAATCGGCTTCACCTTAGGTTCATATTGCTCCAAGTAATGAATTGAATCTGTAATATCCGCTGCGGATACAGGGGCTGCAAACTTGACCGGAACCCATAATCCGTCCAAGGCTTCCCCCTCGTATTGATCCTGTTCCATGAAGCTTAACATCTGATAAGGATTAGGGATATCGGAATCCACAGGGGGATTATACATTCGGGTTATAAATTCACGTACTTTCTCAGGCTGAATATAGGAGGAAAGTACAGTTTCACGCATTGTAGCAAATTTCAAATATTTATTCGTCATGCCAAGACTGAGACTGGTTCCTTCCGCTAATACCGTTGTACCCTTCTGCATCAATGAAGTCAGTACCAGGCTGTCTTCTAAGGTTTGAAACTGTTGATAGCGCTCCTCCAGCTTCCTTTGAAGTTCCTCCATCAACCCGTGAATGAGTTCTAACTGCGGCAATGCGTTTCGATCTGCCAACATTTCAAGCTCTCGTTCTTTAAGCAGCTGGATGGCATTCTCCACATTGCGAATCATACTGGCGATCTTATTCCCGCCTGAAATGCCATGGTCATCGTAAGCTTCACTAACCTCCGCATCTCGCCTTGCTTGGAACAAAGACCGTCCAATCTCATCCTGCATATAATAAGCCAGCGAATCATTCGCTAAACGAACCATAAAATCCATCATTCGCTTGCCTACGTCACGCATCTTGATCAGCCTGGACTGCTTGGACAACCAATTATACTTGACCAGAATATTCACAATTTGTTCAATCTG
This sequence comes from Paenibacillus campinasensis, assembly GCF_002272015.1. GTDB lineage: Bacteria > Bacillota > Bacilli > Paenibacillales > Paenibacillaceae > Paenibacillus_AQ > Paenibacillus_AQ campinasensis. Next base: position 8,401 of record NZ_NPBY01000093.1, on the reverse strand, counting down.
CTTCTTGGAAGGCGGCTTGGGATCGGTATATTTATTCCTGTAACGATAATATAAAGTATCTGCATTCTCAATCGGTTCAGCCAGGCCAAGGGCCTCCTCGTTCAGAAGTTGAATAATCCGCAGAAATTTGAAAAGCTCACCCGGGGTTAACCATTGATGAGTTCCGAGATCGCTGAGCACACCTGCCAGATAAGAAATGTCCCGCATCGATTGGTATAACTCCGGAGCGCTGTCTTCCTTCTCAAACACCGAGATTAATATGCGATCCATCTCTCCCAATCTGACTCACTCCCCAGTATCAACTCTTGTTCTATACGTTCATCTTTCAATAGCAGATCATGCATATATTTCTCATACTGTTTAAAATCAGTTACGACAGAATGCTCGTGACAAATCCATTTCGTGGTCACTCTATCGTTACACGCCTCCTTCACAACGGAATGCAAATGGCGGGCGATGATAAGTCCGGCTTCATCATAATCGGTCCATATTAATACCTGCCGGATCGTAACGCCTTGAAGCAGTTGCTGTATCAGCCGGATATGTCCACTTCTGAGCTGTCCATCAACACCAATCACTAACGCCCTGTTGTTCTTTACAAACTCCCCTTCCGCAGCGAATCTCGTGAGAATCGCCCGGTTCTCGATAAGCCAAATTGTTTCAGCTGATGTCGAATACTCATCCTGGTGAACCGATAGATCGGTCAATGCATGCACAGGCCCTGCCAAATAAGTTGAGTACCTTCCTGTCATTTCACCGGTAAAATAAATGGGAGTGATCTGTCCGAGACTGTACAGCCCCATTAAAGGCAACGGACACCCTGCCCATTCTTCTATTTGAATCAAGAAATCATGCTTGTACGGATCAAACGTCTTGGAACCGCCAATACGCTGATCATAATTCGCGCCAATCTCTTTCCAGTCAAATGACCGCTTACGGACAGCCATCGAGACGAAGGCTTGAATGAATTGCATAAATAATAAACGTCTTCTTCCTGTCCAGTTCATAGGGAATTCCGAGGCATTATAGAAGTCTTCGAGAGAATAAGACAATAGCGTGTTCACTATCGAAGCCAGGCGCTTCATTTTTACTTTCCGTTCAAGAAGCCATGAAGGAGGAGGATTTAACATCCCCCGAGAATCAGAACTTTCTAGCGCATCTATTGGGATAAGCTCATTACCAAGGGCTCGCTGCAGTTCGCTCCACTCCCGGACTTCAGCCTCTTTCTTGGTATCCAGAATTTGTTGCTTATATTCATATAATCGAAGTCCCATACGGTAGCTAATCCGCTCGATTGTTTTTTCGTCCAATTTGAAACGATACTCCTTCATAACCCATCCCTGTTCCAATAGGCTGAAGGTAGCTGAGTTTTCTGCCAAACTTGCCTTCTTTCCGATGCTCCATTCAAGCAAGCTCATCTCAGGCAACGGGGTGTCGTCATCATAGCAGCTTGAGAAAACAAACATAGCAACCTTTCTGTAAGTTCTTGTTGTTCTTCTTATAACATGAACTTCATGAAGAACATCGATCGAGTTGTTCGTCTGAAATTCCTGTTGACTCCAGTCCAACACCTCGCCTTTCTTCAGGAGATGCTGTTCGATGTATTTCTTGATTTTCTGAAATCGATTTATGATCATGTATACATACCTTCTAAATATATTTTATAGGGAAAAGCCGCCCCAATAACTCAAACGAGGGAGCGGCTTGTTTACCATCATGTACGATTAGTGAATCAACAACCCCACCTTTTGCAAAACCTCATCCAGGGTCTCCTGTGGAACTCTGCAAATAAACCTGGCTCCGCGAAATTGCCAATCGAGGCTCTTGATTTGATCAGAAAGGATAACCCCTTCGATCGGTAAATCCTGTGGAATATTCACCTCGAATGGGTAGCCCTTAGCCTTGGAAGTTACAGGACAGAATAAGGCTAAGCCGACTTTTCCATTATACGTCGCAGGTGAGAGGACAAGAGCTGGACGTTTTCCGGACTGCTCATGCCCAGATTTGGGATTAAACCATACCAAGTCGCCACGATCAGGAATATAATTTTCTTCTACCATGGCTCTCGTCCTTGCGGATCACCTGTTTGAACCTCGGAATGGATATTATCAGGCGTTATATTCGAAAGTAAATCTTCCAGTTTATTGGTCCGCGGCTTGATGACGAGATGACCATCTTCAACGTCAAGATCGATTTCTGAGCCTTCCTCAAGTCCTATCTCCGTGGCCAATGCCTTTGGGATACGAATGCCTAAACTGTTACCCCATTTTTGAACTTGTGACATATTATCACCTCGAACAATTGTTTATACAAAGTGTCAACATTATCTTGAATGAAGTCAAATCATCGACCGTTAGGTGAAATTTAGTAATCCATGATCGACTAACACTTGCTTTACTTCACAACCACCCGCTGATTTTCATCTTCATAAGCGAAGCCCAGCTCAATAGCTCTTTGAATCCCCGATTTAATCGACTTCTCCAGAGCACTACCGGACCTAGCGTATCCGAGCGCCTTAACGACTTGTTTCGTTAACTCAACATATGGAAGACTAATTTGAGAAGACAGAATGGATTTCACGGCAACCGCTACTTCTTCCGGCGGTAAATCTTCGGCCATTCGCCGCTGAGCGTCATCTGTGGCTACTCTGTAAATGCCATACTCGGATGGTTTTATTCCCTCTGGCCACAAGAAGGTCATTCCGTTCCCATCCGTATGTGCAGGTTGTATCTTCATCAACAACTCTGTAAACCTCTGATCCAATCGTGCTCCCAGTCTGGTAATGCCCCATGCCTGTAAAATGCGTTTTGTAAGTAAACTCCGGCTGATAGGTCCCTCTTCTTGAATGACCTTTCGGATTTGACCCAAAAGGAGCTCCGTCGATTCCGGGGAATGAAACCAATCCGACCCTAAAGAAACAGCATCCAGAACGCAGACATGGTAAGGGTGCATCTCTTTCGGTTTCTGGGGCTGTGCAGGTTGAACATGATGATCCTTATCCATGCTTACCGGAGGATTCTGTGAACGATCAAATGTCACTTGTTCATGAGTCACTGCCGCTTCAGCTTGGGACTGAACCCGTAGCTTCTTGACCTCTCTTCCTCGCTTAACAGCATCCACAATACGGCTCACTACGGCTTCTCTATTGTCCCACCAATCCGGACTCCACACCCTCAACAAATTCCAGCCAAGCTGCTTAAGCACTTCTTCCCGCAAAATATTTCGATCCCGTGCAGATTCTGCATTTTGATACATCGGTCCGTCAAGGAGAATCCCTAATGCATAATGATCGGACTCAGGGTCCAATACCGCTAAATCAATGCGATATCCCGATGCCCCGACATAGAGATCCGCTTGGTATCCGCGCTTGTTCAATTCAGCGGCCAGACTTCGGTGAACATGCGAAACCTGAAGCGCTTGAGACGACGCCTCGCTTGCAGGCAGGATCCGTTTTCCTTTTTCCGCATACTCAAGGAACGCTTTTAAGCCTAGTACACCTTCGCTGCTGATCCTGCTTGCATTCAGGTGATGGGCGTGCAGTGTTGAGAATACCAGCATTTCGTACCTAGCTCTTGATACGGCAACATTTAACCGCCTCCAACCTCCCTGCCGGTTTAATGGGCCAAAATTCAGGCTCACCTTACCGTTTGCATCAGGCCCATATCCTACTGAGAACAAAATAACGTCCCGTTCATCCCCTTGAACATTCTCAAGGTTTTTGATGAATAGGGGTTCCGGCATTTGCATCATCAGCATTTCCACTTCCGGTTCTTGCTTCAGTACTTCTTCAAGCATATCCTCAATCAAGGTTTGCTGAATGGAGCTAAACGTGACGACACCCAAGCTCTGTTGACGCAAGACCGGATCCTTAATGCGGCGAACAATCTCAGCAACGACAGCCTCACCCTCCGCTCGATTCTGTTTCGTACGTCCCCGATCATAATATCCTTCGACAGGGCACCATTTCACACTTGAAACGGGTTCATCCGGAGATGGGAAGGTCATTAACTTATTTTCGTAGTAATGAGCGTTACTGAAAGCGATCAGGCTTTCATGCCGACTGCGATAATGCCAGGTCAGATGTCGCTCCGGCATTCCAAGCGCCAAACAATCATCCAATATGCTCTCCATGTCTTGCAGCGCCGGTTCCTCTTCCTCCGTTTCCTGACGGCTCTTCGAAAAGAAGCTCGTTGGTGGCAGCTGTTTCGGATCACCTACGATAACAGACTGTTGTCCCCTTGCCAGTGCCCCAACCGCTTCTGCCGTTGGCACCTGAGAGGCTTCGTCAAATATAACCATATCGAATGGGGACCGTTCAGGATCGAGGTACTGTGCTACAGAAATCGGACTCATCAACATGCAGGGCACTAATCGTGGCAGCAAATTCGGAATCTGTTCAAACAGCTTACGAATCGACATATTTCTCCCGCCGCTGCGAATCGCCCGCTGAAGTATGCCGGCTTCCGAACTTTGCGATGCTTCCTGCGTCATTTGAGGCACTATCGAAGAAAGCCTGGCCACAATTTCTTGTTGGGTTAGTCTCGTATATTCCTCGTCAGCTTCTTTGAAGCGAAGTAGGGTCTCTTCAAATACATTGCCGGAGAATGACACGAATTGCTCATCACGCGCAATGATGTAATTTGCTATTTTTTTATAGAGTCCACGGTCAAAAGCGTCCTTCAACTGGTCATTAGATAGACGCCCTTCTTCGTATGGAATGACAAGAGGGAGAAGTCCTTGCTCCTCCGCCTGCGATCGCACTCTTCGCCACGTACACCAATCTCTCAATACATCTAGATGAGATATCCATCCATTTGCTTTTTCCAGGAGATCATCGTGCCAGTCCAAATTCTGAGACTGATGCGCCATGCGCTCAAAGTCAATCTGCAATAGATCGCGGAGCTCCTTTTCCTGATTCTTTACTTGTTCATGACTACGGAGTATAGACTGTATCGATTGATTCAGCGCAGCATTCCCACGAAGCTCAACCATAAATTCTGCAATCTGTGTTCTTGCGTGATGGGCATCAGTAGTATTTTCAAACCAAGCCGTTAACGCTGCATGCAATCGATTCAGCCACTCGCAAGTCTCTATGATGTCGTCCCACTTGCCTTCGTCATCCCAGATCAGCGAGGAACCAAGGAATGGAGCGGATTCGTCCCTTGCTCGACTTAACTTCTGTTCCTCTTCCTGCAGGGAAATGATATCCAGCAAGTGAGATCTGACATCCTGCTTGGCTATCCCTTGACCGGGAACCGTCATTTTCTTCAGCACATTAAAAATGCGATTTTGCCCAGCCCATTTCGGAAGGAACCATTTTAGCTCCAAGCTATCCCAAGTAGATAACATCATTTGGGCATCTAAACGATGAGCCTCTGAAGTGAATAATTTGGAAACCTTACCTCTAATCTCGTCTCGGCGTTTGCCCTGAAGTGCTGCGGCCTTTAGCCTTTCGACCGATTCTTCGAGATTGATCTCTTGCATGAGGGCAGGTTTAATATCCGGTACACGGCTAGCCAGCTCACACAACTGTGCAAGTATGAAGATTTTGTCTTGAGTCATCGGAAGAGCTCCAAGCTTGAAATGCTTCAGCGCTTCATTCATCGCTTTCTGTCGTCCCTCAAGCTCTACGATGTAGCTCTTTATCAATACTTCTGCGTTTGCCTTCAGCTCCTGTCTATAGGATGTAACCTTAGAGTCCGCCCAAGGATGCTCGCCCGGATTGCCAAGGGTAGCCCCAGCTGCGATTAATTGAGCAACCGTGTCATTCCATACAACCAAGGTATCCGGGTTCAGTCCTTCAATCGCTGCGTCATTGAACGTAACGACATCCGGTGCTTCACCCGCCCTCTCATACTCCGCTATCGCTTCAAATAAAGATAAGCCAAAAGCATGTTTTCGATGAAGGGCTTTTACATAACCGTTTAACGTCTCTCTCAACTGGAACAAGCGATCTGCTTGTCTTTTCCATGACTCGCTAGACTGTATCCGCTGCACATCAATCGCATTGCTTAATTGGTCAAGGACTGCTCGCTTTGTGCTTTTGTTGGAGTGAAGTTCCAGGCAAAAAGGGCCCAAACCGATCTGTTCTAATCTTCGCTGAACAACGGACAATGCTGCCATCTTCTCCGCTACGAACAGCACTTTCTTCCCATTGGCCAGAGCACTAGCAATCATATTCGTAATGGTCTGGGACTTCCCGGTTCCTGGAGGGCCGTGCAGCACAAAGCTTTGCCCCTTAAGCGCCGCGCGAATGGCCGACAATTGTGAAGAATCCGCACTAACCGGAATCAACGAGTGAGCCGGATGCTCTTCATCGAGCAGCTCGGGCTTCACTTCCACAGATTCCTGTAGCTGTAATTGCCCCTGAATAAGGCTTGCCACCACTTGATTCTCTGCCAATTGATCAGCTCTCGTGCGAATGTCATTCCACATTACAAATTGCCCGAAAGAAAACAATCCGAGATTAGCCGTTTCCTCGATGTCCCAGCGGGATACTTGAATTAATGCATGTCGAATAACGTTAAAGATCTGTTTCAAGGCAATGCCTTTCTCATCCCTCGGAAGCGGGTCCAGGCCATCAATGCCGATACCGAAATCCTGCCTTAGCATCTCCAGCAGTGTAATATTAATCTGCGGTTCTTCATCCCTCGCCCGAATGACATATCCTTGTCGTGAAGATTTTCGCAAAATATCTACAGGAATCAGCACAATCGGCGCATATCGAGGAAGTTCGCTAACCGGTGACTCATACCATTTCAAGAGACCCAACGCAAGAAAAAGCGTGTTAGCCCCATTCTCTTCCAATGAAGTTCGGGCAGACCGATAAATATGTACAATTCTTTTCTCTAGGTCTTGAGCATTCAAATCGGCTCTCAGTCGTCTCCGGACGAATTCTTCCTGCAACAATTTAACGAGTGGGTGATTGGCATTCACACTTTGATACAAGCTGGCGTTTCGCCCGTTATCCTCCCAGTCACTGGGCCTAGCCAACAGTTGAAATTCATCGCCGTCAGCCAGCGCATCTTCTAAATCTCCCAACTGGGCAGAAATGACCGGAATGCTCGACTTGGTTAAGCGAAAATTGAGCAGTGAATTACGAAGCGTCAAATCTAGCAGCTTACGTTCCCATTGCTTTTGCCGCGTTGTAGGCTGCAACGAATCAACTTCCAATGGTTTTTCCAGCACTTCCAGAAGTTCCGGAGCAGCACTTTCATGGATCTTCGTCTCACGAGTCTCCTCAATGACCCATCCATTTGTCGCCTTCGTACGCAGTGGTAACGGTCGTATGGCTGCTGCGCGTGCTCTTCGAATATCGACCAGGCCATCGAATGAATCGGGATCTCTCAGATGCTCCTCGGCTAGCATAGCCGCTTGATCAAATGGAATATGATCCCCCTTCACCATAGCCGTAGACTCCACCACACAGATTTCATTTATTCCCGCTGCGAGCCTTTTCGTTAATAACGATATATCATCTTGAACCGTCTCCGAAAACGTCTCCTCTACAAGCCAGACTCCGGCAAACGCATGCCCTTTCGTGAAAATGATCAGGGGATGTAGACCCACCGCCTCCATACAAGCAGCATAGAGCATGGAAAGATCCAGACAATTTCCCAGGCCATGCGTGAAGATGGTCTCAGGAAGACGAATACGCTGACCGATCAACTCAAAACTAGGAGGAGCCACGCAGTAGGAAATCTTGCGATTCTGCAAAGCAGAGTAGATTGCAGCGGCCTGCATACGTACCCGGTTGGGATCCTTACTCTGATAAGCCGTAAACGAAGGGCTTCCCGACCATTGCTCCAGAATGGTGCCCGCCTCCCTTACGATCTCGGCCACTTGATGATGATTCGGCGTGACGAAAGCAGCGGTCATCTCAGGCAATACGGCAAGCCCACTCCATTCATCAAAGGCAAGGACGGAAATCGAGCCGCGCTGCTTGAGCAATTCGGTGTCATTCTGCCATACCGTCAATGTCAATGTACCTGATATGCGTTCCGACAAATCCCCCAAAAAAGAGGTCGACATATGTAAATCAATTGTACCTATATCCAAGGATTGCCCTGCTGGAAGCATGTCAAAATCCTTCTTCCATTCATATGCAAATTGCGGCTCAGATTCTAGCTTCACCGTGATTCCCTTGATATCTTCACCTGTTGTATTCGTTAAGATGATGCTCTTCATAACAGGAACATGGTTCTGCTGCATAGCATAGTTCACGGTTTCGCTGTACAACCATTCGCATGATATTCTGCTCTCCACTTCCATATCCTCCTAATTCTTGTTTCTCAGTCCTGTAGACCTACAGCGATTGCCAATTAGTTCTATAATAACACTAAATAATGGGTGTATCTGCTTTATTCGACATGAAATACGAGAAAATCAGAACCACCCGTCA
>NZ_NPBY01000092.1 GCF_002272015.1 Paenibacillus campinasensis | reverse complement strand
CCAGTTAAACTGGTTTACTTCTTCTTGCTACTGTTTTTGCTGAATGGGTCTTCATACTCTTTCACACTCAGTTTATCAATTGCCTGGTCGTGTGCTTCTTGCTCACGGATATATTTTGCCACGGTGGCTTCATTCAAGCCCACTGTGCTGACGTAGTATCCCTCCGCCCAAAATTTTCGATTGCCATATTTATACTTCAAGCTAGCATGCTTCTCGAATATCATGAGTGAGCTTTTCCCCTTCAGGTATCCCATAAATGATGATACTGAGATTTTGGGGGGAATTGCTACCAACATATGTACATGATCGGGCATCATGTGGCCTTCGATTATCTCCACTCCCTTGTATTTGCATAATCGTTTGAAAATTTCGATTAAGTCTTTCCTCACTTGATTATAAATCTCTTTCCGTCTATACTTCGGGGTGAACACAATGTGGTACTTGCACATCCACTTCGTGTGAGCTAAACTATAGCTCTTGTTTGCCATCTAAGACCATTCCTTTCATTATTGAGCCTGAACATCTCAATTTTATCGGAATGGTCTTGTTGGTCAAACCCTCGATCCCTCCACCCGCATAGCGGGTGGTTTTTTGTTTCGCACGCTTCGCGAGCTCAACTGGCTAAAGCCATAATAAAAGATGATTCGTAAAAGACGAATCATCTAGGATTGTAGATTTATTTGCATCCTGTACAAAATTCGGAGGTACAATCTCCAAAAATCAAGTTAAAAGCAATCAACTCCCACAGTAGTCGACATTTTTCCTTAAAATGTAGGTTTTCTCTCACAATTTTTGATATTTGGGTTGAACATAAGTTCGCATTACAGTAAAATCAAATTACATTCATTAATATTACGTACGTAATTAAGGAGAATGTTATATTATGAACTTTAGTTATAGTTTCCCTGCTCTTCGGGGTATTCAAGCGGGACGAGAATTTTACACCGTCATGTGTCCACTTAGGTTAATTCCTAAAATCTTTCTATTTGATGAGGAAGAAATACCCGCCGAACATAGGGCTCAACGCCTAATGAACAAATCTAGAATACCAGACATAGCCAACTATATTCTTGAGAACCCAAAAGACTACATATTTTCCTCACTTACAGCATCGGTAGATGGCGAAATGATCTTTCAGGCACACTCTAATGAATATAAAGATATCGGATATCTATCGATCTCACTTGATTCAAAATTTTTAATCAATGATGGCCAACATCGACGCGCAGCGATTGAAGAAGCTTTAAAGATTGCTCCGGAACTTGGAGACGAGACCATATCCGTAGTCTTTTTCCATGACTTAGGACTTGTCCGGTCCCAGCAGATGTTCTCAGATTTAAACCGCCACGCGGTGAATACCACGTCTTCAATCGGCATTCTATATGATCATCGAGACCAATTATCGCTTATAACAAAGGGACTGATTTCGGACATCCCCTTACTAAATCGATACACAGACCGGGAAAAAGTAAATCTTTCAAAGAATTCTCCCAAACTATTTGCATTAAATCATATCTTTAATACCAATTGTCGCCTCCTTGGGAAGCGAAAAGGCGAAATGGTTTCAGAACAAGAAAAAGAGTTCGTCAACCAATTTTGGGTTCTTTTATGCGCTACAATTACGGAGTGGCAGGAAGTCCTTAAAAAGAAAGCATCCCCAAGAGATTTACGGGCAAATTCCATAGTTGCTCATGGTGTCTTTTTAGAAGCCATAGGTGTGATCGGCCATTATCTCTACTTCTATCATCCTGACGAATGGCAGAAATACGTCAAGAAGTTGAGACATATTGACTGGCATCGGGATAATAAAGAAGATTGGCAAGGTCGTGCTTATAGTCACACCGGACGCATTAATAAAAACAACGAGACAGTCCAGCTAACGGCCAACCTTATAAAACATAAAATTGGACTCCCTCTTACAGAACAAGAACAGAAAATTGAGGATAAATTGAAGGAGGTCTCCCCTCTTGGAACTTAACATATTTAATACTGGCGGTAAGTTCACGGAAGCCAAAGAATTAGTAAAAGAAGTTTATCAATCAGACAATCGCCCATGGGTTGTTGGATTTAGCGGCGGAAAGGATTCCACCGCTGTTGTTCAGTTAATGTTCCAGGCATTATCTGAGCTTGATTCCTCTGTATTAAAGAAGAAAGTATATGTTATCTCTTCAGATACTCTGGTAGAGACTCCTTTAATCATTGATAATATTACTCGAACCCTAGGAAGGATTCAGCAGAAGGCTTTGGAACTTGGTCTGCCGATTGAAACGCAAAAGGTACGTCCTAAAGTAGAGCAGACCTTCTGGGCATCTATTATCGGAAAGGGTTACCCTACGCCACGGCAAAAATTCAGATGGTGTACGGATCGCCTAAAAATAGACCCTGCAAACCGATTTATTTTGGATAAAGTGGATCAATTCGGCGAAGTTGTTATGTTACTTGGCGTAAGAGATTCTGAAAGTTCAACCCGAGCAGCAGTTATGCAATCACATACCATTGAAGGCAAAACCTTAATGCGTCATTCTACTTTGAGTAATGCATTTGTATTTGCCCCTATCCGTTCCTTTAATGTCGATGATGTTTGGGAATACCTGCTGCAATATGAATCCCCTTGGGGCGACGATAACAATGAATTACTTCAGCTATATCAAGATTCTAGCAGTGAGTGTCCCCTTGTTGTCGATAAGGAAGTGAAAGAGAGTGCTGGTTCCTGTGGTAATAGTCGGTTTGGCTGCTGGACATGCACTGTCGTCAATGAAGACAAGGCATTGAGCGGATTTATCAATAACGGCGTAGACTGGCTACGGCCGTTATATGATTTTAGAAACTTCTTGGTAGAAATTAGAGAGGACCGTTCCAAACGGCAGAAACATCGCATGAATGGAGAGGTTTACCTTACTTCTAATTTAGGCGGTGTTACGAAAGAAGAAATCGAAGCTGGGAAATATCCTTACATCGAAAAAGCGGACATTAAGCAATTTATTGAAGAGAATAATATTAATCTTGCTACAATCGAGGAATTGGATATTTATGTAAAAGATGATGATGGCAACTTCAAACGATTTGGTGTAGGTCCTTTTACACTCAGCGCTCGAGAAGAAATTTTGAGAAATCTGCTGCGTACTCAAAAAGCGGTACGAGAACTACATGACCCTACCGTTGTACTCATTACTTTTGAAGAATTGAAAGTTATCCGGAAGTACTGGCACGATGACCTTCAATGGGAAGATCGTTTGCCACAGATTGTTGAAGAAGAAATGGGAGAAATATATGATTGGCATCACGACGATCGTCCCGTGTTTAAAGAAGATCAAATTACCGATTTAGAAACACTTTGTCAAGAAGAAGGCGTTAACCTTAACCTCCTCAAGCAGCTCATTTCTGTCGAAAAGGATTACTCGGGCGTCAAAGTAAGAAGAGGTTTATTTCAAGCATTTGACAAAACGCTAAAACAAGATTTCTTACATCTATAGAAGGTGGATTTATAATCAATGCAAATAAATAAGCTGATTCTTCGTAACATTGGCGCTTATAATGGAGAATTTAATAAATTTGATTTCAGAACAAACGGCAAACAGAATGTAATTCTGCTCGGAGGAAAAAATGGCGCTGGTAAAACTACCATTTTAGAATCTTTAAGAATTGTATTGTTCGGTTCCATGGCTTACGGATTTATAACGGAAAACGAACCTTATTTCCGTAGAATCCGTTCATTATTAAACCGTCAAGCTCTTCACGCAGGTGAAAAAAACAATTATCAAATTTCCCTTGATTACATTTCCACTGAAGAATTTGAACCTAATCAGTATTCGCTGGTTCGAAGTTGGACGATCAAAAACGACAAAATCAGAGAGTACTTCTCGGTTCAAAAAAATGGAAAGCATCTTGGTGCTCAAGAAATATCCGACTATCAGAATAAACTACGTGAGGAAATGCCGCCTCGCCTATTCGAACTATGCCTTTTTGACGGAGAAGACATTTCCAGAATTGTTTCTGAGGAAAAGATCCCTGAATATCTTAGTGAATCGGGGAAGATCCTCTTTAATTTAGATTTGTTCGTTAATCTAGAGAAGGATTTGCAGACCTACCGCCTTCAATACACACAAAAAAATGCTGATGCAGCAAAAGAGATTGAGGAGCTAAATAAAGTAGAGTCCGAAATTATAACACTTAAACAAAGTCTCGAGGAATTCCAGCACCTAAAATCCAGTAGCGAAGAAGAAGCCTTAACCTTAGCTGACCTCATTCGGAAAGATAAAAGAGATTTTGAAATCCACGGCGGCCTCATTCAAGAGAAACGACAAGAGCTGATCACCAAAGTAAACCGAATTGAGTATCAGCGAAAGATGAATACCGATAAAATTAAAAATTTTATCAATTCGATTTTGCCATTCTATATTGCCCGCAACCTGTTAGAGGAAGTAGACCGTCAACTTAGAACCGAAAAACAATATGAGTCATTCGAGTTTGTCGCTTCAGCTTTAGAAAAAAGTAAACTGGATCAACTGGTAAACAACCTGCAATCAAAAATCGGTGCAATGGAGACCAGATTAGACATCAATCAACTATATGACGGAATTCTTGAGATGCTTCGACCTGAAGAAGTCCAATTAATACACCGTGCTTCCTTCGAGCAACAAAGTGAAATCCATAGCCTATTTAGACAGGTTAAATCGCTAGAGGTTTCAAATTATATTGCTCTTTTCGATGAAAATGCAAGGCTCTTGGAAGAAACTCAAGAACTCAGAAAAGCCATCGAGAAAAATGACCAATCCAGCGAGTTCAAAGACCTCCTTGAAAACATAGAAGTAAAAACCCAAAGGGTCGAACAGTTAAAGTTATTGATTGAGCATTACCAGAATGAAATCCAAACAATAAGCGAAAATATTCAATCCAAAGAAGCTTTCGCTAACAAAATTCGAGAAAAGATTAACGAGTATCATAAAGGTGAGAACTCGTTCCTTATGACTGAAAAACTACTCAAGGTTAGTCAACGCTTTAGAGAACGTCAGTGGCGCAAGAAATTGGATGACGTTGCTAATGAAGCTACAAAAATGATCAACATTTTGTTTCGGAAAAAAGCCTATATTGACCGCATGCATATCGATCATTCTTCTTTTGAGTTACGCCTCTTTAATAAAAACAAGCAAGAGATCGTTAAAGAGCGACTTTCTGCAGGCGAAAAAGAAATGCTTATGTTAACAGTTATTTGGGCAATGTTCAAAGTGTCCGGTTGGAAGCTCCCTTTTGTTTTTGATACTCTTTTTGGACGCCTTGATTTGGATCATAAAAACGCACTAATACAACACTTTATTCCCAAGTGCGGTGATCAGGTCCTGATTTTCACAACGGACTCTGAAATTGGGTCAGAGCAATATGAAATCATTAAAGATATTACTTCAAGCTGCTATACGCTGGAATTTAATGAAAGCCAGGAAAAAACCGAAATTGTTAAGGGTCACTATTTTGATCTGACCAGGGAGAACTGCTACCAATGAATTTTACTTTAAAAACATCTAAATACGCTAAAGAGACACTTTTACAACTTCAAGCTTCTACTGGAATTACCCCCAATATTCTTATTCGGTATGCCGTGGCAATTTCATTACGAAATAACGGCCAGGGGGCAGAAATAGCTCCAATTACAAAAGATTTCTCAGACGGGCTAGTCCTTAACCGCAGCACTGTGACTGGCGAGTATGACTATGTTTTTAGAGCATTAATTACTCAGGCTGCTGGAAGAGAGCTCTCAGACGATGAATATTTCCCTGGATTTTTTAATGCTCATCTAGAACGCGGAATTAGAACACTAGCCGGAGAATATAAAAGTGCTGGAAACTATGAAAAATTTATACGTGCCTTACTACTTGAATAGAAAGTAGGTGACTTCATGCTCTATTTAGATAATAGTGCAACGACAAGAATCCATCCTGAGGTTCTTGATGCCATGCTTCCCTATCTTAAGGAGGAGTACGGTAATCCCTCCAGTAAGTTTTATTCGTTGGCCGAGAATGCAAAAAAGGCTGTGACCCATGCACGGGAGCAAGTAGCTGAATTATTAGGCTGCGACCCTGATGAGGTAGTTTTTACAAGCGGAGCAACCGAAAGCAATAATATGATCATCAAAGGAGTAGCTGACTATTATGGTAAGCAATCTTCTAACAACAAATTTTTGCTTACTTCTAAAGTAGAGCATCCTTCCGTGATCGAAACATTTAAATATTTAGAAGAATGCGATTTCAGCGTCAATTTCTTGGATGTGGATCAATTTGCAAGAGTCACCGCTGATCAGGTAAAAGAAACCGTAGCTCAAAACAAACCATTGCTCACTTCGATCATGTGGGGCAACAACGAAATTGGTTCTCTAAATCCAATTGAAGAGATTGCATCTATATTTGAAGAAAATAGCCTCTTCTTTCATACGGATGCAACGCAGGTTATTGGTAAAGTTCCAGTTGATCTGAATAAACACAAGGGTATTCGTTTTCTATCTATGTCTGGTCATAAAATAGGCGGCCCCAAAGGTGTAGGAGCTGCAATTATTCGAAAACAATCCAAGGAAATATATACGAGATTAACTCCTCTTTTCCATGGTGGCGGCCAAGAAAATAATTATCGTAGCGGTACTTTAGCGGTTCATAACATTGTAGGCTTGGGTAAAGCTGCTGAGTTAGCTCGTAAAAATCTTGATAGTAATGTGAAGAAGCTCAATGAGTTAGAACAATACCTAACAGCTTTACTGAAGACAAATTTAGGGGACAAAATAAGGTTTAATAGCGATGAGAATAATAAGATTCCGGGGTTAATTAGTGTCCAGTTTGTCGGAGTCAATAATGAACTTCTTCTAAAGAAACTTTCAGCGTATGCAGCTCTTTCCTCCGGATCTGCGTGCAGTTCAAGCAAGCCTAGTCATGTATTAAGTGCGGCTGGGAAGTCGCTGGAGGAAGTGCGACAAACGATTAGGATTACCTTAGAACAAGATCTAACGGAAAAAGATTTGGATTTTTTTTCATATATAAAATAGTCAACCTATAGACTTCTTTGGTGAAAGAGTCAACTAAGAGCTCTTTAGTTCTTAATTGACTCTATAAATTAACTTACTTACCCCATCAACCAATAATATCCTGGATAATATCTGGAATTTCCGAGTGGTCATTATACCAGATGATTTGGATTCCCATTCTGCGGAATTCTATTTCCTTGAATGTGTGAATATCATTCAAAAAAGACTGAAGTAAATTTGCGGATTGCCTATTTACCTGTGCCATTAGGTCTCTTCCTAATAATTCTTCGGCATTCTCAAGATCTTTTCTTTCCATTAAGGCATAGTGTTTTACCTTGTTGTTTCTTCGAGAAGCAATATCAAGTAATCGTCTCATGTTTGGGTCAGTAAAGGAAAGTCCTATAAATAGACATACGCTTTCCTTCAAAGTATATAACTGAATAATATTTGACCAGGAGTATGCATCAGTATAAACAGTATGGTACGCTTTTTCGCTAAACACTATTAGGTTACCATCTTCATTGTCAAAGGAAGTATCGTTCTGCGGAAGATATCCATGGACGTGGTAGATTGGTAGATTTTCAGGGCTGATTTCTACATCTTCCTTAAAGACGGGTTTAGGTTTTACAGTTAGAGCTATTAGATTTTGTTCTAACAAGTCATCAAAATTAAAGGTTATGACTGAACGAATACGGTGAAAATTTTTGGGAATACATAGTTTCGCAATCCACTCAAGTTGTGAAGAGTTAAATTTCTTTCCTAGATAATCCTCACCATACAATGCTTTCCGAATATATGGTGATAGCTCCTTATGATCCTTTTCAGCCAACATAAATTCGAAGAAGTGAGCATTTGATATTGATGATCCATCAGATTTTAAATGAGTAAGAACATCTGTTAGCATAGCAGTATCGCTTTCTTTAAACTTCCTGTTAGCAATAGACCACTTACCCTTTTCGCCACTTATTTTGCGTATAACTTCCGAGTTCAATTTCTTTATCAATGTTTGCCAATCAGGTAATGTAGCAGATCTAGAAACACCTGCTCCTAAAAACAATGAAAGTTGATTTCGTTTAAAAGCACCATGCACTTGATTGATGTATTCGGTTCTTTTAATTTTCCACTCTTCTGGGTCATCTTCTTCTTTGGGACGGCTAATAGCTATTGGGAATTCTAAAAGTTCGATCCTACCCCTAGATTGCCTAAAATACTTAGTATCAGCAGCACCTGATTTTGTATAATGTTCACAACGACGACGTATTTGATTTCTCAAGACATTTTCTTTGTCTAAAGTATTAAATTCATATATGTTATCTTTCAAAATCTCTTCCAAAATTTCTTTTACTGTAGCAGGCCTCCCAATCTTTTTTAAAGCTAATATTGCTGCTTCATATATTTTCATGCTACCTCCAAAATTAATACTAATTTTAAGTGTAGTTCCAAACTTGCACTGCCCTTTTTGCCATTTGTTTTTGGCGCTCCTCAATAGTAGTAAAATCCCAATTTTTTTCAAATGCAACTTGTTTCGGATAATGCAAGGAGGATTTTTTATATTGTTGTTTCTTAGTATCAAAAATAGAGTTTCCAACATTTTGATTTATAGAGCTTTCAAGTATTAAAAGGTTCCCTAATTTATATACATACTCCTTATATTCGGGCAGATTTCTAACATGCCCCCATTCGTGACTTCTATTATTAGCTCTAGAGGGTTTCTTAGGCATTACATGTTCAACATGCTGCTCAAGACCATGGGGTACAGGTACTACTCCTTTAACATAAGATTTCTCAAGTTCACTAAGAATGTAATAGGCCAGTGGACTAGATTTAGTTGAAAACTCCCTGAATCTTCTTTCAAATGTCGAATCATCTGTCAACTTATGCATATAATCAATCAAACTATCTATATCTTTAATAGAAGTTTCTCTTTCTATATTTC
>NZ_NPBY01000091.1 GCF_002272015.1 Paenibacillus campinasensis | reverse complement strand
ATTTCTAAGTGACCTCGACATAAATCCAATTTCTCTTTCTAGGTTGGAAACTGAATTTTTCCCAATAGTAAAGTAACGAAAACAGAAAACTACTGTTGCATTGACCAAACGCTCAAAACTTTTCAAGTCCTGGTTATATAGTACTGCTCCTGTTAGCAAGAGTGGGATACTATGTGAAATGTCTAAATTATTCTTAATTACATTCAATTTTTCTTTAATATTTCCTGACCAGAAATCCCCTCCGATAAGATTAATTCTTGCGAACCATTCAGACTCAACCGCCAAATCTTCCAAGTAATTAATAGGATCATTTTTTTGTAAATGACCAGTGATAGCATCGTAAAGATTAACTAATTTGACTGGACCAATAGAAGACGCGTATTGAAATCTTAGATATTCAGTTAGATCTTCACTTTCAACAGTTTCTATAATCGAGTCCCACTGTTCTTTAACCTGATCCCGTTTTTCATTCGGTACTGACATGAAAAGTTCATTCTTAATAATATCGGAATCTGTAAGGTCACGACCCCTATTGTTAATTGTTCCGAATATCTTATATGCAGTATCACTTTGATTAACTGTTAATTGTAGTACTACAAAAAAACGAGTAAAAGAATTTATAAAACATTTCAATTTCTCTATTAATTCACCTTGTGATATATCAAGAGGAAA
>NZ_NPBY01000090.1 GCF_002272015.1 Paenibacillus campinasensis | reverse complement strand
GAAATTGTAATAGGATGTAACCTTAAATAATCGGCTCGTTCAGAAATTGTGTTTTTAAGAAGAATATAATTTTCAAAGAAATTATTAACAGTTGAGTCAAGC
The DNA here is from genome assembly GCF_002272015.1 of Paenibacillus campinasensis. Taxonomy (GTDB): domain Bacteria; phylum Bacillota; class Bacilli; order Paenibacillales; family Paenibacillaceae; genus Paenibacillus_AQ; species Paenibacillus_AQ campinasensis. Next base: position 5,852 of record NZ_NPBY01000090.1, on the reverse strand, counting down.
TTTAGTCTCGCTTGAAATGGTTCACCGTAAATATTCTTTTGGATCAATGGAGTAATTAAACTACTTATACCTGATCGATCCTGTACGTTAGAAATTCGGTTTGAAACATCGTGCAATACCTTAAGTAATATCGTAGTTACTGTTAATCGCTGCTGACCGTCAGTAACCTCGTATTGATTGTCTGCTTTAGTAAGTAAAATAGTACCGAAAAAGTGAGGCTTAGCTATCCTTAGGCTATAGGTAGATAAGTCATAAGATCCTGTTATAACATTCTTTAAATCTTCCCAAAATTGATCTAATTCATGATTGGTCCAAGCAAAATTACGTTGATAGTCGGGAATCTTAAAAACTTTATCTTTATCTGTGAACAAACTTCTAATGCTATGCTCTTCTGCACTAAAGAAATCTTTTGGTTCAAACATAACGTTAATCCGCCTTTTGTCTAGATTGGTTTTGTTTTTTCTCGCAATATCGCATTTCTTTAATTATTTAACTCCCAGAACGCCCTGTCCCTCATCCACACAGGCTGCTCTGATCCGATCTTCACAATACTATAATGTTTCTGCAACGATTTAATTCGGTTCATAATGTTCTCTTCTTCAGCTTTGCTTTGGGCGCTAAATACCATGCGGATTTCCTTAGCAGACATTTCTGAAACATTGTGAACAATCCATGTCAGAATATAATTAGCGTAATCATTGTCTGAAGTTGAGAAATGACTCAAAAATTGTGTAGATAAAATGGTCCCTACCCCATACTCTCTGCCTTCCTTTAGGATCTTCTTGATTGATGTAAAGTTCTTACTCAGGAAATTATCCGCTTCGTCTACAAGGATCATCCTAGTTATCTCACGATAGTTCCCCTCAATAGCGCTATGCCCCTGCATCTGCATTTGGTTGTAAAACACATCCAAAGTAATGGAAACCACGAGGTTCTGAATACTTTCGTTAAAACCAGAAAGGTTAATGACCGTAATTCCATCAATCATTTCAAACAATGTAATGGTTTTGCTGGCATCCGGCTCAAATACTTCCGTATCATTTAATTCTTTAAGTGCTGCATAAAGACTATCGATTTTTACATCCTCACGACCTGCATACAAATTATAAACGTCTGTTAGTGTAGGAGCAGCATTTTCCCAAGAAGATGGATCTGATTTAAGAATCCCCTTTTGCGTATATGCCTCCATGATTAAATCTTTTAATGTTATAGATTGAACTTGTCCTAGGTTATATGCTCGTGCAATCGTATCTGTTAGAGAATTGCTAGTATGCATTGGCAGTAATGGTTTAATCGGTTTTGTAATATATAAAGACAATGGATTATACGGCAAATGATACAGATCATAAACCTTGGCATTCGTAGCATCTACAAATTCAGGTTTTATATAATCGCCTTTATAATCAAAAATCAATATGCCAATTGGAGTGCCATGAACGTTATCTCTGCTATTTCGACTCAATTGAGTAATTAAGGACTTGGTAAATTGCGTTTTCCCCGTTCCCATTGTCCCAATAATCCCCGTATTCGTATGCATTACTTTATCCGTCGTCGTCGGGAACCATATAACTTCATGCCCATTCTGCGCATTATGTCCAAACAAAATTTCCAAAGGTTTCGTTTGGGCTTGTTCATCTACTACATCTTCTACTGCACTAACAGCAACCTCGTCGTATCCTTGCTCCTGGTAAATTTCCTTTTGATCTGCAACTAAAAGATGATGAGCAGCCCTTTTGTCTTCCGATTTGTCCGATTTGTCATACAACTGCTCTTGCTTATACAAGTTTGACAGCAACTGGTCCGCAGGTATATCCCCTTGATGACTCTGAACATGACTTTTTATATCTTCAACAGTTCTAATAATTAAATCGAAACCGCTCTTCTCTGGATAATCAAATACAAGAACGTTATCGGACTTCTTAATATCTGTAAACACAGTATCTTTTTTGAACGAAATAACTGCCCCTTGGCCTATATATTCCTCTAAAGAGTTACTAATTAAATAATCATCGTTCATTAACTTTTCTCGAAAAATACTATCCGTGATTTTATCCCAAGACTGTTCAGGCCAAATAGAATAAAGCTTCATTTTTTCAGCACTAGCAATGGCTAATTGAATAAAGAAGTTCCGATACAGCTTGGATTTAAAATCGTCTTCAGATAAAAAGTCTACCAACAAACTTTTGGTTTCTTTAACTTGAGAAACTGCTTTTTGATATACTCCTGCAGGATTGTTTCCAATTTTAACTTCAATCGGATAGAAATGAACATTTAGTTGATTATCTTTATGTTCTATACCGATTAATAATAAATCATCACTGTAAGAACCAAATCTACCAAGATTTCTGGCTGAGAACAGGCCTTCTGCTTGCTTCAATCCGGTTCCGCCTGAAATCCTCAAAATTTCTTCCATTGAAATTGGAACCCAAATAATTTTTTCATGAAATAAAGAGGCTAACGCCAACTTAACTGCAGATAATATGCTGATTTTTTCTCTCGGAAATTGATTTTTTTGTGCAAGTAAACGAAGCAACCAATTGCCGTTTATTGCATTAAAGAAATTAATGATGAGCGGCAAATCTTCTTTTTTGCAATCTATACTCTGATGACCTAAAAACTCCTCGATGAGACGTTCATATTGTTTTGAGCGTCTCGTGACCGTAATCGCATCGAAACCGCTTGATGAGGTGTATTGATCGCTATAATGGATTACCAATAGATCCTTTTGAGCATCATTATTTTTAAAGAAACTTAGGTCAACTTTAGGTTCAATAAAGGTGACCCAGTGTGAAGAATCATATACGGCATCTAACTTTTGTTTATGGTCTGCAGAAATTGCTGTCACAATATTCATATTTTCTTGATAATTATCTAATGTTCGGGCAACCCGTAATAATGAATTCAATTTAGGAACGATTGAAAGCAACGGAACTTCGGATTTTGAATAGTATTTCATGCCAAATCCGGTTTTGTAGTCTTCGTTGATAAAGATTGAAGGGATTCCCGAAACAAGACCAAAAAGTGCAACTCCCGTAATCAATTCAGATGCATTACTTGTAGCTACCTGCTCAATTTTGCTCATCTGATAAAAAGCAATATGACAATATTCATATTCATATGATTGGATATCACGCGAATAAAACTTAACCTGATCCCGGAATATGTTTAAAACTTCTTCTGGGTGATATCCATCTAAATCCAATTTCAAATTGAAAATGCCTGCAATTTCTTCAGCATCTGAATATTGAGACATCTCCTCAAATACGTTGTTAATTCCTTTCTCAGCGTAAATATGAAGTTCGATTGGCAACAATTCTGTCTTTTCTACATTGCCTTTGAGCTGTCGTTTGTAGTATTCAAATAGTCCTTGTAGAATCTCTCTACAGTCGCCCATATTAATGGTATTGATTTTTAATGGAGCTCTGTAATCTAATTCAAATAAATAGGAAAAATGCTCCGTAAATTCTTCGATTTTTTCTTGGACTAACTTACCAACAAAAAATTTAGAAGATTCAAACCTCGGGAGGTTTTGATCGATATAAGTTGTCCATTCATAAGAATCATTTTGTTCCGTAGCCTTATATAACGTTGAATTAAAAGATACATAGGGTAATAAATTCGTTGGTCTGAGCGAACGTAGCAGCTCATCATTGATTATCTCGGCACCAATTAAATCGTTTAATTGTAATTGATACGCAAGGTTTAAAGGATGTAATGGTGTAAACAACCATTCAGGATCCTTCAATCCTTTACGAATCGTTCCGATTAAAGCAAGATCTCGTTGAGATTGGTCCAACGACTGCCCATTCTTAAGCTTGTTTAATTCCTCTAGATAAATATTTACATATTTCTTTGCTAATGCGGTATATTCTTCATCAAAGTAAGCTAAACTTGGCAGCAAATTATTTACTCTAAAGAACCTAAGGAGATCCGTGTAGGCTTCTCTAATCGGTTCGGAAACGGCAATTACCTCTGGTGACATATCTCCTGATTCTTCAATAAAATATAAATGATTAGACTCAATCATTTTCAGTTCACGTTCTAAATTTCTTTTAAATTCCCCTTGTGCGTAAGTCTCACGTGTTCCCTGAATGATTTTCATCTTTTCATTTTCAATGCGATACACAAAATGCTCTTGCTTTTCACGTTTTAATTTCCAAATCGAGAAGCCGCCAATAGGTATAGGACGTTCCACCACATCTTGAACTGCAAAGGGAATTACTGTGTGGGGCAATTGAACTTGAAAGAAAAGCAAGTCCTCTTCATTTGAATTGTCGGTGTTTTTTACAATCACCAGTTCATTTTCGTCCGTCATTTCAAATTGATTTTCCTGAACGTTATCACCTAATTGAACTTGCTTAACTTCTAGGCCACCTTTGTTTAATATCCATTGGTCATCTTCAGAATTAATCAAAATACATGAACCTTTAGACTTCGATAAATTTATCGTGTAAGAAGTTTGAATGGAACGAATCAATTTTTCTGAAGTTTCCACTACAGCTATTCTAAAATCATATGCGGGGGAAACTTCGGTTTTATATTTAACTCCATAGAAACTTGTCTCACCAGGTTCATGATTCAGTTTAACTTTTATTTTCTTGCCGGACTGCTCTGCTTCCATTTTATGTTTTAATGGAATGGGTTTAATGTATTGATTTTTTACGAAATCGTTAAATGAGAATTCTAGGGTTACCGTTCGATGTTGATCCGGATTAAAAATGATAATATTTCTTTTTCTCTGCTTACTTTTGGTTTCACCATCAGCTTTTTCCCAATAAGACATACCCTCAAGGGTAACTTTCTTATTGGTTTCGATATACTCTAACCCCTTTCCCTCGAGTTTCTTCTGATTAGAACGTCTTACGATTCCAAAATCAACATCTTGCCAGTCAACATTAGAAAGAATCTTTACCCCATGATCGTCAAAATGTCGCTCTAACCCGATGTCAACTGGGCCATACTGATGGATCATATCAACGTCGGAAAAAAGAGACTGGTTATCTTTCAATCGTTCAGTAATTTTTTTTTCAGACATAGAGGTATTAAATAGTTCGGAATCATAAAATAACCCGAACTTCTTATAGTCCGTAGCTTCAAGCTTTGCCTCATTCAAAGCAGTGAGTATATGTTCATAATCAAACAAAGTAATTTGTTCATGAAGCCCTTTTTGATCTTTATTTGATGTCATTGTGAATTTTAAAATTAACTTCTCCTCGTTTGAAAGACGAGAATGATCCATCATTTCTTGCAAATTTGATTCTATGGAGTGAATATGGAACGGCATCCCTTCCTTCGAAAAAGAAGTCATCCCTTGGACCAAGCTGTCCAAGTTCGAGTTATGAATAAGCAACATGGCCTTATCTTTAAAAATTGCTTCGTCAGTTCCCACTTTATTTCGAAGCGTAGTTAAAAAATCAGGTGTTATTTCTTCAATATTTGAGGCAACTAATACCTTAGCAGTAGAACAAACAATACAGAACGATTGGTAATCACCATCTTCAGTATCCATATAAAACGGCTCGATATGGTCAAGTTTACGAACTTGATCAACAAGATCCTGAACTTGCTCTGTACGTTCAAATTGAATATGGTATTTTTCCCCCGGCTTAATATTTATACGATTAAAAAAGTCATGGATTCTTCCCGCTAAATAATTATAAAAATGCTTTGACATATATGGCATCCCCGCTATCACTTTTTTTCTCTAAGAGATTCAGTTTTTCAAAATATTCAATGATTGCAGTTTGAGTATCTCTATCAAAAATAATGCCTCTTAACCCGAATTCCTCAAAGAGCTTTTTCAATCGAATTTTGGTTTCATCTTTAATCATTATTTTTGTTAGGAACAATAA
>NZ_NPBY01000089.1 GCF_002272015.1 Paenibacillus campinasensis | reverse complement strand
TTTTGTTAGGAACAATAAATAGTCCGTGTCTAAAATGAGCATCTTGCCGGATCTACCACGCGATTTCAGAAAACTTTTCTGGCAGAAATGAACAAACCATTGTTTATATTCGTTGTATGGCTTCGATCGGCTGGTTTGATTGAATTGATGATCTATCATATGTAATAATAAATACAGTTTATTCAAAACGGAAATCTGATAAGGTTGAGAAAAGTTACCCATAAGATCCCATCTGCTATCCCCTGACAGTTTCTTCTTATATTCATCTATTAAAGTATCAACATCTTGCTCAAGTATCTTTTGTTCATCTTGGCTCATAGCGCCTATCCGGTCAGCAATTTCTTGATATGACAGAAGCTCATTGGTTGAGTCAGTCGATAGATTTAACATTTTCAGTAAATTCACATGAGAAAACAACCGATTAACTGACCTTTCCAGGCTTCGCCAACCAAATTCATAACTTACTCGTGTTTTAGATAGCTTTTCTTCTTCTTCGAAAGTGAAATATACTGGTTTAACTTTTCTTTCAAAATGGTTGAACATCATCTCATTACGCAAAGAAAATTGGGTGACGTAAAAGAAATAGTAATAAGAGATCAACTTCTCAACCTGCGACGTAAATAATTCATTTTTTGTCGCTAACCATTTGAAATCATGTACAAATAAATCAGAAATGCCCGGTACCATGTCCGTATAACTTTTTGCCGTTTTAGGAGCGACCTCAAGTTCAGGAAGTGATTTAAAAAGCAAATCACTCATCAGATCATTGGAGTTTCCTTGATTTGTTTCCACTGCCCAAGGCTCTTCTTGTTTCCACAAAACATCGTAAAGGAACAATGCGAGCTTTTTATTTTCAGAATCAACCGTATTTATGTAGTACAAGGTCTGTGGGTGAAACAGATATAGCTGGCCATGATCGTCTAAGAATAACGTTTTGACCATTTGTTTAAATTCGCTTCGCTGGTTCACATTTTCAAATTCGATTTTATTTAAGACGTTTAAGATCAGATCATCGGTATTGACGACTTCAGGTAACTTTTTTTGGCCCACCAAGCGGATAAATTCCCCAACGACTTCCCGAAAATTGTATTGGTTGTCCTTAAATTTTGTATTATAGGGCAAAAATTCAATTGTGAATTTGGGATTATGTCTTAGCGAAGAATCAAATTTGAATTTTTCCCGAATAAGATCAAGGTTTATAGTGTAGCTCATTGTCTTCTACATCTCCATGAATGAGTATTGGTCGAACGTTTCGTCATACTTAAGCCGGTAACGGGTTGTTTTCCCAAACTGTTTACTTTCAAAAACGATTTCTTCCTTGTTATTTCCGAACTCGCTAAGCGTTTCAATGAATTCTACAAATTTGATAAATTGAAACTTATCCTTTTTATTTGGTCGATAACCTCTGTTAATCCGAACAAGGAATGAGTAAAGCGTATAATCGATATCGATTGATGCGACTGAATTTGAATTTTTGGCTTTAAACTGCAAGTGCATCATCGTTAAAAATTTAAACATTTCCTCATTAGGTAAGGAAGGGGTCCGAACAACGTATGGCTCAATCTCAAGCTTCTGCAAAGCGTAATATTGAGTCTGCGGTTGTCCGATTTGAACATAAATCAAATCTCCGTTGCCCTCACCGTTCCAATTATATATGGCCTCCCTAACATCATCCCGGTACAGTTTAGCAAGTTTGCTCCATTCACGCTTGTTCCAATAGTATAAATATTTCATGAATTGCTGATAGGTCGGATCTCCAAAAGATTTGTGCTCCATTTTTGGAATTAAATAATATAAATAAACAAATAGTTTAACGAGCGATCTTCTATAGACTTGCTGTTCCTTGCTTTCTGGGTTTCTCCATGGCGAATTATGCAAAAATGATTTCGCAAAATAAGGAAGCCGATTAATATCTATATACCTAGAAAACAAATACGCCCCGTCTTTCCGGGATTTAAATTCAATTAAATATTGGTCCAATTCCTCCGTCCGAATTTGGGTTGGATTAATTTGATGGATCGCTTGATGAATCAACGAAGCATCCTTTTTTTCGAACAATTGAAACGGCAATAACGAGGAGGTATAATCTTTAAAATCAAGCCCCTGTATGAATTCCTTAATTTCTAAATAATTCATATTCTCCATAGATGCAGGAACTAATATGTTATAAATAAAATCTAATAGTCCTCGAGTAGAAATGATTAGTTTTTCCTTTACCATGGCCTGAATAAGTAAATCTATTATCTTCTCTTGAACATCTTCATGTTGGAATAATTCATAATTTTGAATTATCGGATTTCTCGTGGCTACGTCACGATCATCTTCGTAATCATAAAGGTAAGCCTGGTAAAATGGATTATCATCTGTTTTCTGCGTTATTTTTTGAAAAATTCCTTTAATGTAATCCGATTTGGGTCCCTGTTCGGTCAATTGATACAAATGGTAGTCACTGAAGTTGACATACTTGAAAATATGGTCATCCGGCGTAACCTCTTCGTCAATTACCGATTCAAGAATACGCTTTTTATGTACATAGTCTTTTAACCGTGAAAAAGCGCTTCCGTGTTCCGAGTCAATAAAATTGTTTAATGCTCCTAAATTGATGGCCAAAACAATATTTTTGGTCCCGCCATGTTGAAGTCCTTCATCTGAGAAAGGTTCTAAAACAGTGGCCAAGGTATCAATGGAAGTCTTCCGTGGTGAAAAACTTTCTGTAGCATCATTATGCAAATAAAAAGAATTTGTATCTTTTAAAAATGGGAATTTATTCTTTAAATAGGATAGAATATGAGACTTACCATCGCCAACTCCGCCGCAAACCAAAATTAACTGTGCACGCTGAGACGTATAAGCATCGTTAATATGCTTTTCTAACTCAATTTCCACAGGGCGTTGAACATGCATATATTTTTTAAATGAACTAAATTGCTCCAGATTTTCAACAGCTTCTTTTGAAGATTGTTTGCATCTTTTTAATGCGTCGATAAAATGCTCCCTATTCAAGGTTTCCATTAAGTGATTCCTCCAACTTCATTAACTCTAAAAGGGAATTTCTATTATTTACATAAAAGGGGCTATTTTAGAATATTAATAAACTCATGTTTTCAGTTGACTCAAAACTTCCTCTGGCACGCGTCCTAGAAAATAATCCTCAATGAGATTCCAGAATGTTTCGGTGTCAACTTGATTTTCAAAAATATGTTTTAGCATTGCAACCGATAATTGATGGCGACTCCTAACATTATCTAGAATAATATTCCTATATTTCGCCGGATTGTTCACTATTCGTTCCAGTTGGGACTTAGTATTTAAACGAATAAAAATTTCCGGGTTATCCCCACCATTGATTCGATACATGACCAGCCCCAATGATTCTAATAATCCAAGATAGATGAACAGCTTTTCCTGTTCACTATTGAACAATTTTGGAATATAAATTTCATATTCTTGCTTTTCCCTCTGAGTCAATAGTGGCTGATTTAATAAACGATGTGTTTCAGACAATATCCACTCAGTAAAGCTGGAATACCCACTGTTCATTATATGATATTTTTTGCGAGATTCACTAAAGCCAAGGAATCGATTATAGAAGTTGCTGCTCTTCTTCATTAACCGGTCAAAAGTGAAAGCACTGTTCAAAATCACATCAGTAATTAATTGAGCTGTATATTTATTTCCTCCTACAATATTTTGAAGTTCCCTAGAAAACTGTTCGTTATCAAAATATTCTTTATTTTTCGCATAACGACCAAAGGTCGAATCTATCCACCGAACCCATTTTTCAACTTGTTGGATCAGACGGTCCGGGCCATCCATCATCAAATTCAGTTCAACCAAAAACACAGGTGATATGCTTCCTTGAAACGGCAAATTCACCTTACTATCATTTGAATGAAAGTAGTATTTAAATTGCGGAAAAGATAAATTAGGATATTGTTCTTGCCAAATCTTCTTAAGATCCAGCCGATAAACTGATCTGCGACGCTCACCAGCACCGAATCTTCTCTGTAAAACAAACTCCTGATTAAAGGCAGGAAAAATAGACTTCTCTATTTCGTAAGAAACTATAAAGTATTCAGAAGCAAAGACACTACGAGGCCTCGCCACTATCGGGGAATACGTAAGCTTTGCTTGAAAGTCCTTTTCGATAATCAGTAACGCCGTCTTGATCTTATTGTCGACGTTGTCATCTTTGGTATTCTCGTCCTGAAAAATATACCGAAACTCATCCGCACTGACAAGCAAATTACGAGTATTTCCACTCTTATGATTAACTATACCAAGAATTTTCTGCATAACTTGAACTAGCTGATTTTTACGGATTGTCGAAATCCCGTGTAGACGCTGTACATGAACAAAATCCTGTGGTAGGAAATCGAAATAGGCATCCCCTCGATCAAGCGAACGCGCTGCACGACCAATTTCTTGTACATAATCACATACATTACCTGTTGGTGCAAAATGATAGACATTTTGAATATCTGGAATATCAATTCCCATTCCAAAAGCTTTTGTCGCCAACATTAAGATGGCTTCATTGTTTTTATACTTTAAATAATTTTCTTTTTTAACTTCTCTATCTAGTGATCCATAGTATATCGATAAATTAGAAAGCAGGGCGTCACTTCCGTATAATCTTGCAAATTCCTTGAAGTCGATAATAGAACGAACTGTCGGAAAATATACTAAAGTCTTTTGATTACTCTTTAAAAAGCGTTCCAATCGCAGAAGTAGGATTTGGTTTTTATCATTAAGATACTCTTTAAAACGCTTATCATAGTTCGTTTTTCGGTGGATATGGATGTCTAGATCATCTCTTCGAACATAGCCAAAATAACTTATAGGAGAGAGTAAATTCAAACTGTCCCGCGTTTCTACATACATGTCCTCAATACCACCATAAATAGCTGTAGCTGTAAACGTAGCAATCGGGAAGTTCTTTTCCTTTCTCAACTTGGATAGGTAAGTTCCAAGATACCAATAATCTGAACGAAATGCCTTCCCCCAGGTTGTTACAATATGTGCCTCATCGATAACAAACAATCCTACCTCCCGTTCCCCGATCAATTGGGAAATATCTGATCGACTGAGTAGCGTCTCTGGTGAAATATATAGAACTGATATTTTACCATCCCTGATTTTACTCTGAATCTCCATTTTCTCTACAGGGCTAATCTCCGAGTTAATTGTTGCAGACATATCAACCTGATTTGCCTGCAGCCCTTGAACCTGATCATTCATGAGTCCTATAAGGGGTGAAATTACTATTGTAAGAAGCTGATATTGCTCTGCCAGATAAATCGCTGGAACTTGAAACATAACAGATTTCCCCGCTCCTGTAGGGGACGTCACGAAAATATCCCGGTAATCTGATCCGTTCTTGGCTTTGATTGCTTCTTGAACTATATCATCTACAATTTGTCCTTGTGATATTTCAATTGTGGTTTTATCAGCAGAGCGATGCTTTATATTCTCGTACATCTTTAATGTACGGAATGATGAATATCCCCAGTAACGGCGAAGAACATCGACATAAGGCTCTTCATCAATTATCGGTTTGATAATCGTTTGTTTCTGAACTAAAAACAACTTGTATCGCTTAGAAACAAGGCTCTGCAAAGTTTCAAGTCTGGACATATAACGATGAGGCATGGTTTGGATATCCCCAGACGCCGCCACATAAATCGGACCGTTTGGCAATGCTCCTTCAAGAAGATCATAAAATAATAACAAAAAATCGTCTTCATTCTCTGATAGTTCTAAATGAATAGGTGCTGTCGATGGCAATTCAATTTCCTGGATGGGTTCACTTCTTTGATAGAACGGTATCATATGTTCATCTGTATCCGGATAAACAATGTATCTTCTAGTACCAATTGTCTTAACCACTCCATAATATTGAAGAAGAGTGCCGACTTCAGCCTGACCATTATCACTGTCTTCAGGCACATCTTCTGACATATAGCGAAGTGTCTCTTCGCTCGCATCAAATGAATATAATGCCGGATACGTATGGTCATATAGATTATTATTTATCGTCAATACAGTGTAATAAAGATCAAGAATTTCTCTACCGATGATCATTGATTCTTCTGTAGTACACCAACAGAACACTCTGCTATCTTGCTTTCCGAATAGTTGGGGAATAAGCGTTGCCTTTAGAGATACTAACTGTTCGATCGACAAGGTAAGTGAAGCATCAAGCAATTTATACTTTAATATTTCGGACAGGAATAACGCATCGAATCCTCTAAATATAATAAGAACAGGTTTATCACTAGAAAGTGATTGAATTTTTTGATTAATAATATCTAAGGTATTCATGACGGTACCCCCTCTGCAAGCCAGATATACTTATCTTTATTTTTCATTGATCTTAGTCTTCTTAACGCCCTTTCTTCAATTTGGCGTATACGCTCTCGAGTGACTCCAAAGATCCCCCCAACTTCTTCGAGCGTTCGTCCCTCACCGCCATTATCCAATCCAAATCGATAAATCAGCACTTCCTTCTCACGATCTGTTAAACCTTCTAGGAGGAGTCGGAGATTTTCATGAAGAATGGATTGTTCTAATCTTTCATAGGGATCTCGATACTCTATTGGTAGGGAGGAGAATACTTCTAATCGGTCATTAGGTACAAAATCGAAAAGTTCTGTGTCTCCTTCTATATCCCCAGATGCTACATGTTGATTTAGTGAAGTAAATGCGAGATAACGATGTTCTACAGTCTTTGCCATGTGGTACTTCTCTACACTGATTCCGCATTCATCACAGACAGCCTTTATTGATACTTTTTCTCCGTTAAGGTTATTCGCAAGCTTTGCCTCAACTTTTTTGATTTTGCGAATGAGCTCAACCATATGTACAGGGATGCGTACAGTCGTTCCTTTATCAATGATAGATCGTGTGATGGATTGACGGATCCACTGAATTGCGTATGTCGATAAGTTAACGCCTGCCTTCTGGTCAAACCTTTCAATAGCTTTCATTAATCCAAATATACCCTCATGTCTCAAATCTTCTTCAGAAAGCGTATGATTCATATAATTTTTATATTTTGATACCATCTTGTTTACTAGCCCCAAATTGCTTAGGACAAGTTGCTGCATGGCCGACACATTATTCGTTGATCCATATTCGTTTAACAAATGGTCATTTAATAAATAGGAGGCCTGTTTCTTGGTAGCCAGATGAACTTCTGACACCACTTTCATCTCAAGCGTTTGACCAAGCAATGCATCAATATCTTCAAGCTCATTATTTAAAGATGGACTTACTGGCGCTGTATTATCAGGGCCCTCTAGATCCTTCAAGGTTTCAATAGCAGAATGAGAACGTTGTAACTCAGTATCCACTTCAATAAATCGATACTTATTTTCCTTCAAAAATGCATACACCTGGTCCACAGAAACTGGGCACGCTAGTGCCTGCTCAATGGTTCGATGGGCGTACGATAACTTTATACGATGCTTCTTGTTAAATGCGACTAAAAACCATTGAAGCATCTCTTTCAATTGTTCCGTGTTCACTTTAACAGCACCTCTAATCGATAACTTCGAATATATAATGCTATTATAAAAAAGGGAACTTACAACTTTCTGTCACTAAACATATGTTCCTATTAAATTTATTTTGCTATTCCCCATCCCCGAACACACATTCCCTGACAACCCCAGCCACTCCCCCCTGCTAAACTAGTAACAACCAATGCAGAGAGGAGCATTCCAATGCCAACTTATATCATCTTCGATCTTGAATTCATGGTGGTTCGTAAACATCAGCATCTTGCCGACATTATCGAAATCGGTGCGATTAAAATGACCGAGCAAGAAGGAACTCTGGTCATGACTGATGTGTTTCATTCCTATGTAAAGCCTTCGAGACAGTATAAATTAACACCGGAAACGACACCGTTTACGGGGATTACACAGGATCAAGTCGATCAAGCACCGTCTTTTCCCGAAGCGCTAAAAGCCTTTCAAGAGTGGATCGGCGAGGCGCCCTATTATTTATGCGCGTGGGGAATGGACGATAAATATCAGTTCATCCAGCATTGCCGGTATCATCAGATCTCCTTGGATTGGCTGCAAAATTATAACGATCTTCAGCTGGCGTTTACTCGACTTTACCAATCGGATCATCGACAGAGGATCGGATTGAAACGGGCGCTAGACCTGATGCAGCTCCCATTCATCGGAGAGCCGCATCGAGCCACCGATGACGCCTATAACACGGCGAAAATCTTTCTTTCGATCTTCCCTAAAATCCAATTGGTCACGAATAATGCCGCAGAAGATCAGCTGTACGTCTCGGAAATGGTATACTCCACAGGCTCGGAAGAGAATCACCCATTCAGTAAACTGGCGGAAATGCTGGGAATGGCGCAATAGTGCCGTTCCTTATTCCCCCTCATACAGCTTGCGCCATCGTTCAAGCCGTTCCTTCATTCGTTCCCGGTAAGATCCCGGGGCCAGAATTTCAGCATCCGGCCCGTACTGACTTACCCAGTTCATAAACTCCCGGTCGTGATTCAAGGTAACCTCGAACAACAAACTGCCGTCCGGCAGGTCCTTCATCCTTGGTCTCACGAACATCTCTTCTTCTTTGATGTAACGGGCGACATCCGGCGAGAATTTCACTTTGAAATGGATTTGTTCCTCGCCGCGTTCAATCGACCAGGTGTTCTTCATATAATTCTTCAGGTTAAAGTCCCCGCGCTCGAAGGTGCGGCTGGTCATCTCCATAGAGCGGAAACGGCTCAGACGGAAGGTCCGAATATCCTTCGCCTGATGGCAATAACCGATCAGATAGAATCGTTGATCCCTCGGAACGAGGTAGTACGGATCGATCTCCCGTTCCGTTTGTTGATTCCGGCTCTGCGTATGATATACAACGGTGATCGTCTTTTCTTCCACGATGGCCTGAATGACTTGATATAGATAGTTGGGAGCATCCTCCCGATATGCGGGAGACCCCATCTGGATAATATCCGTGACATGTTTCAGAATTTCCCGATCCCGCTTCTTCTGCCGAAAATGAGCGGCCATAACCTTGTCATACGCTGTGTCGAATCCCGGCGGCATATTGCTCTGGTCGACAAAGGAAGGGAGCATGGAGAAGACCAACGCCTCCTGCTGCGTCCAATTGAATGGAAACATGGCAAAATCCCCGGCGAACGTGTAGCCTTTACCGTACCCTTCGTTGGTAATCGGCGCTACGAGGTCTAGTGAACGTAAATCCCGGTATATCGTTCTTTCCTCGGCTTCACATCGTTCCGCCAATTCCTTGGCGCTGATCCCCGGCCTTGCTTGGATGGCATAAATAATTTTGAACCATCTGAACAACTTATCCGACATAGTTCGATTCTCCTACTAGAAATTCATTATGATACATACCTATTTCGACAAATTACCGTCCATATCCTTCCAAAGGGCTAAAAAATCTTCTTCTATAAAACCTTGATGGAATGAAGAACCGTTAGCGAATGCATACTCTTGAAATTAAAAA
>NZ_NPBY01000088.1 GCF_002272015.1 Paenibacillus campinasensis | reverse complement strand
GGAAGGAATCTCATGCCCGAAGGTCATGAGGTGTTCCATCAACGACCACCCAGAGGATGATCGATCTCGTCAGATCGGGGTTCCACTCGGCTGAGCGAATCCAATCTGTCGAGTATTGTCAAGAGCGATTAAGCTCATTTAGAAGCTAACGTAATTTAAACGTTACTTTATCAATTGACGTGTTCCATTTGTTCAGTTTTCAAAGAACTTGATTTTGCGCGTCCCTGATGAATCCTCATCAGCAGCGCAGGTTTATATCATACCAAGATACCAACCTTATGTCAACACCTTTTTTTCAATGCCATCCAAACTAGCAATAAAGCATATGAAAAAAGCGACAGTTAGTAATATAGCATGGAGACGAAAAAATAGCAAGCCCTTTGCCAAAATATCTTTTGCTTGCAGCCAGCGCTGAATCTCGGTTAATGAATCCCTTTCGGGATTTTGTTGAATTCCCCATTGATTTCAATCCGAAAAGGTTTTAAGGTTAGGTCATCCGTGTTCTTATATTCAACAACCTACATAAGAAGGGAGTTTCATATATGGCGGACAGAGGCGTCGCGCTTGATAAAGCTTCATCTCCTCCCCCCAATCCTGCAACGGGAGGTGTCCAGCAGGCAACCGTATACCGAATACTGCTTGCCATCAGTTTTGTGCACTTGTTCAACGATTCGATCCAATCGGTGATTCCTGCCATTTTTCCTATATTAAAAGATAACTTATTGCTCACCTTCACCCAGATTGGCTGGATTTCATTCGCTATCAATTTCACTTCTTCCATTATCCAACCGGTGATCGGGTACGCAGCAGACCGCAGACCCACCCCGATCCTGCTGCCTATCGGCATGTGCTTTACGTTTGCCGGCGTATTTCTGCTTGCCTACGCATCAACGTATGCCCTGGTTCTGTTAGCCGTTATTCTGATCGGACTGGGTTCAGCCACCTTCCATCCGGAAGGCATGCGGGTAGCCCATATGGCTGCCGGGATGCGAAAAGGATTGTCTCAATCGATCTTCCAGGTGGGCGGGAATGCTGGCCAATCCCTGGCTCCGCTGCTGACCAAATTCATTTTCGTTCCTTTCGGCCAGGCAGGCGCGATGTTCTTTACCTTTGTTGCGGGCGCAGGCATCCTTGTTCAGAGCTACATCGCCACGTGGTATGCCGGCATGCTCAAGGCAGGCTACACCTTCAAGAAAAGAGCAGCCAACAAAACGATCAGTCCTGCTCGCCGCAAAAGCGTGCGAAATGCCACCATCGTTCTCGTTGTCCTCGTATTTATTCGTTCATGGTACGGGGCTGCCATTAGCAGTTATTATGCTTTTTATCTGATGGACACATACCGGATCTCTTTAGAAAACGCTCAGATTTACATCTTTCTGTTCCTGGCTTCCGGCGCGATAGGCACCTTCTTCGGCGGGCCGCTGGCCGACCGTTACGGCAGACGCAACATGATCATGTTCTCCATGATCGGGACAGCTCCAATTGCACTGATACTCCCGTTCGTATCCTCGTTCTGGGCCGGGGTACTGCTGGTTATTAGCGGCTTCGTGCTCCTGTCCAGCTTCTCGGTGACCGTTGTCTATGCACAGATGCTGCATCCCGGGAATATCGGGACGGTATCAGGACTAATCACAGGCTTTGCCTTCGGCATGGGCGGCATCGGGTCACTCGTTCTCGGAAATCTCGGTGACGCATGGGGCATTGATCACGTGATGATTGCCGTCGGATTCCTTCCGCTCCTCGGCTTCCTTGCCTGGCTGCTGCCAACAGACAGCAAGCTGGATGAATGGGCAAGCGAGTAACTATATGTCTAAGATAAGGCTAAGAATAAATTGATGACCCTTAATTAAGCTTGAGATACTATCCACCAAAACACTCAGCATCCGCACACCAATGCGGGTGTTTGGGTGTTTTTTCATATTTCCTGATAACCACCAATCCAAACATAGATTTCTGCCATGAGTTAACCTATATTCTTTCACTCTCTTGCTCAACAGGCATGGTATACTGATAAAAACGAGCCACAGTAGGAGGCAATAGATGAAGTTGCATACTACAGGCCGAGAAAAAGGAACTAGCGAAATGTTGGAAATCCCAGGATATACGATCACAAGTATCGTCTACCAGGATTCACATCTACTGGTAGTGTATGCCCGTTCAGAACGAACCGGAAAAACCATGCTCCTAAAAGTCGTTAAAGAGGGCGTACGAACAACAATCGAAAACGCGAAGCTTATTCATGAATATCATTTTCTCAAAGATCTGAATATGGATGGGCTGCTGAGACCCGTATCCTATACTTTGCTCAAAACGATGATGGTGCTAGAGTTTCACCCTATCCATGCTATTACTGCCAGGGAGTATGTACGAAGGCACGGCGCATCTCCTCTAAAGTTAATACAGATGCTAGATCGGGCCGCCTACCGTCTGCATGAACTCCATTCACACGGTATTCTTCATCTTAATATCAGGCCCGATACTCTCCTGATCCAGGAAAGCTCACAGGACGTGTATTTGACGGGCTTCGGATACGCCGCACGCCAGGAGCAATTGGAGCCGAACGGTTATGGGAGCCTGGAAGGCAACCCTGTCTATATGTCTCCGGAGCAAACCGGAAGAATGGCTCATCAGTTGGATGCAAGGGCCGATATCTACTCACTTGGTATGACGTTCTACGAACTGTTATGTCAGAGGCTTCCTTTTGCTGCCCAAGACGCTTTGCAATGGGCTCACGCCCATCTAACCTTGAAACCTGAGCCCTTCCATGATGTAAACATCCCTCTATGGATAGCCGAGCTCATCATGAAGATGCTGGAAAAAGACCCGGATGACCGTTATTCAAGTATGAAAGACATTATGGAATCAATTAAACAAAATCAGTTAGCTGTTGAGAACAAGATAACTACATCGCTATACAAAGACGATGCCACGAACCAAGTCTCCTCCGAATCGATTCTGGTTCAACCGCCGCAACAAGCATTCGCTCTCAAAACAATGCAGAAAACCGACCAGGCCTTAGGCGGAGCAGGTTCCATGCCCCTATCCGGACATATAGCCAATTATCCGCAAGTGCTGGAGTTAGCCGCTGTGGTTCAGGCCTCACATATTTTCACTATGGAAACGGAGATGAAGCGGGTAGCTGAAAGCTTTATGCAGCTGTTAGTCATGAATGCCGGCGCTCATTGCGGATTCATGCTGATGCAGCAGGACGGAACCTGGCATGTGGTGACTGAAGCAGAATTTGATGGCAGACAGATGAAGACCGCATTCAGGAATAAACCACTTGAGTCCGCCCATCGGATTAACCGACATTTGCTTTATCAATCGGCAGAAACGAAGGGGGTTGTGTATGGACCCGCCGCGGCACAGGGAGAGGGCTTTATCGAATCTAAGGCAAATGTTCCATCTCGCACACCAAAGGGATCTGTACTTTATCTTCCCGTAATAACTCAGGAGCAGCTTCTGGGCGTATTATATTTAGAAAACGAGATGACCGCAAAAGCGTTCGTACCCGAGCGATTTCCCGTCTTGAGAAACATTGCCTCCCAGGCATTATTCGCCATCAAAGCCAGTCTTCATTCCAGCCCGTCTCCTTCCGGGCCCCGCCTCCAATCTGCAAGCCCGCAGGGGGCAGGACATACCTACGATTTAACGGCAAGGGAGAAGGAAGTGCTTCGTCTGGTCTCGAAAGGTCTATCCAATAAAGAGATTGCAGCAAACCTCACCCTCAGTCAAGAGACGGTCAAGACCCATGTTAAGAAAATCCTCGAAAAGCTGAACGTTGACCGAAGAGGAAAAGCTGTGGCGGTGGCCAATACGCTCGGTCTGCTTCAGGAGGATAATTCAACATACTATTGAAGCCCCCTTTCGGAAAATTAAAAAGCTTACATTAAGGCATAATCCTTAAGTAAGCTTTTTTCATTTTACTTGCGGTGCTCTTGAGTTAGGATAAAGCGGTATATAACTGCGGCCACCTCGGCTCGTGTTGCATACCCCTGAGGCAGGAAGCGATCATTAGGATAACCGTTCATCATCCGACTATCAATGAGGGCAGATACATGTTCACGTGCCCAAGCTGAAATGGAGCTCTGATCCTTAAAGGATAGCTCTCCTGGATCGGAATCACGGGAAAGAATGCCCGCTTGCTGGCCGGACCTAGACAGCATGACAGCCATCTGCTCCCGGGTGATTGGATCATTGGGACCGAAGGCCCGGCTGCTGTATCCTTCAACAATTCCGTGTTCAACTGCAGCATTGATGGCGCTGCTAGCCCAATGATCGGCTGAATCGGTAAAAGGAGCCTTACCTTCTCCGTCCAATTGAAGGCTGCGCACGAGCAGTGTAACAAATTCCGCCCGGGTAACCGGAAGGTCAGGCTTGTAAGTCCCATCAGGATATCCCTTCACCAGCTCCCGATCATATAGTGCTCGTATTGCCACTTCTGCCCAGTGTCCAGAAATATCATGCAAGGCCATAGGTTCTTTACCTGCGTCAGGGACCGTTGGTTCAGGAGGCGTTTCTTCCGTTCCCTTTCCAGGAATCGGCACTTTAGTCCCTCCATCCCCCTCTCCCTTATCAGCAGCAGGCGGACCCGACCAGGTGCCTCCGCTTCCCGGCCAAGGATTAGGCCATTCCGAATCTCCTTTATCAGGCAGAGGCGTAACAGTAACGGTTCGAATTACTTCCTCGGCCTCATTCCCTGCGCGATCAGTTACTGAATATTGAAGTATATATTGTCCCGGTTTCGATGAATCCACTTGACCTGTAACCTGGATACGATCCGTGACGTCACCATCCATATTGTCACTTGCAACCGCTCCAGGATCAACAAAGTCAGTATGTTGAACTATCGTAATGCTGGCATCACCAAGCAGTGTAATTACAGGCTTCTCACGGTCAATATTCGTAATTTCCAGCTGCTTCAACGCTTCATTGCCAGCATGATCCCGTACATAATAAGTGATCCAGCCATTGTCATGGACCTCCAGCTGATCACTCCACAGGTCACCTCCGTGGCTGAAATAAGCCTTATCAAGCTGTCCATACGCAAGCTTCCGATCGACAATCGGGTTCGGAGCATAAACCGAAGCCGTAACCGTTACATTATCTTTCGTCGGTACAGTTGGGGAGGCTGCAAGCTGAATGACAGGCTTATCCTTAAATATGTTATGAATTTCAATCATTTCAATCTGCTTATTTCCCGCAGCGCTCTCGGCATATATGGTATACCATCCGTTTAACTCCGCCTCAAAGCCTCCGTCAAATTCGGTCCCCTGCGTGCCAAAATAGGATATCGACCGCTGCCCCGGCGCCCATTTCATCGCGGCTATCGGACTGAGGGTACCGTAAACGTCAGCCATCACAGTAACGTTCTCATTGGTTGGCAGATCGGTGGAGATCTGCAGATGCACGATCGGCAGCTGCACATCAATATTATTCACCTTCAGACCCCTCACACTCCCGTTACCGGCAGCGTCTTCCGCATAAATCGTATAATCTCCGTTAATATCAACGAGAAATACGTCTTGGAATGGTTTCCCACCGCCTTGCTGGAAGTATACATCGTCCTGCACACCGGGCGCCCACTTCATTCGAGATACCATCCCTGAATTGTCAGTGGCATCTGCCTTTACCTCAACAGACTGGTTTGTCCATGTATCTGGGGTCAGTATCGGCTCCAATATGACCGGCTCTTCTCGATCGATGCGGGTAACCTCGATAACAGCCACATCCTCATATCCGGCATTGTCTTTGATATAAACGGAATACATCCCGTTGCTGTCAACTGTAAAACTCGTACCCGCCAACAGAGTCCCTTCATTTTCGAAATATTGGGAATCCCGCTGGCCGTAGGCCCATTTTTGAACAGAGATACCACTTCCATTCCCCGTAATATCGAGCTGAATGCGAACGGGCATATTCGTCCAGCCAGGATTGCCGAGAGATAGTTGAAGACTCGACCCATTGTTATAAATATTAGTGATTTCTACGGTCTCCAACTGTTCATTCCCAGCTTTGTCCCTGGCATAAATCGTGTATAACCCGTTCTCCGAAACCGCGAAATTCGCACCCTGCACCTCCGTGCCACCTGTGGCAAAATAAGAGGCCTGCTGCTGTCCAGCCGCCCACTTCACGATATCGACTCCGCTTTCCTGATCAGAGACGTCGACCGTAATGACGACATCCTTTGCGGTTGGTTCGATTGTAGAAGGTGTCCACGAAATGGCCGGCGGAATGTCGTCCAGATTATGAATAGCGATCTGTCTTGTCGCTGCATTTCCTGCATAATCTTCGGCATAAACGGTATAGTCGCCATTGCTCGTTACATTAAAGCTGCCTCGAAAAAAGTTTCCCCTGCGATTTTTAAAGAACGAAACAGGCTGGACGCCCGGAGCCCAATGCGTGAAGTAGATTCCGCTCTCATGATCCACGGCATCTGCTGATATGGTAACCACTGAAGTCCAATCCGTCGGAGAAGAAGACAGGTTCAAGGAAGGCGCGATACGATCTATATTTGCAATTTCAATGGACTGTACCGTTTCATTTCCCGCTCGATCTTTCGCATACCAGGTATACCACCCGTTCTGATATGCAGTTATAACTTTACCTGAAGCCAAGTTGCCCCCGCTTCGGAAGTATGCTGCATCGAGCCGGCCTTCTGCCCATTTTTCGACTTGAATTCCACTCCCAAGATCTTGCGATTGTACGTTAATGATCACGTTATCCTGCGTCCAATCCGATGTGGATGGCGTAAGTGTTACGGAAGGGGGCGTATTGTCAAAAAGCACAGAGCTTCCGTCAGTCGTTGCCGTTAAGGTCCTGCCTTGGCTTCCATCCTCGTATTCTACGAGGAAATCTATTATCCCTTCAGGAGTTGAGGGACCTAGTGTAACAGTGGCCCAAGACTCGGTTAAGTCCGCGTTCGAGCTGGCCGTCACAGCCTGTCCAGCTATACTTAGGCCGGTCAATCGCCGCGATGGAAGAGAAGTAATTCTAAGGGTCACCTCATCGCCGGCTTTGGCATAGGTGGGATCCGCCCCATTAGATCGAATCGAAGCGCTCCGAATAGGGTCCACATTAAGTGTGTAAGTCTCTCGGGAGCGACTGTAATTCAAGGCCCTACCCTCGCCAGCCCAGGTCGTTGTATAGTAGCTCAATGTTGCCCATAACGCATTGGCCGGCACTTCAGGACCACTTAATACATTGACTCCATCAACGCTGTACGTATATTGCTGGTTGGAGATAAGCTGATTCTCGCTGAAGGACCCATCAAAATTGCTTAATGTCAGCCACTTTACATCGGCAGGTATTTCGTTCCAGCTGCTAATCTTTTTCTTCTCGGTTGTAACACCGTCCCGGCTGTAATAAATCTCGGCTCCCTCCATGTAAATCACCATGAACGTAACCCAGCGTGCGTCCGAAGGAACTTGACTAATGTCTGACAATGACTTAATGCTTGTCCCGTCGCTGTAGATGTGGAGCACCGTGGATACTCCTCTAGGATCATAATAAACGGCACCAATCGTTTCGGCCTGTACATTAAACGCAGATGCCTGATCCTTCACTGGTATGACCAGTGTACTCAGTAGCAATGGTACAATCATGGCCATTATCTTAAATGCTTGTGCTGCAACACGTTTAATAGCTCTTTCCCTCCTTGCGTCATATTTGCGGTACACAAAATCACCCCAATTCAGACTGCATACCTAGTAAAATAGTATCTTTTGCCCAGACCAAGATACATCCCTCATAAGAGGGATATTTGGTGAGATGAAGCGTTCCTGCCCCATTCATAGGGGCATCCCCAGAAAAAAACAACAAAAACCCTGATATCAGGGTCTTTGTTGTCTCGCTTTAAAGCTTCAGATCTTATCCAGATACTCGAGCAGACGGTATACAATCACCGATACCTGCGCCCGGGTCGATGTTTCTTCTGGAGCAAACCGGTTGCCGTTCATCCCTTTGATCAGTCCGTTGTTCACGGCAAATGCTACCGCCGCCTGAGCTTCAGAAGCAATCGAGCTGGCATCCACGAAATTCAGCGGTCCGGTGCCGAGCTCTGCGCCAAGCGCCCCTGTGATCATGACCACCATCTCTTCACGCGTCAGTGCGGCACGGGCTCCCGGCTCCTGGCTTCGTTCTTCCCAGCTGATGCCAGTCGCAAAAATTCGGTCAAGCAATGTCGCGAACTCGGCACGCGTGATCGTACTGCTTGGAGAGAATCGACCAGCTCCGGTGCCGTTCGTAACGTGATGAGCTGCTGCAACCTCAATTTCTTGCTGCGCCCAGTGTCCGGAAATGTCGTTGAAGGTCACATTATTCTCTGCCGCGATGTAGCTGCCAGGAGAAACGATCTCGATGCTGATGATGCCTCGCGCAGAAGAGTGCGGCAGCCCTGCATACGTCAAGGTCCCCTCAGCCGAAACCGTGAAGATGCCGACCTTGCGAGCGTCCTTCACCGTACCGGGATTATAATGCAGCGAGAGCAAGATCGGCTGATCCAGCTCGCCTTCATGCTTGAGCACAAACGCAGGTGTCACCGTCGTCAGATTGGAGTCATCGCTGCGCTCGATGCCTGTATAGGCTGCCGTGATCCCGATTCCTCCGCCGGAAACCGCAAACTCATTCAATGAATCTGCCGGCAAAGTCAGCGTAAATCCTGCACCTTCAATCACCAATGGCTTGCCGGACTCCTTGATGCTATCCGCTGCTGCTTTACTTAGCGTAAATGTAAAATCACTGTATTTCGCAAAATCAATCTTCGAAACATCCAGCCGCACTTCCTCACTTTCCGCAGCCAGTTGTGCCGTCACTTCATTCTCTAGCAATTCAATCGTAGCCGAAACCGATTCGTCAGCATTCTTCTTCTCGGTCACCCTGGCATCTCCGATCCGTTCTGGAGCCGGTGACGGGACAGGAGCTGGAGCGCCGCCCGCATTGGAGCCACCGCCGCCACCGCTGCCGCCACTACCGCCGCCACCCGGCGCACCCGGACTACCCGGACCAGGATCGCTAGGTCTACCCGTCACCTGAACCGAGGCGGACGCCTTGCCTTCGAACCCTTGGCGATCCTTCACAGACAGTTCGACGACGTAATTGCCATTCGCAAGCCCGTCAAGCGCGATGCGGAAGGAACCGTCCTGTTCCACATCAAAGGTTCCCTGCTTCACCGATTGGTTGCCGCGTTTGATGGTATAACGGGCATCCAGCCACTCACTCACATCCAGCTTCAGCGCCCATTCATCCCACACGGCAGGTGCCGCTGTGACGTACAGGTCGTCAATCGTTCCTGTCAGCACCGGCTGGCTTCCGTTAACAGGAGCATCCGCTTGAATAACCGGCGCTTCTCTTTTCACAAAGAATGGTATCGAAGCATAGTCACCGAACGCTCGGCCATTAGTTCCCAAAGCTGCAATCTCAATGGAGTAGAGCCCATCTTCGATTTCACGCTCTTCCTCGGTCTCGTAGTCGATATATTTCCCGTCCCAGCCAATGCTGTAGGCGGTATTGGCACCAAACGACCCCTGAGCACCAAAGATTTGACCGATAATCCCGTCTTTATCCTTGCCGGATTCGGGATTTAAACTGTCGTACAGATCTACAATGACAATCTCCATCGGATTATAAAATTCAAACGCCAGATTGATCTTATCCAGCTCCCGGAATTGATCCAGCTGGAAATGCGGTAAAAATGCTTCGGTATCGCTATATACCTTGGTGTATTTAATGCCCGTCATCTCCAGATTGAAGAAAGCGGCAAACGGAACGGAATAGGACTGCGAACCATTGCTCAAGGTAATATATCCGTGATGCTCATACACACCGGAGATGCCCTCCGGAACCTCGATCGTGACGGTCAATTCCTCTTGACCGTTCAATGTAAAGGACGTCTTATCGACAGTGACGGACACCCCCGGCGTTTGTTTGAATGTGCGCACATCCACCGTGTACGCTCCGCCTCCGGCTGGCCCCAGCTGTTCAACCCTTATTTTTTTGCTGATCGTCTTGGACGTCAACCCTGTGAAATTGCCAAAGCTGATGCTGCCCGTAATATTGTCATGTTCGTTTCTCACACCATATTCTTCGTAAGACG
Source organism: Paenibacillus campinasensis (assembly GCF_002272015.1). Lineage (GTDB taxonomy): Bacteria > Bacillota > Bacilli > Paenibacillales > Paenibacillaceae > Paenibacillus_AQ > Paenibacillus_AQ campinasensis. The sequence goes on along the minus strand of NZ_NPBY01000088.1, from coordinate 28,318 downwards.
TCTTATCGAGCACCTTCACCAAGGCTTCTGCCTGAATCGATTTCAGCGCCTGCACCCGGCCCGCTCCTTGGTCGATCACGTCGTACGTTGTTGTATCCAGTACCTTCGCGTTGTTCATCAACGCTACTTTGACATCAAACGGACTCCAGTTTCTGTTCTTCTCCACCAGAAGCGCAGCCAGCCCCGCTACATGCGGCGCAGCCATACTCGTTCCTGTAAAACGGTCATACGCCTGTTCGTAATCCGCTTGCGGATCATCTCTGCCGTAGGCAGGGATCGAGGACAGGATGCTCGTTCCTGGTGCAACGACATCCGGCTTGATATCCAGCGTTTTCTTGGCCGGTCCGCGAGAGCTCGAGCTGTTGATGTCATCACCCTCAATCTGAATCCGGTCAAAATCAGTGAATCGAACCTTCAATCCAGGATTGGCCTCGAGCAGCGCTTTGACCTGCTCCCCATCCTGTTTGGTCATTCTGGCCGTAGGGATGAAGAAAAAGCTGTCTCCAAGAATAGCGACCGGATTGGACTCATCCACATTGTTGTATATGATCGCTCCCGCCGCTCCTGCCACTCGGGCAGCTTCAATCTTGTCCACAAACGGGATCACCCCCCGCTGGATTAACGCAATTTTGCCCGTGGCGTCCAGTCCTGCAAAATCCTCAGGATAACCAAGACCGGCGAATACCAATTCATAATCTCCCTGCAACACATCAGCAGGATCATGAGCCAGATTCCAGGCCATAAAATCAATATCGTAGGTCGCAGACACTACGCTCACCGGCGCCGGTGCAGGCGCGATTGCAGCAGCGGCAGCTTCGAGCGCTGCTTCATCTGCCGCCTCGGCTAAAGAATGATCCGTTGCCTCCGCGTTATCACCAGCCTGCTGCAGGTTCGCGCTGCTCTCATCAGACCCCGCAGCCGCGTTATCTTCTGCCACGTCGCCGTTCGCTACTTCTGCTGCTTGAGCTTCAGCGCTTCCGTCAGATCCAGCGGCGATCTCAGCCGGGGCATCCCCCTGCCCTGCAGCTTCATCCTCTCCAGGAGATGCCTCCGGAGAAGCGTCCGCATTCGGAACCGCCGGCTCCACACTACCGGACTGACCAAGCTCCGCCGGAGCCTTGCTTCCATCAGTCTGCGGCAGATTCAAATCCGGATCATCCTCCGTGAAAAAGTACGTCGTAGCGGTAATCTGATCGCTTGGACCCGTTGAGTTGCCCACCGAAATCGCAAACGCAGACGCGGCCGGCGATCCCAGCGTCCAGCGAGCCGGACCGCTGTTCCCGGCAGAGACGACCGGCACGACACCCGCGAGCGCGGCATTATTCATCGCCACGGACGTAATATAATCCGGATCATTGCGCGAGTTACCAAGCGAAAGGTTGATCACATCCATCCCATCCGCAACCGAGCGGTCAATCCCGCCCAGCACCCAGCTGGAATATCCGCTGCCGTACGGGCCCAGTACGCGATAAGCATAAATCTCGGCTTCCGGCGCAATGCCGACCACCCCGAATTCCCCGGCTGGGCGAGCCGCAATCGTACCCGCGACATGCGTGCCATGGTCCGTCCAGAAGGTTCTTCCGTTGGCATTCACCGGTGGACGGTTCTGCGGATCATTCTCCCAGTCAAGCGGCGTTGCTTCATAAGGATCATCGTCATTATCAACGAAGTCGTATCCGCCTTTATAAGCATCTATTAAATTAGGATGGGTGTAATCGATGCCTGTATCAATAACCCCCACCTTAATGCCTTTTCCTTTGTAACCCAGATCCCACACCTCAGGAGCTCCGATGTAAGGCCCGGTATCCTTCATATAAGGGCTAGCCTCGCCCTTCTTCGGTTCAACCTCAACTTCCAGATCCGGGTATACGCCAAGCACCCCCGGAATTTCCAGCAGCTCTTCCACCTGGCTGCCTTCCACCTCAAGCGCCACCCCATTAAAAGCATGGCTGTACTGATTATGAATCTCAAATTCAATATCATTTGCATTCAAAGTACGCTCAAAGCTCTCCTGCTGCTTCTGTACCTGAGCTTCCACTCTCGCTTCAGCCGATGTGGTAAATGACCGGCCGGAAAACGTGGAGATCCCCTTCGCCAAAGCGACAGGCTCCTCAGACAATTCAACAATGACATGAACCGGACCAGACCCGACATTCTCCAATGCTTCATCGAGTACAGGCGACTGGGAAAGCAGAGCCCGTTCATCCAGAATCCGTTTAAGCTGCAGCGCTTCCTCTGCACTTAATCCCTGTTTCAGCTCAATCGTTGATGGTGCAGCGCCTGCTGCCGGGATGATCAAGGACAACAATAACAGTAAGCTAAGCAATGTAGACAACACTTTTTTACTCAAGGCTTCGCCCCTCCCCAATAAATGACTTGCAACCTATCGTCCGGGTCTGAATGCATCATGCATATCGTCAATGATTCGCATCCCTCCTTTGTCAACAAAACTGACCCAAGGTAAATAATTCTAGATAGAAAATAAAATATCCTTTATCGTTTTTTAGCTTTGTGTAGCATAAATTGACATCATATGTCGATATATATAACCATTAATTATGTAGAATGATGTAAAAAAAGAAAGGACCCGCACCGTCGAGGGTGGGATCCTTTTCCATATTCGAAAAAACTTATCGCTAACACATCGTTATCGTTGAAGGGATGAAGAAGACGCTCTATTCGTTCAACAGCCGCACAAACTCTTCTTCATTGTCGATAATATCAATCCCCAGCTGCTGCGCCTTCGCCAGCTTGCTTCCCGCCCTCTCCCCGGCAATCAGCAGATCGGTCTTCTTCGAGACGCTGCCCGTGACCTTCGCTCCTAACGCCTCCAGCCTCGAAGTCGCCTCATCGCGTGTCAGCAGATGCAGCGTACCGGTCAGCACAACCGTCTTGCCGCTGAAGAAGGAGTCGCTGGTTACTTGCTGCGGCGCTTCCGGCGCTTTCGCCTGCACGCCAAGCCTCAGCAGGCGTTCAATGCTGGCCTGGGCGAATGGATCGGCAAAGTAACCCGCGATGCTCTCGGCCACGATGCCGCCAATGTCCGGCAGCTCGACCAGTTCCTCGGCCGTCGCCTCCATCACTCGATGAAGATCACGATAGTGATCCGCCAGCATCTTGGTGGTAGACTTCCCGGTGTTCGGAATGCCCAGCGCGAAGAGGAATGAGGCTAAATCCCGCTCCTTGCTTTTCTCAATGGCATCCAGCAAATTCTGGGCTTTTTTCTCACCGAACCGTTCCAGCTTCAGCAGGCTCTCAAACGAAAGCTCATACAAATCTGCCGGCTCTCGCACCCCGAGCTCATCATACAGCTGGATCGCCGTCTTGTCGCTGAACGTCTCGATATCCATCGCATCCCGCGAGGCAAAATGCGTAATCCGCGCGATAATCTGCGGCTTGCAGCCGGTTTTGTTGTTGCAGAACAAATGCGCGCCGCGCTGCTCCAGCGGGAATCCGCACGCCGGGCACTGTTCCGGGTACACAATCTCCTCCCCGTCGTTCTCCTCGGTCACCTTGCCGAGAATTTCAGGGATGACATCGTTGGAGCGGCGGATAAACACCCGTGTGCCGAGTGCGAATTTGAGGTTCTTGCGCTCGATATCGCCGATATTGTTCAGGGTACAGTTCTGTACGGTGACTCCGGCCAGCTCGACAGCCTCCACTCTGGCAAGCGGGGTGATCTTCCCGGTTCGGCCAACATTCCAGGTGACGGACTGCAGCACCGTCGTCGTCTCTTCTGCCTCAAATTTATAAGCGACCGCCCAGCGCGGGAACTTGTCCGTGTAACCGAGCACCTCTCGGGTGCGAAAATCGGTAACCTTAACAACTGCGCCATCGATCAGATAGTCGAGCTCGGAGCGCCGCTTTTCAATATCCGCAAGCTGCTCCATCACATCATCAAACTGTTCGAAGTAGAAAATATACGGATTCACCTTGAACCGGTTCTCTTGCAGGAACGCCATCATTTCCCGATGATCCTGAAAGGAGATGGCATCGGAATAACCGATATTATAGAAGAACGCGCTTAGCTTCCGCTCTGCCGTCACTTTCGGATTGAGGTTGCGCAGGGCGCCTGCGGCAGCATTGCGGGCATTCTTGAGCGGCTCTGCCGCCGTCTTGTTGTACTCCTCCAGCACGGACAGGTTCATAATGCCCTCGCCCTGAACCTCGATCGTCCCGCCGGTATAAGGAATGGTCAGCGGAACGGATTTAATTGTCTTCACCTGTGGCAGAATGCCTTCCCCCACCGTACCGTTGCCGCGGGTGGAAGCCTGGACAAGCTTGCCGTCCTTATAGGTCAGGTTAAGCGTCAGTCCGTCAAACTTCAGCTCAAGCGCGTAGCACGGGCTAGGTAGAGGAGTGTCCGGATTCTTCGTGTTGTAGTCGTTGACAAGCCGGACCACACGTTCATGCCAGGTGCGGAGCTGATCGATATTCTGCGCTTTATCGAGACTCCATAGCGGAGCCAGATGACGATGCGGTGTGAAGCCCTTCAGAATCTCTCCGCCCACCCGCTGCGTCGGCGAGTCCGGGAGGATGATCCCCGACTCCGATTCGAGTGCCACAAGCTGATCATACAGCGCATCATATTCCTTGTCGCTGATCAGCGGCTCGTCGAGTGTGTAGTAATGATAGTTATACTTGTTCAGCTCCGCAATGAGCTCCTCCATTGTTCCCTTGACGTCCATGCAGGGGCAAGCCTCCTTCAATTTACTCATGTATCCCGATTGATTGAACTCAAAAAACCTCCCGCCCCATAGCGTATCATCGCCAGGGACGAGAGGAAGTTTCCCCGTGGGCAGATTCATATTAACATCGGTTGATTAGCCAATATTATATCGAATCCTGCACTTTGAAGTCAACGGCTGCCCTCGCCTCAAACAAGGGACAACCAGGGGTGTTCCGAGAAGTATTCGAAGATCCTGCAAGCCGTTCTATGGGTTGCAGCCATTATCCATTCTGGCCGAGCAGCGCTTGCTCTACCTGCGGAAATAGATCACCGTAATATCTCCATAGGGTGCTCTATCATGTGATCTTATGTTGCAGCTGCCCATCTGTACACTGCAGCCTCATAAGGCCGCAGGCTTCCTTGCGCCTCTGTCTCATAATTGGACAACACCCGTTCTCCGCCTGCCAGCGTCTCCGTCAGCCCAGCCCACTCCACGCGGTCAGCGGTAAAATTGCAGACAACGATAAACGTTTCTCCTTCATGGATGCGCCGGTACATGCCGATGTCCGCGGAATCTTCGCAAAGCTCCTCATAGAACCCGTACACCAGCGCTGAATACTGACGCCGCAAGGCGATCAGCTTCCGGTAGAACTGGAGCACCGAGTGCTCATCCCGCATATTGTTCTCCACATTAATCTCGGTGTAATTAGGGTTCACCTTAATCCACGGCGTCCCGGAGGTAAAGCCCGCTTCCCGATCAGCATTCCACTGCATAGGTGTCCGTCCCTGGTCGCGGCTACGTTTGCCGAGATAGTCCAATATCTCTGATGCCGGCCGGCCCTTGGCCGTCTCCTCTCGATACAGATTAAGACTGCTGATGTCGCGGTATTCATCGATTGAATCAAACGGGCAGTTGGTCATGCCGATCTCCTGCCCCTGATAGATAAACGGCGTCCCTCGCATCAGGAAATAATACGCCGCCAGCATTTTGGCCGACAAATCACGGTATTGTCCATCATCGCCGAATTTGGATACCGAACGGACATGGTCGTGGTTCTCCAGAAACAACCCCATCCAGCCGTGCCGGTTGGATTCCCGCTGCCACAGAGACAATGCCTCCTTGAACTTCTTCATATCCCAGTCGGTGAATTCGGCTTTGCCTCCGGGCTTGATGTCGAGGTCGACATGACTAAACTGAAACAGCATCGTGAATACGCCGTCCGTTTCGTCAACAAAGTCCCGGATTTGCTCCAGCGGCACGCCCGGCGCTTCGGCAACCGTAATTGCGCCCCGCGGCTCCAGCGCTTCCTGCTTCAATTCACGCAGGAAGTCGAGGATGCCTTCCTGATTCAGGCTGGCCTGTTCCACCGGCGCGTAACGTCTGCCATCTGCAGCAGCAAGCTGCGGGAACGCCGGATTTTTCTTAATATACGTAATCGCGTCCACCCGGAAGCCGGCAATGCCCTTGTCCATCCACCAATGGATCATGGAATAGAGCGCTTGCCGCACTTCTTCATTCTCCCAGTTCAGGTCCGGTTGCTTCTTCGAGAAGCAGTGGAGGTAATATTCCCCGCTATTCTCGTCGTATTCCCAGGCCGACCCGCCAAATGCACATTCCCAGTTGGTGGGTTCCGCCCCCTCATTCCCCGGGCGCCAAATATACCAGTCCCGTTTCGGGCTGTCCTTCGAGGAACGGGACTCGATAAACCAGGCATGCTCATCCGAGGTATGGTTGGCAACCAAATCCATCACCAGCCGGATGCCTCGTTTGCGCGCCTCCTCCAGCAGTTCATCCATATCCTCCATCGTGCCGTATTCATCCAGGATGCCGTGATAATCGCGGATGTCATATCCGTTATCGTCGTTCGGCGAATCGTAAACCGGACTTAACCATAGCAAATCGATCCCCAGGTATTGCAAATAATCGAGGCGTTCCGTAATGCCGCGCAGGTCGCCGATGCCGTCTCCGTTCGAATCCTGGAAGCTGCGCGGATAAATCTGGTACGCCACACTTTCCTTCCACCATTGTCGTTTCTGCTCTCTCATCATGAACCTCCGTCCCCATTCCTTCAGAGAATCAATGCATCTATCATTACAGCCAGCAGCTGTTCATCTCCCATTTATCCAGTTGTTCCACAACGGCAGAGCCGTCGCCAAACAACACGATGCGGTCCGAGGCTTCGCCTGGATAGAATCTGGCACTCATCGCCAGCTCGCCATCGCCCACAAATATTTCGGCGCAGGACTGATCGATAAAGATGCGCAGAACCAGTCGCCCATCCCGCAACTGCACCGGGGCCTTGCGAACTCCCCCTGGACCCTGTCCAGAACGCGTGCGGTCCAGAATCAGTTTCCCCTCCCGGCCGTCATAGGTCAGCACTGTTTCCTCCGTGCCGTCTTCGCTGCAGCCGAATTTCAGACCGAACACCGAGCCTTCTTCTGCACGAACCTTCAGTTCCAGCTCCAGGCAATGCCCGCGAACACCTTCCAAGTTCACTTCATTTATTAGCGTGATGTCATTATACGCAATGATTGCTCCCCGCAGCTGGGAGAGCTCTGGATGCGGCATGCTCAGTACCTGATTATCTTTCATCGTAATAACTCTAGGCATGGTCATCATGCCCGCCCATTGATCAGCCTTCTCCGGCATCTCGTCATCCCACATGGACATCCAGCCTACCATGACCCGGCGCCCTTGGTCGTCGAGCGTAGTCTGTGGCGCGTAAAAGTTAAATCCATAATCCAGCAAATGAAAATCACCATGTTCAAACGTGCCGCGCTCTTCATCAAACTTCCCTACGAGATAGCCCGATTGGCTTTTGTTGTGGTACAGATCGCCCTCCGGTGCCATCCCCTCTGGAGAAATGATAAGCACATGCTTATCATCCAAGGCAAACAGATCAGGGCATTCCCACATGTAACCCAAGCGTGCGTCCCCTTGCGCCAATATACTGACAAACTCCCAATCCAGCAGCGTAGAGGAACGGTACAGCAGCGCCTGCCCCCGATCACTGCGGCTTCGCGAGCCCAGGACAAAATAGTAATACTCGCCTTGCCGCCACACTTTCGGATCTCTAAAATGATTGGGATGGATATCCCCCGAAGGTGCGGACGAGATCAATGGATTTTGCGGCACCTTCGTGAAAGTGACACCGTCCTCGCTGACCGCCGCGCACTGCACCTGCTGCAAATCGCGCGTCCAGTCCGATCCGGTCCAAACGTTCCCCGTATACAGCAAATACAGCTTCCCGTCCTTCTCCATCGCACTCCCGGAAAAACAACCGTCCTTGTCATAGTCTTGATCCGGCGCCAAAGCGGTTGGCATATGCTCCCAGCGAACCAGATCCCGGCTTTTCATATGCCCCCAGTACATGTTCCCCCACTTGGGAGCGTATGGATGGTGCTGATAGAACAAGTGGTATTCGCCTTTGAACCGGCAAAAACCGTTGGGGTCGCTCAGCCAGTTGGCCGGGGCAGACACATGATACTTCGGTTTCCAGCGGCTCGCTTCAGCCGCGGGTCTCACCTGCTCCAGATACGCTTCAGCCCTGGCGATGGAATCGTTCGAAAAATCCATTGGTTTATATGACATTATTTAACTGCTCCTTCAACGACACCTTGAATAATTTGTTTTTGCATAAAGAGATAAAATATGATGACCGGAATGATGGACAATACAAGGGCTGCCATGGCCACGCCATAATCCGATGTATATTTCCCGAAGAAATAGAACGTGGACAGCGGCAAGGTTCGATCCTCTTCCGAGATCAGCACGAGTGACGGCAGAAGGAAGTCGTTCCAAATCCACAGTACGTCCAGTATCGCCAGCGTCGTCGAGATCGGCTTCAGGATCGGGAATACCACCTGGCCGAATACCCGGAATTTCCCCGCGCCATCGATCAATGCGGCCTCCTCCAACTCCTTCGGGACCCCTTTAACGAAGCCATGGTACATAAATGTAGCCAGTGAAAGGCCAAAGCCGAGATAAAAATAAGCCAGCCACCATTTGCTGTTCAGCATGTTCAATTCGCCAAAAATCGACACAAACGGAATCATGACCGCCTGGAACGGAATGATCATCGACGATACCAGAATCATCAGAATGTAATTATTGATTTTCCAATTCCAGCGGACTAGAAAATAAGCCAGCATCGCCGATAATACGATAATCAGAGCGACTGAGAGCACCGTAACGATCACGGAATTCATCAGCGCATGCGAGAAATTCATCGTCATATAGGCCTCTTTGTAATTCACAAAGCTCAGTTCCGTGGGCAGGCCCAGCGGATCTCGCACAATATCCAGACGTGATTTCATGGAATTCAGAAAAATCATAAGCAGCGGAAAAATAAACACGGCCAGAAACAGCAAACTCACAATAAACAAGAGAATTCTTTTTCCCGTTTTGCCGCTCATCATGCTTCCACCTCCACCTTTTTCATCGCTCTAACCTGAAGGATGGCAATTAAGGCGACAATCAAGAACAACACAAACGCCTTCGCCTGGCCCGGTCCATAATTTTGATAAACAAATGCCTCGTTATAGACATGCATGGCAATCATCTCTGTTGAACGGTATGGTCCGCCCCGGGTCAGAGACAGGTTCGTATCATAAACCATGAAACTGCGCTGCAATGTCAGGAAGAGGCTGATTGTAAAGGCAGGCACCATCAGTGGAATGCGAATCCGCGTCAGCTGCTTCCAGTAGCTGGCACCGTCCAGGTTAGCCGCTTCGGTCAGCGAAGCAGAGATTCCCGTAAGACCAGCGATATAAATCAGCATCATGTAGCCCGCATTCTGCCATACACCAACCACGACGAGTGACCAGAATGCCGTGCCAGGATCGGCAAGCCAGGATGATGAGAATATGCCAAGGTTAAATTCGGTTCCCAAGTATACAAGGACCCGGGTGAAAATAAACTGCCAGACAAAGCCAAGAATAATTCCGCCGATCAAGTTCGGCGTGAAAAATCCGGCCCGGAAAAAGTTCTGGCTGCGCAGCCCGCTGGTGACGAGCAGAGCAAGGCCAAAGCCAAGCACATTGGTCAACAGCAACGTAAAGAGTACGTATTTCAGCGTCAGCCACATCGAATCCCAGAACACGGAATCCCGCAATGCCACGACATAATTGCTTAGACCCGTAAATTCATAACTGCCGGTCCCGGTCCAGTTTGTCAGTGTCATGAATAAACCTGCCAAAAAGGGCAGAATGACAACTGTAAAAAACACAAACAGCGGCACAGCCGCAAACAGCCCGAACACCTTCAACTTCCCTAACCAAGTTTTCTCGTTATACATGTTTGTGGACGCTCCTTCAAGAAGGGTTCTCAATATACAGCAGGGGATAAGCCAAGTGGCTTACCCCTCCGAATCATGCGGTTTTATTCCTTCGTCTTCCAATAATCTTCAAATTCCTTCGCAACGCCAGCCCGATCCAAGTTGTCGGTCAAATACTTCTGCAACGACGCTCCCATCGTTGGGAAGCCGTCTGGCGGGAAGTACAGGTTCATCCACTCCAGCGTCCGTTCGTTATCCATGTAATACAACACGGATTGAGACAGACTGTCTTCCGGCTGGATCTGGAAATTCGTGAATGCTGGGATGGCACTGAATTGGTTAACGTAATAATCTTGACCTTTCTCACTGCCGATCATCCAGTTCAGGAAGTCCTTAGCTGCAGCTTGTTGTTCAGGTGTGGACTGTTCTTTGTCAATCGCCCAGTACAAGGAAACACTTGCGGAAATCTGACTGTTTCCATAATCGTCAGGGTTATTGCTGATCGGCACCGGCAAGAAGCCATACTCTCCGTCCGGATCAGCTTCCTTGATTTGCGGATAAGCCCAGTTGCCCATAAACCACATGGCAGCTTGACCATCGGCCAGATACAGCGGCGCTTCGTCATATTGAGCCGCGAGCGGCGCGTTCTTCGCCGAGTTGTACGCTTTCATCAGATCGAACGTATCCATCCATCCGTTAAACACCGCGTTGTTCTCGAGGTCAACAGCACCATTCTTGATCTCCTCAAGAAACTGATGGCGCTCATCGCGGTCAGCAGACTGATTCGTGAACATAATGTTGGCAAAATGGGCACCAAGCGACCAATCCAACGGGCTGACCGTTATCGGAGCCATTCCGCTCGCTTCAATTTTCTCGAAAAGCGCTTTCAAGTCATCGACAGTTCTTACGCTGTCTGGATCAAAGCTGCCGCCGCTCACTTCATCCAGCACAGCCTTGTTATAAATAAAGCCAAATGCTTCAACAGCCATCGGCATTCCTAATACCTTGTCGTCAAAGGTGGCATAGTCCAGTGTGCCTGCTGACGCATGCTGTACCCACTCCTGATCCGACAAATCGAGCAACTTGTCCTGCATCAGCGGCAATTCCTGGCCGATACTGATCACAGTCGGAGCATTGTTGGATGCATACAGCGTTGACATTCTCTCATATCCATTCGCCCCGGCTAACGGAATAATCGTTACCTTGGCCTGATCCTGCAGCTCGTTGTATTCCCGGACCATCTCTTCGAACGGCTTAGCAATTTCTTCCTTGCCGACCAACACCGTGATATCTACCGGCTTGTTGGATGTTGAATCTCCTGTCTGACCCTCTTCATTCGCCTTTCCGCCTCCCCCGCAAGCCGACAAAACTGCTGTAAGCATGATCGTGGCAAGCGATAAAGACGCCCATTTCCTCATTTTCATGTGTCTTCCCCCAATCTGGCATTTTTAAGTTAGATTGATGTGAGCTCATGCCTATTATATTACTTTTAGATTTTATGTCAAACGTTTTCACATAAAAAACTTCTTTATTTTAGGTGTTTTATTATGCCGTTGTGGCGTATATGACATAATTATGTGGTAACGTTAACACAATCATGCTATAGTTGAAAAAGGAAATACACCATCACTCTAGAATTAAAAAATAGGCTATAAACTAAAAAAGGATGATCATATGACAAGCATTAAAGATGTGGCCAAAAAGGCCGGGGTTTCCGTCACCACTGTATCGCGGGTCATCAACAACCGAGGCTATATCAGCAAGGATACCCGCAAAAAAGTCGAGTGGGCTATGCAAGAGGTTGATTATCATCCCAATCAAATTGCCAGGGCCCTGCAAAGAAGCCAGACCTTTTTCATCGGGGTCATTGTTCCGGATTCCAATCATCCGTTTTTCTCCGAATTGATTAAATATATTGAGATTCTGGCCAATGAACGAAATTACAAAGTGCTCGTATGCAATTCGCTCGACGATCCCGAAAAGGAAGCGAATTATATCAACATGCTCCGGCAAAACCAGGTGGACGGAATTATTATGTGCAGCCACACGCTGGATATCGAACAGTATAAGAAGGTTGCGCTGCCTATAGTATCATTTGACCGAATGATCTCTCCCAACATTCCGTGCATCGGTTCAGACAATTATCGCGGGGGCGAGTTAGCAACCGAACACTTGATCAAGCAGGGCTGCAAGAAAATACTGCATATCTCGGGGCCGCTGGATCTCGACATGCTATCTAACCGGCGGGGAGACGCCTTTATTCTCACCTGCATGAAACATGGCGTCGAATACGATTTCATTCAGGGAGCCCGCAATAAGCTGACCTTCGACTATTTCTGGGATTTCATCACCCATGAGCTGTCGTCGGTTGAGCTGACCGGATATGACGGGGTATTCTGCAGTAATGATATCGTGGCCTACGCACTTTATATCTATGCCCAACAGCAAGGAATAAAAGTCCCTGAGCAACTAAAGATTGTCGGGTATGACCATCACACCTTCACCCGCATGCTGCAAAATCCGAAATTAACCACGATCAAACAACCGATCGACCGTATCGGACGGCTGCTGCTTAATACGCTGATCCAAATGATCGAGAAAGAGCCCGGGGACATTAATAACACCACAATTTTGGATGTGGAACTGGTTGTCGGGGAGACGACTTAACTGAGGGCGAGTTCGCACCACGCGCAGCTCCCAGGGTGCGGAGTTTCGCTGCATGATGCGGTCGGTCGACCATATGCGGCTATGTAGGCCTATGCCATGGTGAGCCGAAATTTAGGGGGAGACCTGGCTTGTTCCGAGCTACAGTAATACGGTGGGATAGATTGGATTGGGGCCGATTACATGCGTGCTCATCGTGTTGAGCGATATGCTATGGGATGACAGTCACATCCTGTCATGCGTCATACCAGATATGGATGCAAATATAAACAGGGAAGTGCCGCATCGTCGCGCACTTCCCTGTTTAACATTCCCTATATAATAGGGTCTAGTGTCCGTTGTGTCCGTTCATCTACGTGGCTTACTACTCCACCTTCGTAATCGGAGCAAATCCGGCTAATAGCCGCTTCACACCGACCGGTGCCGGGAAGGCAATCTGCAGCTCCATATCATTGCCGGAGCCCTTCACCGATACGATCGTACCTGTTCCCCATTTGCCATGGGCCACTTTATCGCCAGCCTTGAATTCCCCGGCTCCCGAGCTTTCCCCGGCTTTCTGGTGGGCCGCCCCACCGGTCGTGACCGTTACACGGCTGTTCGGAGCGGCTGAGCGAGCTGGGGCAGAAGCTGTACTGCCGCCAAGCGAAAGATCACGTGCTCGATTCCCTCCGCCAAAGTTGCTGCCACCGCCGCTGTTAAACCCACGGCCGGCGTATGAGCCGCCAAGATTGCTGCCGCCACCGCGGCGATAGCGGTCATGCGCCACCTGCGTGTCCTCCTTCAGCTCATCCGGGATTTCATCCAGGAAGCGTGAAGGCGGGTTGGCCGTCGTGCGGCCGAACAGCGTCCGCATGCGGGCACAGGACAGGAACAGCTGCTTCTCCGCACGGGTAATGCCGACATAAGCCAGGCGGCGCTCCTCTTCCAATTCCTCATGATCCATAAAAGCCCGGCTGTGCGGGAATACCCCTTCCTCCATGCCAATAATGAACACATACGGGAACTCCAGCCCCTTCGCGCTGTGCATCGTCATCAGCACAACCGCATCGCTGCGATCCTCTTCATCATCATTCATCGTATCGATATCCGCGATGAGCGCAAGATCGGTCAGGAAGGAGACCAGCGACTTGTCTTCGTTATTCTTCTCAAACTCCTGCGTGACCGACAGGAACTCGTCAATGTTCTCAAGGCGTGACCGGGATTCGATCGTATTCTCGTTCTGCAGCTCCAGCCGGTATTCCGACATTTCCAGCATTTTTTCCGTAAGCTCGGTAACGGACAGGAACTCCACCATGCGATTCAGCGCGGAGATCATATCATAGAAGTTGACCAGCGCATTGCGTGTACGGCCTGCAAAACCAAGATCATCGACGATTTCCAGCACGCGGTAGATGGACATCCCCCGCTCTGCCGCCGCCGTCGCCAGCTTGGCTACGGTCGTGTCCCCGATGCTTCGTTTCGGCACATTAATAATCCGGGTCAAGCTGATATCATCATCCGGGTTGGAGAGGAGGCGCAAATAAGCCAAAATATCCTTAATCTCTTTGCGATCATAGAACTTGATGCCGCCGACAATCTGATACGGAATGTCCGACTTGATCAGAATTTCCTCGATGACCCGGGACTGCGCATTGGTGCGGTACAAGATGGCGTGATCCTGATAGCTTTTGCCTGCGTTGACGTTCTTGCTGATCTCCGAGGTGACAAAATACCCTTCATCATGCTCCGTATCGCCGCGGAACACTTTGATCTTCTCGCCTTCGCCCTGCTCGGTCCACAGCTTCTTCGGCTTACGGCCCGTATTCAGGTTAATGACCGCGTTAGCTGCATCCAGAATGTTCGAGGTCGAACGATAGTTCTGCTCAAGCATAATCGTCTTCGCTTCGGGATAGTCCTCTTCAAAATTGAGGATATTGGTAATATCCGCACCCCGCCAGCGGTAAATCGACTGGTCACTGTCCCCCACGACGCAGATCCGGTGATGGCTGTCCGCCAGCATCCGGCAGAGCATATATTGGGCCCGGTTCGTATCCTGGTACTCATCCACATGGATGTACTGGAACTTGCGCTGATAGAAATCCAGCACCTCAGGCTCTTCCTTAAACAGCTGGATCGTGGCCATGATCAGATCATCGAAATCGAGCGAGTTGTTGCTCTTGAGGCGCTTCTGGTATTCGGTGTACACCTGGGCCACAATGCTCTCAAAATAGTCCCCAACCTTCTGTTCATACTGCTGCGGGGTAACCAGCTCGTTCTTCGCGGCACTCATCGCCGCCTGAACGGCCTTGGGCTCAAATTTCTTCGGATCAATGTTCAGGTTCTTCATCACATTGCGGATGACCGACAGCTGATCGGTGGAATCCAAAATGCTGAAATTGGAGGTGAATCCAATCCGTTCAATATCTCTCCGCAAAATACGAACACACATCGAGTGGAAGGTCGATACCCAAATATCCTGGCCTTCCCTGCCGACAAGCTTGGATACCCGCTCCTGCATCTCGCGCGCGGCTTTGTTCGTAAAGGTGATGGCCAGTATGCTCCACGGCGCCGCCTTGCGCGTAGCAATCAGGTAAGCGATCCGGTGTGTCAGCACCCGCGTCTTGCCTGAACCGGCTCCGGCCATGATGAGCAGCGGTCCGTCCGTAGCCTCCACGGCTTGGCGCTGCTGGGGATTGAGACGCTTGATCGCCTCATGTATGTCAATGGAAAACATAGAGCTTGCCTCCTAGCATAGGTATAGAATAGAAAATAAAAACAGGTCAGGTTCAGCCTTTCACCGCTTTGACGGTATCGAGCGCCTGCTCCAGATTGTCGTACACGATATTGCCAACGACGATGGTATCCGCAGCGGCAGCTGCTTCGGCAGCCTGTTCCGCGTTCGTAATTCCCCCGCCATAGAACAGGCGAGCCTGCTCCAAGCTCCTGCCAACGGTCCGCACGATGTCCATATCGCCAAAAGTGCCGCTGTACTCCAGATAGAGGACCGGCAGCCGCATCAGCTTGTCCGCAATCTGGGCATAGGCGCTGACAGCGCCAGCCTCCAGAGACACATCGGCGCCGGTCAGCTTGGCGACCGCAGCCTCGCCGTTCAGGACGATGTATCCTTCGGTTACAATCAGCTCCCATGGTATCATGTATCCGTAGCGCTCAATGCCTTCCCGGTGCCGCCCCATGATCCAGGTGGTATCCCCGGTGTTCAGAATCATCGGAACCATATATAGATCAAAGCCTGGCACAACCGCTTCCAGATCGGATACCTCCTGCACGCATGGCAGCTCATAGCGGCGAATTCGGGACAGGAGATCCACGGTATTTTCATAGGTGACTCCGGTGGAGCCGCCTACCATAATCGCATTCGTGCCTGACATGCATACCGCTTCAAGCGTGTCATCTCCGATCTCCTTGTCGGGATCCAGCTTAAACACATGCCTCCAGGATTGTATCAAGTCTTTCAAGCGTCATACCTCCACGTTCTTCAGTAGCTGGTGATGGGGATAAGTTGAATGATGAAATGATATATCCAGCCCACCCTGTATTGTCTCTTCATCAAGTCTATGCCAGCAGGGCATAGCAAGTCAATGTTCGTATTTCATGCGAACACATGTTATCCCTCAGTTTAGGAGATTCGACCTGAATTAGTACACCCTCAATTCAAAAAGCCCGCCACTCTCTAATCGAGAGAGACAGGCTCATCGAACCCATAAATTGGATCTTTCATATTCGTCATTTCATCAGCAACGATGCCAGCAACCGAGGCTGACGGCCTCTCAGCATTCACAAAGCCTGGAAGACTAGTACGCATTCTTGAAGCCGTTGCGGATCGTGCGCAGAATGATTTTGATATCAAACAGGATCGACCAGTTCTCGATATAGAAAATATCGTGTTTGATTCGCTCTTCAATGGACGTATCCCCGCGAAGGCCGTTGCTCTGTGCCCAGCCGGTGATGCCCGGGCGTACATGGTGCTTCACCATGTACTTCGGAATTTCCTCCTTGAACTGCTCAACAAAGTAAGGACGCTCCGGCCGCGGCCCGACCACACTCATATGACCCAGCAGCACGTTGAAAAACTGCGGCAGCTCATCCAAACTCGTCTTGCGCAGGAAGGAGCCGAATTTGGTGCGGCGCGGATCATTCTCCACCGTCCAGCCCGTATCAGCCACACCCGGCGGCAGCGGCTTCATCGAGCGGAACTTATACATATAGAATGTGCGCCGGTTCAGCCCGACCCGCTCCTGCTTGAAGATCGCCGGCCCAGGCGAGGTCAGCTTGATTCCGATGTATATGAATATCATCACCGGCAGTGTAAGTATGATGGCAATCAGCGAGAATGCAATATCAAACGCCCGCTTGAACAGCCGGTTCGCAGTCAAGTCGAGCGGAATATCCCGCACATTGATCATCGGCATGCCGGCAAAGTTGTCAAACGTCGGCCGGGCAGGCAGATAGTCGAAGAAATCCGGAATAATGAGGGTGCGCACGCCCGCTTTTTCACAGGTCTCGATAATCTCCGGGTACTTATGATGAGCATCAAGCGGCAGGGCAAGTACAACCTCGTCCACCAGCTTGTTGTCCAATACATGCGCAAGATCGCTGACCTTGCCCAATATTGGCTTGAATCGTTTGGATTCGGCCTCGCCCCACTGCTGGTAATCATCCAGGAAGCCAATGACCTCGTACCCAAGCTCCGGGTATTGGCGCAGGTTCCGGAAGAACCTTTTGCCCAGGGAGCCCGCACCCACGATGAGCACAAACTGGCGGTTGTAGCCTTTTTCCCGGAAATGGCGCAGCGCCTTCTTCAGGAAGTAACGATACAGAATGATCAGCACAACGTTCAGGATCATGTAGATCCCCAGATACATCCGGGAGATGTTAATCTCCTTCACGAAAAACATCACGCTAAGCAAAATGAACAGGCCGATAAAGTGCGCCTGGAAAATCTTCATGAATTCATCGGCAAAACGTTTCTTGCGCTTCGGCGAGTACAGGGACACCATGATCCCCACCATCACCGCAATGACGCCATAGATCAGACTCCACATCCCATATGTGCCGACAGGCAGCGGTTGTTCGTACGGGAACCAGCCGCTTTCGAATTTGAGCCACCAGGCCAGCAGGAAAGAAAGCTGCACCAGCGCAAAGTCAGACAGCATATACAGCTTCGTTAGAAAGCCTTGATTTTTACGGATCATGATTTCACCTCCACTCCGCCAGAGGATGTCTGGGACATCGTCGCCGGCCGAATCGGCTTCAGCCGATTCGTCAGCAGGGAGAGCACCAGCTTCACCCCTACTCCGGCATAAACGGCCCCGTTAACCCATATGTTGTATTTCTTTCGGTAATGCTTGCGATGGAACAAAATCATCGCCCGATGGAACTCGTATATAATCTTGAACGGGCGTCGCCGCGCGCTCCCGCCTTTATAATGAATAATCGTGGTGCGGGGAACATAGTGAATGCCCCAGCCGGCCTCTTTAATCCGGTAACACCAGTCGATATCCTCTCCATACATGAAAAAGGCCTCATCCAGCCCGCCAACCTGCTCCAGCGTCTCCTTGCGCACCAGCATGAACGCACCGACCAGGCAGTCCACCGGATACTCCTGATCCGGATCCAGATAACCGAGCTGGTACTGGTTGAATCGCGGATTGTTCGGAAAGAGCTTGCTCAAACCGAATGCATAATAGAAGGAGGCGGAAGGCGTAGGAAAGCCTCTTTTGCAGGCCTTGTCGAGGGAACCGTCCGGGAGTATGATTTTGCAGCCCGAAGCCCCCACCGATGGATGTTCATCCATAAAAGCGACCATCGTCTGAATCGTATCCGTTTGAATGACCGTGTCGGAATTCAGCAGCAGCACATACCGCCCCTGCGACACCGCCATCCCCTGGTTGTTCGCCTTGGCAAATCCGGTGTTCTCCGTATTCTCGATCAGCTTCACTTGCGGGAACTGCTCGCGAAGGGTCTGTACGGACGCATCTTTCGAATTGTTGTCGATCACGATGACTTCATATGTATATCCGGTCTCCGATGCGAATACCGATCGCAAACAGTCCACCGTCAGCTGACAGGTGTTGTAGTTCACGATTAAGATGCTTAAATCCATACGCTAATGTCTCCTGACAAATATAGTAATCTATCGACATTATAGCATAAAGTTTGTTAGGAATGTCGGTACAAGACAGAATTCCTGCTATATGGAGTCGAACACTGCCTAAATAGTTTCTAAACAAATCCAATCAGTATGAATAGTTTAAATAATAAATTTTCAAGACTGGACTGCCTATGCAGCTTGCTGTGCCTGATATAATTGATTCGATCACGCATACGTCGACGGGGCGCTATGAATAACTCGAGCTGCTCTCTATGATCATCACTTAAGCGGCTGCCATAGATACGGTAAAACTCTTGTGCCTGACGTTGAAGCAAAGCTTTCCCGAAATGCCTCCGGAAGCTACCCCACTTCCCTTTCAGTTTGCCCAGCAACGTATCGCTACCACCGACGACGTTATGGTTGTGCTGCCGATATAACATGGAAGGGTGATGATCATAGATCACCGTGCCAAACGCTGACACAAGTAAGTAAAACCACCAATCATGCATCAATACACAGCTGCTGTCCGGATTCTTACTATGAATGAATAAATCCCTGGCCGATTTATTCAGCGTGATCGTTGCTCCTATTGCAATATTTTCGTATAAGGCGTTGAAATAGGAAGGACCCCGTTCAGGCGGTTTAGGCCACTTGCTCTTGCGGTTTAACTCACTGTCGGTCAGGTATACTGAGGTGAATACCATAGCTGGCGACCCGTTATGTATCGAAGCTTCCATTCTATCGAGTGCCGACTGCACCTTGTGCTCCAGCCATACATCATCCTGATCGCAGAAGCAGTAATAATCTGCATGAGGATCCGAATCCCGCATCAGTTCTAAAAAGCTGGCGACAACGCCAACGTTCCTCCCTTGGATCACTTTGATTCGCTCCGGATAAGTCTTAACCAATGCCTGAATCACTTCCATTGTCCGATCAGAGGACCCGTCATCCCGAATAAGAATCGAGATATGGGGATAGCTTTGGTGAATAATACTATTGATTTGCTCTGCTATATAATGCTCCCCATTGTAGGCGGACAGTAACACCTGTACCTTCTTCATCTCAACTAAAACCTCCGGGATAACAAAAAAGACCTGCATCCATATCAGGTCTTTAGGATTTACTACAAGTATAGATCAGGTTGCTGTTTCATTTCCAGCATAAACCGCCTTAATCCGTCCTTCCAATGAGGCAGCTCTTCCAAATCGTTAACGCGAATCGCAAGATGCTCCATTACGGAATTCGAAGGACGTTTGGCAGGTCTCGGGAACTGCTCTGTCGTGCACGGCTCAAGCTTGGCAGTTATGGTCAGGTTTAATTCTTTTTTCGCCTCCGTAAAAATGGCTTCCGTAAACTCAAACCACGTACAAGAGCCGCTATTCGAGGCATGGTAGATACCATACTTCTCCGTTGAGATCAAGTTAACTAGGAAGCGCGCTAAGTCAACAGTATACGTGGGTGAGCCCTTCTGGTCATGGACCACCTGAAGAAGCGGCTTTTCCTGACCCAGTCGCAGCATTGTTTTGACGAAATTGCTCCCATGGATTCCAAACACCCAGGAGGTCCGGACAATAAACCAACGGGTGCAGAAATCTCGGACTATCTGCTCCCCGGCATATTTAGACTTTCCATACACTGTTTGGGGATCGACCAGATCATATTCCTGGTATGGCTTATCGCTGTGCCCGTTAAACACATAATCCGTACTGATATATACAAGCTTACAGCCCACTCTCTCGGCCGCCATCGCCACATTTCGAGTGCCTATAGCATTAACCCGAAATGCCCCATCTAGGTCGCTTTCTGCGGCATCCACGGCTGTATAAGCAGCACAATGGATGATGCAATCAGGGCGATGTCCAGTAACTACCTGCAGGCATTGATCCTCATCCGTAATATCCAACTCAGCTCGGGAACAAGAGGTCACCTCTAACCCGGCTTGGCCGCATATCGACGTCACATCCTGCCCAAGCTGCCCCTGCGCTCCAGTGATCAATACCTTCATTGCTTGTCACCGAGGCGGGTGCCGTATTGCTGCGTTAAATACTGCCGGTATTCACCCGACTGAATTCGGGTCCACCAGTCCTGATTATCCAAATACCATTGAATTGTTTCCTTGATGCCGGTCTCAAAGTTATGCTTCGGCTTCCAGCCCAGCTCCTCCGTAATCTTCGTCGGATCAATTCCATAGCGGCGATCATGACCAGGACGGTCTTCAACATAAGTAATCAACGATTCCGGCTTCCCGAGCTCCTTGAGAATGGTTTGGACGATATGAATGTTCGTGCGCTCGTTATTGCCGCCGATGTTGTAAACCTCGCCGAGACGTCCCTTATGAATGACAAGATCGATCGCGCTGCAATGATCTTCGACATAAAGCCAATCACGGATGTTCAAACCATCGCCATAGATCGGTAAGGATTCATCTTTTAGTGCCCGGGAGATCATGAGCGGAATCAGCTTCTCAGGAAACTGATAAGGTCCATAGTTGTTAGAACACCGAGTAATATTCACCGGCAGCCCAAACGTCTCGTGATAGGCTCTGACAAGAAGGTCTCCCCCGGCCTTGCTCGCCGAATATGGACTGTTTGGAGCCAAAGGCGTTGTCTCGGAGAATAATCCTGTCTCCCCAAGCGATCCATAAACTTCATCCGTGGATACTTGAACGAACTTGGTAACGCCGTACTTTTTAGCTGCATCCAGCAGTACCTGAGTGCCGAGAACATTCGTATTGACAAACACTTCTGGCTCCAGAATACTGCGATCGACATGGGACTCAGCGGCAAAGTTGACTACGACGTCAATGCCCTGGCCGACTAATTCATCGATTGTCTTTGAATCCGTAATGTCGGCCTTCACGAACGTATAATTCGAATTGCCTTCGACCAATTTCAAGTTTTCAAGATTTCCAGCATAGGTCAGGGCATCCACATTAATTATTTGATAATCCGGATACTGTTTAAGCATATATAATACAAAGTTACTGCCGATAAACCCAGCACCGCCGGTAACTAGCAACTTCATGAGAAAAATCCTCCTAATCGAAATTCATTTCCGCTTCCGCGAATGTTGGATGCTTCCGGTCTTTCTCCGAAAGCAAAGGTTCACTCACTGGCCAGTCAATATTTAGAGCCGGATCATTCCATAATATTCCGCGGTCATGTTCAGGCGAATAATATTCATCCACTTTGTAAAGAACTTGGGTATTTGGAACAAGGGTACAAAATCCATGTGCAAAGCCTTTAGGAACCAAAAGCTGACGTTTATTGAATTCGCTAAGAATAACTCCAACCCACTGACCATAAGTAGGAGATCCTTTTCGGATATCCAAGATTACGTCGTAAATCGCACCAGTAAGTACCCGTATTAATTTCGTCTGCGCTTTTGGATTTAGTTGGTAGTGCAACCCCCGGAGTACTCCCGGCTCGGCAGAAAGTGATTGATTGTCTTGAATAAAATCAAAATCCAGACCAATCTTCCGCATTACTGCATCATTATAACTTTCCATAAAAAAACCCCGGTGATCTCCATGTACCACCGGTTCGAGCACACAAGAACCTTGTAGCCTTAAAGGAGTATGTTTCATCGCATTTCCTCCTCACTCTAACTATAGTTTAAGCTTACCGAACTCTTCCCCAAATACGATATTCTGTGCCAATTCATGCGCTCGGGCTAATGATGCGTGAGTCCCTGCATCTGTCCACCAACCTCGCAATAGATCAAACGTCAGCTGTCCACGTTCAATATATGCATTATTAACGTCCGTGATTTCCAATTCTCCACGAGCAGAAGGCTTAAGAGTTTTAATGATATCAAAAACCGTGTGATCAAACATATAAATTCCTGTAACAGCGTAATTTGACTTCGGCTGTTTTGGCTTTTCTTCAATTGAAACGATGCGGTCACCATCCAATTCAGGGACTCCAAATCGTGTTGGGTCAGACACCTCTTGAATTAATATTTTTGCGCCGGACTTCTGTTTCCGGAAATTATCGACAAATGGTAAAATGTCATCTTCAAAAACATTGTCGCCAAGAATCACGACCATTTGATCATTACCGACGAATTGCTCAGCTAAATCGAGTGCCTGCGCAATCCCGCCAGCCTCATCTTGAACCTTATAGGTAAAGGTAACTCCCATCTCATGGCCACTTCCGAGAAGGTTAACAACATCACCCATATGGTCTTTGCCTGTTACAATGAGGATATCTTGTATATCAGCCTGCTTGAGCTTATGTACAGCGTGAAATATCATTGGGTACTTCCCAACAGGAAGTAGATGTTTATTAGTTACTTTTGTTAATGGGTACAAGCGTGAACCCGTACCCCCTGCCAGAATTATGCCTTTCAAGTTGATCCCTCTTTTCATAAATTAGAATACTTCTTGCCTTTCAGCGATAACTGGTTTCCTACCAATACTGTGGTACGTTATTCCTAGATTATACGCATTAACCAAATCGAAACAATTTCTGCCATCAATAATAACAGGTTGTTTTAGAAGGTTTTTATAACTCTTTAGACCAAATTCAATAATTTCATTCCACTCCGTAACTATGAGTGCGGCATCGCAATTGGTCACCGCCTGTTCTATATTTTCAGAGTATACTACTTTCTCGCCTATTGAATTACGTACGGCAGACATTGCAATAGGATCATACACCCTGATTTTAACACCTGGGTATAAAGTTAATAAATCACTGATAAGTTTAATTGATGGTGCCTCCCTGATATCATCAGTATTCGGTTTAAAACTTAGTCCTAAAATTGCAATCGAACTTTGCCCAATATTATCAATTTCCAAATTCAACTTTTCAATCATCTTCTTATATTGATTGCTGTTAACATTGACAACTTCTTGTATGATTTTAAAGTCATGGCCAGCTTTTTCTGCCATCTTAATTAAACCCTTCGTGTCTTTTGGAAAACAAGCCCCTCCAAAACCTATACCAGCAGAAAGAAACTTTTTACCAATTCTTGAGTCCGAACCAATCCCTATAGCAATATCATTTATATCGCCACCTAATGTTTCTGCGAGATTAGCAATCTCATTAATAAATGAAATCTTCATCGCCAAAAAAGAATTGGCTGCATATTTAATGAGTTCCGCACTACGAATATCAGTAGTATGAATAAACGTGTTTAACGGAGAATGAAGCTCCATTAACAATGACTTTGCTCTTTCACTGTCCGTACCTATCACTATTCTTTCAGAGTTGAAAAAGTCTTTAACAGCAGTACCTTCTCTTAGAAATTCAGGTACTGAAGCAACATCAAAGTGTGTTTGTTCCCCACCAGTATTTTTTATAATATTTTTAACTAATTCCCCAGTTCCGACAGGAACGGTACTTTTATTGACAATAACTTTATAATTGTTGATATACTTAGCAATTTCTTTCGCTGCGGATTCGACATAGGAAACGTCCACATCTCCATCTTCCAAAGAAGGAGTGCCTACTGCAATTATTATAATATCTGCATTATGAACCGCTACTTTAAAGTCTGTCGTAAAGAATAAGCGATTTTGTGATTTATTGCTAGATACGAGTTCTTCAAGACCTGGTTCATAGATAGGCATAAGCCCTTTGTTGATTCGATCAATCTTTTTCTCGTCAATATCAACACATACCACACTATTTCCCAATTCAGCAAAACAAACACCTGAGGTTAGACCCACATAACCAGTTCCTATAACTGCTATATTCATCGCTAATGTCACCTTTATGAAATTTTGTTATTCTTAACTTTCTGAATAACTTCTTTTGTGTTATTGCTATGTTCATTTAACTCTAGTTTTTTCACTCTAAATAATACATCTTCAAGCAGTTTCCGGTTACTAGAAATAAGATCAGCAATGAGCCCCAGGGTACCTAATTGGAAGCCTACAATTAATAATACAGCAGCCAGAATAAGAGACTGGATATGTCCGCCTCCACTCCCTCCAAAATAAAAAAATAAGAACCTAATGCCGATCAGCGTTCCTATCGAGGCAGATATCAAACCCGACGTCATGAACACCCGCATTGGGCGATACATTGTATATATGCGGATTATCGTTTTAGCCGATCTTTGTATGTAACTAAACATCCCCTTGAACAGTCTAGACTCTCTTAGTTTTCCGTTAGTTCCAATTTCAACATGCCCTACAGCTATTTTCTTATGGCCAGCCTGAATTATCGTTTCAAGAGTATAGGTGAATTCTGAAACCACATTCAGCTTGAGCGCTGCTTCCCTTGAATAGGCCCTAAATCCGCTGGTAGTATCAGGAACATCAGTCTTTGATAGTTTCCTAACCACGCCGCTTCCAAATCTTTGAAAGAACTTTTTCACTGGTGAAAAGTGATCTATAGTATCTGTCTTACGATCCCCGATAACCATTTCATAATTACCATTAACAATTGGAGCAATCAATTTGGGAATATCACTACCCTTGTACTGATTATCGGCATCCGTGTTAACAATGATATCAGCCCCTAGTTTAAGACAGGCATCAATACCTGCTTTAAAAGCCTCCGCTAGCCCTCTATTTTTGGGGAAGCTAACGATATGATTAACTCCAAGTCTTTTTGCTGTTTTAATCGTATTATCTGAGCTACCATCATCGATAATTAAAAGTTCTATTTCACTAATTCCTGGTATTTTCCTGGGGATATCCCGGATGGTTACCGGCAGCGTCTCCTCTTCGTTAAAACAAGGAATTTGAATAATTAACTTCAATTTGATCCCTCACTTCCAAATTCAGTCCATATACTGCATTAGTTCAATGCACTATAAATAACTTCTGAGAATTTCCCACCTATATGATTAGGTGTAAAATGATTCAAAAACAATTCATGGCCATTCCTAGCAATTTCTCCTCTTAGGTGCACATCTTCCTTTAGAGCTAGAATGGCTCTCGATAGCGCCTCTGCGTTTGCCATTTCGCAAAAATATACATTTTCCTCATGTTGAAGCAGCCTCCTGACAGCTTGGCTCTCCCCGGTAATAATAGGTTTTGAGCATGCCAAGTATTGGTAAACCTTGTTAGGGATAACCCTTTTAGCTTTATTGGTTTCACCAAATATCCCCAAACATAAATCACTTTTATTAATTTGTTCTCTCAATTCACTCTGAGAAAGCATGGGGAGAAATGTAACATTCTCTAGTTCCATCTTGTTACTTTTAGCCATTATTTCATCGTATTCCTGACCTTTACCGATTAAGATGAAATGGATATCTTTATTCTTCTTTAATTGTTCAGCTGCTTCAATGATATATCGAATACCATGCAGCGGAATATAAGTACCTTGAAAAAGCACTGAAAACTTTTGGTTGCCTTTGAATTTTGTTTTAGAAGGATAATAGATATCAGTATCTGCTCCAACTGGGATAACTTTGATCTTATTTTTTTTGATCCCCATTTGTTTTGAGAAATATTCTGCATGTTCTTCTGTATCTGCTATAACTGTGTCAGACATTTTCATACATGCTTTGTCTAATTGTAAAATAATCTTCGACAATAAAGAACCTTTTTTTATTAATTTTCGATCCTCCACAATTGTATCATACGCAGAAATCAATGGGTCAAAAATTATTCTCTTACGAAATATGAGAGCCAAAAGTTTGGCGCAAGGCATTGCAGCGTGGCTCATTTCCGAAACAATTATAACGTCAATTTTTTTAAAAATTTTCAAGAATTTAAATATCAATACAAGGGATCTGAGCATCACATTACATCTAGAACTGCAATCGATTACCTCAATCCCATTCTGAAGTAATCCCTTTCTAATTATATTGTTCCTCGAATAATCCCTTTTATGAGAACCAAAATAGCAAACGCCCACCTTCTGAGTTTTATCCATAATCCCTCCTACTCGCTAACTTTCAAGTGATACTTTATTTTTTTGGAAAGTCCTTACTAATAAGGCGATTATAAAAATTAGCAAGTCTCCTATTATAGAAATAAAACGCATGAAAACAGTCAGTCCAACCGCTTCAGCTGGCGTAAAGACGATGGATAAGACAGTAACAAGAATTACCTCCCTTATCCCCATTCCCGCAGGCGCACCGGGCATTAAATATCCGGCAATCCATGAGATTATATAAACTCCTGTTAATAATATATAGTAATTTCCATCCACATTAAAAAAAGATTTTGCAATTATTCCTGTTAGCAAACCCATTAAAATAAATCCTAAAGCATAATATAGAATACATTCTACGACCACTTTAGTATGAGGGATGAGTATTTTATCTTCCCCAATCCTTTTTTTTAGAAAACGGTTATTATTGATAAACCTAAATAATATAAACGGAGCGACGATCACACATATTAAAATAACAAAAAAACTCCATAGTGGAGGAATGCCAATAATCTCACTAAAATATTGATCAGATATAAAAGGGAAAAAAACAGCAGATAATACACTTCCAGTTACAACTAACAGTACAATTTCCATAACCATCGAAGTAATGATATTAGGCAGTTTTAGTTTGTAGGTTTTTGCTAGAGTTAACTTTCCTATGTGCTGCGCTACATTCCCCGGAATATACTTGGCAAACTGAGATAACGAGAATACTAAAACTGCATCTTTAATAGTAAATGTTTCGCCAGTTGCCCTCACTAGTTTAGCCCATGCCAAACTCCCTAATAAATGGTTGCATGTGTATATAACAATAGCTATAGCTAGACTACTCCATGTATAAACTCCCCAATTAATCTTGGGGAGTTGATTATAATTTTCGATAAAGTATTTCATAAAAAAAGCTAAACAGAAAATTACTATAGCTATACCAATATGACGGTAGTAACGTTTCATATATCTATCCTCATTTTATTTTTCTAATATCACCTTATCTTAATTCTAAACCTTTTCTGTAAAGATAGAATTATGAAGCATCCGATCCCAATTAAATAGAAAAGAACACTGACAACTAAACTAATCTTCAGATATTCAGGCTCATACTTAAATGTTATAGAATGTTCCCCTTCAGGGACCACTATCCCTTTAAATATATAATTTGCTCGGTATACTTTTGTTTCCTTGCCATCGATATAAGCAGTCCAGTCTTCCAAATAATTATCAGTTAACACTAAAAACTGTTTGTCTATGACATTCACTTCCATAGTTATTTTATTTCCATGGTCAGTAAAGTTCTCAACGCCAATAATTTTTGGAGTTTGATTATTAGAAAAGGAATTACTGTTTATTGGCTCTTCAATATAAGCCGTATTATAGGCTCCTCCTTCAGCCATTTGTAATAATATTTCATCCGGATTTTCAATAAATTTAACTTGATTAATTAAGTAGGCACGCGGGAGTGCTTCTAGATTCTCATAAATATATTGATCGTTGAGGTATGACACCTTGACCAAATTTTCCGGTGTATATCCCACTTTGAACATTAAGGTGGCATTTTGTTTGATGCCATTAAGATAATAAGCACCTTTCTTATAGACTTGAGTAGTTGATGCCCAAATAGTTGGTGCTTGTCCCGGCTCTGTATCATTCGTGCTTATTCTAAATTTATAAAATTTGTTTTGTGAGTCATTAATAGGTTCAAATGAAACAGAATAATAATAATTATCTTTCAAGTCTGGTAATTTTATTTCTTTAGCCCTTATAACCTTATTTTCTGCAT
>NZ_NPBY01000087.1 GCF_002272015.1 Paenibacillus campinasensis | reverse complement strand
GAAAATAAATTCCATTCGCCAAGTGCTACAAACCTATCATCGCCTAGATTATCTTCCAAAAAATTTGTAATCTCCGTTTCAGGGTGCAATGACACACTTTTTGCATCTACAGCTGGATTATAAGATATCCCTGCTCTAAATAAATCGGCTATTAATAGAACAGCTAATAAAAAGAAAGCAATCCTTCTTACCCTTACAATAATCACACTTATAGTAAGTAATAGAATTCCGCTAAATAATACAAGAATGGAGATGAAGAATGTTAGGTTGATTTGAATTGTCTCAACAAATTTTATTCCGGTTGCTAAAACTACTCCGATGCAAATAACGGAAATTATTATACTTACAAGTGTTAATTTCTCATCAAATTCATCTAATAAATAACTAAAAATATATGCTGAAGTTACAGCTACTGAAAATGCCATTAATCCGACTAATCGTGTTGCTAACGATGTTCCAATACCCGGTAAATTCGAAAACAACTCCGTCAGTGGGCTTCCAAAAACAATTAAAGATATAACTAATGCAGAAATAGCCCAAAATAAATGTTCCCTAAATTGCTTTTTAAAACTATAGACAATAGAAAAGAAGAAAATAAAGAGCGTTATTACACCAAAATAACTGCTATATTCATTAAAATGTATCGTCGGTATTCCTAAGCTACTGAAATAATCGGGATCAAATAGAGCTATCAAATATCTCAGCGAATCAAAAGGATGGAAACTCCCCTCCCTTTGTTCTATAAATCCTATACCATTCATATATTTTAAAAAGTTTAATATATATGCAAAGGCCATTCCTATTCCTAGTACCACCGCTGCTGAAAATTCGATAGATTTGGAAATGAAAAATCTAAAACTTTGAGTTGTATAGGCCTTTCTAATTATAAGAAAAACATAATATGCACCAGCTGAATACAAATAATAAGCCGCATATGCAGGCATATTACCATAAATCATGCAAGCAATAATAAACCCCGCAATTGGAATCCATTTTCGATTAGATTCATATATATTTTGAACACTTAAAAACAACCATGGAGCCAGACAAGAAACCCAAATATGCGGCCAGTTCAACCAGACAATCATGGGTAGAGAAAACGAAAAAATAATGGCTCCTAATCTTGCAGCCGTAACATTAATCTTTAATTTATACAGAAAGAAAAACATACCCACTAACGAAATAAATACTCGCAACATTAGGTCAATATTACTCGCATACTCCAATGGAAAAACTAAATAGATTAACGTATTTGGCGAAAATAGAAAACCAATAGATTCTACGACTATGGGAACACCCATGGAGTTATCTGAAGTCCACAAGGGTAATTTTCCGTGCATGATACTATCTTTAAATATGTTCATACTCGGTAAATAAGAATCAATAGGATCGGAAAGTAATGATCCACTAGTTACAACAGAGCTATAAACTGTATTCCATGGAGGCATTGAATACAAAAGGTTAGTAGGTGAATAAACCTGTCCAACAAAAATCTTGGAAAAGAATATACACACTAAAATAAAGAATAATG
>NZ_NPBY01000086.1 GCF_002272015.1 Paenibacillus campinasensis | reverse complement strand
AGAATATACACACTAAAATAAAGAATAATGTTAGTGTTCCAATAATTGGTCTTTTAAAGTAGTCTTGTATCTTGTAGTACATAGAATGTCCTTTCTGAAAGACAAATCAATTGATAAACTCAAAACTAAAATCTTCTTTCTTCTTGGTCAAATTAATATTATAGAACGGATCATTCTCCAATTGTCCTCCCCATTTTTGCATCATGATATCAATTTCATTATTGAATCGTTTGATCTTTTCAGGAGTATCTTCATGCCCCCGACTCTTGGACTCATAATGATACAGCTTTACCTGTGGTAAGAAAATGTTATAGTAGCCTTTCTGTCTGATTTTAAGACAGAAGTCAATATCGTTAAATGCAACTTGTAACTTCTCTTCCAATCCCCCAACTTCTTCGAAAACTTTTTTTCGAACCATTAGACAAGCGGCAGTTACCGCTGAATAATTACTGATTAACTTTAATCTCGAAAAATACCCATAATCATCAGCATCAAAGTATTTATGGCTATGGCCGGCTACTCCACCGATGCCAAGCACTACTCCAGCATGTTGAATTGTATTATCCGGGTACAATAAACATGCTCCAACAGCTCCGATATTTTCTCGGACTGCTTGTCCGGCCATATCCGTTATCCAATCCTCACTTATTACTTCAACATCATTATTTAAGAGAAGAATTAATTCGCCTTTAGCTTCAGAAACTGCAATATTGTTTATTTTAGAATAGTTGAATGGGATATCAATTCGTATCACTCTAAAGCGATTGGGTTCTTTCTCCTTCCACTCGTTAAAGAGTTGAATTGTCTCCTCCTCACTACTCCCATTATCTGCGATGATAACTTCGTAATTCGTATAATTGGTTTTTTTGAAAATAGAAACCAGACACTTTTCCAGGATCTCTGCCATATTTCTTGTAGGAATTATTATTGATACTAACGGTTCGTCGATAGGGCGATAACGTAAAATATATGCGTTAGGAATATCCTTAATACCGTCTACTTTAGCATTTAGACCTCTTCTTAACACAGCATCCTGCAGGGCTTTATAACCTGAATCATCAGTATAATTTTTCGCAACTGCCCCTGAAGATGTTGACTCCGGAATGGTCCTCCAGTGATATAGGATTTTCGGTATGTGATAGATCGCATCCGTCAATTCCGTGAAACGCAGTGCCAGATCATAATCTTGGCTGCCTTCATACCCCTTACGAAATCCGCCAATCTGGTCAATAATAGTCTTTCGGTAAATACTAAAGTGACATATATACATTTGGGACAACAACAAATCCGGCGACCAGTCCGGCTTAAAGAATGGCGAATGTCTTTCCCCTTCCTCTGTAATTTTATCCTCATCACTGTAAATCAAATCGGCGTCAGGATGCATGTTAAGCAGCTTTACATTCTCATATAATGCATCTCTTGATAATTCATCATCATGATCGAGCAACCCGATAAATTCTCCGGTCGCTACGGCTAAAGCAGAATTTGAACACTCGGAAATATGCCCATTTTTCTCCCTGTAAACCACCTTAATCCTCGGGTCTATGAGCTTATACTCGTCAAGCACTTCTCTTATATGTTTTTTAGGAGATGCATCATCAGCAAGGCACAGCTCCCAATTCGTATACAATTGATTCCTTACAGATTCTATGCACTTTCTCAACCATTTTTCCTCTACATTGTAGACAGGAACAATGATAGAAATCAGTGGTTTGTATTCAAATTCACTTATTTCTCGGTTTATCTCCTTTTCTCGAATATCTGTTAGCGACTTGGATTCGACCCACTTTTGATAACTTTGAGTCATATCGATGTTTTGTGTTAAACCCAAGGCACGTCTCGTTTGGGTTCTTAACCCGGTTAGTCCAGATCTTTTTAAGATATGAACCGCTTTACGAGACAGGGGAATCATTGAGCGAATGAACCCTCCACGCATACGGGTATAATCTCTTAAGGAGTCAAACAGGACATGATATTTACTGATTTTAATAAATCTTACATCTCTCATTAAAAATTGAATAGGTTCTTCACCTGGATCAAGCCGTAAGGAGATTGCATCATGAGGAATCAGCACCCTGAATGTTTGTTCCTTATTATGTCCTAGAACAGACATGCCAAGCATAGCACTGTCCTGCTCGGACATGCCGTGCCCACGATCCCAATACAACTTTAAAGGTACATTGGTCTCTGCGATTATGATCACTTTCATAACGACCCAGCCGGTAGGAAACTTTCCCTTCAGGATAAACGACGGATCTTCCCCCACATTCTCCCAATAGTCCTGATCTATACAATTTATGTTCTGAAGTGGTACCGGTTCTATTCTAAATCGGCGCCGGAATACAAGCGCAACAAACTTCGATAGTTTTGATCTGACTTTTCTTAAAAAGCTACCAACATAGCGTAAAGGCTTGGTGATTCGCCAAGATCTTGAATTTCGGATGTCTCCGACTAATTGATTCAAGTGCCCATTTATTTGACGTTCCATTTCCACTTTATACATCAGTTCGTCTAATCTATTTTTGTGTTCTTTTATGAGCGTTTCCTTTTCAGCACGTTCTAATCCTAACTCTCTGATAGTCTGTGCAAATCTTTCTTCAAGAGTTCTGTATATTTGTTCTAAGTTGTTATACTTTTCTTCTGCCTTGTTAAAACTTATCTGTTGCTGAATGGACCGTTCCTGTAAATTTTCGATCTGAGCATTATAGTCTGAAATCACGGATTTAATATGATCAACAAAGAGACTGCCTTTTAAAGCAGAAAGCTCAATCCATAATTCAACATTGCCCTGTAAGGATAACTCCTGCAAATCCCAGATCATTTGAGGGTCTCTGTTAGGTGCAAACACTTTAAATTCATTCTTCTTGTCGATTATCGTCAAGTTGTTGACTACGGATAAATGAGCAAACCCATTAGCAGCTGAAGAATCTTGGATTGATGATATGTAATCGTCATCTCTTTTTATCAATTTGACAGATTTGATATTAATAAATGCTGACCACGAACCGGGGTCAATCCGGATTTTCTTTATAGTTGCGGCAGGTAGCGAGATTTTATAAACATGGTATTTATTATCATAATGCATATAGCATTGTACCGATTTTTCTTCGGAAAATTGACCGTCTTCACTCCAAAATACCTGTAACTGATCATAGATCGGCTCGATAGTAGAAATAGGAAACGATTCTGCATTATCCTTATCTAAAACCTTGGAAGACGATATTTTTTTAGCCACGGAGATATACTGATATGCATGGCCTTCAGGATTACTAAGCAAATAATCTTGCACTGCCTCTGGGAACTCTTCATAACTCTTATGAAATTCCGTTTCCTCGGGCCAGGCCTTCGTTGCCTTCATTTTTACAATTTCTAAGCCTGCTTCACTTAGCATTTCAATAATTGACTCTTTTGTAAAAAATTTAACATGAGTATTATCAAGAAGTCCGAGTTGATTATATTTAAACTCACCTTGCAGAAGGCTCATAATAATGGCATTATGGGAAATGTTAGGTATTGAGGCGATGACAGAGCCCTCTGCCTCTAAGTATTTGACTACCTCTCTGAGAACCCTATGAGGATCCCTTAGATGTTCTAATACATCTACACAAAGAATATAATCAAATTTTTCACCGGAGAGTTGTTTAGTCCATACAGAAAAATCCTCCAAATCGGAGACGATCATTTTTTCAGAATATACAGACGCTTGTTCTGCAGAACTCGGATCGTATTCGATGCAATATACAGAACAATTAAGTTCTTCTTTCATATAGCGGGTCATATAACCTGTGGCAGGCCCCAGTTCAAGAACTTTTGACCCGGTTGGAATTTCTTTCAAAACCAGGGCTGCTGAGTTTTCTGACATCATATCAAGCTCATGATCATACTTTTGCATTTCGCTTTTATTCCTCCTCCAACAAGACCCAATCATGATCCAGATAAATCATGCCTTCGGCAAAATATTCACCGGAAGCAACCCTGAAGGATTGGATTTTCCCCTGATAATCCAAGGGAACGACACCTGCGCTTTCAAAAAAGCCTACATCAATAAAATAAGTTCCCGGCATTAAATTCATTTCATTATAATTCAATCTCAATTTATAAGTACCAGGTTGGTCCTGGAGGGAGTAACCACTTAATTTGGTATTCAATCCGCAAATATAGTTCTTTTCATTATCATAAATCGCAACGCCACCCAGAAGTTGGTTAACCGGTTCCTTTAATGTATATTGTATTTCTACAGTTATCGGCTGCTTAAAAGGAACAATATTATTTTCAGAACCAACGATGTTTACCTCTGAAATATTTAAAATATCACCGTATTTTTCAGACGTTTGATTGGTACTTTCATCCTGAACTTGGGGCTCGTTGTCCGCTTTCATATAATCTTGGTACTCTTCAATAATAACCTTAGCATCACCACGCCGATAAATTTGTCCATCCATCATCCAAATCGCCTCGTCACAAATATTACGAATGGAGTAAGAATCGTGGCTAACAAAAAGTATGGTTTTCCCCTCCTTTTGGAAAGTTTTTATCTTGTCCATACATTTTAGTTGGAAGCGCATATCGCCTACCGCCAGTGCTTCATCAATTACGAGTATGTCTGGATCAACATTTATGGCACATGCGAATGCTAATCTAATAAACATCCCTGATGAATATAGCTTTACGGGTTGATTAATAAATTCGCCGATTTCCGCGAATTCTTCAATTAGTGGCAGTCGTTGCTGTATTTCTGCGCTGCTGAGCCCCATAATTGTGCAGTTCATAATCACATTTTCTCTTCCGGTAAACTCTGGGTTAAAGCCACTTCCAAGCTCCAATAAAGCAGCTACTCTTCCATTAACTGCAACTTCCCCGGAAGTGGGGGTAAGCGTATTAGCAATAATCTGAAGAATTGTACTTTTCCCAGAACCATTGCGGCCTATTATCCCGACGGTTTGTCCACGCAGTACATCAAACGAAACATTTTTTAAAGCCCAAAATTCTTTGTAATATTTCTTATTCTTCACAAAACTTTGTTTCAATCGAT
Organism: Paenibacillus campinasensis; assembly: GCF_002272015.1. GTDB lineage: Bacteria > Bacillota > Bacilli > Paenibacillales > Paenibacillaceae > Paenibacillus_AQ > Paenibacillus_AQ campinasensis. The sequence continues at coordinate 5,101 of NZ_NPBY01000086.1, read as the reverse complement.
CTTGAGGACGATCAAACATTCTATAGCACTTGCTCACATCTTTGACGGAAATAGATATATTAGAGGACATCCGAGAAACCTCCTCTTGTTTTGTTAAACCACTTTAAGCCTAGCAATGATACAACTAATCCTATTACACTTCCCACTAATATCCATCCCCAATTCGGCATTTGGCCAAATACTATCACTCTACGCATGTCTTCCACAATATGGGTAATTGGGTTTAATATATATATACCTCTTAGGTTTTCTGGGATATTCGATACGGGATAAAATATGGGACTCATAAACATCAATGCTGAAACAATTAAACCTATAATATGGCTTATGTCGCGATAATAAGTACCTAAGGAAGCAAGAAACCAGCCTAATCCAAGGGTTATTAAAACTAATGGTAATAACACAATCGGAAGTAGAATAATAGTCCAATGAATAACTCCATTAAATAAAAGTTGCCCCAAAACAAGGATTAAAACATTTATGCCAGCTAGGAATAAAGAAGACCCTATCGCAACAACAACCAAAATTTCAAGAGGAAAAACAATTTTTTTGACAAAATTCACATTACTAATAATCAAATTCGGAGATCTTAGTATTACATCTGAAAATACATTGAATGCAATGATTCCCGAAAAAATAATAAATGCAAAATCTAATTTATTCTCTGTCTCAATGTTCCATTTCGCCTGAAAAATCACACTAAATACAAATGTATAAATAGCCAACATAAATAGAGGCGTTAAAATTGACCATATCGCCCCTAGATAAGACCCTTTATATCTACTGCTAATATCACGTTTGACGAATTGAAGAATCAATTGTCTATTTCTCCAAAAACTCATTGAAAGACCTCCAGAATATTCACAAAAATAATAAAACATCATATTTCTATGTAAAATAGCTCAACTATACAATTTTGCTAAAACAATGCATTAGTTAAAGCGTGTCGAAACCAGTATACGTGAAAAAAACCGTGACGTCGAGACGATGGGGAATTTGAAAACGTCGTCATAATGCTCAGTAACTGGTTCAGTTGCAGTAAAAGGCCCATTATTCGTGAGACCTAGTTTATTTTATTCGAAACCTTTGAAAGCTTCGTTGACTACTCTAGTATATTTTTAAGCGGAACCTGTATTATCATCCCTCATTCGAGTCAAACCTAGTGGTTTGTAATTGTTAATCATGATATAAAGCATAGCACCTAATTTCCTTATTTGTGGTCTCTGTTACTAGAATTATGCTAAAATATTGTCGTATCTACAAGAAAAGGAGCTAATTGCGTTGTCGAAACCAGTATACGGCAAAAAGGCCGTTGAATTGAGGAAGCAGGACACAAGATCAGCGTTGTTTTGGATATTAATTACAGGAATTATCTTATTTCTAGCCTGGACTCCCTTCCAAACGGCTTTGTTTAACGGATTTCAGCTAGATTTTGAGAAGCCTATTTTTTGGACTGCGATATTATCATGTTTGTTACTCTTCCTCTGGATTGCACAGTACTATAAAAGGTTCCAGCTAACGGAACAGAGAGACTGGCTTGCGGTAGGTGTACTGCTATTGCCGTTAACTTACATAATTTCGATGATTAGCGCTGCTTCACAGACCCAAGCCGCTAACATGGTCCTCATTAATTGTATTTACGCCATCATATTTATTATTGGATTGTATGTTCTTCGGGACGCGTTAGGGAACCGGATGATCCAAGGAGCTATCATGGCTATTGCCTATCTGATTGTCGGATTTGGTCTGCTCCACTGGTTCGGCCAGGGAGAAAGCGCAGGTGCAATTGCCAAATGGTTCTCTAACACGGTATTAAACGGCATTTATACCCATGCGGTCATGACAGACTCTAACGGTCTGCGCCTGACCTCCGTATTCCAATACGCTAACACGTATGCTGCCTTTCTGATGGCCTTCCTGTTTGCAGCCGTTTTTTTCGTTACGACATCTCGCAAATGGTACAGCCAGGCTTTTCACAGCTTCATGCTTGTTCCGATCATCGTATCGCTTCTCCTGACCCTGTCACGGGGTGGGCTCGTGATGCTGCCGGTCGTATTTGTACTCCTGCTCCTGTTCTTGAAACCAGCACAGCAGCTATTATGGATACTTTACTGTGGAATGGCCGGTGTTATATCACTGCTCATATCCAAATCCGTTACGGACATTGGGTTACAGCTTAATGAAACCTTCAGCGGCAGCGGAGCACTGAAAGGCTGGGGAATCCTGATCGCGGCCTCGATCATCATGGGATTGCTTGGTTGGGGGATCCAGCGCTTCGTCGCTCCGAAGCTGGAATCGGTATTAAGCACCTGGTCAGAGAAGAGGGGCGCGAGTCTATGGCTGCCGATTGGCTCTGTTGTCATTGGCGGAGTACTGATCTTCCTATTTATCGGGACGAGTCTGAAGAACATTCTGCCTCAGAATATTAGCGTTCGACTTGAGAACATCAATTTCAATCAGCACAGTGTGCTGGAACGTTTCACATTTTACAAGGATGCCATGAAGGTGCTAGCCGATTATCCGATTATTGGAGCCGGCGGGGGAGCCTGGGCCTCACTGTACGAGCAGTATCAGAACAACCCGTATACAAGCCGTCAGGCCCATAACTTCTTCCTGCAATACTTGATCGAGGTTGGTGTCCTTGGCTTCCTGGTATTTATGGCGTTTATCATTTTTATTTTCTATAAATACATTCGTGGATACGTACAGCAGGATACCGACGGAAAGAACAGTCATTTTCTGTATCTGATTATCGTCTTGTCGATTTTGTTGCATAGTATTCTGGACTTTAACCTGAGTTACGTATTTATGGGGATTCTTGTCTTCCTGGGGCTCGCTGGTATGGCTGCAGCCATGGACAGCAGACCGGTGAAGAAATGGACGTTACCTGAATCAGCCGCTAGAGGCGCATTTAGCGCAGTTGTCGGCATCGGTGCGATCATTGTTCTGATCACGTCCATCCGCTACGTACAAGCAGCAGATGCCGCTATGGATGCACGCCGTTTAGCTCAGACAAGTAATTCCTTTGAGGAGATCAAAGCTCCGCTGGACAAGGATCTGAGCATTCGCTCCAGCCATCCGGATTCGGTTCTTCTGCTAAGCTCGCTCTATTATACGGGGTATCGACAGACGCAAGAGGAAGGCTTCTACAATCTGGCCGTTGACCTTCTGAATCGTGCGCTAGAAGACGAGCCTTACAATAAATTCATGCTTTTACGTCTGATTGAAGGGTATGAACTGAAACAGCAGCCGGAACTGGCTTACGAGGTACTCATTAACAACGCGTATAAGTTCAAGTGGGATATCGAATGGTACGAGAAAATCATCCATCAAGGATATGATCTGGGAAGCAAAGCCTTGGGCACTGGGGACATTGCAACGAAAGACCAATATTTCAAACAGGCGACCGATGCATTCGCCGAGGTTCAAGCCGGTATTCGTCACTTGGAAACATTGCCCGAAGGTCAGCTCCAAGGTCGTCCATTCGAAAACACACCTGATATGATCTTAAACGCAGGTAAAATGTATTATATGATGAATCAGCCGCAGGAGGCTGCGGATGCCCTTAAGCTGGGAATCCAGGAGGACTTATCACAGACGATCCCGCAGGAAATTGCTCGCTGGTACCTCGCTTCATTGCAAAAGCTTGGCACTGACGATGAAGCACTCATGGAGCGTCTGCTCCAGGTTGATCCAAATGCCGAGCAAAGTGTTAAACAGCTAGCAGAACTTCAATTCTAATGAATACGGGAGTGCTTGTCAGGGCGATTGTCTTGATGAGCATTCCCGTTTTGTTATTTTATGCAGATACAAGGGACAATCCATGTTATATCACCCTGTTCATTGGTTAATGATTTATATCCTTTTTTATTGAGCAAAAATGGACTTTGTAAGGTTCACACCCGTAATTTAGAGCCCCGCCCCGCACTCATTGGAGCGACCCTGGCCCTCCCCACACTCAAAGCCTTCTTCCTGAATTTCACCATAGCTGCTTCGCCTATAAGTCTTTTATCCTTATACATAACATCTGTGGTAGGCAACCAAAGGAGCGTCACCTATGCAGGAAAGACTTCAAGAGAGAGACGTCTATTTCGATAACCTTAAATTCTTACTGATCCTGCTGGTCGTTATCGGGCATTTTATGGAGCCCTTTAACGGCGAACGAACCACCCAAGCGGTCTATCAATTTATATACTCTTTTCATATGCCGCTGTTTATTTTTGCTGCCGGTTACTTCTCCAAGAGTATTCGCTATCCGAAGTATTACGTTAATCTGGTTTCGTCGTTGCTTGTCCCGTATGTCATTTTCGAGACACTCTACACCCTGTTTGATTTCTATACTCAAGGGCACGACAAACTGAACTTTACCTATTTCTATCCTTACTGGATCCTGTGGTTTCTGTTTAGTATGATGCTGTGGAAAATGCTGCTGCCCTACCTGCTCATTCTCAAATATCCGCTAGCGATCTGTATCGGAATGTCTTTGATGATGGGATACGCACTGGACGTGGATTACTATGCAAGCATTTCGCGCACGCTCTATTTCTTCCCGTTCTTTATCATGGGGTTCTATTTCAAGCGAGAGTGGTTAGACAGATTAAAGACTCGCCGAAATGTGATTAGCTCTGTGGTGATTGTAACGATAGGTTTCGGCCTGTTATATATGCTATCACCTGTTTTGAGCACAAACTGGTTCTACGGTTCACTGCCTTATCTGGAATTTGGCATCGATGCTTGGTACGCCGCTGGCTATCGACTGCTCACGTACCTATTTACCGTTGTCATGGGGCTGGCTGTGCTCACCATCGTTCCAGATTCGAAGCTTCCCTTTACCCATCTGGGAGAGCATACGATGTATGTGTTTTTGCTGCATGGCTTCCTGGTGAAGGGCATGCTGCATTATGGCTTGCTGGAGCTCTTCGATTCTGCCTTTGGCAGAGTTATGTTAGTCGTGGTGGGCATAGCTGTCACTTGTATGCTTTCCTCCGCGTGGGTCAGACGCTGCTTCGGCTGGATTGTCGAGCCTAATGTCCAATTTTTATTCAAGAAAAGGATTCGGCGCAAGGCAAAAGAAGCTCAAAAAAAAGAGGAGTTTTAACTC
>NZ_NPBY01000085.1 GCF_002272015.1 Paenibacillus campinasensis | reverse complement strand
CAATGTGCAGCCTTGCCTCTCCCCCGCTCCCCCAATAAGCGCAAAAAAAAGCCCGGCCCCCGCAACATCAGGAGCCAGGCTTTTATAGCCCTTATTATTGTTGCTTCAGGTTGTAGAACGACTTCAAGCCGTCGTACTGAGCGAGTTCGCCCAGGTTGTCTTCGATGCGAAGCAACTGGTTGTATTTCGCAACGCGGTCCGTACGGGAAGGTGCACCCGTTTTGATCTGGCCAGCGTTTGTAGCAACCGCGATGTCAGCGATCGTGCTGTCTTCGGACTCACCGGAACGGTGGGAGATCACAGCGGTGTAACCAGCGCGTTTTGCCATTTCGATCGCGTCGAATGTTTCAGTCAGCGTACCGATTTGGTTAACTTTGATCAGGATGGAGTTACCGATCCCTTCCTTGATGCCTCTTTCCAGACGCTCAGTGTTCGTAACGAACAGGTCGTCACCCACGAGCTGAATTTTGTCACCCAATTTCTCAGTGAGCAATTTCCAACCTTCCCAGTCGTCCTCGGAGCAGCCGTCTTCGATGGTGATGATTGGATATTTCTCTACCCAAGAAGCAAGCAGGTCTACGAACTCAGCAGGTGTGAAGGATTTGCCTTCGCCTTCAAGCACATATTTGCCATCCTTGAAGAATTCCGTGGAAGCCACGTCCATACCCAGCAATACGTCCTTGCCTGGCGTGTAGCCAGCTTTTTCAATCGCTTCAATGATCGAGGACAGCGCGTCTTCGTTGGAAGTGAAGTTCGGAGCGAAGCCGCCTTCGTCACCAACAGCAGTGTTCAGTCCTTTGCCTTTCAGAACCGATTTCAGGTTGTGGAAGATTTCAGCACCCATACGAAGCGCTTCTTTGAAGCTGGAAGCACCTACAGGCAGTACCATGAACTCTTGCACGTCAACGTTGTTGTCAGCATGAGCGCCGCCGTTCACGATGTTCATCATTGGTACTGGAAGCTGTTTTGCGTTGAATCCGCCAAGGTAAGTGTACAGCGGCATAGCAAGCGCCTCGGCAGCTGCACGAGCGACAGCCATCGATACAGCCAGAATCGCATTTGCACCCAGTTTGCCTTTGTTCGGCGTTCCGTCCAGAGCGATCATCAGCTTGTCGATGCTTACTTGATCAAGCGCGTCCATTCCGATCACTTCAGGAGCGATAACCTCGTTAACATTCTTTACTGCTTGCAGAACACCTTTTCCGAGGTAACGGGATTTGTCGCCGTCGCGAAGCTCAACTGCTTCGTGAACACCAGTCGAAGCACCGGAAGGAACGATGGCACGGCCAATTGCGCCGGATTCCAGGTATACTTCAACCTCTACAGTCGGGTTACCGCGGGAGTCAAGGACTTCGCGTGCATATACGTCAGAAATAATGGTCATGGGTATAGTCTCCTTTTGTTAATATGGTATTTGAAACTGGCATTGCTGCCAGGCTGTTTCAGGTGTTTTATTTCTTATTTGCGTGCTGCAATCATCGAAGTGCCCGTCATTTCGTCCGGCTTCGGCAGCTGCATCAGATCCAGAATCGTTGGAGCGATGTCTGCCAGAATGCCGCCTTCATGCAAGGTCACATTCTCATCGGTGACGATGAACGGAACCGGATTGGTTGTATGTGCCGTATGCGGACGGCCATTCTCGTCGAATACCATGTCGGCGTTGCCGTGGTCGGCCGTGATGATAGCAACCCCGCCTTTGGCCAGAACGGCTTCAACGACTTTGCCTACGCACTCATCCGTGGCTTCCACCGCTTTGATGGTTGGCTCCAGCATGCCGGAGTGACCAACCATATCCGGGTTCGCGAAGTTCAGAATGATGGCATCATGCTTATCCGCCTCGATTTCCTTCACACATGCTTCAGCCACCTCGTATGCACTCATCTCCGGCTGAAGATCGTAAGTCGCCACCTTAGGCGAGTTGATCAAGACACGCGTTTCGCCAGGAAGCTCCACGTCGCGCCCGCCGCTGAAGAAGAAGGTAACATGCGGGTATTTCTCGGTCTCGGCAATGCGAAGCTGCTTTTTGTTATGCTGTACAAGCACTTCGCCCAGCGTGTTGTCGAGGTTCTTCGGCTTGTAGGCCACGAAGCCTTCGACCGTTTCGCTGAACAGCGTAAGGCACACAAAATGCAGGTTCTCAGGGAACTTCGGTCCCCGCTCGAAACCGCGGAAATCCTTGTTCGTGAACACTTGGGACAGCTGAATCGCACGGTCAGGACGGAAGTTCAGGAACACAACCGAATCTCCGCTCTCCACGAGGCTGACCGGGTTCCCCTGCTCATCCACGATCACCGTCGGTTCAACAAATTCATCATAGATCGACTTCTCATAGGAGTCTTCAATGGCCTTGAGCGGGTCCGTATATTTCGGGCCGTCACCGTATACCATCGCACGGTAAGCCTTCTCTACACGGTCCCAGCGCTTGTCGCGGTCCATTGCGTAGTAACGGCCAGATACCGTAGCAATCTTGCCGATGCCAATCTCTTCGATCTTGGCGATCAGGTCCTTGACGAATTGACGCCCGCTGTCCGGAGCGACGTCGCGTCCGTCCATGAAGCCATGAATGTACACCTCGTCCAGGCCTTCTTGCTTCGCGAGATCCAGCATGGCAAACATATGCTCGATATGGCTATGTACGCCACCATCGGATACAAGCCCGTACAGGTGAAGCTTCTTGTTGTTCTTCTTGGCATTCTGAATGGCCTCAACCAGGGTTTCGTTCTTGAAGAACTCCCCTTCACGAATCGACTTGCTGATCCGGGTCAAGTCCTGATATACAATCCGTCCTGCACCAATGTTCAAGTGGCCGACCTCGGAGTTGCCCATCTGCCCTTCCGGCAGGCCTACAGCTTCTCCGCAAGCGGTCAGTGTGGTGTTCGGATATTGTTTCAGATAACGGTCATAATTCGGCTTATTCGCCTTAGCGACCGCATTTCCTGCCTCCGTATTGCGCAGCCCGAATCCGTCCATGATGATCAGGGCTACCGGTCTTGGTGCTGACATCTTACTTCGCCCCCTCAACGAGTTGAATGTAAGAAGCTGGCTGCAGGCTGGCACCGCCGACGAGAGCGCCGTCAATGTCGCTTTGCCCCAGATACTCCATTACATTCTCAGGCTTCACGCTGCCGCCGTACTGAATGCGAACCGCAGCTGCAACGTCTTCCCCGTACAATCCTTTCACGAGATCGCGAATATATGCAATCACCTCGTTGGCATCTTGCGCCGTGGAGGATTTGCCTGTGCCAATCGCCCAGATCGGCTCATAGGCAATGACGACATGAACCGCTTGGTCTGCAGGAACACCTGCGAATGCAGCTTCGGTCTGCACTTTGCATACGTCCATCGTCTTCCCTGCTTCACGTTCTTCGAGCTTCTCGCCAACGCATACAATCGGAAGCAGTCCGTGACGGAATGCCGCATGCACCTTCTTGTTGACGATCTCGTCGGTTTCCGCAAAGTACTGACGACGCTCGGAATGCCCGATAATGACGTAGTCCACGCCCAGATCCTTCAGCATGGAACCGCTGATTTCTCCGGTAAATGCACCGCTGTCTTCATAATGAAGATTCTGAGCCCCGATCTTGATGCTTGTTCCTTTCGCAGCTTCGACCAGAGCCGGAAGCGTTGTGAACGGCGCGCAGATGACGCTCTCAACGCCTTCTACTTCCGCCTTGCCCTTAACTTCCTCGAAGAAGGACGTTGCTTCCGGAACCGTTTTGAACATTTTCCAGTTGCCAGCTATGATTGGTGTTCTCACTAGGTTCACTCCTTAAATATTCCCCGCCATCCCGCGGGGAACTGCTATCTTGCGTCTTTACCCATTCGTGTCTTACTTGTCGTTCAGAGCCACAACGCCAGGAAGCGCCTTGCCTTCCATGAATTCAAGGGATGCGCCGCCACCCGTCGAGATGTGGTCCATCTTGTCAGCTACACCGAACTTTTCAGCTGCTGCAGCCGAGTCTCCGCCGCCGATCACCGTGTAAGCAGACGTTTCCGCACAAGCTTGCGCTACAGCGCGAGTACCGTGGCTGAACGGTTCGATTTCGAACACGCCCATCGGCCCGTTCCATACGACCAGCTTGGAGTTTTTAATCACTTCTGCATACTTCTCGCGTGTCTTCGGACCGATATCAATGCCTTCCCAATCTGCTGGGATGCTGTCGATCGTGACCACCTTGGTGTTTGCATCTGCACTGAAATCGTCAGTTACTACGATGTCTTCCGGCAGGTAGAAGTTTTTGCCCAGCTCTTTAGCTTTCTCAATGAAGCCAAGCGCCGTATCCAGCTTCTCTGCATCCAGCAGGGATTTGCCGATTTCATGGCCTTGCGCCTTGAAGAACGTATAGGCAAGTCCACCGCCGATGATGACATTGTCAGCCAGTGTAAGCAGGTTGTTGATGACATCGATTTTGTCCTTAACTTTGGAACCGCCGATGATCGCTGTGAACGGACGATCCGGGTTCGACAACGCTTTGCCCAGAACAGACAGCTCCTTCTCCATCAGAAGACCGGATACAGCCGGCAGATGATGGGCAATGCCTTCTGTCGAAGCATGCGCACGGTGAGCTGCACCAAATGCGTCATTGACGAACAGATCAGCAAGCTCTGCGAATTGCTTCGCCAGCTCCGGATCGTTCTTCTCTTCGCCTGGATAGAAGCGCACGTTCTCAAGCACGAGCACATCGCCGTTTTGCAGCTTCTCCACTTGAGCCTTAACCGCTTCGCCTACAGCTTCATCCGCCTTCGCAACCGGTTTGCCAAGCAGTTCGGACAGGCGCTCGCTTGCCGGATTCAGGCGCAGCGATTCAACAACCTCGCCTTTCGGGCGACCCATGTGGCTGGCGAGAATGACCTTCGCGCCTCGCTCAATCAGGTAATTGATGGTTGGCAGTGTCTCGCGGATACGAGTATCATCTGTTATTTTACCATCCTCAAGCGGTACATTGAAATCGACCCGGACAAAGACGCGTTTGCCGTTTACTTCTACATCACGTACACTTTTCTTGTTCATCTCCACGTTCCTCCTAGAAACTATTCTCCCCAGCCGACAGCAGGTGCTCTTCATCTCTTTATGTCGTCCAAAGCCCGGCGTGTTGTCTATGTGTTTAAGTGCATGGCTTATGGCTTAAAAACAGGAAAAACCATGAACCAAAGAGGAGCACCTTTAAGCGGAACTCCTCTTCGATTGAATGGTTTAAATCAATTACAGACCTTTGCTTGCGATGTAAGCAGCGAGGTCAACAACGCGGTTGGAGTAGCCCCACTCGTTGTCATACCAGGAAACGACTTTAACCATGTTGTCGCCAACTACCATAGTAGAGAGCGCATCAATCGTGGAAGAAGCCGGATCGCTGTTGTAGTCGCTGGATACAAGCGGCTCGTCGGAGTAGTTCAGGATGCCTTTCAGCGGGCCGTCAGCTGCAGCTTTCAGCGCATCGTTAACTTCTTCTTTGGTTACGTTCTTGGACAGCTCAACAACGAGGTCTGTAACAGAAACGTTCTTCGTAGGTACGCGCATAGCCATACCGTTCAGTTTGCCTTTCAGTTGTGGCAGGACAAGGCTAACTGCTTTTGCCGCACCAGTTGTGGAAGGAATGATGTTCTCAGCAGCAGCACGAGCACGACGAAGGTCCTTGTGCGGCAGATCGAGTACTTGCTGGTCATTCGTGTAAGAGTGAACCGTAGTCATCATGCCTTTCACGATGCCGAACTTCTCATCAAGAACTTTGGCGAAAGGAGCCAAGCAGTTCGTTGTACAAGAAGCGTTGGAGATAATGGTGTGGTTAGCTGGATCGTATTTGTCTTCGTTAACGCCCATAACGATTGTGATGTCTTCGTCAGTAGCTGGAGCGGAGATGATAACTTTCTTCGCGCCGCCTTTCAAGTGAGCGGAAGCTTTTTCTTTAGCAGTGAAGATACCTGTGGATTCAACCACGATTTCAACACCGTATTCAGCCCAAGGAAGAGCTTCTGGATTACGCTCAGCGAATACTTTCACTTCACGGCCGTTTACAATAAGCGCGCCTTCTTTAGCTTCAACTGTTGCATCCAGTCTTCCGTGAGTTGTGTCATATTTCAAAAGGTGTGCCAGTGTGCTCACGTCAGTCAAATCGTTGATTGCCACGATTTCAACTTCACTGTTGTTCAGCGCAGCGCGGAACACGTTACGTCCAATACGTCCAAAACCGTTAATACCTACTTTAACCATTAGCAGTTCCCTCCATATTTGCTTTATTTGTATATATTCAAGACCGCCAAAAGGTCAGTCATGACAACAATAGCTTGAATGTGCGGCCAATGCCTGCGAAAAAGGGACAATTCCATATGATCGCAGCACTTCGGGCTCCATTCAGGCATGCAGCACTTAGGCGCTCCACCCCGTTCAATCCTGGTCCATGGTCCTTTAATGCTAGAGCGTCTCTATTTCCTTCATAACTTCCAGCGCAGCCGCTTCGTCCGTGACCAGAATGTCTTCATGGCCGAATTTCAGCACAGCGTGGATCGCTTTGCCCTTGCTTCTTCCTCCTGCGATGCCAATAACGATCTCGGTGCGCATAATATCTTCAAGCCGAAGACCGAGCGTAAGCATCTTGTGTACGACCTCACCTGATTCGCTGAAATAGTATCCGAAGGATTCCGCAATGGCACCGTCTTTCTGCAGACTGTCAATCGAGCCGTCATCCAGCTTGCGCCTGCGAGCCATCTCCATGGCGTCGCCGATGCCGTGAATGATAATGCGTGATTGACGGATGACATGCACAATCTCCTGAATATGCTGATCATGCACAAGAGACTGATAGGCATCCTCGCCCAGCAAATCCGGTACATGCAGCAGCCGGTATTCCGCGCCAACCCGTTTGGCCATCTTGGAAGCGATCGTATTCGCCTGAATCTCCACACTCTCTCCAAGGCCGCCCCGAGCCGGTACAAACCAGCTTCCCTTCAAAGGGCCGCCGGCAAGCGCGGTCATCTGCTCTGCCACTTCGGCAAGCGTTGATCCGCCTGTGACGGCAATCGTGTCTCCGCTATGAACATAGCTGAGGAGCGTTCTTGCTCCGACACGGCCAAGCTCACGCTTCACATCCGGGGAGGATTCACTGTCGCCAGGAATGACAACAACCTTGCGCAAGCCATAAGCCTTGCGAATCTTCTCCTCCAGGCGGGCCAGACCGAACAGCTCCTTCATCATCGGCTCCAGCTGTTCCAGCAAACAGATGCCGGCATCGCTGATCCGCATTCCGACCGTCTCGATCTCAATCAGACCTTGTGCCTTCAGAAGATCGGTCTCCGCTCTGAGCACACGCTCGGTCATCTCGAGTGATCCGGCGAGCGTCCTCCGTCCGACAACTCCAGACAACCTGATCTGATGAAGGATCGTATACCTTCGTTTAAGAGTGTCCATGAGATCTGGCAGAAGCTGCTCTTGTATTTCTAATAGGTCACGCATGCATTCCACTCCTGCAAACTTCGTCTCGACGCTCTTTATGTTGGACGTAAAATGTCCCGGGTAAGCAATTTAAGTCCCACCCTTATTCTACTCAATTATTATGCAGGTTGCAAGGGGTCCGAAAGTATATTTCTCAGCCTCAGGCATTCTTATACATTATGGCCAAATGATGCTTGGGTCTAGACAAAAACAATCTTTTGAACGACTTCTTGTCTTTTGTTCAAACTTGTTGTATAATCAATTTCGTTGCTAATTTTTATGCGCCCGTGGTCCAATGGATATGACGTAGGCCTCCGGAGCCTGAGATCGAGGTTCGATTCCTCGCGGGCGCGCCATTTATAATTTACATCATCATTACTGTTTACCCGCATAGTGCCTGAGATGGCTCTTTTTTTTACCCGATAGTTTGACTTTCTTTGACTTTTTGATTTGAATTGTTTATCATGTGGGTAATACGGTAACAGTATTTTAAAGAGGACTGTACTTAAGAGGAGGTTTTCCACGTGAGTTTTATACCTATGGTCGTTGAACAAAGCAACCGCGGCGAGCGGGCGTACGACATCTATTCCAGATTGCTGAAAGACCGCATTATCTTCCTCGGCTCCGATGTAAATGACGTGGTCGCCAATTCCATCATTGCCCAAATGCTGTTCCTGGCAGCAGAGGACCCTGAAAAGGATATTCATCTTTACATCAACAGCCCGGGCGGTTCGATTACCGCCGGCATGGCCATTTACGATACGATGCAATTCATCAAGCCGGATGTTTCGACCATCTGTGTCGGCATGGCGGCTTCGATGGGCGCGTTCCTGCTGAATGCAGGTGCCAAGGGCAAGCGCTTCGCGCTGCCTAACAGCGAAATCATGATTCACCAGCCGCTTGGCGGCGCACAAGGCCAGGCAACGGATATCGAAATCCGCGCCCGCCGCATTCTGAAGATGCGCGACAAGCTGAACCGCATCCTCGCAGAGCGTACCGGTCAGCCGCTTGAGCGCATCGAGAAAGACACCGATCGCGACTACTTCATGACTGCTGAAGAAGCCAAGGAATACGGCATCGTCGATCAGGTGCTGGAGAAAACTCCGGCGCAAGGACTGTAAACTCAGCCGGAAACCTTATTTGCATAAAAAAACGGGCAGGCGCCGAATCGGTGCCTGCCCGTTTTTTCCATAACTCTTGTACTCGAGTCTGCTTACATAACTGCAGCCCTTACTTCCACTCCTTCAGCTTCAGCTCAAACTCCGGAAAACCGTAAGCATACGCCGTGTACTCATACAGCTGGAAGAAGAGCACCGCCGAGCCGTCCTTCAGGTAGAAATCCGCATCGTCCGATACGCCTTCAAACCCGCCGAGATAGCCCTCATTGGCTTTGAATTTCTTCAATACATAATCATTCAGCTTCTTCTTGCCGTCACCCTTCAGGTTAATGACGTCCCCGAGGCTTTGCAGCGATCCGTCCTCCAGCGAGAACGTATAACCCTGGCGGTAAGTCATCCCATGCGCCCCGCCCGTATACGTGTATTCACTCGTCAAGATGCTGAGCAGCCCCTCTGCGTTGTAGGTCACTACAAAATCGCCCTGGAACTCATACTCCATCCCCGGCTCAGGCGATGGCGCTTCCGCAACCTGCTCCTTCGCCGCCTCGATGAACCGCTCGGCATGCTGCTTTAGCGTCTCGTTGATCGCAGACTGCGCTTTATCGTTGCCAAGACCGCTGATCTGGGCATAGCGCACTTGAATGTTGGCTTTATCCGTGGACTCCTTCAATGTTTTGGCAGAAATTGTGATCGCATTTTGCTTTTTCGGCACCATCGAAAGCGTCTTCTGCGCCGCATTCCACTGTCCTTGAACGCCCATATAATCACTGAGCACTTTATACGGGATATACAAACGCCCATCGATGATCTGGCCTCCAGGCTCCCCTATGTAAAGCCCGTTAACCGATAGGCCGATGTCTTTCGAGGCATACACCACCGCTTTCAGACGGTTGTATCCATCGCCCAGCGTATAAGCACGCGCTTTAGCATCATACTTAATCGGCAAACCGAGCGCGTCTCTGACGGCGGTAGCTGGCACATATGTAACACCGTTGGACAGGATTCCTTTTTGCGGCAGCACTTTGCCATTCCATTTCAGAACAACTTCCTTGCTGGACTTCTTCTGGCTGGCCGCGGCCGCCTGTGCCGATCCGTTCGCCTCAATCACCTGCCCGGTCCATCCGAGGCTTCCGATCAGAACACCAGCTGCAATGAACGATGCACATATACGGAGATTACGCTTCATTTCGAAATTCCACCTTTGTCGTTTTTGTTATGGGGTCAATTGAATAAGTTGCTGTTATTGTTCACTTCCTTTCCCATTATAATCCTTCATGCTTGGTCTATAGGTAACAATACGAATGACAATTTTGATTCCGGGGCCGAGGGCCTATCCCCGCTCATGCCTTCCCGGCCAAACTCCCTAACCTCGGGATACAGCGGCGAGCTCAGGTTCGAGAAAATGACTTCTCCAGACATAGGTCCGAGGATGTGACGGCATACAAAGAAAAGGCCTGTCGATTCGACAGACCTTTTCCCGCTTTCTATATTTAACAAACGATAACAGCTTTGTTACCGGCCGCTCTTCAGTTCGCTCCACAGACGGTCGTACAGCTGCAGCGCCTCGCCCACATTATCGAGCCATTCGGTCCGCGCCAGCTCTTCGTCTGTCAGATTGATCATCGTATTGTTGCGATAATCTTCGCTGTGGAATTCCATCGCTTTGGTATTCGGATTGCTGTATCCGATATACTCAAAGTTCTTGGCGCTCACTTCAGGCTCCAGCATGAAGTTGATGAACTTCTCGGCCAGTTCCTTGTTCTTCGCACCTTTCGGAATCGCATAGTTATCGGAGAAAATCGTCGCTCCCTCTTCAGGCACAACATAGGCCACATCCGGATTCTCAGCCGCGATAAACGCCGCATCCCCCGACCATACGCTCGCAATCCAGCCCTCTTCCTGCATCATCTTCTGTTTGATGCTGTCCGTGTCGAAGGCAAGCACATTCGGAAGAAGCGTCTTCAGCTCCTCCACCGCTGCGGTAATCTCCGCCTCGTCGGTCGTGCTGTTCGATTTCCCGAGCTTCTTGAGCGCCAAGCCGATCACCTCGCGATTATCGTCAAGCAGCAGCACCTTGCCCTTATATTCGGGATTCCACAGATCTTCCCAGCTGTTAATCTCATCCTGAATATACTTCGTGTTATATGCAATGCCCGTCACACCGGTGGTGTACACAATCGAATATTGGTTGCCCGGATCGTAGGACGGGTCCTTGAACGTGTCAGAAATGTTCTCGAAATTCGGGATATTGTTCATATCCAGCGGCTCCAGCAGGTCTGACTCAATCATCGTTTTGACCATGTAATCCGAAGGCTGAATCAGATCATATCCGCTTCCGCCCGCATTGATCTTGGCCAGCAGATCCTCATTGTTGGCATAGTTGTCATAAGTGACCTTCACATCAAACTTTTCCTCGAAATCCTTCAGCACCTCGGGATCAAAGTTATCCGCCCAGCTGTAAATATGCAGCGTTTCCTTCTCTGAGCCACAGCCTGCCAAAAGGCCTACCGACAATACCCCAACCAAGCCTGCCGCCAGCAGACGGGTCCATCCTCTTCTTTTCAATTCCTTATCTCCTCTCTTCCTCGTTCCGTTTTTTGGGATCTTTTGAGATCATCCCTCTATCCGAAAAAGCAAATTTGCTTTAAATCGGCAATGTCTTGTGTTTCTTGTCATTGTTGCCCCGGTTAAGAATGTATTGGGACAGCAGAATCAGGGTAATGCTCACCAGGATCAGCAGTGTACACAGGGCGTTAATCTCCGGCGATATCCCCCGCTTAACCTGGGCGTATATATAGATTGGCAGCGTCGTTGAACTCGGCCCCGCCACAAAAAAGCTCACCATAAAATCATCCAGCGACAGCGTAAAAGCAATCAGTGCACCGGATATAATCCCCGGGGCAATCTGCGGCAGCGTCACATGCCGGAACGTCTGCCACGGCGTGGCGCCAAGATCCTGCGCAGCCTCCTCCAGCTGCTTGCCCATGCCTGACAGCCTTGCTGTCACAACTACATAGACGTAGGACAAGCTGAATGTAATATGCGCAATCATCACCGTCGTCTTGCCTAGCGGCATGTTCAGTTGGCTGAACATCACCAGCAGCGACAGCCCCATAATGATGTCCGGGATGATAACCGGGAGATACAGAAGCCCGTTCATGCCGCTGCGTTTCTTGCCGCGCAAATCTCGCAGCGCCAGCGCCGCCGCTGTGCCGAGCATGGTCGACACCACTGTGGATGTAATCGCGATCGTCAGGCTGTTCATCAGCGCTTCCCTGACATGGCGATTCTGGAACAAGGATGTGTACCAGTCCAGTGTGAAGCCTTCCCAGTTGCCGCTAAGTCTCGCGCTGTTAAAAGAATAAATGATAATGATCAGAATCGGCATATAGATGAAGGCCAGCATCAGGTACGAATGGATCCCCAGCAGGGGATGGCTGCGCTTCTTCACGCTCTTCCCTCCCCTACTCGTTGATGACGAGCCTGCATCGCCCGGTTAAACAGCAGAATCAGGATCAGGGATGTCACGACAAAAATCACTGACAGCGCCGCGCCGAACGGCCAATTACGTGCCCCCAGAAACTGCGTCTGAATAATGTTGCTGATCATGGTCGACTTCGCACCGCCCAGAATATCCGTCACCACAAACATGCCGGAAGTCGATACATAGACAAGCACCGCACCGGTCATGATGCCCGACTTGCTCTGCGGCAGCGTCACATGCAGGAACGCCTTCCATCTGGAAGCGCCGAGGTCGCTTGCGGCGTCCAGCAGACGCTTGTCCATCTGCTCCAGCGCCACGTAGATCGGCAGCACCATGAACGGAATGAAGTTATAGACCATGCCCATCAGCACCGCGCCGTAGGTATACAGCATCTGAATCGGCTCATCAATCCAGCCGAGCCAGAGCAATGCGCTGTTGACGACCCCTTGCGTTCGCAGCAGCAGCACCCAGGCATACGTGCGGATTAGAAAGTTGATCCAGAACGGAATCGTAATCAGGACCAGCCCCCAAGTCTGAACCCGCGGGGACGCGTTCGCTATATAATAGGCCAGCGGATAGCTGACCAACAAACAGATGACCGTAGTCAGAAGCGACAAAACCAGCGTGTCCCAGTAGATCCCCAAATACAGCGGATCAAAAAAAGTGCGGTATCCCTCCAGGTTGAACTCAAATACAACTCGGCCAAGCGTGTCCCTCGACAAAAACGAGATGCCCACCACGATCAGCATCGGGATCACTAGGAACAATGACAGCCACAACAGGACCGGCGGCAGGAGAAATCGGGAATTTCTCATGGCTCGATCATCACCTCGTCCTTGTCGTTCCAGTTCACCCCTACAGCCTCACCGATCTGCCACGGACGTTCATCCGATATATCGAGCGCCACCGTCACTTTCATTGGCTCGCCATCCAGCTGCACCAGCAATTTATGCACGCTGCCCAAATATTGAATGTCCTCAATGACACCCGTCTTCTTCGCACCCGGCTCCCGCTGAGCCACCATCTTCTCGGGCCGAACAGCGATAAGCCCCTCCGGCGATGAGAAAATATTGTTCTCCCCGACAAAGGTTGCAGCGAACAGGGTCTGCGGTCTCGCATAGATCTCGCGCGGCGTGCCGATCTGCTCCACCTTGCCATTATTCATAATGACGATCCGGTCGGACATCATCATCGCTTCTTCCTGATCATGCGTCACATAAACAAATGTAATCCCAAGCGTACGCTGCAAATGTTTCAGCTCGGACTGCAAGTTTTTGCGAAGCTGCAAATCCAGCGCGCCAAGCGGCTCGTCCAGCAGCAGCACCTTGGGCTTGTTCGCAATCGCACGCGCAATGGCGACACGTTGCTGCTGACCGCCGGAGAGCTGATGCGGAAAGCGATCCCGCAGCGCCGACAGCTGCGTCATTTGGGCAGCTTCATCTACACGCTCCTTGATCTGGGCACGCGGCATCTTCTTCATCTTTAGCCCAAACGCGATGTTATCTTCAACGGTCATATGCGGAAATAGGGCATAATGCTGGAATACGAGGTTCAGATCCCGCTTGCTTGCAGGAACATCCGTCACGTTCTGCCCCGCGAGCCATACCTGTCCATCCGTAGGCTGCTCGAAGCCTGCGATCATACGGAGGATCGTTGTCTTGCCGCAGCCGCTTGGGCCCAGCAAGGTCAGGAATTCCCCTTCCTTAATGGAGAGCGACAGCGGATGCACGACCGCCTGTCCCTGAAAATGTTTTTCAATCTGGACAAGCTCAATCATAGCATCAACCCCTTTCTAATGGTGCCCTTACATGGGATAGAGCGTGAATACTTGCGCGCTTATATTCGCGGGCCTGTTCGAAACCAGTAAGAAGAAACGGCAATTCTGCCCGAAGGCAGACCCGTTTCTCAAGAATAATCGTATATCATGCGTCGTTTAAGAAAAAAAAGCCATATCCATGGGTATGGCTTTACCGATGTTCATCAAATTCAGTTTTTTGCATATTCACTATACATTGTTTTCCCACTATGTACAACACTTTTCTGCGGATTTCGACAGGGTAAAGACGGGATATTCTTCAAGAACATGGCAGCGCTGGGCGAGCAACCGGAAACCCTCATCCCCAGCTTCCGCAGTGGACAAGAACGAAGCCCTTGTCTCAACACAAACACCCGCCTGCATATACAGACGGGTGCTGACCAGCCCTCCAGCAGTTCTACGCGCTGCATCGCAGCGGCACAAAGCCCGAGAGCTTAATTCCGACATACTATTTCAGCTCATATTGAACGTTAAGCTGGGTAACAATTTTGATCTCGCCCGGCTCAAGCGAGGTGCCAGCACTTTCTGCTTTCGACGCCAGGCCGTCCGCCGCGGCAAACGTAATGATATCATTCATCGCCGAACCTTCCGACACATTGACGATTGCTCCAAGCTGACGCTTGGCTGCATTGGCAATGGCGCGCGCCTTCAGATCGGCATTCGCAATCGCCTTTTCAATCACTTGCGCCTCGTAAGCATCCCGATCGGCAACCGAGAAGCGGGCGTTGCCAATGATGTTCGCACCCGCGTCAGCCGCTGAATCCAGCACGTCTCCGACCTTCGTCAGGTCAAGAAGCGTAACCTCAAGCGAATGATAAGCGGTATAGCTCTTCAGCGTGCGTCCGCCTTCATCCGAATACGTGTAGTTTGGCTGTACGAAGAACTGCTCCGTTTTGATATCCTTCTCGTTGATCTTCCATGTATCCTTCAGCAACGCTGTAATCTTCTGAACTTTCTGCGCATTGCTTCTTTGCGCCTCTTTTGCTGTTGCCGCCGTAGACTCACTGCCAATGGACAGGTAGACGATGTCCGGCTTCACAGAAATTTCGCCTTTACCCACCACTGTTACCACACTGCGCGGCGTCTCAGCCGCATATGCTTCCGTTGCACCCCCGATTCCGGTGACAGCTGCGCCTCCGGTCAGCAGCGTCCCTGCAATCATCACTGCACCAACCCGTTTAACCCACTTGTTCATTGTTCATTCGCCTCCTCAATTTTGGCCCTTGTATGCTTGCCTTACCCTTCTAACGGTGCTCAGTTGGTAAATGTTGCATCAGACGCTGCGAAATTATCATATTTATTATGAATCATGGATCCCTGCATGGTATGCATGACAAAAAGACGGGCAACCGCTCCCGTCTCATCCCAACCCATTATGTAGAATACCCCTCGCTTGCTTATGTTAAAAAAAGCCTTGCAGATGACAAGACTTTTCTTAATGACAGGTATTGTTTATTGATTTTCGAGCTCTTCCTTGCTCACCAAATTCATGAGCGAGGTAACCGCTTGCTCAGCGTCGGCTCCTTCTGCGCTAATGTAAACCTCAGTTCCGGAACTGATAGCTAGGCTCATAATTCCCATGATACTTTTGGCATTTACTTTTTTATCATCTTTTTCGACGAAAATTTCAGAGGAATATTTATTCGCTTCCTGAACGAACAGCGCGGCCGGTCTGGCGTGTAGACCCGTCTTCAGCCGAACGACTACCGGGTGCTTTGTCATGAAAATTACCCCCTATCTTATAAATCTGCTGAATTGAAAGCGCGGTGATATTTTATCATATTATAACATTTAACCATACAGGACACTAGCAGAAAAAATGTTATCCGTTTCGAATCTTTTCCGCCAGTTCATCAATCTTGCGAAGACGGTGGTTTACCCCGGATTTGCTGACCGTCCCCTTGAGAAGTTCCCCGACTTCCTTCAGGTTCATATCCGGATGAGCCAGCCGAATTTCGGCGACCTCCCGGAGCTTGTCAGGCAAGTTCTCCAGGCCGACTTCCTTCTGCAGCAGCTTGATGTTCTCAATCTGGCGAATCGCCGCCCCGATGGTTTTGTTCAGATTGGCCGTCTCACAGTTGACGATGCGGTTGACGGAATTTCTCATATCCCGCATGATCCGGACATCCTCGAACTTGAACAACGCCTGATGCGCTCCGATCAGGTTCAGGAATTCGATGATTTTCTCGCCTTCCTTGATGTAGAAGATGAACCCTTTCTTCCGCTCAATACAGCGGGCATTCAGGTGAAATTCATTGGCAAGCTGGACAAGAGACTGACAGTGCTCCTCATACATCGTGGCGATTTCCAGGTGATACGACGAGCCCTCCGGGTTGTTGACCGAACCCCCTGCCATGAAGGCACCCCGAAGATATGCCCGCTTGCAGCAATTGTTGCGGACAATCTGCTTGTCAATCCGTGGCTGAAACAGAAATCCTTCCGACACAATACGCAGCTCCTTCAGAATTTCCTGAACCTGAGCCGGTATGCGGACGATGTATACATTATTCTTCTTCAAACGCATTTTTTTACGCACCAAAAGTTCAGTATGCGCCTGGAAATGCTTCTTGATTAAGGAATAAATGCGCCTTGCAATCGCGGCGTTCTCCGTCGAAATATCCAGAATCACCTTTTTGTTCGAAAGCTGAACCGATCCGTTCATCCGGATGAGCGCAGACAGTTCCGCTTTCTCGCAGCAGCCCTGGCTTTCGACCATGGTCAACTCTTTCTTGGTTTGAGCCGCAAAGGACAAGGTACTCACCTCTTTCGTGTTATCCAGTCTTGCACCAGCTGAAAAATATGTTGGCTCAGCTTATCCGCATCGTGCCGCAAATAGGTTCGAAACAGCACAAGCTTGTCAGCGATGAGCTTATATCCTCGGCTGGTCACCTCATCACGGTCCAGGTACACAGGCTTCGCGCCTTTCTGTGCATACTTCTCCTGCACCTGAGGAGGAATGTCTCCATCATTAACAATAACATAATCAAACAGATGAAGGCCAATATGATCGTATACCGCCTGCAAATGATCACTTACTGTATAATTATCTGTCTCTCCTGGCTGTGTCATGACATTGCATACAAACATTTTGATAGCATCCGATGCCACAATCGCCTCGGCAAGCTTGGGGACAAGCAGATTGGGCAGAATACTCGTGTAGAGACTCCCGGGCCCAATCAGAATCGCATCCGCCTGTCGAATCGCCTCAAGGGCTTCGGGAAGAGGCTCCACATGCTCCGGCTCCAGGAAGACTCGCTTGATTCGCTGGCCAGCCTCCGGAATTTTCGATTCACCGGTCACAATCGTGCCATCCTCCATCTCGGCGTGCAGCACAACCGCTTCGCCAGCCGCTGGCAGAACCTGTCCGCGAACAACAAAAACCCGGCTCATCTCCTTAACAGCCGTGACAAAATCGCCGTGCAAATCCGTCATGGCAGCCAGGATGAGATTGCCGAGGCTGTGCCCGGCCAGTCCCGAGCCGGTTTCGAAACGGTATTTCAATATATCAGACATTAGCGGCTCCACATCGGCGAGAGCCGTGAGTACATTTCTTATATCTCCCGGAGGAGGCATTTGCAGCTCACTGCGCAGAATGCCGGAGCTCCCTCCGTCATCCGCTACAGTAACAATCGCCGTTATGTCGATCGGCTTTTCCTTCAGGCCCCGGAGCATGACCGACAGCCCGGTTCCTCCACCCATCACGACGATGCGAGGGCGCTTTGTTGCTTGCTCACCCAAGTTTATCACTTCCCCTAATTAATGCCGATCCCGGTCAGAATCACGATGGCTTACCGACACCGCTTCCGTTTCGCTGGCACCCAGCATCTTGCCAAGATATTCCGCAATCGCCACCGAACGGTGCTTGCCGCCCGTGCAGCCGATCCCGATAATAACCTGGCTCTTGCCCTCCTTGCGATACTGCGGAATAAGAAAATGCAGCATATCCAGCAGTTTCGTCAGAAACGTCTGCGTCTCCGGCCACTTCATGACATAATCATATACGTCGCTGTTCTGTCCGGTGTTCGGGCGCAGCTGCTCCACATAATGCGGATTAGGCAGAAAACGCACGTCAAAGATCAGGTCGGCGTCAATCGGGATTCCGTATTTAAATCCAAAAGACGTAATGTTGACCGACAGCATACTGGTCTCCAGATGTGTAAAGCGGGAGATGATCTTCTCCTTCAATTTCAGCGGCTTCATATGGCTTGTATCGATGACCTGAGTCGCCGAGTTTTTCAGTTCATCCAGCATTTTGCGCTCCAGACGGATGCCATCCAGCGGCATGCCTTCCGGAGCAAGGGGATGGCGGCGCCGGCTCTCCTTGTAGCGTTGAACCAGCACCGAATCGGTTGCGTCGAGGAACAGAATTTCACACCGAATCGTGAAATGATCCTTAATATAATTCAACGATTCGGACAATGCAGTGAAGAATTCACGGCCCCGCAGGTCGATGACCAAAGCGACCTTGCCAATCTTGCCTTTCGATTGATCGATCAGCTCCGCGAATTTCGGAATGAGCACCGGAGGCAGGTTATCCACGCAAAAAAATCCGAGGTCCTCCAGACTTTGCACCGCTAAAGTCTTCCCTGCACCCGACATCCCGGTAATGATGATCAGGGTGGCCATGGTTGATGTGTCGCTGCCTCGATCGGCTGCTTCCAGCATCAGCTTCCCCTCCCTCGATTGAATATATAATCAAGCGGCAGATCGGAAAATAACAAACCTACGAACGCAGAAGCAGACCCGCTGCGCCAACAACTCCGGCATCATTGCCCAGCTCCGCAGGCACGATGCTAACGCCGCGCTGCAGCGGCTCCGGCGCCAACTTGGCAAACACCGCCCGTACTTCGTCAAACAGAATATCACCGGCCTTGGATACGCCGCCGCCAATAATAAACACCTCAGGATTCAGCACTGCTGCCACCGTAGCCATCGACTTGCCAAGATAATAAGCGGCCCGCTTCACGATGCGAAGCGCCACTTCGTCTCCGGCCTTGGCTGCGTCGAACACTTCCTTCGCCGCGATGTTCTCCACCAGGGACAGGGACGTGCGATCTCCGCGCGCAACGGCATCCTTCGCCATACGGATGATGCCTGTAGCAGAGGAAACGGTTTCGAGGCAGCCCATCTTGCCGCAGCCGCACTGGATTGCTTCCAGATCAGGAACAACCGTAATATGGCCGAGCTCGCCGGCCATTCCGCCGCCTTGATAAATTTTGCCGTTAATGATGATACCGCCGCCCACGCCGGTTCCCAGCGTGTAGCACACACAGTTCTCGATGCCGCGGCCCGCACCGCTCCAAGCCTCGCCAAGCGCCGCCACGTTGGCATCGTTGTCTATCTTCACGGGCTTGCCCAGACGCTCTTCGAGCAGAGCGCGAATCGGCACATCCTTAAACCCTACATTCGGTGCCAGAATAATGATGCCTTCACGAATGTTCATAAAGCCGGCGAATCCAGCGCCTACACCTGCGAGCTGATCCCAGCTGTACGGAGACTCCTCCACGATATGACGCACGTACTTTTCAATGTTGCCTATTACCGTGTCAACGCCTTTTGCCGTTTCCGTCGGCCCCTCGTACTTATGCAGGAGATGTCCTTCTTCGTTGCAAATTCCAACCTTAATCGCTGTTCCGCCCAAATCGACACCGACGTAGATGTTTTCAGACATGTTACAAGCCACCTTTTTCCTTCTATTAATTGATATATGACTGCTGCATGATTCATGTTGCTCCTACTGTACCCACTATAATTGAAGCCACACTTTCGGTCAAGAGAAGGCCTCACACCTGCCAAGGACCGTGAAGCCTTTCCAGAGCTGCGCGAAACCGCCCTGCGATCATCCATAACAAGACCCGCGCATGACAAAAGTCATCCCAAACCGGTGACATCCTTTACTAACACGGCCGCTGGCTGCCCCGTTATGATAGAGCCATCAAACACCTAATGCGAAAAGGGGCGTTGTCCATGATCAAGCAGCAACCCGGCGATCCGGTCGCCGAGCTGAAGCAAGTCACCAAAACGTTCGGCGGCAAAAGAGCGGTGGATCAAGTTTCCTTCACCATCCATCGCGGATCGATCACCGCCATTCTCGGGCCCAACGGCGCCGGAAAATCCACCGCCATCTCGATGATGCTCGGCCTTGCAAGCCCGAGCGAAGGCGAGGTGCTCCTGCTCGGCCAGAACCCAAGGAGTCTCGAGGTCCGCCAGCAGATTGGCGCCATGCTGCAGGAGGTCAGTGTGATGGACGGTCTCCGCACACGGGAAGTCATCCAGCTCATCCGGGGCTATTATCCGAACCCTCTGCCGATGGATGAGATCGTCCGCCTGTCCGGACTGACGCCGGAAGAGCTGAAGCAGTGGGCCGTCAAAATGTCCGGCGGCCAAAAGCGCAAGCTGATCTTTGCCCTCGCCATCGCCGGCAATCCGGAGCTGCTGTTCTTTGATGAACCGACAGTCGGGCTGGATACAACCGCGCGCAGGACATTCTGGAACACTGCAAAGCAGCTGGCCGAGCGGGGCAAGACGATTCTGTTTACGACCCACTATCTGCAGGAAGCTGATGATATTGCCGAGCGCGTGCTGCTCTTTAATCAAGGAAGGGTTATCGCGGATGGCGATCCGAAAGATATCAAGGCCAGACTGACCCGGCGCGCCTTATCGTTCATCTCCGATCAAAAGCCTGAATCGATTCGGGAGCTCCTGCCGCATACCCTCGGCATAACCGACCTGTTCGTCGAGGATGGCCGGATACATATCGTGACGGACGATACGGACGGCACGCTGTCCGTCTTGTACCGGGAAGGCGTCGGCATGCGTGATATCCGCATCGAGC
The DNA here is from genome assembly GCF_002272015.1 of Paenibacillus campinasensis. GTDB lineage: Bacteria > Bacillota > Bacilli > Paenibacillales > Paenibacillaceae > Paenibacillus_AQ > Paenibacillus_AQ campinasensis. The sequence goes on along the minus strand of NZ_NPBY01000085.1, from coordinate 29,460 downwards.
AGGGCAGTCTTGACGAAGCGTTCAGCCAATTGACAACGGAACTGGAGGAGGCGAACTGAATGAACAACTGGAGACTTATCCGCTTGCAATGCAGGTTCGAATTACTGCGTATGGTCCGCAATCCGTACTATATTTTCTGGTCCCTGACCATGCCGATCGCGTTCTATGTCATCTTCACCCGGCTGGTGACTGGCACAGACGCCATGGATGCAGGAATATGGCAGGCCCATTATCTGATGTCGATGACCGTGTTCAGCGTGATGGGGACCGCCATCATGAACCTTGGCATTCCGCTTGTGCAGGAGCGGGCGCAGGGCTGGGCTATCTATATGCGGGTAACCCCGCTGCCGGGATCCGTCTATTTTATTGCCAAAATGTTTGTACAGACCGTGATGCATCTGCTGAGCATTATCGTCATTTTCACGGCAGGATACCTGATCAACGGTGTATCGATGGCCATGTGGCAGTGGCTGTCCAGCGGCTTATGGATTCTGCTTGCCTCGGCGCCGTTTCTGGCGATCGGAGCGCTGATCGGATTGATGAAGCGTGTGGAGACCGCCAGCGGCGTCAGCAACGGCATGTATCTCGGGCTCGCCCTGACCGGCGGACTGTGGTTCCCGATGGAGGCCATGCCATCCTTCATGCAGGCCATCGGGCAATGGATGCCCTCCTACCACTTCGGGAGCGGAGCGTGGGCGATCACCCGCGCTGAAGCGCCAGGATGGGAGCATATCGTTGTTTTGACAGGATATTTTGCCGTATTTATGTTACTATCCACCTATATTCGCAAAAAACAACAAGCTGCATAAAAGGATGGTGTACATGAAGCGTGTGAAGACAGGCAAACGCCGCTTTGCGATTTTCCCGGCAGAGATCGGATGGTTCCCTTACCTGTGGCTCATCTACCTGGTGCTTCCTATTATTAATATGCTGAGTGAATCCGGAACGAAAATGGCCGTCGGCTATGGCCTTATCGCCCTGTTCACCTTCACCTACCGCCAGCTGTACTTTGCTGAAGGGGAGCCGCGCTTCTTCACATGGCTCGGAATTCAGATGTCCATCATCTTCATTCTCTGCATGTGGTACCATCCAAGCTATATGTATATGGGCTTCTTCACCGCCAATTTCATCGGCTGGTATACGGACCGGCGCAATTTTACCATCGCCCTCGCGCTCTTTACCCTGGTGCAGAGCGCCCCTCTGATCAAACACGCCCATACGTTAGGTTGGAGGGAGCTTATTTTCATGATTCCTTTCCTCCTCATTATGGTGATGGCTCCGTTCGGGATTCGATCATTATACCGGCGGCAGCAGCTTGAGAAGGAACTGGCCCAGGCCAACGAGCAAATCCGCAGTCTGATCAAGGGGGAGGAGCGCATGCGAATCGCCCGGGACTTGCATGATACGCTTGGACATACGCTATCCCTGATTACGTTAAAGAGCCAGCTTATCGAGAAGCTGGTTGATACCGACGCCGAGCAGGCCAAGCTGGAGGCCCGCGAAATCCACAATACTTCGCGTTCCGCCTTGAGGCAGGTCAGGGAGCTGGTCTCCGAGATGCGGACGGCCACGCTGGCGGGGGAGCTGCAGGAGGCCCGCGTCATTCTGAACAGCGCAGGTATTGAGCTGATCTGCCATGGCCATCCGCGTCTAGCCGGCATATCCGATTTGGCCCAGAATATTATGAGCCTATGCCTGCGCGAAGCCGTCACCAACGTGGTCAAGCATAGCCAGGCGCGCACCTGTACTGTCACCATGGAAACCGGCAGCACCGATTGGCTGCTGAGCATTGAAGACGATGGCGCCGGCTTGCAGGCAGGTTACGATGCCCCCGAGAAAAACGGGCTTCGGGGCATGACCGAACGGCTCGCGCTGATCGGTGGCACGCTGGACATAGAAAGCCATGGCGGAACGAAGCTGACGATACGCGTTCCGATTGTCATCAAGAGCCGGAAGGAGGATTCACCGGATGGCGATTAAAGTACTGATTGCCGAGGATCAGAGCATGCTTCGCGGCGCGCTGGCCGCGCTGCTCAATTTTGAAGAGGATATTCAGGTAGTCGGGCAAGCCGGCAACGGAGAGGAAGCGCTGCGCCAGATCGGCGCCTTGCAGCCGGATGTCTGCCTGCTTGATATCGAAATGCCGGTGCTTAGCGGCCTGGACGTCGCCGAAGAGCTCGTGAAGCTCGGAAGCCCCTGCCGCGTCATTATTTTGACGACCTTTGCCAGACCGGGGTATTTTGAACGCGCCGTGCAGGCTGGCGTGCAAGGATATTTACTCAAGGATGAGCCTAGCGACCGCCTTGCCGAAGCGATCCGGCGCGTGATGGAGGGGCGGCGCGAAGTCTCTCCCGAACTGGTCTTCGGCACGATCCGGGAGCCGAATCCGCTCACCGAGCGCGAGCAGGAAATTCTCCGTCTAGCCGCCGAAGGCAGCAGCTCCATGGACATTGCGGGGAGGCTGCATCTGTCTTATGGCACCGTCCGCAACTACATGTCCGAAATCTTGGGCAAGCTCGGTGCCAAGAACCGGATCGAGGCCATTGCCATCGCAGAGGAAAGAGGCTGGATCTGACCCGCATCCCGCATCAAAGCATGTATGGGCTGCCCCATGCAGGAGCAAGAGGCCGGAAGGAAATATAAATAAGGGGCCTGAAGACCGCCTGTTCACCTGAACGGGGGTATATCCCCTCTTGTCAGGTTTCCCAGGACGGCACCCGTGCCCCCAAGAAAAAGATCTGTCTCACGTTATTCCCGTCTGCCAAGCAGCACGGCAATCAGGAGACCAGCCACAAATGTGCCCGCGCTGACTGCCAGCAGCCCGATTCCCGCAGGAACCCCCGGGAAAATGACAACGAGGGAACCGAGGATCAGTCCGGTAATGACCGCATAAGTCACGCTCGGAAACACATCCAGCAAATAACGGATCAGGCGGCTGCTGACGATGAAGCCGACAACAGCTCCCAAGCCGATCACGGCAATGATGCTGATGTTCATGGACGACAGCGCAGCAATCGCCGTAGAATATGCGCCCAGAATCAACAGGACGAAAGAGCCGCTAATGCCCGGCAGCAGCATCGCCATGCTGGCCAGCCAGCCGGAGAAGAACAGCCGGATCGCCGTACCGCCCGTCAAAGCGGTGATCGGCTCGATCGCCTCATCGGTTCGCAGAAACGCCGTCAGCGCAAGCAGCCCCGCAGCCACCAGCAGAACGACGATATGAACAGTCTTAAAGCGCGTTCTCGCTTCCGCTTTCCTTAAAATAAAGGGCAGCACGCCCACAATAAGTCCCATAAAGAAAAACTGTGTCGGTCCATAGTAATGCTCCAGCAAATACTCAATAACCCGGCTCAGCAGCAGCAAGGCAGATCCCATGCCAACCGCGAGCGGAATCAGAAAGCCGAGATGCTTCTTCCACTCCTTGCTGAAGAACCCGCTAATGGCCGCCAGCAGGCGGTCATATATCCCCAGAACGACCGCAATGGTCCCTCCGCTGACGCCGGGGATGAGATCGCTAATGCCCATGACTAACCCACGATATATATTTTTCCATTCCATCGCTTAACTTGTCCTTTCATCATTCGCGTACGAGTCATACTTCATCTGTCAAACCGCGTCTGTCTTATGATCCCAATCGATTACTTCTGCTTGAAGTGCAGCACCAGATTGCCCACTCCGCCCACGGCGAACATGAAGGCAACCAGGGAGAACCCCCACTGATGGGTGCTCTTCTCGGACAGTACAACAGTGATGATAAAGGCGATCGCAGCCAAGAAGTTAAGCACCGCAACGAGCAGAAAACTGTATTTATTCATCGTTCATCCCCATCTCAATTTCATCGGCTACCCGAAGTTCACCTTGCGTTTAAACACCACGATAACATCCCGCGACTGTCCGGACATGTTCGTATCAAAGCAGGATACCAGCTCCCAGCCATCCATGCCGTAGCGATTCAGCTCCTCCTCGAAGTCCTCTTCTTTCACATTGCCGCCAAAAAAACCGCCCGTTCGATACTTCAGCGTTTTGTATTCCCATTGCTCCATAGGCTCGTCCTCCCGTTCACCTGATGATGGTTGCTTAAAGTTCATAATTGGCATCATTTTACCTTTCGGCGACAGCCAGCGGCCGAGAGCTCCGCCATAGGGGCATCTGCCGATCTGTTAATTGGTATCGCCGACATAGACCCTGGACGGGCCCGGGCCGGAGTAACCTCTTCTCTTCGCCAAAGGTTCAACCAGCGAACGAGGATATATACGAACATCTCCCAAGGAAGACAGCTTGACCCATTCGACCCCAACCTGATAGTCATCAGGACGATGGCCCTCAAATGAATCCCCCTGATCCGTCAGGCGGCACTCAAAATAAAACTCGACTTGGTGGATGTCGCCATCCTCTGCCGCAAACTCATGGTTGCTGCCGATATACTCTCGCACATGCAGCAGATCGCCGACCGCCACGGTCCGTCCGATCTCTTCCAGACATTCTCTGACAACGGCCTGCGCCAGCGTCTCCCCCTTCTCCTGGCCACCGCCCGGAAACAGAAAAAATTCACCCAGATGATCCACATTTCTGGTGAGCAGAACCCGGTCCTGATCCATGATGACCGCCTTGGCCGAATTACGAATCGGCTTCACTGCATCCCCTCCCCTTTCTCGTCCAACAAACCACAAACCACTTCTATTGTAACAAACCGGAACCCGCCGAGCCTAATCCTTGCACAGGACAAGCCCGGACGGGTTCTGATCAACCTGGATATCGGTAGACTTTCCAATGATCGTGCAGACCAATCTCAACGGCAGGATGCTTCTTCATGCCGCGGCCCTCCACATCCACCAGGTTCACGCTTTGGAACCGGACGGGTACAAGCGATCGACGATGGGGCTCCACCGTGATCTCCTTAGGCTCGAGCGTAACGTGGTCTCTGCCGAATCCAATGTCCACAGGACGAATCGTAATCTGATGCTCATTTCCGTAATTGTATATATTGAGCATGCAATCTGCAACTAAACGTGATTCGATCGTTTGATAACGGCACTCGCTGTCTTTTGTCGAATAGGCTACCGAGGATAACCCGCTGGTATTGTATTTCACGAGCGATACAATCTGGCCGGAGACCCAAGGAAATACGAGGATATAAGCAATACAGCCGATGATCAGCCTGCTCATGATCTTCGGATAACGCGCCTCGAAGAGGCGGGCCGTGCCATATACGCCAATGATGAGCAATAGGCTTCCAATGATCGTCGAAAGATGATAGGTTGTGTTCCCTGCGGTAATCAAAGGCGGGATGCCCACGCCGGTGAACAGATCGTAACCGAGGGGATAACCCAGATGGTGGACAGAAATAAACAAAAGCCCAAGAATCAGGGCCGTCACGCACAGCATTTTTGCTTTCAACCTAAATCCCCCTTGCAGTTGCATATTCCATATTATAACACAGGAGGTAGCAGGTGGTTTCAGTAAGTGGCCCATGATCTCCGCAATCCGCCCTCTGCCTCGGAACTCCACGCATGAATCATCGTTCTCCTCATCCCACATTTCGCTTCGCAAACCGGGTTGATTCGATCCTTCTCTTGTCAGCCAATGACCAGTTTGGTGTTGCTTTTGTACTCATGAAGCAGCTTCCGATCCCGATTCAGCAAACAGAGCACCAGATGTATGAACACCCAGCCGTCCATAATCAGAAGCCCGAACAGATACATGCCATGAAGCAGCCCCGGGAAATGAACCGTGAACACCAGCGAGTGCAGCCCGCCGACGACAACATAGAGCAGTCCGTTGCGAATCAGAATCTCCTTCAGCTTCAGATGCTCTCCCTCTCCACTGATCCGGATGCGAACGATCCAGCTGCCCACTGTCCGTCCCTCGTTCATATAAGGAAGCACGATGAAGTACAATATACTCACGATAAAATAAGCCCCCGGCACCCTCAGTATGACCAGACCGCCCCAGATCAACAGAAGCAGCATCATATCTGCCGCGAAGGCGATCCCCCGCCGCGTATAGCTGACCCGTTTGGTTGACAGATCCACATCCTCATCAAGCCGCTCCATTCGCGGCAGATGGTTCTTCAACCAGTCCGCCAGCACCAGACCGATCATTCCGCCCAGCGTATTCATCATCAGATCATCCACATCAAACAGTCTGTACGGGTAATCGTAGAAGCCATAAATGCCCGTCACCTGGGTAATCTCGAACAGCAGGGACAGCCCGAACGAAGCTATAAGGCAGGTCAGCCATTTAGCCCGAGCATAATAGCGCAGAAACATCCCGAACGGGACGACAAGCAGCACATTAAACACCACCTGCAGAAACGCTCTTTCCTTCAGCAGGCGAATATAGGTGGAGGGCTCCGACCAGACCACCTTCGTCTCCCTCATAATATCCTGCACGAACTCGAAGGGAACCCACTGCATATACGAGGACACCGGCAGCGGGTCATTATGCCTTGAAGCTGGCAGCGGCAGCAGCACAAGATAGACTGCATTCATCAAGTACAGCAAGAACAGGTATAGCAGAAACCCGCGAAATTTATTGAAATAGCCGTATTTGCGATACTGCACGACAAGGAAAGGGATCGCACATAGCAAAGCGGCGATGGGAAAGGTCATAAAAGCATAAGAGATGGGAAACAGATAAGGCTCTAACACGGCAGCATTCACTTCCTTTCAGTGACATTATCTCCAAGACTACACACCCATGTTTAAATCGAAAGGGAGCTTCTGTTTAAAAAGAGTTTAAAAAACCGTCTACTGCTATAACGAGACAGCGCATCACTTGGTTTCAGCCGCCACGCTCCCGGCCCTTTGCGCTCCGTAGGCAGCTCCCGGCCTGCGGCGTTTCTCATGACAGAGCTGGTCGGCCCATCATGAACCGCCGCCGTATGCGGGGATTTCCCCTCCTGAACCACGGCCTTGCCTTGACCGCATAGCAAAAAGACGTTTCCATACGGAAACGCCTCCAGTTGGGCATCAGCCCATACATCTGTTCAGGGTAACTCATGTTCACTCCTGGCGCGAGATCTACCCGCCTTCCCCGCTCCTCATCGGGCAAGGCGCAGATACGGGGAAGCAGCCTTGCTCACTTCAGCTCCCCATCACGCTTTTCCTTGAGTTATCATGGGTGATCCGTTCTCGTTCACAGCTTCTGCGCAATCAGCTTGCTCATCGCATGCTGGTGCGGCACGCCGGAGGAGTTGCAGTCAAAGACCACCTCGGGACAATCATGAATCATCCAATCATGGTACAGGGACAGCAGCTCGCCTGATATCCAGTCATAAGCGTACGGCTCATTCTCCGGCGGGGGCGCAATAAATGGCTTCTGTACGAACACATTCAGGAAGTGCATCCCGCCCTTGGCGGTAAACTGCTTGTAGTTATTAAAGATCTCCGCCCGGTACTCCGGCCGGATATAGTGCAGCACCCCACTGGAGTATACGATATCAAACTCCGTCTCCAGGCGGAAATCCCGGATATCCGCTTTGAACACATGGACATGCACGCCGGTTCTTTCCGCCAGCATTTTCGTCTTCTCAATGCCAGCATCGGAAATGTCAAAGGCGGTCACATCATAGCCGTTGCGCGCCAGAAACACCGCATCCTTGCCTTCCCCGCAGCCGATGTCCAGCACTTTAAGCCTGCGTGTCGGCGGCATGAGCTCCAGCACCTTGTAACACGTAACCGACGGCTCCGTGCCCCAGTAATAATCCGGCGTTTTGTATTCCTCCTCATAGATCGTGACCGGCTTGCCGGCAGAAGTATAGCCGAACAACCGGTCCATGCTGACAGCCAGCTGCCGTGACAGCTCCGGCAGCAGCGATACATCCGGCAGGCTCTGCCCGTTCTCCCATTTGGAGACCGCCTGAAAGGTGACGCCCAGCTGCTGAGCCAGCCGCTCCTGGGTCAGGCCCTGCTCCTTTCGATACCTGTATATGTTTTGAGACAGCTTGTGATGATTCATTCTTGTCACGCTCCTTTGTTACACTCATTGTAGGGCGTCCGCAAGACATGAAACAATAACCTGCGGATTGAGCTTGCGCCCCGATTCAACCTGGGGTGGAGCCACGCTCGGACTAGGTCGGTAAAGCGTGAAATGTTAGAATGAGGATAAGTGATCCGATGCGAAGGAAACATTTTTTTCAATGAAAGGAGTCCCTATGCATATTAGAGAGCTGAACCCGGGCGAACCGCTTCCGCTGGAGCTGCTGCTGCTCGCTGACCCTTCGGAGCGGCTCGTCAAAGCATACACACAGCGAGGCCACTGCTACGTAGGCGAGATCGATGGCGCTGTCATCGGCGTCTATGTTCTGCTTCCGACCCGGCCGGATACGATGGAGCTGGTGAATGTTGCCGTTGCGGAGCACCTTCATGGACAGGGCTACGGCAAACAACTGGTCCGTCACGCCATTGCGCAGGCACGCCGTCATGGGTATGCCACCCTTGAGGTCGGAACCGGAAGTACAAGCATCGCCCAGCTGGCCTTGTATCAAAAATGCGGATTTCGTATGACCGGCATTGATCGTGATTTTTTCGTCCGGCATTATGAAGAGGCCATTTACGAGAATGGCATGCGACTGCGCGATATGGTGCGGTTGTCGCTGGATCTCTACAGCCATTGACTTCGCTTCCGCTAGGCACACTTCTCCTGTCCTCTGAATAGGCTATCGCATACCGAATATGTGGAGGAGAATGATACGTGACGAGCAAGGAAGCCCCTAAGCATTTGGCCTGGCATGAAACGATGGAAATGCACGAATTAACCGCATTCCAGACAAACTATCTGATGAAATTCAAGATGTGTCTGGGCGACATTAAAGATTCGGAACTGCGTGCGCTGTACACCGAAGCGATCAAAGGTATTGAAATGAACCTGAAAGAGCTGCTGCAGTTTTTCCCTGAGGCGCCTGTCGGCATGCGCAACCTGTCCGAAGCGGATATGACCGCCTTCTACGCTGCCCAGCTGCTGATCTTTGCCAAGACCTCGGTCCGCAACTATGCCATCGCCATTACCGAGACAGCGACCCCTAGACTGCGCGACACCTTGAAGAAACAGCTGAACAACGCGATTGATCTGCATGCCAAAGTGTTCCATTTCATGCATGCCCGCAGTCTCTATCCTGCATACAATCTCAAGCAGCTGCTGACCAATGACGTCAAGAACGCCAACAAAGCTTTAAGCATGTAAGAAGCCTTCCTCCTCTTTCCTGCCTTCAGATGTGAACAAGGGGCAGTCCCGAAAGGTCCGTTTAGACTTTTCGGGACTGCCCCTCTGTGATTTACTGTATGCCAGCACCTGTGCCTTACTTGTTCAGCGTCTCGCTCCAGTCATGCACCATATGGCCTTCCAGGTACTTCTCGCAGTCCATGGCAGCCATACAGCCCGAGCCTGCGGCCGTAATCGCCTGCCGGTATCTTGTATCCTGGACGTCTCCACAAGCGAATACGCCCGGAATGTTCGTTTCCGTCGTGCCTGGCTTCACCTGAATGTAGCCGGCTGCATCCGTTGTAATTTGGCCGCCGAGGAACCCGGTGTTTGGTGTATGACCGATTGCAACGAACACGCCTTCGGCTTCGATCAATTCTTCCTCGCCGGTCTCGTTGTTGCGGACCTTCAGCCCCTTCACACCGGTTTCATGCGTAACGACCTCCAGCGGAGTGCGGTCCAGCGCCCACTGGATTTTCTCATTCTCACGGGCACGGTCCTGCATAATCTTGGAGGCTCTCAGCTCCGAGCGGCGATGAACAACCGTGACCGACGATGCAAAACGCGTCAGGAAGCTGGCTTCCTCCATTGCAGAATCGCCGCCGCCAATGACCACAATGCGCTTGCCGCGGAAGAAGAACCCGTCACAGGTTGCACAGGTGCTGACTCCGCGTCCCACATTCTCCTGCTCTCCCGGAATGCCGAGATATTTAGCAGAAGCGCCGGTCGATATAATGACCGTTTCCGTCAGCAGCTCGCCGACACCCTCCACATTGACCTTGAATGGACGCTGGGAGAGATCAACCGACTCCACCCACGCGCTCTTGAATTCAGCGCCAAAACGCTCCGCCTGCTTGCGCATGTTATCCATTAGCTCAGGCCCCATAATGCCGTCCGGGAAACCCGGAAAGTTCTCGACTTCAGTGGTCGTGGTCAACTGACCCCCTGGCTGTAATCCTTCAATGACAAGCGGCTTCAGATTCGCGCGTGCCAGATAGATGGCCGCCGTTAAACCGGCTGGCCCCGTTCCGATTACGATGGATTTATACATCGCTGTGTGCCTCCTTTATGTCATCACTGTTCGCTTTTATACAATTTATTCCTGAAATGCGGGAAATACCCGCATATTGGCTCTCTCCGTCGCACGCCTACGTTAAGTATTCACTCATAAGGCCGCTTTGCAAGCTTATTCTTGCTAGATTTTTTCCGTAAAAGGATGGAAACGATCATCGGATGACGGCTCCGGGTCGCATACATTATGGATTTGGCGCGCATAACGGCTGACCGTTGACGGGGAGACCCCGTATTGCGCAGCGGCCTGCTGATAAGTGACGGCTCGTCCACGCCTCTTCGCTACCAAATAGGCAAGCGCCGCCGCCCAGCCCTCCGTATTGCGGATATTCGGTATGTTCGGATACTGGCGGCTCAAATAGTCTGACCACAGATGCTCCAGTTCCTTCTCCCAGTATGGGTCCGTACCCTTCTCCTTGTTCTCGGCCGCCTTGACAAGCACTTCCTTCCACTCCGGAAGCCAGTCGGGAAGAACCTCACGGCTTCGGACAGCCGGCTCGCGTTCCTCAGAGCGCTCCTGAAGCCGGCTTGCTGCCGTCTCCATCTGCTGCAGCGCCAGCCGGGCCGCATGTTTAAGCTCCGGTGGCTCGCCAGGTTCCTGCAGAAAGGACAGCAAGGCGTGCCGCACCTCTTCATCCGCGATAAGCTCCAGCGTCCGGATCACCTGCAGCTTGGTCTGCGGATCCCCATGCCGCAGCGCCCAGAAGAAGGACGAGCGGATGAGCGGATTCTGCCGGGCTTCCTGAGTCAGCCGCTCCCCGTCCAGCTCCAGGTGCTTGAGCTGTTCATCAAAGGGCAGATGATAATGGTAACTGACCTTAATCTGATCGCTGCCCATCTTCCTCATCTGCTGCAGCTGCATTAAATAGAACGGCGGGATTACCGATTCCGGATCCAGCTTCGCCGCTTGACGCCAATACTTCTCCGCTGCCTCATAACGGCCGCTGTTGCTAGCGGCTGCCGCCGTATAATGATACAGGCTCGGGTCTCCGTTAAACCCTTCATCAGTGAGCAGGCGGCGGAAATGCCGATAGGCGATCTCGTGCTGGCCAAGAATGCCCATCGTCGTTGCCAGCTTGAACACATGCTCCATATGGAACGGCACGGTGACCGACAGCATGTCCATCAGCTTGTCACGCATCTGTGTGTTTCCTTCATGCTGATAGAAAATTGCCAGGTTGCACAGGCCGTGCAGGTTGCCCGGCTCCTGCTCAAGCGCATCGCCGATGGTACGTTTGGCCGTGTCGAATCGGCCCATATAATAATAGGCTAACGCCAGATTGTTCCGCGCCGCCAGGAAATCCGGATGTTCGCTGACGATTTCCTCCAGCAGCTTCACCGCTTGCGCGAACTTGCCTTCCTCCAGCAGTTCCCGCGCCCGCTCATGCTCGACCATGCCTTCACGGCTTTTGATGCGGCTGGGCTTGGCCGGGCGGCTCAGCTCATGTTGAAGAAGCTCCATCATTTCCTCCGCCTCATCCAGAAACTGACCGTTCGGATCCTCCTCCAGATAGGTGATGAGCGCTTCCTCTGCTTTTTCATACTGCTCCATATTGGCATAGTTGTTTGCCATATAGAAGTAGCATTCGGTCATGGACGGATCCACCTGCTCCAGAATGTGCCTCAGCACTTCATTGGAAGCCGTGTAATCCCCTGTCTCTGATAATATACCCGCCATGTTGCAATGATTGACCGGATTGTCCGGCTCATACTCAACCGCTTTACGAAAATATTTCAATGCCTTGTCATATTGGTAACGATCCAGCGCGCGAACCGCCCGATCGAAGAAAAAGTTGGCTGTCATTTCGATAGGTATAACATTATGCGGATCGTACGATCCGTTGTGATTCTCACTCACGGAAGCAAGGCCACCTCCTTTAACTTGCTCCTCTATCCACAACAGTATAACATAACTAACACAATCATTTGCAGAAAAAAGACACCAGCTTTACACGCCGGCGTCCTTGAACAGGGTAGCAATCGAGCCGCCCTCCATTATGATATGTGTCGCCCTCGCGAGCATCGGTGCAACAGACAGTACTCTGAGGCGATCTGTGCTGGGGTGATCCGGCAGCGCAATCGAGTCTGTAACCACGATTTCCCCGATATGGGCATGATCCAGCTTCTCCAGCGCCGAGCCGGAGAACAGCCCGTGCGTCGCACAGACGATGGCATCCTTGGCCCCCCGATCCTTCAAGCTTTCCACAACCTGGACAATCGTCGTTCCCGTGTCGATCAGATCCTCGATAATAATCGGGGTGCGGTCTCTCACATCCCCGATCACATGCGTGATCACTGCCTGATTATGCGCCGGACGCTGCTTGACCATCATGGCGAAGGGCGAGCCGAGGCGGCTCGCCAGCTTCTCAGCCGTTCTGGCCCGTCCCGCATCTGGCGATACCACGACAGGATGATCGATATCCTTGCTGTTCAAGTACTCGGTGATGAGGTCAAGCGCGGTCAGATGATCGACCGGAATGTTGAAGAATCCCTGTATGGCAGGCGCATGCAGATCCATCGTAATGACGCGCGAAGCGCCCGCCGTTGTCAGCACATCAGCCACCATCTTCGCCGATATCGGTTCACGCGGCGCCGATTTCCGCTCTTGTCGGGCATAGCCATAGTACGGCACAATGATGTTGATCGTTCTGGCCGAGGCCCGCTTGGCCGCATCAATCATGACCAGCAGCTCCACAAACATCTCATTGATCGGGTGAGAGAACGACTGCAGTAGGAACACATCGCAGTTTCGTATGCTTTCTTCATAATGCACGTAGATTTCCCCGCTTTTGAAGCGGGAGATCGTGACCTTGCCCAGTTCCACACCCAGCTGCTGGCTAATCCTTTCGGCTAGACCCGGATTGGACGTTCCGGCAAACAATCGAAATTCTCGATACATGGGGGGCCTCCTGGAGAAATGAATTGGTTGACGCATATGCTCTAGACGTGAAAGCGCTGTCGCTAAATCAGGCTGTTCCCGCCTCCATCACCGCCAATTGATACGGTTGGAGAGGAGAACAGCCGTCCGCTTCTGTGTATCGTTCTTCCTGTATTATACATCGAAAAGGTTAGGTTTCAAAAGGCACCATTTCACGCTTCCGCTCGCGGAAGGTTGCCAGTGCCGTTACGCCGAGCTCCGCCAGCAGCGCTCTGGCCTTGTCCAGATGCTCGCCAAGCTTCAATGGCTGATGGGCATCCGAGCCAAGCGTCAGCGGAATGCCTAGCGAGATGGCTTCCTCCAGCATGCGACGGCTTGGAAACATTTCCGCACAGTCCTTAGACAGTCCGGATGCATTCAGCTCCATCGCCTTCCCGCTCTTGGCCACAGCCGCCAGCGCCGCTTTCTCCAGCGCAATCACTTCCGGTTCATGCTCCTTGCCAGGGCCGTACCCGAAGCGTTTAATCACATCAAGATGGCCCATAATGTCATAGAAGCCGGTCGCAACAGCCTTCTGAACCGCATCATAGTACTGGCGGTAGACCTCCAGCGGGTCTTTCCCTTCCCAGCCTGCGGTCTGGCGGTAATCCGTAATATCCCACTCGCCAAGAAAATGCACCGAGCCGATGACATAATCCCAAGGATATCCGTTCACGATCCGCTCAATTTCCTCCTCGCAGCCTTCGATATAATCACCTTCAAGACCTACCCGCACCTCGATCTGGCCCTTATACCGTTCCTTCAGCTGCAAGCATTCCTCAACATAACGCGGAAGCTCCGACATCGGCATCGCCATCTCCGGATAGTAACGATCCGGATCAACATGGAGCAGCGGCATGTGATCGGATAGCCCGATATGATCCAGGCCAAGCTCAATCGCCCGCTGCACATATTCCTCAAGCTGTCCCTGTGCATGCCCGCACCGGGCATGGTGGGTATGGTAGTCGATTCGCATGAATGCTACAGCCCCCTAATCCCGGCGCGGCCGTTCGTGACGGCGGGCCAGCTCGTCCATAATGTCATCCAGCGGAAGCTTTCGCTCCTGCAGCAGCACCAGCAGGTGATAGATGAGATCGCTGACTTCAAGCCTTAGCTCGGCGTTATCTTTATTTTTTGCGGCGATGATGGTCTCCGCCGTCTCCTCGCCGACTTTTTTCAATATTTTATCTACACCTTTATCAAACAGATACGTCGTGTAGGCCCCTTCCGGACGCTCGGCCTCCCGCTGTGCAATAATCGCCTCCAGCTCGCCGAGAACGGCGAAGCGGTCTGCCACACCTGCTGTACTTGAGCTGGACTCTTGAACAGGCTCGCTGCCGTCCTGGCGCTGCATCACAACGGGGTTGTGGAAGCACGTGATCTTGCCTGTGTGACAGGCCGGACCCTTCGGCTTGACCTGAATCAACAGCGTGTCCCCGTCACAGTCATAATCGATCGATACGACGGCTTGCGTGTTGCCCGAGGTTCCTCCCTTATGCCACAGCTCCTGGCGCGAACGGCTCCAGAACCAGGTGTCCCCGCTTTCCAGCGTCAGACGAAGCGACTCCTGATTCATATAGGCCATCATCAGCACTTGTCGCGTATCCGCATCCTGAATGATGGCAGGAACCAAGCCCCCCTCATCCCAGCGGATATTCTCCACTGCCTGCTCAAACGTCACGGCTTTATTCCGTTGATCACTCATCGTATGTCCACTCCCTTCCCGCTCAGATGCTGCTTCAGCTCCGGAATCGAGATCTCCTTATAGTGGAAGATCGTTGCGGCAAGGCCTGCATCGGCCTTCCCTGTTGTAAATACATCGTAGAAATGCTCTTCTTTCCCGGCTCCGCCTGAAGCGATCACCGGAATGCTGACCGAGGAAGATACGGCGGAAGTCAGCGGCAGATCGAAGCCATCCTTCGTCCCGTCCGCATCCATACTCGTCAGCAGGATTTCACCGGCCCCGAGCGATTCCGCCTGCCGTACCCAGTCCAGCGCCTTGATGCCGGAAGGCGTACGGCCGCCGTGGGTGTATACTTCCCATTCGCCCCATGCCTCGTTATATTTGGCATCCACCGCAACAACGATGCATTGGGAGCCGAATTTACGCGCGCCTGCCGAGATCAGCTCGGGCTGCTTAACTGCAGCGGTATTGATGCCGATCTTGTCGGCACCCGCACGCAGGATCCGCTTCATATCATCCACGGAGGAAATGCCGCCGCCAACCGTAAACGGAATGGCAATCTCCCCGGCGGTCTTGCGCACAACCTCCTCCATGGTGGCCCGCCCTTCAACCGAAGCCGAGATGTCCAGAAACACCAGCTCGTCAGCGCCCTCGCGGTCATATAATGCCGCCAGCTCAACAGGGTCCCCTGCATCGCGGAGGTTCACAAAGTTAACGCCCTTCACCACCCGGCCGTCCTTAACATCAAGACAAGGAATAATCCGTTTTGCCAGCATGATTTCGCCTTCTTCCCATTAATCTATTTCTTATCCGAGCTTTGCCACAGCCTCGCGCAAATCGATATTGCCGGTATATAGCGCTTTGCCCACGATAGCGCCGCCGATGCCGTCGCCATGGTGCTTGCTGAGCGCCACCAGATCGTCCAGCTGCGTTACTCCGCCCGAAGCAATCACGGTGCGCCCGCTCGCTTGTGCCAGCGAGACAATGGCCTCTACATTCGGACCCTGCATCATACCGTCGCGGGAAATGTCCGTGAATATAAACGTTTCCGCTCCTTTGGCCGCCAGCTCCTTCGCCAGCTCGTCTGCCTTCACCTCGGAGGTTTCCAGCCAGCCGCGTGTCGCTACATAACCGTCCCGGGCATCAATGCCTATGGCGACTTTATCGCCATATTGTCCGAGCACCCGCTCGGTAAACTCCCGGTCCTCAATCGCAGCCGTTCCGATAATGACCCGGCTGACGCCGAGCGACAGCAGACGCTCCACGTCTGCCAGCGTCCGCAGCCCGCCGCCTACCTGCACCGGCACGTTCAATTGAGAGGCAATCTGACCGATCACCTCATCGTTGACCGGATGGCCGGCCTTCGCCCCATCCAGATCCACCAGATGGATGAACTGCCCGCCTTGCTCTTCCCATGCTTTGGCCGCTGCCAGCGGACTATCGTTGTATACCGTCTCCTGGTTGTAGTCTCCCTGCACCAGCCGCACACACTTCCCGCCGCGAATGTCGATCGCGGGATATATGATAAATGAGGACACAAGCAACCCTCGCCTTCACGTTATTTTGTGGATCGAACGACCATCATGGAACGTGAGCCGTTGCTCAATGCACAACCGCCCACGTCCCCTACGCATTGTCTCGTTTCTACCTCGTCAGCGCCAGGAAATTGCGCAGCAGACTCATGCCCAGCTCCCCGCTCTTCTCCGGATGAAACTGCATCCCGTGCACATTGCCGCGACCGACAATCGCTGTTACCGGACGGCCGTAGTCCGTCACGGCAAGCAAATCGGATGATTGGTCAGGCAGAACATGATAAGAGTGGACAAAATACACATGCCCTTCCTGAAGCCCTGCAAACAGCGGATGCTCCGGCTTCGTAAACGTCAGGCTGTTCCATCCCATATGCGGCACCTTGTACGCTCCGCTCTCAAAGCGAACCACCTGACCGGGCAGTATGCTCAGCCCCTCGTGGTGACCATGCTCCTCGCTCTTGCTAAAGAGCAGCTGCATGCCAAGGCATATGCCCAGCAACGGCTTTCCAAGCTCGGCCGCCTCCTTCATGACCTTATCCAGCGACGTGGCACGAAGCTGCTCCATCGCATCGCCGAATGCGCCGACTCCCGGCAAAATAATGCCATCCGCTGCGAGAATCTCCTCCCGCTTCCCGGTCACAAGCGGCTCGTCCCCGAGGCGTTCCACCGCTTTGCTTACGCTGTGCAGATTACCCATCCCGTAATCTACGATCGCAATCGCCATCGTTTACAGCACTCCCTTCGTTGAAGGAACTCCCGTCACACGCGGATCTATGCTGGTGGCTTCATCGAGCGCCCGTCCGAGCGCCTTGAACACCGCTTCGATCATATGATGTGTATTCTGTCCGTAATGGACAATGACGTGCAGCGTCATCCGGGCTTCCAGAGCCAGCTTCCACAGAAACTCGTGCACAAGCTCCGTATCGAAGGAGCCTGCCTGCCCCGAAGGGTACTCGGCACGATATTCAAAATGCGGCCGGTTGCTCATATCAATAACAACCTGCGCCAGCGCCTCATCCATCGGCACAAAGACGCTCGCATAGCGTTTGATTCCCTTTTTGTCCCCAAGCGCTTCGCGGATCGTCTGCCCGAGGCAAATTCCGATATCTTCAACGGTATGATGGTCATCAATCTCGATATCTCCCTTGGCTTGTACGTGGAGATCGAAATGACCGTGCTTGGTGAACAGATCCAGCATATGATTCAGGAACGGAACGTCCGTCTCCAGGTTGGAAACGCCGGTTCCATCCACGTTGAATTTTAATGTAATGTCGGTTTCATTGGTTTTGCGGCTTACACTGGCTGTGCGACCGCTTGTCTCATAACTGCTCACTTCGTTGTCCCCCCTGTATTTCGCTCTTGATCCAGCCGAATGCCGATGGCACGGGCGTGTCCTTCCAGCCCTTCGCGCCGGGCCAGCTCCATGATCGTCTCACCGTCGCGAAGCAGCGCTTCCTTGCTGTAATAGATCAAGCTCGATTTCTTAATAAAATCGTCCACATCCACAGGTGAAGCAAATCGGGCCGTGCCATTCGTCGGAATAATATGGTTCGGACCGGCAAAATAATCCCCGACAGGCTCGGAGCTGTATGGCCCCAGGAAGATCGCTCCGGCATTCTCAATCTGACCGACAATCGCCATCGGCTCCTTCGTTACAATCTCCAGATGCTCTGGCGCGAGCCGATTGATGATATCAATCGCATCCGTCAGCGAATCGGTCACGACCGCTGCTCCGTAAGAATCCATCGAAGCCCTGGCAATGTCACGGCGCGGCAGCAGCTCCAGCTGTCGCTCCACCTCGGCTGACACGGCCTCCGCCAGACTGAGGGACGGCGTGACCAGAATAGCGGAAGCCATCTCGTCATGCTCGGCTTGGGACAGCAGATCGGCAGCTATGTACGAAGGGTCCGCCCCTTCTTCCGCCAGCACTGCGATTTCGCTTGGTCCTGCGAGACTGTCAATATTAACGGCCCCATATACCTCTCGTTTGGCAAGCGCCACATAGATATTGCCCGGCCCGCATATTTTATCCACCGGCTGGATGGTCTCCGTTCCGTAGGCAAGTGCGGCAATCGCCTGGGCACCGCCAACCCGGTACATCTCCGTGACACCAGCCTCGGCTGCGGCGACCAGAATGTACGGGTTAATGCCCATCTCTCCTCCGCTAGCCGGCGGAGTCACCATGACGATCTCCGGTACACCCGCTACCTGCGCGGGAATCACGTTCATCAGCACGGAGGAGGGGTAGGCTGCTTTCCCCCCTGGCACGTACACACCGACCCGCCGAAGCGGGCGAATGATCTGGCCGAGGATGCTTCCGTCCGCCTGAAAATCCATCCAGGATTGGCGCTTCTGCTTATCATGATAAGCGCGAATCCGGTCTGCCGCCGCCCGGATCGCCGTCACAAAGGACGGCTCTACCCGCTCATAAGCGGCCTGCATTTCGGCCTCGGTTACGCGCAGTCCGGACGCCTCCAGCTTGACGCGATCCAGCTGCTCGGTATACCGCAGCAGTGCGATATCCCCTTCGGCTCGTACGCTGTTCACGATGCTTTTTACCGTTTCATTCTGCTCAGGTGTCCCGTAATCATTCTCGCGCTTCAGCTGAAAGTCACGCGCAGATACCACTCTCACCTTCAACACCTCCTGAAGTTCAGACCTTATATGCTCTGCAAGCGATATTTCATAATATCAGCACATCGTGCCGCTCTCTTCCCATCCGATGCTAGCTTCGTTGGGACAATCCCTAACTGTAGCATCAGCATGCTATCCGTTTCCATTAGAGCTGTGCCCCTGCGTTAATCACCTGCTGCAATCGGTCGCATAGCTGCTGGATTTCCGCATTCTTCATCCGATAACTGACCCGATTGGCAATGAGCCGGCTCGTAATCTCGAAGATGCTGTTCAGTTCAACCAGCCCATTCTCGCGCAAGGTCTGTCCGGTCTCCACCATATCGACAATCCGATCTGCAAGTCCGATCAGCGGCGCTAGTTCAATTGAACCGTTCAGCTTAACGACCTCGACCTGCTGTCCCTGTTCACGAAAATATTGCGAGGCAACATTCGGATACTTGGTCGCTACCCGCTGACGTATGCCCGGCGTCCAATCCGGCAGTGCAATGACGGACATCCGGCAACGGGCAATGCCCAGATCAAGGAGCTCATACACGTCCTTCTTCTCCTCCATCAGCACATCTTTGCCGACGATGCCAATATCGGCCACTCCATACTCGACATAGGTCGGAACGTCCACCGGCTTGGCCAAGATGAACTCCATTCCCGCCTCAGGCAGGGGAATGACCAGCTTGCGCGTCTCATCCACATCCAGTGGAATCGGGAGACCCGCAGCGCGGAACAGCGCAGATGCTTTTTTATAGATACGCCCTTTAGGCATGGCAACCTTCAACACTTCCGCCATCATGCATCCTCCTCCCTGTATATCGTCCATTCACACTCATCTATTTGAAAGTAATAATTTCCTGATAACCTTTATTGAGCAGTTTGCCCGCAGCCGGCGGTTGATGTTCATTCTGACCAGCCACCTCGCTATGGTCGTTCTCCTCTATAACAGAGGTTACCGCAATATAACCTTGGGCACGCAGCTCTGTTGCCTTCTGCAGCCCTTCCTTGCGGAAGGCTGGCGTATACTGCACGAGAATCGGCCGTTCCTCTGGAATATCGGTTCCGGATACGCCGTCCAGTATGCGATTCGTCTTCAAGGCAAAGCCAGTTGAAGGCACTGCACGCCCAAACTGCCGCAGCAGCTTGTCATAGCGTCCCCCGCTGGCCACCGGAGAGCCCAGCTCGGCAGCATAGCCCTCAAAGATCATACCCGTGTAATAAGAGAAATCGCCAATCATCGTCAGGTCAATCATAACATGCTCAGACACCTCATACGCATCCAGCACTTCAAGCACCTTGCCCAGATGGCGAATGGAGCTCTGAGCCAGTGTATTGCCGCTCAGCGATTGCGCATGTTCAAGGGCTTCGCGGCCGCCGCGAAGCTTCAGCACGCCATCCAGCTTGCCCGCCTGTTCTTCGGGCAGATTCAGCCGCTCAATGGTACCTCGATAGCCCACATAATCCCGGTTTAACAGATCCTGCTTCAGGCTGCCCTGGTCCTCGGCCCGCTCCGGAAGCACCTCCTGCAGAAGGCCGTTCAGGAAGCCCATATGGCCCATTGCGATTTTGAACCTGGCGACACCGGCCGCCTTCAATGACTCGATGGCCAGAGCGATCACCTCGGCATCCGCCTCCGGGGAATCGTCCCCGACAAGCTCCACCCCAGTCTGAAAAAACTCCGACTCGCGGCCGGCTTCTTCTTCAATCGCCCGGAATACATTGGCATGGTAGGACAAGCGTATTGGCAGTGGCTCCTCCTTCAACAGCGAAGATACAACGCGCGCAATCGGCGACGTCATATCCGAACGGAGGACCATCGTGGTGCCTCTGTTATTCAACAATTTGAACAATTTCTGATCCGACGTCGAGCTTGCCACGCCCACCGTATCATAATATTCCATCGTAGGTGTCATGATCTGCCGGTAGCCCCAGCGGTCCATACACGCAAGAACTTCTCGTTCAATCCGGCGCAGCTTGGCAACCGCGTGCGGGAGGTAATCCCGGACACCGGCTGGTTTTTCGAAGCCTTTCGGTTTAGACATACTACACCACCTCTATATCTTCATTGCGTTAAAGCGCTAATTTGCTAACAAATTAAAGGATATTCGATATATTAACATACAAAGCTTACATCCGTCAATGGCACGGCATCACGGCCTACAAACGTTCATTACCCCCTGTAATCTTGAACTACAACGAACAAAGCCACACTAGTAATATTATCATTTTCGGCACCTTTTTTGCTTCTTTGCAGAAAATCCGAACCTACGCCAAAAAGCTGCTCGCACCAGCGAACAGCTTGCATAATAACAGGCAGGCCTCATCATGATGAGACCTGCCCTGTGTTGATTATTGGAGCAAATGAGTTACAGATCCACCGACTTCTTGCCATCTCCGGCCACGGTGTCTTTCCGATCCGCCCGAGTCCGAGGCGCCGGCTTGAGGGAGCGCGGCACGCTGCCGAGCAGCACCCAAACCCCCGGCACCCATCTCATCAGCAATTGGACAACGACCCCGCTGACAAGCAGCGCCGTAATAAATCCGCCGTAAATCCAGATCAGATAATCATCGGTAACCGGATTTAGTTTAGGGTCATATTCCCGGTAGAGGAACAGCCACAGCGGATGCACCAGATAGATCGCAAACGACAGCTCCCCGATGCGCGTCAGCAGCGCAACGATCCGCTTCCAGCCGCTGTTATAGAGCCAGCTGGCCAACTGCATCAGCACGATCGCCGAGAAGACGGTGTGCATATTCCAGAGCAGCTCATACAGCAAGGAGTCGTATCTCGCGCTATACAATCGGTTGTTGTACCATATCTGAACATGCGCCAGCGCCAGCGCCAGCCAGCCCAGCCATATGAAGACAGTTACCGTCCTCTGCCTTGCGCTCTGCTGCTTCCAGGTTGAACTGAACCATCCCTTGAACTTATCATAATGCATGGCCACATATGCGCCGAGCATGTAATAGGCGATATAAGAGATCGACAAACTTCCCTTGTACGTGATCTGGAACTCATACTTGTTCAGTATAATAAAGCCCCATTGCAGCAAGAAGCCAATCGGCACCGCCCACCGGACCAAGAACCGGGACGACTTGAACAACTTAAGGAATATCGGGAACAGTATATAGAACTGTAAGCTGATAAATACAAAGTATAAGTGCGTATAGTTCTGACCGCGAGCCAGCCGTTCGAAAAAGACCGGCATCTGAGCCCATAGATCAAGCGAGCTATTCAGCAAACCGTTCTGGTACAAGCGAACAAAGAAATAAATGATCGAGAACAGCAGATACGGAAGCAGAATATACAATAGCCGCCGTTTGTAGAAGTTCTTGATCAAATCCTTCGTCAGCGGCCTGTCGATATAGTTATAGAACAGAACAAAGCTGCTCAGGAAAATAAATGAAGGCGTGCCATACTTAAAAAAGATATTTAAAAAGTTAATAATGTAGTAGAATCGCGATTCGGTTGCAGCAACCGTAGCAAACGACGTCGCATGAACATGAAGAACGCCTATAATCGCCAGCGCTCGAAAAATGTCCAGGTGCGGCAGTCGTTCCTTCTTTATGGAATTTCCGCTCATACCAATAAAATCTCCTTTTGTATAGAATCAAGGAAGCGGGGCATACCTGCCAAAAAATCTTAAAAGTCCCGCAGGACTGTTCGTCAAGCCTGGGGACCTCTCATTAGCATTTTTCCCTATTACCTTCCTCATTCTACTATAAAACGGACAGCATGGGAACCTATGACCACGAATTGCCTTAGGTGGGCTCATCTCCCGAGCCCTTCGTCAGCACCCGCAGCGGGTTCCCGCCCACAAATGTGCCCGCAGCCACGTCCTTATGCACAACCGATCCGGCAGCCACCACGGCGCCGTCTCCAATCGTCACCCCGGGCAGAATGGTCGAATTCGCTCCAATCATCACGTTCTCTCCAATGATGACGTCACCGAGACGGTACTCCTTAATCAAGTACTCGTGAGCAAGAATGGTCGTGTTATATCCGATGATCGAATTATCGCCTACCGTAATCTTCTCGGGAAAAAAAACATCCACCATCACCATGAGCCCAAACGCCGCATGCTTGCCCACCTTCATGCCAAGGATGTGTCGATATATCCAGTTCTTAACGGATAGCACCGGACAATAGCGGGCGATCTGGATGAAGACAAAGTTTTTGACCCCTTTGAAGGGGCTCACGGTACGGTATATTTGCCACAATGCATTAGGCCCTTCCACCGGATGCCGGGTTACGTTTCTGGCCATGCCGTCAAAACCTCTATTCCTTGTGAAGTCCGATAATGTCGTACAGATCCCTCATATCGTTGATGATATAGTCCGGTCCGTACTCCTGAAGTTTGTCCACGCCCTTAAGTGACCAAGCGACAGCCGCCGCCTTCACGCCTGCTGCTTTGGCAGACTGAATGTCCACCGGGCTGTCCCCGATCATTAAAGTTGTCTCCGGATCACATCCAAGCTGCTCCACAGCGGTCAGCACAGGCTCTGGATGAGGCTTCGGATGCTCCACATCGTTCACAGTGACAACAGCCGACATATACGGCTCCAGTCCGAACTTCTCCAGTGTCATCATCGTAGACGGACGAATCTTCGTCGTCACCACACCGAGGCGAAGCCCGTGCGCATGCAGCCGCTCCACCACTTCATTCACATGCGGAAATGGCCGGACCATCTCATCATGATGCACCGAGTTGAAGGCGCGGTAGGCCTTCACGAAATGGGACACGTCTTCCTCGCCCGAAAAAGCTTGCAGCTGATGCTCCAGCGTCGTGCCCATATGGGGAATAATCTGCTCCCTTGTGAGCGGCCCTGATTCCCGCTGTTCAAACACATGAATAAAAGAAGAGATGATCAGTTCGTTTGTATCAATAATCGTGCCGTCCAAATCAAACAGTACGGTTTCAATCATGCTGATTTACTCCTTTTTGTCCTCCGAATCCAGGCTTTCGCTCACATCCGGAGTATCCTCCCTGCCAGCCTCGGTACGCTGCGCTGGTGGCTGGTTAATGTTAGTTCTCTCTCTCACTTCATTCGGCTCAGCTGCAGCTGTCGTTTGCTGCGGTTTGGATGGTGCAGCCTCTCCCTTGCGCAATTCGGCTTCCGGCGTTGGTGCTGTGCTGGTGTCCGCCTTGGTTGATACAATTGGATCCAGATAGCGCTCATTCGCTCTGCCTGTTACCCTGCGGAAGATAATCAGGGCAATCCCGACGACAACGAACAATATGGATAAGAGCTGCGATATACGGACGTTGCCGTAGGCAGGATCCAGAAAGCCTTGCTCAAAGCCCATCCAGGTCATCGGGCTCCACAGTCCATTGACGAAATCAGCCAGGCCGCTTGCGCCTCTGAATGCCAGACTGTCTGTACGGACAGCTTCAATGAAGAAGCGACCGATGGAATACCAGATGAAATATCCGATAAACAATTCTCCGGCCCGAAGGAACTTTTGTCTGCGGATAATAAAGATCAGAATAATACCAACCACATTCCACAAAGATTCATACAGGAAGGTTGGATGATGGAATACGCCCTGTACATTCATTTGGTTCACAATGAAGTCAGGCAGTCGGAGCGTCTCACGCAGGAAGGATTCCTCTACCGGGCCTCCGTATGCTTCCTGATTGACAAAATTACCCCAGCGGCCAATAATCTGGCCGGCAAGCAGGGATGGGGCGCAAATATCTGCAATGCGCCAGAAGTTATATCCTTTGCGGCGAACGTAGATGACCGCGCAGATGATCGCACCGATCAGCGCGCCAAAGATCGCAATGCCGCCCTCCCATATTTTGAACACATCCAGGAAATTGTCCTGATAGTCTTCCCATTTAAAGGCGACATAATATATCCTCGCTCCGATGATAGCCGAGGGAACGCCGAGCAACAGCAGATCCATAAAGAATTCCTGGGGAATGGAGAATCGCTTTCCCTCCTGGATCGCCAGCAGAAGCCCTGCAAGCGCACCGAGTCCCAGTATAAGCCCATACCAGTGAACAGACAGCGTTCCGATGGAGAACGCCACCGGATTGATCAGCAGTGATGACATTTAGAAATACCTCCTAATCCAAATCATCCATATCTTCGGCGATCGTCGCCGTCAGTTTATTGGTAAACTGTAATGCTGCATTCAGTCCCATTTGCTTCAATCTGTAGTTCATCGC
Organism: Paenibacillus campinasensis; assembly: GCF_002272015.1. Classification (GTDB taxonomy): domain Bacteria; phylum Bacillota; class Bacilli; order Paenibacillales; family Paenibacillaceae; genus Paenibacillus_AQ; species Paenibacillus_AQ campinasensis. The sequence continues at coordinate 4,257 of NZ_NPBY01000085.1, read as the reverse complement.
TGCTACCTCAATGATGACCGCAAGGTTTCGTCCTGGCCGTACCGGAATCGTGACCAACGGGATATCCGTATCTATGATGCGTGTTGTTTCCTCGTCCAGACCCAGGCGATCATACTGTTTGTCCTGCTGCCACGCTTCCAGACGGACGACCAGCGTAATTCGCTTGTTGTTCCGCACGGCGCCCGCACCAAACAAGGTCATCACATTAATAATGCCGACCCCGCGAATCTCAAGCAGATGCCGAATCAGCTCAGGCGCGGTCCCGTGAAGCTGAAAATCTGACGTTTGGCGAATTTCGACCGCATCGTCAGCAATCAGCCGATGTCCGCGCTTCACCAGTTCAAGTGCGGTCTCGCTTTTGCCGATACCGCTGGTTCCCGTGATCAGCATACCCACGCCGTACACATCACATAGAACGCCGTGGATCGTCGTCGTTGGTGCCAGTCTCCGCTCCAGAAAGCTCGTAAAGCGGCTTGTTAGAATCGTCGTTGCCATGCTGCTGCGAAGCACAGGCAGTCCTTTTTCGTTGCTGACCTCCACCAGCTCCTGAGGAACTTCAAGCGAACGCGTCACCACGATACATGGCGTCTCGTCCGTGCACAGTCTGCGCATCCGGTCCTTGCGCTCCTCCGGCTTCAACATCCCAAAAAAAGCCAGCTCTGTCCGCCCCAGAAGCTGAACTCTCTCGCGTGGGTGATATTCAAAATACCCTGCCATTTCCAGACCCGGTCGATTCAAATCATCCGTAGTGATCTGCCGTTTCAAACCTTCCTCGCCTGAGATGACCTCAAGCTGGAATTGCTGTACCAGCTCTGACACTTTTACTTTTTTGGCCATGGTCTTACCCCTTTTCTTCTGCTTTTCTGCCGCTGTATTGTAGACGGTGAGCTTCCCGTAGCAGTTAGTATTGGCAGTCTGCCCTGGTTTGCTGCACTTTCGCTTCCGTCGCGTTCCTCGTATGCCTGCGGAACCCGTTGAAGTACTGCATCATTGTACCTGAATTGCACATATAATCATGCTGCCTATGTAAGCTATGTAAGTGAGCTCGTTCTCGGCTGCCTTATTTGGATATCATTAAAATAAGATGCTACACCTCATTTTACCATGTGTTGATGCCGCATCATACTCAAGATTCATAAACCTTGGAATCAGGCCGACCGCATAGCGCAAAGCTCATTACCTTCATCACTCCATACTTGTATCTTCATATAGGCCTGTTTCTGCTTATCTTATAGGAAATAAAGCCCGAATGCAATCGCGCTCGGCTTGGGCAGCCCCTCGGCACAGCAAGGATAATTCCGCATATTACCTTAATAAAATAAGAAAACCGTCCCCCAAAAGGGACGGTTCTTCGAAAGTGGTCGCTAATTAGTCAACCAACAGTACATTCAACTCGGATTCTTTATCAAAGATATGAACTTTGTTCATATCGATCGCCAGCTTCACATTGTCGCCTTCGCGTGTAGTGGAACGTCCGTCCACACGACCGATTACTGTATCCGTGCCCAGTCCGCTGAGGTACAGGAGCATTTCGTGACCCAGGTTCTCGGTTACATCAACTTTGGCGCTGAACACAGAGTTCGGGGAAGCTTCCAGGAATACTGGCTCTTCATGGATATCTTCAGGACGAAGACCCATAATAACTTCTTTACCGATCAAGGATTTATTCTTCAGCAGCTGTGCTTTGCCACCAGGAATTTGTACGTTCAGGCCTTCGGAAGTGAAGAATACGCCTCCGTCCTGCTCGGACAACGTACCGTTAATAAAGTTCATTGTTGGGGATCCGATGAAGCCCGCAACGAACATATTTACAGGGTGGTTATACAGCTCTTCAGGAGAAGCGGCTTGTTGAATAATGCCGTCCTTCATAACAACGATCCGATCACCCATCGTCATCGCTTCGATCTGGTCATGCGTTACGTAGATACAAGTTGTCTCAAGACGTTTAACCAGCTTCGTGATTTCCGCACGCATCTGACCACGAAGTTTCGCATCCAAGTTGGAAAGTGGTTCGTCCATCAAGAACACTTGAGGATCACGGACGATCGCACGGCCCAAAGCGACACGCTGACGCTGACCGCCGGACAGAGCCTTAGGCTTACGATCCAGCAAATGCTCGATATCGAGGATTTTAGCTGCTTCACGTACACGTTTGTCGATTTCGTCTTTTTTCACTTTGCGGAGTTTCAAACCGAATGCCATGTTTTGATACACGTTCATGTGCGGATACAAGGCGTAGGATTGGAATACCATCGCGATGTCGCGATCTTTCGGTGCTACGTCATTCACGACGCGGTCGCCGATGTACAGCTTTCCATCCGAAATCTCTTCCAGTCCAGCAATCATCCGAAGCGTAGTGGACTTACCGCAACCGGAAGGTCCTACCAATACGAGAAACTCTTTATCTTTAATATCAAGATTAACGTCAACTACGGTTGGTTTGTCGGAACCTGGGTATTTCTTGTAAATATGCTCTAAACGTACACCTGCCATGTGCATTTGCCCCCTCATAGGAATGTTATGAAATCGAATACATTTGATAATTCTATATTACCCTATAGGCTCCTGGCTTGCTATACACAATCTGCACAAAAAACCTATTTCCTTTTCGTCACTTTATACAATAGCAATGTCATTTTTACCAGAACTGCATCACTGAAGCTCCGGACATCAAGCCCGGTCTCCTGTTTAATCTTGTCCAGCCGATACAGCAAGGTGTTTCTGTGGATATAAAGATGCTTAGCCGTCTCGCTCACGTTACAGTCCAGTTCAAAAAACGACTCCAGTGTAGACAACGTCTCACTATCCTCAAACAGCTCCGTATGCAAAGCGGCATATTCCTGCAAAAAACGGTTACGCTGGGCTTCCGGAATGCTGAATATGAGGCGCTCAAGATGAAGACCTGTGGACAAGTGAATATGCTCCTTAACACGGAAGACGCGTCCGATGGCCATCGTTTCTCTCAGCTTATGAAGCACCGAGGGCAGCCCTTGCCTCGCATCCACGGGCGGAATGGCGGCGATGTGAAAATCTCCAACCCACTCCGTCGAGATTAGCTCGTACAATCCCATGCAGAATAGGGATAGCAGATCCTGGTCTGCCTCCACTGCTGAATCCTCTTTCTCATCCGCTAGGCCGCCGGCAAGCAGATCCTGACTCGCCAGAACCATCCATTCTTTCTGCTGCAGAGGAATAAGCAGGACTTCTCCGTCAAAGTAGCTCTTCAGCAAGCGCTGAAGCGCCTTGTATCCCGTCACCCCAGAGCTCTCACTCTCATTGGTCAGCAAAAAAGGAACCATGTTCTCCTTCAATCTGAGCTGCCGCAGTTCTGCCGGAAGCGCTGCATGAAGCGCTCCTTCCCGGACCTGTTCCATCAACCAATCTCCAAGCTGACGGGCCTGGCGTTCCTCATCCGCCTTTCCGGCACCTTTGCCTTTAAGGGCTTGGCCGTCCTCCTGAAGACTGGATAACCACAACTTCATTAATCCGACCTCAGAGGGGGTCAACACATCCCTTGGCGCCGTAATCACTGGAATGGGCTTCTGCAGATGGAGTGGAATCCATAGTTCATTCTCTTTGTTATTGTCGTAAACGCCGTTAGTCGGAGCAACAGCAGCCTCGTCAAGGTCGGCATCCCTGTTCTGTTTCTCGGATACAGCCTGAAGCACAGCTTCGCTCTCCTGATCATCCAATATTCGATAGCCAAGCGAAACACCCAGCACCTGCTCAAGTGTCTGAACAATAAGATCCTTCTCCACCATTGCTGTTCCCACCACTTTATTGTTTTTTCTTATTTTAGCATAATCATGCGGTACAACAACAACCGGCCGCAAGGACATCCTTCATGATTGCAGTTTTAGCTGGAACGGGAATAACGAAGGGTTCGTGAGGAGCTTAAGTATATTAAGTATAGATTCTGCCTAACTGAATAGTTACGGGCATATAATAAATTTGATACCTCAAGAAGATGAGATGCGAGGCTGTTGATACCAGAAGTGCAACCTTGTTGGGGGAGGTTTAAAAAGGAAAGGGCGAGCATAAGATCACTGAAAATAATAAAAAGCCGCCAACATCGTTGACGACTTTGATGAGCCATGAAGGACTCGAACCTTCGACACCCTGATTAAAAGTCAGGTGCTCTACCAACTGAGCTAATGGCTCTTACTGGTGGAGGCTGATGGATTCGAACCACCGAACTCGTACGAGAACAGATTTACAGTCTGCTGCGTTTGGCCACTTCGCTAAGCCTCCATAAAA
>NZ_NPBY01000084.1 GCF_002272015.1 Paenibacillus campinasensis | reverse complement strand
ATGTAATTAACAAAAAAATAAAGTGCGGAGTTTAACACTTCCCACTTTAAGTTGTGGAAATCAATTCAGTTTTATTCCCGTACCATGACCTTGAACTTATCATAGTAAGTAAGTGGCGGAACTGACGGGATACTCTCACTTCGTTCGAGACTGCGAAGTTTATGCTATCGACGTCAATGCTCCGACGAACCCTTTTACGGATTCTCATCCCTGAAGCTTAAATTAAATGGCGGAACTGACGGGATTCGAACCCGCGATCTCCTGCGTGACAGGCAGGCATGTTAGGCCTCTACACCACAGTTCCGCGCATGGTGCCGGCGAGAGGACTTGAACCCCCAACCTACTGATTACAAGTCAGTTGCTCTACCAATTGAGCTACACCGGCATAGTATAATAATAGTGAAAATATCATGGTGGAGGCTGAGGGGATCGAACCCCCGACCCTCTGCTTGTAAGGCAGATGCTCTCCCAGCTGAGCTAAGCCTCCAGATATGTATGGTAGCGGCGGAGGGGATCGAACCCCCGACCTCACGGGTATGAACCGTACGCTCTAGCCAGCTGAGCTACGCCGCCATAACAATATGTTTTTCAAATGG
>NZ_NPBY01000083.1 GCF_002272015.1 Paenibacillus campinasensis | reverse complement strand
CAACTTCATACCCATCAGCGAATCTCGTTCGCGTCAGCAACTCTTATATCATATCATGTTGTTTTCAATAATGCAAGAGTTTTTTTAGAAGTTTTTTTGAGGCCCGGATAAGAAGAAAGCCGACTGTTTCGCGGTCATTCACTCTCCGTGCTTTCAGCCTTGCAACCACTCGTGTTGCGGCCGGATTTATAATTTACCACAGGTTCTAGCTACATAGCAATACATAATTTTTACCAATTGGTCATTAGCGAATCCTCCACCCCCACACTGTATTCCGCAAGTCTCTCAGATCAGCAGGCAGAACACAAAAACAAGAAAGCCGTTGATTCGGCTTTCTTGCTTTAAGAATCACCTGGGATGAATATTGCAGTTACCTTGGCATTTACCCTTTGATCCAAGGATTTTGACGTTTGGATTTTGCAGGCTGTGGTTTACGTGATTTGGTTGAAGATTTAGCTTTTGTAGAGCTTTGGCGATGACGATGCACTTTGGCCTGAGCTTCGCTTCCAGCCGCTGGTGCCGCCTCCGCATCGATCTCTCTTTGCTCGGTCTCTGACCCGGAATCCACTCCACTCGCTGCCGCATTAATATCCGCTGAAGCTGGTGTCTCCTGTACGGTTGCATCCTCTTGCCCCGTTATCGCTTCTCGGTCATATTCGAATGGCATCCCAAATCCGGCATATGCCCCAGGCTGTTCGAAACTACCATAGCCACCAGGTTGACCATAAGCCCCAAAGGAGCCTAACGGTGAAGCGGCTCCCGGTATTCCAGGAACTCCTGCTGAAGGATGTCCGTAGTTCCATCCCCCATGCTGCCCGTACCCAGTATAGTCATGACCGTATGAAGGATGGGTCGTTGTAAAAGCTGGGAATGGCTGAGTATAGGCCGGAGCCACCGAGCCACCGCCGCAGCCGCATGGAGATGCCGGTGCAGCCGCAGCAGGCGAATATCCCTGATGTGCAGGTTGATGATGATGGAATGAATGGCCGGCGTCTTTGCCTGTGTAAGACTCCGTGATGGAGATCGGCGCATACTCCACATTTCCAGCTAATCCAGGATAGCCCCATTCCTGACCGTGCTGTACAGGAACTGCTTCTTGCGGGAAGGCGTAATAAGGATGCACCGCTTTGCCTTGCTCGTGTCCATGATGATGATGGTGTTGATGTTGGTGTTGGCCATGTACTTTTCCCTCACCGCAGCCGCAAGGTCCTTCGCCGAGGCCATAGTAAATCGGCTGGTGAATGACTTCTTGCTGGAAGCAGTCTGGTTGAGGCATGAAATGCATCGGCATTGCCTCTACTGGTGGACAAGGAGCCGGCTTATGAGGCATCGGCATCGGTCCAGGTACGTGATGAATAGGCGCCTCTTGATAAGGCTTCTTCTCTTGAATGGGCTGAGGGAGCGGCACCGGGTATGTCTTTTTAACCTCGATTTCCTCCATCTCGAACTTCTCCACCTTGATCGGCATAACCGGCAGTTTCGGCAATTCTGGCATTTTCGGGAGCTCCGGCATCTTTGGCATCTCCGGTTTTACAGGCACTGGGGCAGGTGCCGGCAGTGGCGCAGGCATTTCCGGAACGGCCGGCTGCTCGGAAATCGGTTGGGTCAACTCTGCTTTCGGTCCTGTATAATCCTTGGATCCCGGCATGATTTTGCTCGGAGCATTCCCCGCTCCCGCGGCAGCTGATTCACTGCCTCCACTATATACGCCTGAGGAAGGGATATTCACCACTTCGCCTACCAGCAGAGCATTCGGATTTTTCAGCTGCGGGTTCGCATCAATCATTTCCTTCAGAGTGACACCCCATGCCTTGGACAGTTTCCACAACGTGTCGCCCTGCTTGACCGTATGCTTATGGATAATGGGCTGGCTGCCGCCAGGAACCGGCACAGGCTCTGTCGGTACCTTGATCTTCGCGCCGACATCGAGTTTGTTGGGATCAACCAGCTGCGGGTTCGCATCAATCAGTTTGGCTAACGGAACGTTGTATTTTTGAGACAGCTCATAAAGAGATTCGCCTTCCTTGACGATGTGTATCTTCACGCCGCTAAAACCTCCTACACTCTTCTAGGCGTCATAATTTCGCCTGCTTTCGTTACTACATCCTATGCAGCAAGTAGGCGAATGACATCCCTCAAGGCAAAAAAAATCCTTTCATCGACATGAAAGGATTGGTGAGTGTAGCAATTTGTTGGTCTCATCGGCACGCTGCCAGATCAGGCCTCCCAAACTTTGTATCCGTCTTGATCCACAATTTTGCGGAACTCTTCCAGGAGCTTGAGTGTGATCGGGCCCGCTTGTCCTTGGCCAATCGTGCGGCCGTCGATTTCGCGTGCAGCGATGACCTCCGCAGCTGTCCCTGTGAAAAATACCTCATCCGCAATGTACACATCATGCATGCTGAACGGCTCTTCCTTGAGCGGAATGTCCAATTTCGCACACAGCTCGATAATGGCCTGGCGGGTAATCCCTTCCAGAGCACCAAGGTAGCACGGAGGCGTGGTAACAACCCCATTTTTGACAATAAAGATATTGTCTCCGGATCCCTCCGTTACATACCCCTGCGCATTCATCATGATCGCCTCATCGGCGCCTGCAAAATTGGACTGGATCTTAACCAGAATGTTGTTCAGATAGTTCAAGGACTTAATCTTCGGATTGAGCGCATCCGGGATATTGCGGCGCTGGGCGACCGAGACAGCTTTCAGCCCATTCTTGTAGGCTTCCTCCGAATAAATCGCCAGCTGTTCAACAATAATGAGAACCGTAGGCTTAGGGCAGCGGCGGGGATCCAGCCCCAGATTGCCCGGGCCGCGAGACACGATCAGGCGAATATAACCATTGCGCATGTCATTGCGGCGGATCGTCTCTGCCATCGCTTCAAGCAGCTCATCATATTCCATCGGAATGACAAGATCTATCGATTTCGCGGAGTCGTACAACCGATCCAGATGCTCTTTACATTTGAAAATGTTGCCGTTGTAAATCCGGATCCCTTCAAAAATCCCGTCTCCGTACAAAAAACCGTGATCGAATACCGACACTTTTGCATTCTCTTTAGTAACAAATTCGCCATCTAAAAAGATCCATTGCTCCGACATTAACTATACCTCCATATTATTTGCTCTCATACGCATAACCAGGGTACGAACCCAGCACGCGAACCTGGCATCCCAAGGCTTCGATCTCGCCCATCGCAGCCGTGAGCAGCACCGAATCCGCTTCGGCCATCACATCGATGTAGAAATAATAATTCCCGAGCCGCTTCTTCGTCGGACGCGATTCGATCCGCGACAAGTTCAGCCTCCGCCACGCAAACGCCGACAGCACCTGATGCAGCGCACCCGGCACATCCTCCGGCAAAGTCACCAGGATGCTTGTTTTCATATGCTCCGGGGCACGGGGAATCCGGATCGGCTCACGACCGATCAGCACAAATCGGGTGAAGTTATTGTCATGATCAGTGATTCGCTCAGCCAAAACATCCAGCCCATGCGTCTTCGCACCGAGCGCCGTGCCGATCGCCGCCCAGCCTTTGCCTGGGTTCTCCTTGACAATCTTGACGCCCTCCGAGGTGCTTCCAGCCTGCTCCAGCTCCGCTTGAGGAGCCGCAGCGGCAAGAAACTGTCTGCACTGCGCGGTAGCCACTTGGTGCGACCATATCTTTGTAATTTTGCTAAAATCCATACTTCCGTCAGCCGCCTGAAACTCCGAAGCATTGCCGATCAGATTCTGAATGGACGGATACACCCACTCTACCTGCATCGGCATATCCACTTCGTTAACCAGCCAATCCATATGAAGGCTGACCGAACCTTCAATCGTGTTCTCAATCGGAATAACGCTGTAATCGGTCTTTCCTTCAACGGTCGCCATAAACACATCCGAGATCAGTTTGAAATGAACGAACTCTGCAGGCTCGCCATTCAGAAGGTAGAGTACCGCTTCATGCGATACGGATCCGGAGGGCAGTAAAGCTATTTTTTTCATGCCGTAATTTCCCCTCTAATCATCTCCATAAAAGTTCGGTCTGACTTATCGCCCAATACCTGCACTCCTTCGGCAACTGGACTTAACTGTAAGCAGGAGACGGTGATACCTTCCGCTTCCATGGTCTCTACTAAGTATACACGCAATTGCTCGATTCGAGCATCGCGATTGTCAACGAATGCAATCATCGTCGGCCCCGCACCGCTCAGCGCAACGCCCAGGGCCCCCTGCTCCTGCGCCTCCTCCAAAATTTTGGACATGCCAGGCACAAGCGGCGCCCGGTAAGGCTGATGAATCCGGTCCTTCATAGCTTCCCGCAGCAAATCCAGCCTTCCTGCCGAGAGGGCAGCAGTCAATAAGGATGACCGACTAATATTATATACAGCATCCTCCAGTTTGACCTGGGCGGGAAGCGCCTCTCTCGCTTTGGTCGTCGAAAGCTGAAAATCGGGAATCACGACCAACGTTTCCAGATGGGCCGGCGGCGCGATCCGTACATAATCGGCATGCGTCCCGTCCCAGGCTGCGGCCACAATGCCGCCGAACAGGGAAGCGCCCACGTTGTCGGGATGCTTCTCCAGCGCCGTCGCCATATGAAACAGCTTCGCATCCGGCAGCGGAGAACCGATCAGCGCATTAGCTGCAGCAAGCGCCCCGACGATTGCCGAAGCGCTGCTCCCTAGACCGCGTGTAAGCGGAATATCGGAATACATCGAGATTTCAAGATCAGGCACGGATACGCCGGCCTCTTGAAACACCATTTGGCTTACCTTGTATATCAAGTTGCTTTTGTCCTGGGGAAGCCCCTCCATCTGGTCTCCGTGCAAATGGAACACCGTACGGTCGGAAGGCCGCAGCTCTAACCACGAATAAAGCGGCAGTGCCATTCCGAGCGTATCGAATCCCGGACCCAAATTGGCCGTGCTGGCCGGCACCTTCACCCGGACAACCTGGGACAAGCTCATACCCGTGCCGCCCCTTCAATCTTGGAAATCGCGTCCATAACGGCCGATTCTGTATCCGATACGACCAGCGGCTCGGCATTGACGGTGGAGATGGCGATGTTCGGATCTTTCAAGCCGTGTCCCGTGAGAACGGAGACTACGGTCTCTCCTCCCTTGAAATAGCCCTCGCGTTTCATTTTATACACACCCGCAATCGATGCCGCAGATCCCGGTTCCGCAAATATTCCTTCGCGGGAAGCGATCTTGCGGTACGCTTCAAGGATTTCTTCATCCGTCACATAGTTGATTTGCCCGCCGGATTCCTCCGCAGCCGCCACCGCTGTCTTCCAGCTCGCCGGATTTCCGATTCGGATCGCCGTTGCGATCGTCTCCGGATTCGGAATCGGCTCGCCTTTCACGATTGCCATCGCGCCTTCCGCTTCAAACCCGAGCATTCTTGGCAGAGACGAAGCCTTGCCTGCTGCATGGTATTCCTTGAAACCTTTCCAGTATGCTGAGATGTTGCCGGCGTTCCCGACCGGAATAGCCAGTACATCCGGAGCTTTACCAAGCTGGTCCACCACTTCAAAAGCCGCCGTCTTCTGTCCTTCAATGCGATACGGGTTGACCGAATTCACAAGTGTAATCGGATGCTTCGCCGTAATTTCCCGTACAATTTCAAGCGCCCGATCGAAATTGCCTTCGATGGCAATCACTTTAGCACCATAGATTATCGCCTGGGCAAGCTTGCCAAGCGCAATATTGTTGTTCGGGATAATGACGATACAGCTCAGTCCCGCACGAGCCGCATAAGCAGCAGCAGCGGCGGAAGTGTTGCCCGTCGAAGCGCACATAATGGTGCGGCTGCCTTCCTCCACCGCTTTGGCAACGGCCATCACCATCCCGCGGTCTTTGAAAGATCCGGTCGGATTGAGACCTTCATATTTGAAATACAGGTCAATTCCGAGCTCTTCGGAGAGATTCTCAGCGCGGATGAGCGGCGTATTCCCTTCATGCAAAGACAGAAGCGGCGTCTTTTCGGTAATGGGCAAATAAGTTTGATAGGTTTTAAGCAATCCTTGATACGACATCAGTCAAAACTCCTTTTTCCATAAATATAATATCCCGCTGCTATGCAAGCCCTGGGTTAACCTTCTACACGATAAACGCTTTTGATACGCTTGATAACATCCAGTCCTTCAAAATGATTCAGCACCGCATCCATGCTTGCCTTGCTAGCGCTATGTGTAACGATGATAATCTCCGCATCCGGATTATGCTCGTTCGGCTGCTGTACGACCGATTCCAGGCTGACACCGTACTCGGCAAATACTTGCGTAATCTGCGCGAGCACACCGGCTTTGTCATCCACATGCAGCAGAATGAAGTTTTTGTACAAAATCTGCTCGTCGCTTTTCAGCTTTTTCGGCTTGTAAGGCACGATGGCCTTCAGCCCGTTCACGCCCAGCTTCAAGTTCTTGATCACCGCTACCAGGTCAGCCACGACCGAGGTCGCCGTCGGCATCTCGCCGGCCCCTGCGCCGTAAAACATCGTTTCGCCTACCGCTTCCCCATATACATACACCGCATTAAATACCCCGTTCACCGAGGCAATCGGGTGTCCCTTGCGGACCATCGTCGGCTGTACCGTAATGCTGAACTCGTCATCCTGACGCTCGGCAATGCCGAGCAGCTTCATCTCATACCCGAGGCGCTTGGCGTAGGAGATATCCTCCTTGGATACTTGGGAGATGCCTTTTACCGTGACATCCGAAAGCTCTACGTTCGTCCGGAAACCGAGGGTGCCGAGGATGGCCATTTTCCGTGCCGCATCCAGTCCTTCCACGTCCGACGTCGGATCAGCCTCCGCATATCCGAGCTGCTGAGCCTCTGCCAGTACATCTTCATAGGAAGCCCCTTCCTGGCTCATTTTGGTCAGAATGAAGTTGGTCGTCCCGTTTACAATACCCATAATTTTCGTAATCCGATCGGAAGAAAAGCCTTCAATCAGCGTCCGGATAATCGGTATCCCGCCGGCCACGCTGGCTTCATAGAACACATCGCATTGCTTCTCCTGCGCTTTAGCCAAAATCTCCGCACCATGAAGCGCCATCAGGTCTTTGTTCGCAGTCACGATATGCTTGCCGCGGTCGAGCGCCTCCAGAATGTACGCCTTCGTGTCATCGATCCCGCCCATGACTTCGACAATGACGTCGATTTCCGGGTCACGGATCACCTCCCACGGATTTTCGGTCAGCTTACTCTGATCGACCTGAATGCTCCGGTATTTCTCCATATGCTTCACAGCAATTCGCTCTATCGATATCGGGGAGCCGACCTGACTGCTCAGATCATCCTGATGTCCCTCCACAATGCGGACAACCCCAGTTCCTACTGTTCCTAATCCCAAAAGTCCCACCTTAACAGGCTTCATAACGTTTACCCCTCCTGTATCCCATCACATCATCTTATTGTATCTGCTTTATCCCTGGCCAATCATCTGTACCTTCTTAACACCGGCCACTCGCCGCAATCCATCCAGCAGATCGTCCAGCTCTTCGTTCAGCCGGGACACTTCCACTGAAATGACGACATTGGCAATGCCTTGCAACGGAATGCTCTGATGAATGGTCAGCACATTCCCGCCTTCGCCTGCAACGAGGCCCAGCACCTCTGACAACATGCCAGAGCGATGCTCCATGTCCATGGAGATCGTGACAATCTCATCTCGCTCCAATTGATTGATCGGATGAATCCCGTCTTTATACTTGTAAAAAGCACTGCGACTTAGTCCGACCTGCTCAACGGCCTCGTGCACCGTCCTCACATCACCGGAAGCCAGCAGCTTCTTCACCTGCATCGTCTTCACTACTGCTTCAGGCAAAATATCCTCACGGACCAGATAATAGCGCTCCTTCACAAACGTCCTCTCCTCAAAGACTATTGTTTTTGTATAGTGGACATTATACTGGATATGCTCGGCCAGGGCAATACATAAATGTCGTTTTTTCGTTCATCTTGACTCACATAACTAGCGTCAGATCGAGCTCACCATTGTAACGTTAACGAACAAGCAGATAATAAGCGACCCGGCTCTGAAGCCGCTTAGCTGATGGGCCAGGCCTGTAATCAGAATTGAAATGTGCCTTCCCTTTCCCGTACTGCCTTTTCTCACCTACGCAAAAAGCCGCCAAGCCTGTTGTCATCCACAGACCTGGCGGCATATCGCCCCAGCACATGCTGCTACTGCTTAATAATAACTGCTTCCTTCCACGAACTCGAACTCGAAATCGCCGATTCGGACAAGCGTACCATCTATTGCTCCGCGCTTGCGCAGCTCCTCGTCCACTCCCATATGCCGAAGCGTACGGGCGAGCTTCAAAATCGCATCATGCGAGTTCATCTGCATCCGCTTCAGCATCCGCTCAATCCGCTCGCTGTGGACAACATATGTTTCATTATCCCGCGTAATGGTGAAGGCGTTGTCCTCCTGTTTCTTGAACTTGTACACCTTCCGGTCGGACGTTTCCACCACCTCTTCAACCGCCGGCTCTTCCGGAATGCTCTCCAGCAGATCCATTGTACGGTACAGCAGCTCCTGAATCCCTTCACGCGTCAGGGAGGAAATCGGCACCACCTCGATATCCGGGCGAACCTCTTTCAGCTTTTCCCGGAAAACAGCTAGATTGTCGGCTGCTTCAGGCATATCGATTTTGTTGGCCGCCACAATCTGCGGACGCTCCATCAGCGCCGGATTGTAAAGCCGGATCTCATCATTGATCTTCACCCAGTCCTCGAACGGGTCCCGCCCCTCGGTTCCTGCAATATCCACCACATGAATGATGACCCGTGTCCGCTCCACATGACGGAGGAACTCATGCCCGAGTCCCACGCCTTCATGCGCGCCTTCGATCAGTCCAGGCAGATCGGCCATTACGAAGTTGCGACTGTCTCCGACCTCCACCATTCCGAGGTTAGGCGTAATCGTCGTGAAATGATAGGCGCCAATCTTCGGCTGAGCCGCTGAAACCACCGACAGCAGCGTCGATTTGCCTACGCTCGGGAACCCGACAAGCCCAACATCCGCCATGACCTTCAGTTCCATGGTCACATAGCGCTCTTCGCCTTCTTCCCCGTTCTCGGCAAGCTCAGGAGCCGGGTTGTTCGGCGTTGCGAACCGGATATTCCCTCGTCCGCCGCGACCGCCGCGGGCCACAACGACCTCCTGACCGTGGCGGGTCAGGTCTCCGATCACCTCGCCGGTATCATCATCGATGAGCACCGTACCCGGCGGTATGCGTACGACCATATTATCCGCATTGGCGCCATGCTGGCTTTTATTCCTTCCCTTCTCCCCGCGCTTGGCTTTAAAATGCTTCTGGTAACGGAAATCCATCAGCGTTCTGAGCCCTTCGTCCACACGGAAAATAACGTCTCCGCCCTTGCCGCCGTCTCCGCCGGCAGGACCGCCTTCCGGCACATACTTCTCACGGCGAAACGCAATAAGGCCGTCTCCGCCGTCTCCACCTTTTACATATACCTTCGCTTTATCTACAAACATGAACATTCACCTTCCTCAAGTTGCAAACGGTAACCGCAAGCGATACGAGGCCTCTCCCGGATGCGTCTGCTCCACCCGGATACCTTGACCCTCCAAGGACTCCTCAATTTGAAGCTTCAAACGATGCGGATTGTCAAAAGGGCCATCCCCTTCAAAAATCAGCGCCAGCTCATGCTCCTGCTGCATAAATGTAATCGTGAGCAGCCGGTCTTCTCCTCTTGCAGATTTCTCTCCCTGCTGGAACGCATTCACCGTACGAATGACAGCCTCGGTTAAATTGTCCGCCATCGCCGGGGTTAAACGATCCAGCTGGATATGGTCCACAATTTCAACCTCAAGCTGCAGACTATGGTTAAGCGTTCTGTACGAGTGTAAATAAAAAACCAACGAGGGAATTCCCAGCTTGGACAGCTTGCTGTCCTGCTGCATCCGCTCCTTTATTCTTTCCACACACTGTACCGATTTATCATGCTTCCCCAGTCGAATATAGCCATATAAAATTTGCAATTCATTCATCCAGTCATGCCGATGGTGATTCAGCATCTGTATCGCCGTCTGCTCAACCTGCCATACGGCAGCCTGCTGTCTGCGTTCGCCAAGCTTGCGAGCGCTCCAGGCGGATGCGATTGAGGCAGCCGCAGCCCAAGCTATGCATACCACTCCCGCTGTTAATGACGGCTTCCAAACCATCCAAGCTACAGGGATTACAGACGTTAAACCGGCTCCGACCGCGATCCATTTCAAGGATTTCATCGCCTCTCCTCGTCTTTCAACAGCAATTGGTTACATTCACCAAGTCCAAGTATATCACAGTCCGTAAAGCGCGTTCATCCCTACGCCAGCATTTTTCCCGATTCTACAAAAAAGAAGCCCCGGCACGATGCCGAAAGGCTTCTTCTGTAAGCAATATTCAACCAATTAGGCTTCTACGGCTGCTGCTACAGGAGCAACTTCAACCGGGTAGACGCTCACTTTCTTGCGATCGCGACCCAGACGCTCGAATTTAACAACGCCATCAACTTTCGCAAACAAAGTATCATCTTTACCGATACCCACGTTTGTACCTGGATGAATTTTCGTTCCGCGTTGACGAACCAAGATGCTGCCGCCAGTCACGACTTGACCGTCCGCACGTTTCACACCAAGACGTTTCGCTTCACTGTCACGACCGTTCTTCGTGGAACCTACACCTTTTTTCGATGCGAATAACTGAAGATCCAATTTCAACATGTGGCCTACCTCCTTCTTAAAGTCATTTCATATCTTGTATTTGAATATACTCGCCGTATGAATCAGCAATTCCTTGCAACATAACAACCAGGGATTCGAGAAGCAGCTGAACTTGGCTAGCTGCGGATTCCTCCACCACAGACGGAAGCGATGCGCTTAAAAAGCCATTCTTCATCCGGGTTCTCATCACGGTTCCGGTAAGCGCCTCAATCGAATTAACCGTCCCCACCGTAATGCTGGACACGCCAGCACATACGATATCTTCGCCCGGATCGGCATAACCGGCATGGCCCTCAACCTGAAAACCGTGAATCCGGTTATCGTCCAATCGCAATATGTGTACAGTAATCAATTACTGCACCTTCTTACGCTTGGATTTTCTCGATTACGACTTTAGTGTAAGGCTGACGATGGCCTTGCTTCTTGTGGTAGTTTTTCTTCGGTTTGTATTTATATACAACGACCTTCTGGCCTTTACCGTGCTTCTCTACCTTCGCTGTTACAGATGCTCCGGAAACAACCGGCGTACCTGCTACCAAACCGTTCTCATTGGAAACGGCCAGTACACGGTCGAAAGTTACACTTTCACCGTCAGCAGCATTCAGCTTCTCGATGAACAATACATCGCCCTCTTGAACTTTGTATTGTTTACCACCAGTTTCGATAATAGCGTACATTTGCTTGCACCTCCCTATGTCTCAGACTCGCCTGATTCAGGTGTCCACTCACGCCCTCAGGGTGAATGTCCTTGTGAACCCAACCGGAGCGGTTACAGCATGTGCAGCAAGATCACTAAACACATACTCAATGATGATAGCACATACCACTCTGCCAGTCAACACATTATCCCTCTACCACACCCCTGCCGCCACAGGCCGGGCACGGCTTGTACGAGAGAAGCAAGACGCTTTCCCTTGCTTTTTTTCGCGTCATTTCAAGCAGCCCCAGCTTCGTCCAGCCTACGATGTAGCTTTTGGACCGATCCTTGGCCATCACCTTCTCGATCGCTGCCGTAACCTGCTGCCGGTGCTCTTCTCTATCCATGTCGATGAAATCAATCATGATGATGCCCCCGATGTCTCTCAAACGAAGCAGCCCGGCAATCTCTTCAGCGGCAAGCAGATTGGCGCGCAGCACCGTCTCCTCAAAGTTGTCTCCGCCGATAAATCTGGCGGTATTGACATCGACGACGGTCATCGCTTCGGTGTGGTCAATGACGACTGCAACTCCTTCTGGCAGCATGATTTTACGCGAGAAACGCATTTTCAATTGCTCGTCCACGCCATACCGCTGAAACAGAGGCATAGCATCCCTATATAGCTGTACGTTGGGCTCCCCTTCGTTGACCCTGTCTTTCAAATAGACGGCTGCTTCCGCCCCCTTGGCTTCATCATCAATGATCAGTTCATCGGAGTCCGGGTCAAACATGTCGCGAATAAACCGCTGCAAAATGCCAAGATCCCGGTGCAGCAGCGCCGGTGCAGCAGCGCGCGACGCTTTGCTCTGAATCATCTCCCACTCCTCTCGGAGATATTCCAGATCGTTTAATATCGTCTGTTCCGGCTCATCCTCGGCAACCGTCCGCATAATGAACCCCTCTTCCCCCATTTTCAGACGCTCCCCGATCATCCTCAGACGATCGCGTTCCCCCTCGCTCTGAATTTTTTTGGAGACAGCCACATAGTCTGCGGTTGGCATATATACGGTGCATCGCCCCGGGAGCGAATAATGCGTCGTAATCCGCGGGCCCTTGCCTCCCCTCGCATCTTTCATGACCTGCACCATTACTTCCTGGCCGACATGAAGAAGCTCCGAGATGGATGGTTTGGGCTTCGGCTGCTTCTCCAGATGTGGATGCAGCACATCGTCCACATACAGGAACGCATTTTTTTTCAATCCGATATCTACAAAAGCCGCCTGCATGCCAGGCAGCACATTAACGACCTTCCCCAGGTAAAAACTGCCCACGATGCTTTGCTGGCGGCTGCGTTCGGCCGCGTATTCCACCAGCTTCCCATCTTCAATGAGAGCCATCTGAACGGTATCGTCGTGGCAGTGTACTAACATTTGCTTCATGGCTTCACCTCTTCAATGGAAGACACTCCTATCCTTCTATCCTATCACAAACAGAGCCGTTACGAACGAATAACATCCGCTTGCGAGAGGCTAGCGTCTTCCTCTGACAACTTCTTGTATTATGAATATAAGAGCGGATCTTGAGTAGAAAAAAAAGAAGAGATAACCCGCTGTTCGGGCACCACTGCCATTAAGCTTCCTCTTCGGTTCATCACGTAAATCAGATGATATTTCTCTCGCTTAAATAGACGCATAATATCGCTCAAAGGTTTCGCAGAATCGGCAACAATCGGCTGGGCAGTACCGATGCTTTCCGGACTCTGCTCATACAGCTCGCTGCGCTGAACCAGAAACCTTAAGAAACGGTAATGGACATTTCGAAGATCCTCTATATTGGAATAAGCGAGAAACATACCAATCATCAGCAGGTTGAGCTGCATGCCTCCTCCGTTCAGGAGCGGCAACAGGCTGTATCCAACCATGATCAGACTGAACACTATGCCGATGCGGGATGCCCATAATAGTGTCGCGTGATAGGGAGCGACCAGACTGATCGCGGCCTGCAGCACTTTCCCCCCATCCAGCGGGAGCACCGGCAGCAGATTGAATAACGCAATCATCATGTTGCCTTGAATGATATAGTCAAGAAACGCGGCCTCGCCTAAGCCCAGCGTTTTGTACAGCAGCGCAAGACCGATCATGATCACATTTTGCAGCGGCCCTGCCAGCGCAATCGTTATTTCTTTCAGCGCTGTCATCCCTCCGTTTTCTTCAATGACAGCGACCCCGCCAAAGGGAAGCATCTGAATTGAACGGACCTTGCAGCCCAGCGCCGCTGCGGCAAAGGCATGGCCAAGCTCATGGATAAAAACGATAATAAACAAGGTGATCAGCTCGAGAAATCGCCCGGTAATGACGGAAGCCAGCATCACAAGCACAAAAAGAGGATGCAGTGAAATGACCGTTCCTCTAATGTTAATCAAACGGAATCACTTCCGCCGGATCGACGCTCCGGTTCCCTTCTTTCAGCTCAAAATACAGCGCCGGCAGCCCGCCTGCTTCCGATAAGGATAAGATGCCGATAACCTCTCCGCCTTCCACCCAATCATTCACCTTTAGATGCGTTTCTCCGAGCCTGCTGTACATCGCTCTTCGCTCACCGGTATGCTGAATCACAATCGTATAGCCGTTATCCGGCGTCTCCTTCACCTCAAGCACACGGCCGGTTTCAATGCTGCGGACCTCACGGTTAGCCAGCGATCCCCCCGTTGCCTCCAGTACAATTCCTTTCAGATCCACAGCAAATGATTGCACGAGTCGCCCCTCCAGCGGCGCTGCAAGCGTCGAGTGTGCATTCACCTTGGTGGATGATCCTTCCGTCTGGCCAAAAATCGGGATAAAGGAAGGCGCGCCTCCAAAATGGTCCTCATACCACGCCTGCGCAGCCTGGAAATCCATCTCACGACTCAGGCTTTCGATAACAAAAGCTTGCGCGCGCACGGCCCATGGATGCTGTATGTTAAACACTCCCCATACGAGCCCGAACACGAGCGTGCTGACGACAAGCCTGCGAAGCAGACTGTTCATAAACGAGGCTCTGCGAGGGGGCTCGCCGGGGTCCTCGGGATCCGCGCCGGGCGGTCCGTACCAGCTGCGGTACCGCTGCTTCCACAGCTTCTCCGGATCAGGCTCATCCCCTGCCGCAAGCGGTTCCAGTCTGCCGCCCGGTCGCGGGCTCGGCGCCTCTTGTCCGGCGCGGACGCCGCTCGTTCTCTGCCCCGGCTCCTGCGAATGATCTCGCACCGTGGGCGTGAGCTCGAATCCGTCATCCTGGCCCGCACCTCCTTCCAGAAGCTCGCGAATCCGCGCCTCTCTACGGTGTCTTACCGATGATTTTATATCCATGCTCCATACCCCCTGGGGCTTGTTTTACTCTATCCTATGAATTCATGAAAGATGTTTAGAACAAGCCCTACGCCTCGGTCAGCATGAAAATCCGCGGCCATAACCTGCCAGGCAGCCCAACGAACAATGAACACGCACAAAAAAACCGATGCCAGGCCGGCACCGGTTTTCCCTTGTGTTGGTTACATTCCGAAAAACTTTTTGAATCGGGTGAACATCCCCTGCTTCTGATGAATCTGCATCAAAGGGACCGTATCGCCCAAAATCCGGCGTGCGATGTTCCGATAAGCAATCGCAGCCTGAGAGCTTGGATTCATCACCGTAGGCTCCCCCGAATTGGCAGCCTTAATGACCATCTCATCATCAGGCACGATCCCGATCAGATCGATGTTCAGCACCTGTAGCACATCCTCAATGTCCAGCATGTCCCCCGATTTAACCATGTTCGGGCGAATCCGGTTGAGGATCAGCTTCGGCGATTCGACTTGCGAGCTTTCCAGCAGGCCGATGATTCGGTCGGCGTCGCGAACAGCCGCATTCTCCGGTGTAGTTACCACGATCGCTTTGTCAGCGCCGGCAATCGCATTTTTAAATCCTTGCTCAATACCGGCCGGACAATCGATAATGACATATTCAAACTCTTTCTTCAGCTCCAGAATGATATCTTTGACCTGCTCCGGAGATACTGCGTTTTTGTCCTTGGTCTGTGCAGCCGGAAGCATGTACAGCTCGTCAAACCGTTTATCCTTGATAAGCGCTTGATTGAGACGGCACCGTCCCTCCGCAACATCACATAGATCGTAAATGATCCGATTCTCAAGACCCATCACAACATCCAGATTACGAAGGCCGATATCCGTGTCAACCAAACATACCTTTTTTCCGAGCAGTGCCAAAGCTGTGCCGATGTTCGCAGATGTCGTTGTTTTGCCAACGCCACCTTTTCCTGAGGTTACGACGATTGCCTCTCCCATGTTCTACACCCCTTTAAACACATTAAAATCCCGGCCCAAGCGCGCTATGTTACTGATTTTGTCAATCTCCATACTTCCGTCCTTTAAATAAGCAAACTCCATAACCGTCTCCCGTGTTTCCCATTCGTCCGGCGGTCTGCTGATCATTTGGGAAATACGCAGCTGGGTGGGGGCAAAATAGGACGCCGCGATTATCGCATCTTCATTGCCGTCGATACCGGCATGCGCTGTGCCGCGCAGCGCTCCCAATATGTAAATATCACCGGTACACGTAATGGTGCCCCCGGGATTCACGTCACCCAAAAACAACAGGTCTCCGTCATGATGAAGCACCTGTCCGGAACGCACCATGCCTGTTTTCAAGGTCAGCCCTCCGGCCTTCTCCTCCTCGGAGTCGGACGGCGGTGCTTCAATGTTGCGAATCAGCAGATTTCCCTTCTGCTTTAATATATCAATAATGGTCTGCTTCTCTTCTTCGGTCACTTGCCGTGATCCCAGCTTGACATCAACATGAATAATGGGACCTGTCAAAATGTTCTGATGACTATGCTCCAGCTTGTAACGGAGCTCGCCAAGCAGCTCTTCAAGCTCACACTCATCATCAAGCAGGAATACCAGGCCGTCTTTTACGCCCTTGATCGTCACATGATTGGATTTTACAGCCATAAGCCTGTCCCTCCCATCCTCATACACTTCGCGCTCCTACCTTCAAGTTCCTGCTAGTCTTCGTTAAATTGTCTTGGGGATGGTTCAGGATGTCTGGTTCCGCTTGGATTTCGCAATGATCTCCAGCTGCTTCCGAAGCGGAACATAGATGATGAGAGCAAAGACAAAATGAACAAGGAGATTCGGGAGCATGTGGTGAAGCAAAGCCCAGTCATAGGAAGACTGGCTCAGGCTGAACACCTTGTAGATCCCGAACAATGTGCTGTCAAACAACAGGCTTCCGAGCAATACGACGGTCATCATAATCGGCAGCGGGGCCCGCGGCATCTGGAACAGAAGTCCCATAATATACGCGGATACCCCCATGGCAAACGAGTACGTGCCGATCATTTCACCATAATAGATTACATCATGAATCATTCCGAATATTAGACCAAGAACGAGTCCGGTATGGCGATGATAATAGACAGAGACAAACAATATCGCCACAAATACGAAGTTCGGATAAATCTGAAGCTGCCAGGAGCTTGGCGTCAGCCAGAAGAATACCGTGCCTTGGAGAATGAACAGCAAGAACAGAAGCAGAAAAAGCACTTGTTTGCGTTTCATATCACTCCGGCTCCTCTGGGGTGAACACCACGATCACATGCTTCCAGTCCTGGAAGCTGGCCGCTGGCACGATAGAGGCCGTGCGCGTCTGACCGTAATCGCTCGTTCTAACTTCATCAACCGTGCCGATGATCATTCCTTGCGGAATCAAACCGCCAATGCCGGAGGAAATAATCTGATCTCCCTCTTCGATCGGATCATCTTCAGGAATACGCATCATCTCTAGCATACCGGTCTTCTCGTTATAACTTTCGATGATGCCAAAGGTTGCCTTGTGATCCGCCGTCGCCGTTTCCTTCCCGACAGCGGTAACCGCAATCGGTTGAGGGTTCGGATCTTGTTCATCCATTGCAGTCAACAGCTTGACGGTCGACGTGAAATTGCTGACACTGCTGACGACGCCCACCATGCCTTCGACCGAGGTGACGGACATATTCACACGCACCCCGTCGCGTTCACCAAGATCAATAACCAAGGTTCTGTTATTCGGATCCGAATTGACACTGATTACCTGCGCGACCCGGTATACATATTCGTATCGCTGCTTCTGATGCTCCGTGAAATTCATGATGTTCTGAAGTTCATCATAATTTGCCTTCATCATATTATAAGAAGCGCTTTCGCGTGAATATTGAGCAACCGCTTTTCTCAGCCTCTCATTTTCATCATAGATTTCCCTCATGTTGCGCACATCTTCAAAGAAGCCCGCTATATATGAAGCGGGCTTGTAGAAGATGCTCTGCACAAAACCTACCGTGTCCCTCATAAATTTCTCGGGCCAAGACAAGGAGGCTCTCGGGCCGAGCGTAAATCCCATTATGGCGATGAACGCCACCAGCCCGATAAGCGCAATAAATAATCGTTTGTTGCCTAGCAGCTTAAACAGTTGCAACACCCTCTAACCTAACTGTTTTCTCTCCCACCAAGGGTTGACACATGCCCTGTACCTTCTACCGTTTCGAACGCACGGCAGAGCTGCTCCGGGATTTGAACAGATGAATATTCTCAAGCGCTTTTCCAGTGCCAATCGCTACGCAGTCGAGCGGGTTCTCGGCAACGATCACCGGCATTCCGGTCTCTTCGGCCAGCAACTTGTCCAGATTGCGGAGCAAAGCGCCGCCGCCGGTAAGTACGATGCCGCGATCCATAATATCGGCCGCAAGCTCAGGCGGACATTTCTCCAGCGTGACCTTAACAGCATCCACGATGGCATTGATCGTATCTGCCAGCGCTTCGCTGATCTCATCGGACGTGATCGTAATTGTCTTCGGCAGTCCTGTTACGAGATCGCGCCCGCGAATCTCCATCGTTTCCACCGTTTCAAGCGGCATGGCAGAGCCAACTTCCATCTTGAGCAGTTCGGAAGTACGCTCACCGATCATCAGATTATATTGCCGTTTGATATACGATATGATCGACTCATCCATTTCATCACCGGCAACGCGAACCGAGCGGCTGGTTACGATTCCGCCAAGGGAAATTACAGCCACTTCCGTCGTTCCTCCGCCGATATCCACCACCATGCTTCCTGTCGGCTCCCATACCGGCAGGTCAGCTCCGATGGCGGCTGCAAACGGCTCTTCGATCGTATAGGCCTCGCGTGCGCCCGCCTGCTTGGTTGCGTCCTCTACGGCGCGCTGCTCAACCGCAGTAATACCGGATGGCACGCACACCATCACGTTCGGATGACGCGGGAAAATCGAGCGCTGCTTCTGCGCCTGACGGATGAAATACTTGATCATCGTTGCCGTCGTGTCAAAATCGGCAATAACGCCGTCCTTCATCGGACGAATGGCACGAATGTTGCCCGGCGTACGGCCGATCATTTTTTTGGCGGATTCACCTACCGCCTCGATGCTTTTTGTATCTGTACGCAGAGCGACCACAGAGGGCTCTCTAACGACGATTCCTTTGCCTCGAACATAGACGAGCGTATTCGCCGTCCCCAAATCAATTCCTAAATCCTTCGTAAAACCACCAAACATGCTGTATCTCCCTTTCCTTCTCAATCTGAACTATTATATTACATCAGGCCCCGTTCCTTCAAACTGACAAATGTCCCGTCCCCGATGATCAAATGATCAAGCACATCGATTCCGACAATCCGGCCCGCCTCAACCAGCCGAGCGGTCATCGAAATATCCTCCGGACTCGGCGTTGGGTCACCGCTCGGATGATTATGGGCGCAGACCAGTGAAGCGCTGCTGCATTTGATCGCGGCTCTGAACACCTCGCGCGGATGCACAATCGAAGCGTTCAAGCTCCCCATGGACAGCGTTTCTTGGGCAATGACGTGATTTTTCGTATTTAAAAACAAACAAACAAAATGCTCTTTCTGGAGATACCGCATCTGTTCACTCAGCAGCTCCGCCGCATCGTGCGGACTGCGAATGATGACAGGCTCCACATTTCTCGAGGCTGCCAAACGCCGCCCCAGCTCAACACCGGCCTTCAGCTGGATCGCCTTGGCCGTTCCGATTCCTTTAATTTGCGTAATTTCCTCGATGCTCAGGTCCACGAGCTGCCGAATGCCGCCCGCCTCCTTCAACAGCCGCTGGGCTATATGTACAGCAGACTCCCGGTGCGTTCCCGTCCGCAGCAGTATCGCCAGCAGTTCAGCATGGCTCAAAGCGCTCGCCCCATATCGCATCATGCGTTCTCTAGGTCGTTCATCATGGGGGATGTCGCGCAGCAGTACAGTTGGCGACTCCATAAGTTCCCCTCTTTTCCTAGTTCTACAAAAAAACAAAATGCACCGGACTGATGTATCCGGCACTTATCGCTTACGGATCAGTTAATACCTCTATGCCCATCTCTGAGAGCATATCCGACAGCATGGATAGCGGAAGTCCGACGACCGTAAAATAATCGCCATCAATGCGCTCCACAATGGTCGCTCCCAGCCCTTGAATTCCGTAGGCCCCCGCTTTATCCGCCGGCTCGCCGGACTTCACATACGCACGGATCGCTTCCGGGCTTAAAGCCTTCATCTTCACCCGGGTGACGCTGTGACGGACAAGCCTTGCGCCTGAGAGCAGGTCCAGACAGGCAACGCCGGTATACACGAGATGCTCGCGCCCTTGCAGACGGCTCAGCATGCCAGCCGCATCTTCTTCATCGACCGGTTTGCCGAGCACTTCCGAATCCAGTACAACAACGGTGTCACTTCCAAGAACGATACCGGCCTGTGAAGCGTCAGCCAGCCTGCCATATACGGCCTCTGCTTTGCGGAGCGCCAAAGACTCCACAATCCGATCCGGAGACCAGTCATCCGGCGTATTCTCGTCCGCTTCACTTGCCATAACATCAAACGGTATACGCAGCGAAGCCAGCAGTTCCCGGCGCCGGGGAGAAGTGGAGGCAAGTATGATCCGACGTGTGCTGTTATCGTTCAAGGGGTTCGTCTCCTTTGTCTTCAAAGCCTGCGGTACAGCCAAATCGCTGTAATAATGCCGATCAGGCCGAGCAGGCAAATCTCAAATTCAATCGTGATATCGTAGCGAATAATGTCAAAGTTAGCCCGAGGGGACCATGTAATAGGCGTAGAAGCCGTTAAAAATGATAGAGCTTTAACGGGCTGCAGCGCCTTGGCTATCCATGTTCCGGTGAGCCAGCCGAGCAGCAAAAACAAGATTAGGATTCCTGTATTCTTCTTCATCCATCCTCTT
This sequence comes from Paenibacillus campinasensis, assembly GCF_002272015.1. Lineage (GTDB taxonomy): Bacteria > Bacillota > Bacilli > Paenibacillales > Paenibacillaceae > Paenibacillus_AQ > Paenibacillus_AQ campinasensis. The sequence goes on along the minus strand of NZ_NPBY01000083.1, from coordinate 31,164 downwards.
CCCTCGCCATTATTTGACACCTTAATTATTATACGTTGAATCGATAAGCAATACAAACAGAAATCCGGCTAGGGCAACTATTTCCAGTTCCCGGCCGGATTTCGTTTAAGCTTGATACTACAAGGCATGCAGGAGCCGCTTTTGGCCCATGACATAGTCCATCATACCCGTTTGTATTTCCCACAAATGCCCCTTGGATCGATTTTTGTTGTATTCCGACAGGGCCATGATCGCACTGTTCATTGCCTGCTCCATCCGGTGCATAAGCTCCCCCGCCTCAGGACCCGCTCCTGCAGACATAGACCCGCTGGCCATGATCCATTGCTGATGCAGCTGTGTGATGCGATCCATGACGCCTGCCTCGACAACCGTCGGTTCGCTTTGTCCAAGCAGGGTGGCCGACAGCGCGCTGAGTTCAGCCACCAGTTGCCCGCCTGATTCAAAATAAGCCTCGCCATTCGGCAATTCTCCCGCAAATACGGCAGATGCCGCCCCAGGAACCGTCATCTCGCGAACGTACAGCTCGACCCCTTCGCTTTTCAGCTGGTTACTCAGCAGCTTGGCCTGCTCCCGGTCTGGTGAAATCCCCGCATACACCCGATTTTCCTCATCAGGATCCCCGCCTGCTGCAATGCCGGCTTGCAGCAGCTCCTGTTTCGCCTGCTCGGCCCGCTCCGGCGTGCTGAATACGCCATATTGAAGCATATAGAAGGTCTGTCCGGCAGTCTGTTCGGCAGGCGGAATCCCTGAAGTCTGTCCTGACTGTTCCCCAGCCGTACCTCCCGTATCCGGACCTGCTGCAGTTTCATCGCCAATCGGATTATCCGGACCTGCGGCCGATGAAGGGGCGACCTCTCCCTGGATCGTTGTGTCACGTCCCGGGGCTTCTTCAATCCTTCCACTTTCAAAAAATGAAAGCACAGCGTAACCGAATATGACCCCTGTCATGACAGCCCCCATCACCGCGGCCGCCATCTTCCAGAACGAGGTCGGATTCCGCTTTCGGTAATAGCCGTAGTCCTCAGTGGATAGTGGAGAGTCCTCCTGAAACGCCGTGCTTCTCCCATCCTGCTCCGATGAGTCCTCCGGGAGCAGGATGGGAGGTGCATGATGCCCGCTGCGATCCATAGGATGGGGAACATCCGTTATCTCATCATAGCGGCTCTCGTCCCACTCGTCATGCCAGTATTCATCATATCTGCTCCCGGAAATATCCACCGGGCTGCGATCAGCTTCGGCCATACGCCGCCGCTCTTCTGCCAGCCGTCCGTTTCTTCTCCCTGTATAAGCGTTTCCGCTCCATTCGTCCGCATCGTTGTCCTCCGGCGGCTTATCGGGCCAACCAACAGGCTGGAGCCAATCGATCCCCGCTTCCGGCACGGATTTCGGCACAGGCTGCAGGTACTCTTCCGTAAACTCGTCATGATCCTTATTCCGTTCCTTCGGGGTACCGTGGTCAAAACGGATCGTCATCCGCGCCTTGTTCATACACACCCACCTCACTTGTCCTTCTACCCTAGCTATATGACAAGGCCGAGGAACATATGAGTCGCGATTGTCCAAATAAAGAAACAACCCATACGCCAGCTCTTTCATGAGCTGAGGTACGGGTTGTCGTACGGATGATGTGAAGCGGCCGCCAGCGCACTCGCATCAGCATGCCGTTTACTCAACACTTACTTCTTGGATTTGATGGAATCCGCGAGGGCCGCGCCTACTTTCCAAATGTCGCCGGCACCCATCGTCAGCACAAGATCCCCTTCTTTCACACGCCCTGCAAGATCGCTCAACACATCTTCCTTCGTAGGCAGATAGCGGGCACCGCTGTTGCTGTTCTGCACGATCAGCTCCACCAGCCGGGCAGAGCTTACCCCTTCGATCTGCTTCTCCCCCGCCGGGGAGTAGATGTCGGTGATGATCACCTCATCAGCCTCGCTAAAGGCCCGGCTGAAGGCATCCAGCAGGAAGAACGTCCGGGAATACCGCTGGGGCTGGAAAACGGCTATAATCCGTTTTCCTGTAGCCTTGGCCGCGCTGATCGTGGCCTCAATCTCCGTCGGGTGATGCGCATAGTCGTCGATAACGAGAATTCCTTTCGATTCTCCCAGCACCTGAAAGCGCCGTTTAGCCCCGTTAAACTTCACGATGGACTGCACAATCGACTCAAAGGAAATTCCCGCCTTCATGCAAGCGATGACCGTGGCCATGGCATTATATACATTATGCTTGCCCGGCACAGACAGCTCGATCGTTCCCAGCTTCTGCCCCCGGTGGAGCATGGTGAAGCTCACCTGGCGGTCGCCAAGCACAAGGTCAGTGGCCGTATAGTCGGCATCAGAGTGAATGCCATACGTCGTCACACTGCAATTCAGGTCTGGCAATATGGCCTGGATATTCTCATCATCCGCGCAGACCACCGCCGTACCATCTTTCTTGATTTGTCCCAAAAATTGAACGTAAGCGGACTTCAGACGATCAAAGTCGCCATCGTAGTTCTCCAGGTGGTCCGCTTCAATGTTAAGCACGATGCCGAGCCACGGATGATACTGCAGGAACGAGCCGTCGCTTTCGTCAGCTTCAGCCACCACATGCTCACCTTGTCCCGCTTTGGCATTCGTCCCTACATTCATAATTTCTCCGCCGATGATGAAGGTCGGATCGGCTCCGCAATCCTCCATTACCAAGGCGATCATGGAGGAGGTCGTCGTTTTGCCGTGAGCTCCCGCAACGGCCACCCCTTTGCGCTCGTTCAACAGCCGGGCCAGCATTTGCGAGCGGTGAAGGACCGGAATGTTCATATTTTCCGCAGCAACCCGCTCCACATTATCCTTAGGCAGCGCCGTGGAATAAACGACCACATCCGCACCGTGCACCTGCTCCGCAGTATGTCCTATATAAATTTTGGCGCCTTTGGCCGCCAGCTTTTCTGTCAATTCCTGAGAAGCCACATCCGATCCCGTGACTTTATATCCCATTTCCAGCATTACTCGTGCAATGGCGCTCATCCCGTAGCCGCCAATTCCGATAAAATGAACATGTTCTGATGTATTCAACAGATCTCACCAACCTTTTTCAGCATCGGAAAGTCCCAGGAGGCTGGAACGCACGTCGGCGATCAGATATAACGTGCCCGACACCACCCCAAGGTCCTCCGCTTCTGTCCGTGACTTCAATTGCTCCAGTGCGTTTTTCCAATCCGGCTCTACGATGATTTGCAGTGTCGGTTTGGCATATTGCTCCCTTAACTGCTCTGCGATGTCTCCTAACGCCTTGGCGTCCATTTTTTTCCGGAAATCCGGTTCAGTCAGGATAAGCGTATCCACTATAGGCAGTATATGCTGCAAATAGGAATCATGATGCTTATTTGCCAGCATTCCCATCATGAAGTTGAGCTTTCGATACTTGTAGATCTGGGGCAGGCTATTGGCGAGCGATTCAGCCCCTTCCGGGTTATGCGCGCCGTCAACGACAATGCGCGGTGATGACATCACCTGTTCAAGCCGTCCGGCCCAGAAGGTATCCTTGAATCCCTGCTTTAGGTCATCCTCTTCAATGATAAAAGCCAGATACTGTCGCAGCACCTCCAGCGTCATCATGGCTAGCGCCGCATTCGCGCACTGATGCGCTCCCTGCATCGCGATGTCCAGCTCCAAGCTGCGGAACGGCCCTTCAAACCGGAACGTTTGTCCCTCCTCGTCTCCATTCAGCCGCTCGTACGTAAACTGCTCACCCGCCAGGTACAGGGTCGTGCGGTTGCGCTCTACTGTTTCCTTCAGTATGGCAATCGCTTCAGGCTGGGTCACAGTGCTCACGACAGGAACGCCAGGCTTGATAATCCCCGCCTTTTCCGCAGCGATCGCTTCGATTGTATCTCCCAGCACATCCGTATGATCCATCCCGATGTTTGTAATGACAGACACGATCGGATGAACGATGTTCGTCACATCCAGACGTCCGCCAAGTCCGGTTTCCCACACAACCACATCGGGGTAGGTCTCCTCGGCATAGTACAGAATGGCCAGCGCCGTGGACACCTCGAACATCGTCGGAGAGCCAAGCTCTGTCTCCGCCACTTCGCTCACGAGAGGCAGCAGCCGGTTAGCCAGCTTCAGCAGCGTCTCCTCGGGAATATCCTCGCCGTTGTACTGGAAACGGTTCGTAAACTTCGTGATATACGGTGACGTGTAGGTGCCTACCGTAAATCCACCTGCCAGCAGCGCTTTGGTCAGGAATGCACAGGTCGATCCCTTCCCGTTCGTGCCGGCAACATGAATGAATTTCAAGCGGCGCTCGGGATGCCCCAAACGCTCCATCAGCCACTGTATTCGATCCATTCCCGGACGTATGCCAAACGAAACCAGGCCATTGATCCAGGCCACAGCCTCTTCATAGCTTTCAAGAGGGGCTGTCGTAACAGCCCCGGATTGATCCACCATATTTCTCACCTTCTGGTCAAGATTCGTCATCCGTTAGCCCCTCAATTCTTCGATGCGGGCAATTACTTTGCTGCGTTTGTCAGAATAGTCTGCCAGTTTGGCACGTTCTTCTTCAATTACCTTTGCAGGCGCCTTCGATACAAAGCCCGGATTGCCCAGCTTCTTCTCAACACGCTCGACTTCGCTGTTCAAATGCTCGATTTCCTTCTCCAGACGGGCAATCTCCTGGGCGATGTCAATCAGACCCGCCAGCGGGAGGAACAGCTCTGCTCCTGTGACAACAGCGGTCATCGCTTTATCCGGCGCTTCCAGCGAAACGGAGGAACGATAGTCCGAGGTGTTGCAGAAACGACGAATATAGTCGGCATTTCGCTCGATAATGTTGTAGGTATGCTCATCCACCGGCTTCAGCTGCAGCTCGATTTTTTTGCTCATCGGAACGTTCACTTCAGCGCGGATGTTACGCACGGCACGAATCACGTCCATCAGCAGGTTCATTTCGGACACCGCCTCCGCATGCTCCAAAGCTGGGTCATACTCCGGCCAAGCCGCCAGCATGATCGTTTCGCCTTCATGCGGCAGATGCTGCCAGATTTCCTCCGAGATGAACGGCATGAACGGATGAATCAAGCGCATCGTCCGGTCCAGAACATAGACAAGCACGGACTGAGTCTTCTTCTTGGCTGCTTGATCCTCGCCGTAAAGAGACAGCTTCGCAAACTCGATATACCAGTCGCACAGATCATCCCAGATAAAGTTATAGAGCAGTCGACCGGTTTCGCCAAACTCGTAGGCATCTATTAGACGCGTAATGTCGCGTGAAGTTTCGTTCAGGCGGTGAAGAATCCAGCGGTCCGCTGTGCCGAGCTCGCCGGAAATATCGATATCTTCCACCTTGAACCCTTCCAGGTTCATCAGCGCAAACCGTGAAGCGTTCCAGATCTTGTTCGCAAAATTCCGCGCCTGCTCGACACGCTCCCAGCGGAATCTAAGATCCTGACCAGGCGTAATGCCGGTAGAGATCATATAGCGCATCGCATCCGCGCCATAGCGCTCGATCACATCCAGCGGATCAACCCCGTTGCCGAGTGACTTGGACATCTTCTTGCCTTCCGCATCGCGGACGAGACCGTGCATAAGCACGTCCTTGAACGGAATCTGCTCCGTAAATTCCAGCGCGGTGAAAATCATGCGTGCCACCCAGAAATAAATGATGTCATATCCGGTTACCAGCACATCGGTTGGGTAATAACGCTTGAAATCTTCGGTCTGTTCCGGCCAGCCCAGCGTGGAGAACGGCCACAGCGCCGAACTGAACCACGTATCCAGCACGTCCTCATCCTGCTTCAGCTGGCTGCTTCCGCATTTCGAGCAGGCCTGGAGATCCTCGCGGGACACATGCAGCTCACCGCAGTCCTCGCAATACCACGCCGGAATCCGGTGTCCCCACCACAGCTGTCTAGAAATACACCAGTCGCGGACATTTTCGATCCATTGCAGATATGTTTTCTCGAACCGTTCCGGGACAAAATGAACGCCTTTCCCGGATTTCTGTGCTGCAATGGCTTGTTCGGCCAGCGGCTTCATTTTAACGAACCATTGGGTGGACAGATACGGCTCAACAACGGCGCCAGAGCGCTCGCTATGGCCAACCTGATGAACGTGATCCTCAATTTTCACCAGCACGCCGGCTTCCTTCAGATCGTTCACGATCTGCTTCCGGCATTCGCTGCGGTCCAGCCCCTGGTACTTGCCTGCAAATTCATTCATCGTACCCGATTCATCCATCACGATGATTTGCGGAAGATTGTGGCGAAGTCCCATCTCGAAGTCGTTCGGATCATGCGCAGGCGTAATCTTTACCGCACCGCTGCCGAATTCCTTCTCCACGTATTCGTCGGCAATAACCGGAATTTCGCGGCCGACAATCGGCAGCACCAGCGTCTTGCCGATCATATCCTTGTAGCGCTCATCCTTCGGATGAACGGCCACGGCCGTATCCCCAAGCATGGTCTCCGGACGCGTAGTCGCCACCGTAATGCTGCCGCTGCCGTCCTTAAGCGGATAGGTCAGGTGATATAAATGCCCTTGCACTTCTTTATATTCAACTTCGATGTCAGACAACGCCGTGCGCGCTGCCGGGTCCCAGTTGATGATATATTTCCCGCGGTAGATCAAGCCTTTCTCATACAGCTTGACAAACACTTCGCGAACCGCTTTGGACAATCCCTCGTCCAATGTGAAGCGCTCCCTGGAATAGTCGAGAGACAACCCCATTTTCGACCACTGCTCACGAATCGTATCGGCATACTGCCCCTTCCATTCCCATACCTTCTCTAGGAATTTCTCCCGTCCCAGATCATGACGGCTGATTCCGCTCTCACGAAGCTTCTGCTCAACCTTCGTCTGGGTGGCGATGCCCGCATGGTCCGATCCCGGCAGCCACAGCGCATCATAGCCCTGCATCCGCTTCACCCGGATCAAAATGTCCTGAAGGGTAAAGTCCAGCGCATGGCCAATATGCAGCATCCCGGTTACGTTAGGCGGGGGAATAACAATCGTAAAAGGCTTGGCGTCGGGACGTTGTCCCGCTCGAAAGAAGCCGCCTTCCTTCCAGTACGGATACCATTTCTGTTCAGCTGCCTTCGGATCATACGTCGTCGGCATCTGGTTTGTTGCCTGATTTTCTTTGAGCTCCATGTTTGTACCTCCGTTATTGTTAATCATCATTGCCAAGCTGAAATGTTTTCATAAAGCCCGGCTGAACCATTTCTGCAAGCAAAAACAAAAAAAGTCTTTCGTCCTCAAAGGACGAAAGACTGTGCTCTCGCGGTACCACCTTTGTTTCGCGGTGACTTCGTTTCAAAGATTGGACTTATCCACTAAAAGACTGTCAACACGACACTTTATACAGGTAACGGCTGCAGCCGGCATGCTCTACACTCACGGACGGGACTTCCGCCATGTACTACGATTCAAGCATGCAACTCCCGGGTGACTGTTCGCAAAAGCCGTTGCCTGCGGAATCTCACAGCGTACACAATCCCGCTCTCTGAAGGTCAGCCTTCCTACTTCTCCCGTTCATCGTCATTATTCTTTGAAACTTCTGTGCTTCATTATATTCCAATATTAACGTGCTTGTTCCATATAGTCAATATTTCGAGTATTTCCGAGCCCAAAGCTCTGTATACCTATGTAAAAATAGCGATAATCATCTTCCTGGCCATATATGCCTCTATCCGACAAATCTAGACATTTTCATGCGGCACTTGCATCAGGAGCCTCGTGCGCAAATGCAGCAAGCAGCAGACCAAGGAGCCTATCCCCTTGACCTGCTGCTGTGCGGCGCTCCCCCATATGGTGTGACTTCTATTACTGAGGGATATATAAAACCTGACCTTCTTCGATTGTTTGCTCGGACATCCGGTTATACAGCAGCAGCTCCCGCGGCGTTAACTGATAGCGCTCGGCAATCAGCTCCAGCGTCTCTTCACGCTGCACGATGCACATTCTTACTTTGCGGAACGGCGATTCTTCCTGTCTGCTGCCCAAAAACAGGCTCTTCCACTGCACATCCTCCGCTGCCGATGTCTCCGCCGTTTCCTCCACCATTTCTTCCTCTTCACGGGCCAGCGCTTCGTCCTGATCCTGAACGGTCCGGCTCGATTGCAGCAGCGAGGAGAAGCCCAGGTTTTCACCGCTTGGCTTGTCGCTCGTCTTCGTGGTGAAGGCTACCTTCGGTTCAGGTCTGGCTTGAACCTCTTCCTCCTGAATCGAAGATGCTTCCGGGGCGCTGTTATCAGCCGAATAGGCCTCCAGCGACTGGTTCACTTCAGCCTGACTCGACTCCAGCACTGGCAGCTGATCCGATTCCGGCTGGCGATCGGTTAAGCCAGGAAAAACGGAGGCTTGTTCTTCCGGCGCCTGCTCAGGTTGAGCCCCGCGCTCAAACTGCCATACACTCGGGAATGACGGCTCAGCTTCAGGTTCGGCAGCCCCCTCCTTATGTAAGGCAGGCTCCGCTGCATCGCCGAAATTCTGGGCAAAAGCTTCTGTTGGCTGCGCGGCTTCCCCAAACGGTTCTGCCCGGCTTGCCTCTTCTTCCTGAGCTGCCTGAGCTTGAGCTGCCTGCTCAAACGATTGATCCACCTCAGGCCAAGCCGGTATTCCACCGCTGCCAGCCTGTATTTGCTGTCCTTCCTGCTCTGCCTGCAGACGAATCTGACGCTCATACTCGGCCCAGGAAGCCAAATATTGATCGGTGCGGTTCTCTCCGGCAGGTTCAGCCTCAATAACACGGTCGTGAATCGGTTCGCCGTGTCCCGCCTCAGGCTGTGATGCAGCAGATGAAGAGCCCGGCTCTGAATCGAATTGGCTTAGCTTCAAGTAGGTCTCAGCTGCCTCCTGCTCTGCTTGGTCGGGAGCATGTACCACGGTAAATTCCTCGCCGCTCCAGGAAGCTTCGCGCGTCTGCTTCGCAGCAGCCTGAATGCCTTTCAATGACAGTACGCCGGTAATGTTAAGGCTGCGTTTGGACAGTAGATCCACATCGAAATTCTCGATCTCAACAGCAATGTCATCCAGCGAAGACACGCGGTTTAGAGGCACGGTAATTTCAACCGGAATCCAATGCTCCAGCGGCTCCGTTTCCCCCGCTTCACTATCGCCTTTATACAATCCGGCCAATAGCAAATGGCCTCGAAGCGTCGCCTGGTCCTGCTGGCTGATCACCTGAATGTGAGGGATCAATTCGGCCTCTTCTAGTTCATCGATTCCCGGCAAATCTTCCGCTAAATTGATTCTTTCGTAAATATCAAACCGCAATCCGTAGGACTGGTCAAACACGGGAATGTCCTCCTTTCGGCATATACTATCCGTGAAGCTGTCCCTCACGGCATGAGCCCATTTTTGCCACTCAACTTATCTATATGCCGAAAATAGAAGAGCATGACTTTTTTGACGATAGAACTAGGAAAGAAACAAGCTGTCCTCTTTCAGCCGTAACATATCCTCCGGCCACGGAGCTAACACCTCAATCTGCTCTCCGGTTAACGGGTGAGCGAAGATCAAGCGTTCACCATGCAGCGCCTGTCTGCCGAACGGTTTGGCATTGCCGCCATACAGCGAATCTCCAATCAGCGGATGTCCCATGTGGCTCATATGCACACGAATCTGATGCGTTCTGCCGGTTTCCAGCCGCAGCCGCAGCAGACTGACGCCGCGGCTCCTTTCTACCGACAAGATATGCGTTACCGCTTGCTGCCCGGTGAGAGACACTCGGCGACGGCTGCGGTGATGCCGGTCTTTACCGATCGGCAGATCAATCGTCGTCAATCCATCCTGCACCTGTCCTTGAACGATGGCCGCATAGATACGGGCGATTTTTTTCTCACGCATGTCCTCATCCAGCTTGAGCTGCGCATATTCATTCTTCGCATAGAGCACCGGTCCGGTTGTATCCTTGTCAAGCCGATGGATAGGACGGACGGCCGTATGAAGGCCGGAAGCCTGATAGTACGCCGCAACCGCATGGTTCAGGGTCAGTTCCTCCCCCCCGGTACTATCTCCGTGGACATTGATCCCGGCAGGCTTGTTCGCCACCAGACAGAAATCATCCTCATACAGCACCTCCAGCTCATGCCATACAGGCTCCACGCCATACTCACGATACGGAAAAAGGATCAGCCGCAGCCGATCCCCTCTCCACTCGATCCCCCGCTCATGACGGAGCTTGCGGTACAGCTTCTCAGGCATGCCTACCGTTTCCAGCAGCCACTGACGAGCCGCCTCTTCCCGGTCTGCCTGGCCCGCGATGGACTTGCCGGGGATTAGCTCCAGCCACTCCCCCCGTTTATCCCAGCTTCCCTGATAGCTCATAAGCTTCGGAACGCCTGAGTGCATGCTTCAATCGTAGCGTCGATATCCTGCTCGGTGTGGACGCCGGAAATAAACATGCCCTCAAACTGTGACGGCGGCACGCTGATGCCCTCTTGAATCATCAATGCAAAGTAACGGCGGAACATGTCAAGATCGCTTGTCTTGGCGGTATCAAAGTTCACTACCGGGGTATCGGTGAAGAACGGACACACCATGGAGCCGACCCGATTCACCGACATCGGGATGCCAAACTCCTTCGCCCCTTGCTCGATTCCTGCTTGGAGTCTTGCACCTAATCTCTCAAGGCGGTCATATACTTCAGGCGTCAGCAGCTTCAGCGTCGTGTAGCCTGCCGCCATCGCCAGCGGATTGCCGCTCAGCGTTCCCGCCTGGTAAATTGGCCCTGCCGGAGCGATCTGCTCCATAATCTCACGCTTGCCGCCATATGCGCCGACCGGAAGCCCGCCGCCGATCACCTTGCCAAGACAGGTCAAATCCGGCGTAACATTGTAGCGCCCTTGTGCACTATGAAGCCCTACGCGGAATCCGGTCATCACCTCATCAAAAATCAGCAGGCTGCCGTAATCCGAAGTCAGCTTGCGCAGTCCTTCCAGGAAGCCTTCCGCCGGAGGCACAACGCCCATATTGCCCGCCACCGGTTCCACGATAACAGCCGCAATCTCCTCGCCGAAACGCTCAAACGCCAGCTGAATCGACTCCAGGTCGTTGTAAGGCACGGCGATGGTGTTCGCCGCAACCGTTTCCGGCACGCCGGGGCTGTCCGGAAGTCCCAATGTAGCGATGCCCGAGCCGGCTTTAATGAGCAGACTGTCCGCATGTCCATGATAGGAGCCTTCGAATTTAATAATTTTGCTCCGGCCAGTATAACCACGGGCCAGACGAATCGCACTCATCGTCGCTTCCGTTCCCGAGTTGACCATGCGCACGACTTCAATCGATGGCACCCGTTCGCAAACCAGCTTTGCCATCTCGGTCTCCAGCAAGGTCGGGGCACCGAAGCTTGTCCCCTTCTCCGCCGTTTCCTTCAGCGCTTCAACCACTTCAGGATGGGCATGTCCCATAATAAGCGGGCCCCAAGAGCCTACATAGTCAATAAAGCTGTTTCCGTCGATATCATACACTCGGCTGCCTTCCCCGCGATCCATGTAGATCGGTGTCAAGCCGACGGATTTGAACGCCCGAACCGGACTGTTGACGCCCCCGGGAATATACTGCTTCGCTTCTTCAAAAGCAGAACGCGACAGCTGCTCTTTACGCAAACCTTCACTCATGTCATGCACTCCTAACTGTACTAATAGTAATGAACTACATCGACGACACTAGCGCATCCAGCGGGCCGCATCTTTAGAGAAGTAGGTGATGATGATGTCGGCACCCGCCCGCTTCATGCTGGTCAGCAGTTCCATCACAATCGCTTGTTCGCTGATCCAGCCTTGCTGGGCGGCCGCTTTAATCATCGAATATTCCCCGCTCACATTGTAAGCGACGATGGGCAGATCGAATTGATCGCGAAGCAGCCGGACTACATCAAGATAAGCCATAGCCGGCTTCACCATCAGCATGTCAGCCCCCTCCAGCACGTCGGATTCGGCTTCACGCAGCGCTTCCCTGACGTTGGCCGGATCCATTTGATAGGTTTTGCGGTCGCCAAACTGCGGCGCAGAATCTGCAGCATCGCGAAATGGTCCGTAGAAAGCCGAAGCATATTTGACCGAATATGACATGATCGGTACATTCTCGAAGCCGGCCTCGTCGAGTCCAGCGCGAATGGCCTGGACGAACCCATCCATCATATTGGATGGAGCGATTATGTCGGCCCCGGCCTTCGCCTGGGAAACCGCTGTGCGAGCGAGCAGTTCAAGCGATTCGTCGTTCAGCACATCCCCATGGACATGGCCGTCCCGCTCAAAGGTATGCACCATACCGCAATGGCCATGGTCGGTAAATTCGCACAAGCAGGTGTCGGCAATCACAGTCAAATCCGGATACCATTGCTTGATTAACCGCGTCGCTTCCTGCACGATGCCATTTTCGTCGAATCCGGAGGTCCCTACGCTATCCTTCGTTTCCGGAATGCCAAACAGAAGGACGGCGGGAATTCCGAGCGATACAATCTCGTCTACCTCTGCCTTCAGCGTGTCGAGTGAAAATTGGAACACGCCCGGCATCGAGGAGATTTCCGTGCGAACCCCGCTTCCATAAGATACAAAGATTGGCTGAACCAAATCTTCAACATGCAGCACCGTCTCGCGGACCATGCTTCGAATGCCGGCATTTTGGCGCAGCCGGCGGTGGCGTACGATAGGAAAAGCCATTGGTTATACCTCCAAAAGATGTTGATTTATATTTCACATGCCATAGCGCGCTGCCCGCTCCCGTTATAGGTTGAGCTTCTCCAGCGCCTGAAGGCGTCTCGGATTATCTGCATTCCATTCACACAGCGCCTGCACGAGACTGTCGATGGTAGCTTCATCGGCCGTTCTGCTCACTTGCAGTCCGGCATCCTCGGCAGTCTTCGCCGTCACAGGACCGATGCAGAAAATGCTCGATGATTGCAGCAGCTCCGCCGGACGCTCGACCCCCATGCTCTTCAGCGCTTGAAGCAGGTTGGTCACCGTCGAGGAACTGGTGAACGTTACCGCATGCACCGCCCCTTCCATGAGCAGCTTCATCAGCTCGTCATCATGTTCACCGACAAGCACCGTTTCATACATCACCGCTTCCGTTACGTGCAGCCCAAGCGCTGCCAGCTTCTCCGGCAGCCAGCGGCGGGCCTTGTCTCCTCTCGGCAGCAATACATGCTGCCCGGGAGCAAGCACTGGCCCGTACGCATCAATCAGCCCTTCGGCCTGGAAGCGTTCGGCAAGCACCTCCGCAGCGATGCCCCGCTCCCGCAGTGCCTCTCCCGTAGCAGGCCCCACGGCCACGATCCGCGCTGATGCCAGCGCGCGGATATCTTTGCCGCATGCCTTCAAATGCCGGAAGAAATAATCGACGCCGTTTACGCTGGTGAAGAACACCCAATCATATGTACCGAGCTCTTCCATCGCATGTCTCACGCCGCTTAGCACTTCCTCCGAATCCGGCATAACGGTGTCAATGACAGGATACTCGTACGGCTCACCGCCGAGCTCCTCGATTCGGGATACGAGCGCGCTGGCCTGACTGCGCGCGCGCGTAACCAGGATGCGTTTGCCGAACAGCGGCAGATGCTCCGCCCATTGCAGCTTCTCTCGCTGATGCACCACCTCGCCTACAACGATAACGGCAGGCGGCTGAAAATCAGCCGCCTTCACTCGCTCCTCGATATCCGCCAGCGTGCCCACCAGCGTATCCTGCTCCGCCCGTGTGCCCCACCGGATCAACGCAACCGGCGTAGCCGGCGATCTGCCGTGCTTGATCAGCTGCTGGCTGATGTAACCGATTTTCGCAACGCCCATCATAAAAATCAGCGTGCCAGTGGCGTTCGTCACTTTGTCCCACTGGATCATTCGGTCCAGCTTGTCCGGGCTCTCATGCCCCGTAATAATTGACAGGGAGGAGGCAAGATCACGATGCGTAACCGGAATACCGGCATACGCCGGAACGCTGATCGACGAGGTGATCCCCGGGACAATCTCATAAGGAATGCCCAGCTGCCGCAGCAGCTCGGCTTCCTCTCCGACCCGGCCGAAAATGGTAGGATCTCCGCCCTTCAGCCGCACCACAACCTTCCCTTCAAGGGCAAGGTCGGCCAGCAAACGATTGATTTCCTCCTGCTTCATCGTATGCCTGTCCGGCAGCTTTCCGACATACACCTTCTGTGTTCCCGGCCTTGCCCATCCGAGCAGCCGCGGACTAGCCAGCCTGTCATAAACGATGGCATCCGCCTTCTCAATGCATTCCTTGCCTTTGATCGTGATCAGCCGGGCATCCCCCGGTCCTGCACCTACCAAATACACCTTGCCAGCCATCCGATCATCCCCTAACTTGCGCCAGTATCTTCTCCGCTCCCTTGGCCTTCAGCTTCTCAGCCACTTCCATCCCGAGCGCTTCGGGATCCGTTCCCTCCGCACATTCCTTCAGGATGATATCGCCTTCCGGTGAGCCAACCATTCCTGTTAATTGTATGATGTTTCCGTCTCCAAGGGAATCCCCGGTTTTCAGCACGGCATAAGCTCCGATCGGCACCTGGCAGCCGCCATTGAGCTCGCTCAGAAATCTTCGCTCTGCCGCCACCGTCCGTGCCGTAGCCTCATCGTTATATAACGCGAGCAGCTGCAGCAGCTCCTGGTCATCCTCGCGGCATTCAATGCCAAGCGCCCCTTGTCCGACAGCAGGCAGGCTGATCTCCACCGGCAGATAAGAAGTCACCCTGTCTTCCCAGCCCATCCGCTGCAGGCCTGCTGTAGCAAGAATAATCGCATCATACTCGCCTTCCTCCAGCTTGCGAAGACGGGAATCGATATTCCCGCGAATCCATTCAACCTGCAGGTCAGGCCGGTAAGCCTTAAGCTGGCTTGAGCGACGAAGGCTGCTTGTCCCGACTTTCGCGCCTTGCGGAAGATCATCAAGGGTTCCACCGACCTTGGAGATCAGACAGTCTCTCGGATCCTTCCGCACAGGCACCGCACCGGACGTAAGCCCTTCCGGCAGAACGGACGGCATATCCTTCATGCTGTGGACGGCCATATCAATCTCGCCGTCCAGCATAGCCTGCTCAATCTCTTTGACAAACAAGCCTTTGCCTCCGACCTTGGACAATGTCACATCCAGAATGCGGTCTCCCTTCGTGACAATTTTCTTCACTTCGAATTCGTATTCCAGCCCTTGCTCCTTCGCGATCCGTTTCAAATCATCAATCACGTGCCCGGTTTGGGTAAGCGCAAGCGCGCTTTGCCTGCTGCCCACTACAATTGTTCGCGTCATATCTATTCCTCCCGATTCTGTTCAATCCATTGCTTGATCTTATCCGGGTCCCACGGGGCATTGGCATTGTCCCCCCGCCGAATCTCCTCGAGTATATCCAGGCGGTACAGCTTGTGGAGCAAACGTCTTCGCTGCTCCGGCAACTCCACCTCATCTTTAATAGCGGTACGCATCCTATATAGGAAATCAAGATACGCTTCATATTCCTCCCCGAACTGATGCTCCAGCTGCTCCTTGATCGTTACGGAAGCCATCGGTCCAGCTCCTGAAGTCGCGATGGCCACAGTCAATCTTCCCCGCCGAAGCACCGCGGGATTGGTAAATGACCCGGAGCTGCCTTTGCTCGCCACATTCACAAGAATGCCCAGCCGATCCGCATCCGCCGCAATTTTGGCGTTTACGTCGGGGGCATCCGTCGCCGCATGCACAAGAAAGGCCCCGTTCAGGTCGCCTTCCCTGTAGGCCCGGGCCTTCCATTCAATAGAACCGTCATCTGCCCACCCGGCGAGACGGGCGCTCTTGAGCAAGGGGCTGATCACACACAGCCTTGCCCCCGCCTCCCGCAATGCAGAAGCTTTGCGCTCCGCCACCTTCCCGCCGCCAATAATCAGACAGAGCCTTCCTTCACAGTTTAGCATCACCGGAAGCTCATAAGCCATCTATCATCACACTCCCGCCCAGCTGTGAAAATTGGACCAGGCATTCAGGAAAAAGTTCAGAACGATGAATCCATAACCTACCAATGCCCATAACGCTGCTTGTTTCCCCGTATACTTCCACAGCCTTCGCTTCATAAAATAAACCATATACATCCCAAGCGCAATCAGCGTTGTCAGCACCTTGATATCCGTCAGCAGAGACCAGCGCCCTGCAGAGGCTACCGACACCACAGCCAGCGCAAGTGAGCCGACCAATATCCATGTTCCAATGATCAGCGCCCGGTAGCTGTACAGATCAAGCATCTCCAGACTGGGCAGACGGCGAATTGTATCATTCCACTGCTTCACCTTCAGCTTCCGGTGCAGGAACATATACATGGCCGCAAACACCGCACCGACCGTAAGCGCGGCAAAACTGATACTGGCCAGCCCGATATGCAACAGCAGCAAGCGCTGCTCGGTCTCCCAGCTCGTCAATACGTTGTTTCCCTCCGAGATCCACTGCCGATTAAGCAGCATGACGGCAAAACCGACGATATTCATCAGTAGAATCGCATACTCGGATTTGTTCAGCCAGTGAAATGCCAATGATATAACAGCGATGCTGAACGCCAGCAGCAGCAAAAAGTCCGAAGGCGTTGATACCGGAAAATGTCCCTCGGTCATCGCCCGCAAGCCGATGCCCGCTGCCAGAAGCAGCGATGTAATGACAAGAAGCCCTGTGCCTATCCGCTTCGCCACCGGATTGCGCGATACGCAATCCGAGATATAAAACAGAAGGCTCAGGGCATAGATACAAATGCCGGTATTATAAATGAGGTTTAACAGCATATCGCCGCTCACCACCTTACAGCGTGGCCGGGGACAGAGACACCTTGACCGGTTTCTCCTCCGCCTGTGCATCCGCAGTGTTTGAGGATACGGCTTGTGCAGAAGAAGCTTTGGCATTCAGCTTCGAGCGGCTGGCTGCACCTTGTTCGTTCTCCTGGATCAGCTCCTCCAGGGCAAAGATATGGGTAAAGTAATCCAGCGCTTCCGTTCCATGCTTGCCGCCTGTCATTTCCTTGATCCGGTTAATCGGGTCATGCATCATCTGGTTTACGATGCTTTTGGTCAGACGACGGATGACTTTCCGCTGACGTTCATCCAGCTCAGGCAGCTTGTTGAACAGGCTCGTTAACGTTTCTTCATGAATGCTGCTCGCCTTATCCTGAAGTGCCCGGATCGCCGGTCTCACACCCATCATTCTAAGCCAGGAATGGAAGGCTTCGATCTCTTCCTGAATCATAACTTCAATCTTGGCCGCTTCGGCACGCCGCATCTCCATATTCGTCTCGACAATCCCTTCCAGATCGTCAATATCATACAGAAATACATCGGTCAGCTCGCCTACAGCGGGATCAATGTCACGCGGAACAGCAATATCGATCATAAACAGCGGCCGCGACGGGCGTTTCTTCATCGCTTCCTTCACCCGCTCCGGAACGAGCACATATTCATTGGCCCCGGTGGAGCTGATCACAATATCAATATCATGCAAAGCACGGGTAGCTTCATCGATCGTGCAGGCTTTCCCGTCAAACTTGAGGGCCAGTTCCTGTGCCCGGGCAAGCGTACGGTTGGCCACAACCACTTCAGCCGCTCCGTTCGCATACAGATGCTTGACGGTCAGTTCACTCATTTTGCCAGCGCCGAGAATGAGCACTTTCTTATTGTGGAACGAGCCGAAGATCCTCTTGCCGAGCTCCACGGCTGCATAACTTACAGATACTGCGCTTTCCCCGATCGATGTCTCCGAGTGCGCGCGCTTGCCCAGCGTGACCGCTTGTTTAAAGAGCATGTTGAACCAGGTCCCTGTCGCCTGCTCCTTCTGGGACGTCAGAAAGGCGCTGCGGACCTGCCCTAGAATCTGGGTCTCCCCAATCACCATGGAATCGAGGCCGCAAGCAACCTTGAACAGATGAGAGATCGCCTGCTCATCTTCATATATATATAAATATTGCGTAAATGCTTCACGATTGATGCCGAACCACTGCTCCATAAAGCTGCGAATAAAATATCCGCACATATGCAGACGGTCAACCACCACATAAATCTCTGTGCGATTGCAAGTAGCGACAATGACGCCCTCCAATACGCTTTTGGTCGACTTCAGCTGCTTCAACGCCTCGGGCAGCTCTTCCTCCGAAAATGCAAAGCGTTCTCTGACTTCCACAGGCGCTGTGCGATAGTTCAAGCCGACAACGATAATGTGCATTGCATTTCACCTGCCTATATCTCAAGTTGGCTAACCATTTGTGAATCTAATAGGACAACTTAACCTCGTTCATTATATCACATTGAACATTAGAGCCTGGTCCATTTTATGAAATGTTTATGAAATCCCCATACTCTTCATCCTTGCCTGTGCGCTCGGATACAGACACTTTCTTACTATTGTTGTTCTATTCGGATGGAGATATACCGTTTAATTACCCATTGTTCCTTTATGTATTCAAAGGCTTGTCTACGCCCGGTCCGCAAAAATAAATAACCATGGAAAACTCCATGGTTATTGTATACTCATCATCAATTAAAGGCCTATCTTACACCAGTTCGGCCTGCTTCATTTCCGGCGTTTCAACCGTCATTTCGCCAAGTCCCCGAACAAGCTTCTTCGCATAGCATTTTTCAGGTTTCAAAACGGATACCAGGTAGTCAATAGCCAATTGCGGATCTACCGTCTCCCCGCAGGTGTAACAGTCAATCGCAGCAAAACCTCTCTCAGGATACGTATGAATCGAGAGATGGCTTTCCGACAGCAATACAAGCACCGTAGCGCCTTGTGGCTCAAATTGCTTGGATTGGACGGATAATACCGTTGCTCCACAGGCTTCAGCGGCTTCCACCATCTGAGCTTGTAAAAATTCTGCACTGTTCAATAATTCAAAGTCGACTCCCCAAGTATCAACAGCAACGTGTCTTCCGAAAGTTGAGTACTCCATCTTCCGGGTTCCCCCTTCCTAGGAATAAAATGTTTGAAAATTTCATCCGCTAGGACCTACGTCATTCACTTCCCGAGGGAATAATCTCTCGCAACATTACATGTCCTGAGTGAATCCTGGTTCCTATATTGTTTTCAACGAGATTAAAAATAACATCTATAGCGGCGAAATGCAACACCTTTTTCAAAAAATGTCCCATATTTATTTCACAGCTCAATATATGATGCCATCAGCGGAAAAGTGTACAATATCGAGCCCGTCTTTATCGCCTTCAGCAAGCGCCGGATAACCATGCTCTGCATGGCCATTGCCGCCATAAAAAAGACCTTAAACCCCACTGAACCGTGGTGTCCAAGGTCTGTTCGCCTGCCAATCGGAAAGAAGGTTATCCGCCGACTTCGAGACGACTTGCGAGCCTGCCGCTTGCCAATCAGGCTTCCAGCACGAACAACCGCTGATTATAGCTTCGCAGCTGCTCATCAATCTGCATTACCCGACTCCGGTCGCTGCCCGCTATAATCCGCGCGTCAAGAAGCTCATTAATATGCCGGTGAATCCGCTCGATCTCTTTCTCCGCCTCTGTACTGTTAAACAGACGCTGCAGTTCTCCAGCCGTATTCTTGTATTCATATATGACGATGCTGTCATTTCCAGCAACCTGGGTGATTCTCTGCACGATCCCGTTCAGGTATTCATAGCTCATTACGAAGCCGTGATACACCCGATTCACTGTGCCCGAGCCTTTATAGGCCGCAAACAGCTTTCGTACGGCATTGGTCAACCTAGGAGCGGCCAATCGGCACGACAGCTCACAGATATACAAGCCATTTCTGCGCTCGAAGGGCAAATGAACTTCTTCCCCGCTCTCGTCTTCGAGCACGATCTCCTGCTCTCCGGCATCCAATACTTTCACCCGGCAACTTACCCGGAAAGCACTGGTACACTTCAGAAATTGATCCATTTGAACATCCGGCATTTGCATCGTGGCATTTACATACTCTGTGGCTAACCGCTGAGCCATAAAAATCTCCCTCAATTCTTTTAACAATCCTTAGTAACATTATACTGCACACCATGGATGTCTTTCCTGCCTGCCAGACGAGAATATTCATCATATTTCATAAAAAAACGGTTTGAGCGCGTTTCCAGCTCATATTTCCACTAAGATGCTCACTTTCCTATAAAGAAAACACCGTTATCCTGCTGAACCCTTGAGAAAGGGTCCAGAAGATCCGGTGCTGCATAAAGATGGTATGAGATTCATCACGCTTGTCTTATTAAGAGGTTGGCGCTTCGGACTGATCGTCTCCAGCACCGATTCTCGACTCGATGACCTCCCACAATTCATCCTTGCCAAGCCCTGTCTCCGACGAGAACATGACCAGGGAGTGATAAGGCTTGAAGCCAAGCGTCTCTTTTACAATTTTAATATGCTTGGGCCATTTTGTTTTCGGGATCTTGTCCGCTTTTGTGGCCACAACACAGACCGGACGATCATAATGCTGCAGCCATTCATACATGCTGATATCATCCTTGGAAGGCGGATGTCTCATATCCACCACCAGCAGCACAAGCTTGAGCTCCTCGCGGTTCAGCAGATACTTCTCAATCATCACGCCGAACTGCGCCCGCTGTGCCTTGGATACCTTGGCGTACCCATAGCCCGGAAAATCAACAAAGTACAGATCATCGTTAACACGGTAATAGTTCAATTGCTGTGTCTTTCCCGGCGTAGCGCTGGCTCTCGCCAGATTCTTACGGGATATCAAACGGTTGATCAGCGACGACTTGCCCACATTGGAACGCCCTGCCAGAGCAATCTCCGGCAAGGCGTCATCTGGGTATTGAGCAGGACCTACAGCACTAACCACAAATTCGCTTTTTGTTACTTTCATATATCAGGGCTTCCTCTCTAGTGAACTCCCGCCTGCTCTACGAGTGCATGCTCGAGCACCTGATCCATATGGGACACAGGGACGAACTCAACATCATTTTTCACGCTGTCGGGAATGTCCCGCAAATCCCTCTCGTTATCTTTGGGGAGCAGTATTTTTTTGTAGCCGGCCCGGTGGGCAGCCAGTGACTTTTCCTTTAATCCGCCGATCGGAAGCACGCGCCCGCGCAGCGTGATTTCACCGGTCATCGCCACATCCCGTGCGACATGCCGCTTCGTTAATGATGAGATAAGCGCCGTCGCGATGGTGATGCCCGCCGAAGGTCCGTCCTTCGGAATCGCACCTTCAGGAATATGGATATGGACATCCAGCTTCTCATGGAAATCAGGGTCAATCCCCAGCTCTGTCGCCTTGGATCTTGTGTAACTGAATGCAGCCTGAGCCGACTCCTTCATCACATCGCCCAGCTTCCCGGTCAAGGTCAGCTTGCCGGTACCCGGAACGACGGTGACCTCAATGGTGAGCGTCTCGCCGCCGACCTCTGTCCAGGCCAGCCCCGTTACAGTTCCGACCTGATCTTCGAGCTCCGCCATACCGTAGCGGAATTTCGGAATGCCTAAATAATCCTTGATGTCGTCAGCGTGGATCGCGATCGATTCCGACTCGTTCGTAACGATACTCTTCGCCGCTTTCCGGCACAGCGCCGCAATCTGCTGCTCAAGATTACGTACACCCGATTCCCGAGTGTACTCACGAATCACTTTCAGCAGCGCTTCCTCGTCCAGCTCCAGCTGTTCAGGCTGCAGCCCGTGCTCTTTCTTCTGCTTCGGCAGCAGATAGCGCGTGGCGATCTGCAGCTTCTCCAGCTCGGTATAACCCGGAATGTACAGCACTTCCATACGGTCGAGCAGCGGCCGGGGAATGTTGTGCAGCGCATTCGCTGTCGTTACAAACATCACCTGGGACAGGTCGAACGGAATTTCAATGAAATGATCGCTAAAGGTGTTGTTCTGTTCAGGGTCCAGCACCTCCAGCAGCGCTGCAGACGGATCCCCGCGGAAATCCGAAGCCATCTTGTCGATTTCATCCAGCAGAAATACAGGGTTCAGGGAGCCGGCTGTTTTCATTCCCTGGATGATGCGTCCCGGCATTGCTCCAACATACGTCCGGCGATGACCTCTGATCTCAGCCTCGTCCCGAACCCCGCCGAGCGAGATACGCACGAACTTGCGCTCAAGCGATCTTGCGATCGAACGGGCGAGGGAGGTCTTACCTACCCCTGGCGGACCTACAAGGCAGAGAATCGGCCCCTTCATCTTCTTCACAAGCTTCTGAACAGCCAGATATTCGAGCACACGCTCCTTCGGCTTCTCCAAACCGTAGTGATCCTCATCCAGCACTTGCTCCGCCTTGTTGATATCCAGATCATCCTCTGTTGTATACGTCCAAGGCAGCGCCAGCAGCCAATCGACATAGTTCCGGATCACGCCGCCTTCGGCCGAGCTGGCTGGCATTTTCTCAAGGCGATCGATTTCCTTCTCGATCTTCTCGTGCACCACTTCCGGAAGCTCCATCTCCTGCAGCTGGCTGCGGAGCTCCTCAACTTCGCCGGCACGGCCTTCCTTATCGCCTAGCTCCTTCTGGATCGCTTTCATCTGCTCGCGCAGATAATACTCCTTCTGCGTCTTCTCCATCTGTTTCTTGACGCGCTGATTGATCTTGCGTTCCAGCTCGAGCACTTCGCGCTCATTGTTCAGAATATCCAGCAGCTTCTCCAGACGTTTACGAACGTCTATTGTTTCAAGAATCTCCTGCTTATCCTTGATCTTTAATGACAGATGGCTTGTAATGACATCCGCTAGACGTCCCGGTTCATCAATATCGGAAACGGCCGCCAAAGTTTCCGGCGTAACCTTCTTGGACAAATTGATATAGTTCTCGAACTGTGACAGCACGGTCCGCATCAAAGCGGAAACTTCAGGGTCATTGTTGTCTGCTTCAGGCAGTTCCCGGGCAATGACTTCGTAGTATTCCTCTTGATCCGTATATTCAATAATCTCCGCACGTTCCATCCCTTCCACCAGGACACGAATGGTTCCGTTTGGAAGCTTCAGCATCTGCCTTACATTTGCGACTGTACCAATTCGAAAAATATCCTCTTGCGTCGGCTCTTCAATGTTCACTTCCGATTGAGAACACAGGAGAATCAAATTGTCTTCCACCATCGCTTTTTCTAATGCCTTTACCGATTTCTCCCGCCCGACATCCAGGTGAAGCACCATGCTAGGATAGACGAGCAGACCTCTTAAAGGCAGTAAAGGAAAACGACGACCTTTGGATTTACTGGGTCCCATCGCTTTCGCACCTCCAATGGCTCTCAATGTTGACACTATTTCTATTTTATCAAATCTGCGTATAAAAAACCAACCGCTTGGGCATTAGCAGCTGCCTGCGTCCGTGATTTGGCCGCTGTGAGGAGGCGTGGCCTGAAGCAGGGAAGCCGATGCGGGCGGATACGCCTCATTAGCCGGAAGCTGAATGACGTCAGCTTTCAGCTCGCCGCCAAACACATGAGAGAACACTTCTTCCACCGACTCCACAGGAATAACCTGAAGCCCCTGCAAGTCTTCGAACAGTGTCTGCCAATTGTCTTTCGGGATAATCACGCGCGTCGCTCCTGCCTGAAATGCGGCCTCTACCTTGGCAATGACACCGCCAATCGGTTTCACCCTGCCGTGAATACTGATCTCGCCGGTCATCGCCACCATGTTGTCAATCTCAATGTTACGCAGCGCCGACACGATAGCCGTTGCCATGGCAATGCCGGCCGATGGACCGTCAATCGGCGTACCTCCCGGGAAGTTGATATGCAGATCATAGTCCTTCGGACGGAAGCCCATTGAGCTGAGCACGGTCAGCACGTTTTCGATCGAGCCCTTGGCCATGCTTTTCCGGCGAAGCTTCCGCGCCCCGCCTCCGAATTCCTCTTCATCCACCACGCCGGTAATATTAAAGGTCCCCTTTCCTTTATCGGCAGGAACGGCGGAAACTTCAATCTCCAGCAGTGCCCCCATATTCGGACCGTACACGGCCAGCCCATTCACAAGGCCAACCTGAGGCTTGTCAGGCACTTTGCGATCGGGGCGGGGCTGCAGCTGACTGCTGCTCGCCACCCATTCCACATCCGATGCACGAAGCGAATCTCTTTTCTCTGTAAGCGCAAGCCCTGCAGCCAATTGGATCATGTTGACGGCCTCCCGCCCATTCGTACAGAAACGCTTCACAACCTCCACCGCTTCCGGGCAAGGCTTCAAGCCGATCTTTTGAATGGCGTCCTCGGCGATCTGTCCGATCTCATCGGGAAGCAGCGGACGAAAGAAGATTTCCATACAACGCGAACGAAGCGCAGGCGCAATCTCTTCCGGTGAACGGGTAGTGGCACCGACCAGACGGAAATCCGCAGGCAAACCGTTCTGAAAAATATCGTGGATGTACGCCGGTGTATTGGCATCCTCAGAATTATAATATGCGCTCTCCAGCAATACTTTGCGATCCTCAAGCACTTTTAACAGCTTATTCATCTGGATCGGGTGCAGTTCACCGATTTCGTCGATGAACAAGATGCCGCCATGCGCCTTGGTGACCGCTCCCGGCTTCGGCTGCGGAATGCCGGCTACGCCCATCGCTCCGGCTCCCTGGTAGATCGGATCATGCACGGAGCCGATCAAAGGGTCGGCAATGCCTCTTTCGTCAAACCGGGCTGTCGTGGCATCAATTTCCGTAAATTTGGCATCGGATTTGAACGGAGACAGCGGATTTTTCTTCGCTTCCTCCATCACGACACGCGCTGCGGCCGTCTTCCCGACGCCGGGCGGCCCATACACAATGACATGCTGCGGGTTGGCGCTGCAGAGCGCGGCCTTGAGTGCACGCAGTCCATCCTTTTGTCCGATAATATCCTCCATGCTCTGAGGTCTTGTTTTTTCGGCAAGCGGCTTTGTCAGTGAAACAGACCGGAGCTTGCGAAGTTTGTCGAGCTCCTTGCGCGACTCCCGGTCCACCGCTGTTTTACTCGTTTTCTGCCCTCGGAGCAAATTCCAAAAATAAATGCCGATGACCACTGCAAAAAACAGCTGAACCAGCATAATGACTATACTCAGATTCACAAGACATTCCTCCTGTTTCTCCATATTCTTCAAGCAACTTTCGTCAATACATGGTAGTATTGCCGATTACGCTTCCGGTAAAACGCACAGAGGAATTCCGAATCAAAAAAGACGACCTTCGGTCTGAACCGAAGGTCGTCTGCAGCAGTGAACTACGCTGCAAAATATGTCGTTGGCAAAAGCCAGCGCAGATACATAAAGCGCCTATTTTACACGGTGGACTTGTGTTTGCGGCCCGGGATTTCTCCCGTTTCCTCATACACTTTCACGATATGGTCAATTTCCTTCTTCAGTTCCTCGACCATCGTCTCTTCCGGAACTTTCCGGATCATTTCCCCATAACGGAACAACAGCCCTTCTCCGCGAGCACCCGCAATCCCGATGTCGGCCTCTCTCGCTTCGCCCGGTCCGTTGACGGCACAGCCAAGCACGGATACCTTGATCGGCACCTTCAGCTTGGATATATATTCTTCAACCTCGTTGGCGATAGAGAACAGATCAATATCCAAGCGTCCGCAAGTCGGACAGGAAACAAGCGTCGGAGCATCCGAAATGAGACCAAACGACTTCAGAAGCTCGCGTCCCACCTTCACTTCCTCCACCGGATCCGCACTGAGCGAGATGCGCATCGTATTGCCGATTCCGAGCGACAGAAGCGCGCCTAGCCCGGCGGCGCTTTTCACGGTTCCGGCGAACAGCGTGCCCGCCTCCGTAATGCCGAGATGCAGCGGATATGGAATGACCTCGGCAGCTTTCGTATAGGCCGCTATCGCCATCGGAACATCTGAAGCCTTGAGCGATACGATAATATCGTGAAAATCAAGCTCCTCCAGAATGCCGATATGATACAGCGCACTCTCTACCATCGCTTCCGGAGTTGGGTAACCGTACTTCTCCAGCAGATGATTCTCCAGCGAGCCAGCATTCACCCCGATCCGAATCGGAATGCCTTTCTCCTTGCATGCCTTAACCACTGCTTCAACCTTCTCACGACGGCCAATATTGCCCGGATTGATCCGGACCTTGTCGATGCCGTTCTCGATCGCCAGCAGTGCCAGCTTATAATTGAAGTGAATATCGGCGACAAGAGGAATGTGAATCCGTTTCTTGATCTCCTTGATTGCCGCAGCAGCTTCCTCATTGTTTACCGTAACCCGGACGATCTGACAACCTGCTTCCTCCAGCCGTAAAATTTCAGCGACCGTTGCTTCCACATCCGCGGTTTTGGTGGTGCACATGCTTTGGATGATGACTTCGTTGTTTCCCCCTATTGTGAGATTCCCCACTTTGACGGGCCGTGTGTCCTGTCTCAAAAACATGATACGATCTCTCCCGTATACGCCAAAGCTCCACTCCTTCCCATAACTTGAGCGGGCGGAGTGGAGAACTGGCGCTGATTTATAACGCGTCTATAGCAAGGATCGCTTAGGCGCTTTCTTCCTGTTTGTTGTCATTCTGATCGTCCTTGGACTGAAGCTCAGGAATGACTTTATCCTTAACAACTTGTTCCGTAATGACACATTCGGTAATGTCTTCTCTCGAAGGGACCTCATACATCACATCAAGCATAATGCCTTCAATGATGGAACGAAGTCCGCGAGCACCGGTATTGCGCTTGATCGCTTCGCGGGCAATCGCTTCGAGCGCCGCTGGCTCAAATTTGAGGTCGACGTTGTCAAGCTCAAGCAGCTTCTGATATTGCTTGGTGAGCGCGTTCTTCGGCTCGGACAGAATCCGAACGAGCGTCTGCTCATCAAGCGGCTCCAGCGTGGACACGACTGGCAAACGGCCTACGAACTCCGGAATGAGACCGAATTTCAGCAGGTCTTCAGGAAGCACCATCGTCAGGTATTCACCCGGCTTCAGATCCTTCTGACCTTCGCCTGATGCGTTGAAGCCAATGACTTTTTTGCCGATCCGGCGCTTGATATACTGCTCGAGGCCGTCAAAGGCACCGCCGCAGATGAACAGAATGTTGGTCGTGTCGATCTGAATGAATTCCTGATGCGGATGTTTGCGTCCGCCTTGAGGAGGAACAGAGGCTACCGTTCCTTCCAGAATCTTCAGGAGTGCCTGCTGTACACCTTCCCCGGACACGTCGCGCGTAATGGACGGGTTCTCGGATTTACGTGCCACCTTATCAATTTCGTCGATATAGATAATGCCGCGTTCCGCTTTCTCCACATCATAATCGGCAGCCTGAATAAGCTTGAGCAGAATGTTCTCTACATCCTCGCCGACGTATCCAGCCTCCGTAAGTGAAGTTGCATCCGCAATAGCAAACGGAACATTCAAAATTTTGGCCATCGTCTGGGCCAGGAGTGTTTTACCCGAACCAGTCGGTCCCAGCAGCAAAATGTTACTCTTCTGCAGTTCAACATCCTCGATCTTGCTCTGGGTGTTGATCCGCTTGTAGTGGTTGTATACCGCTACAGAAAGCGACTTCTTGGCCTGCTCCTGTCCGATGACGTATTGATCGAGAATATCGCGGATCTCGCGCGGTTTCGGAATGTCCTTGAGATCCACTTCCTCCTCATGCCCGAGCTCCTCTTCCACGATCTCCGAGCACAAGTCGATGCATTCGTCACATATATAAACGCCGGGCCCCGCAACAAGCTTACGGACCTGCTCCTGCGACTTGCCGCAGAAAGAGCATTTCAACTGCCCTTTGTCATCATTAAATTTAAACATGCATTTACCACCCCTTAGGATTTAATCGGTGAAGACAGAACTTCGTCAATAATTCCGTATGCCTTCGCTTCCTCCGCACTCATAAAGAAGTCGCGGTCTGTATCGCGTTCGATTTTTTCAAGGGGCTGACCGGTACGCTCCACATAGATTTGGTTCAACTTCTGTCTGGTCTTGATGATCCAATCCGCGTGAATCTGAATATCGGATGCCTGACCTTGAATGCCACCGAGCGGTTGGTGAATCATCACTTCGCTGTTCTCAAGAGCATACCGTTTTCCCGGAGCTCCAGCTGTGAGCAGCAGCGACCCCATGCTGGCGGCCATGCCGACGCAAATGGTGGACACATCAGGCTTGATTAACTGCATCGTATCGTATATACCCATCCCGGCCGTTACCGAACCGCCAGGAGAATTAATGTACAAATGGATGTCTTTTTCCGGATCTTCCGCAGCCAGAAACAACAGCTGGGCAATAACAAGATTGGCAACATCGTCATCGATCGCATTGCTGAGGAAGATGATGCGGTCCTTCAGCAATCTCGAGTAGATATCGTAAGATCTTTCGCCTCTGCTGGTTTGCTCTACAACCATAGGTACAAGACTCATGCGACCAACCTTCTTTCCTTGAAAAATAAACTTTTGCGTTACAAGGGTATTCTAACACGTTCAAAGCACGATGTCATTTTTTAACCCTGATTACATTCTATGAACTTCCCGAGGAATATATCCTGCCAACTTGTCTCATTATGTATGCCGAATAAAGATATCCAATTCATGTCGAAATTAGGATCAATTTGGATATTCTTGGTTAAAAATAAGGCACGCATAAATGTACGTGCCTTATCCTGTATAAAGCAGCTTCGGCAGCTGCCGGGTATTATTCTTCAGTAGCGGTTGCTTCTTTAGCAGGACCTTCTACGCTGTTTTCCAACAGGAAGTCGATCGTTTTGCGAAGAAGCAGTTCTTCACGAAGGCTGTCAAGGGAACCGTTAGCGGCAAGAATGCTGCGGATTTCATCGGCAGAACGCTTGTAGGTATCAGCCATGTTATCCAGTTCCTTGTTGATTTCCTCTTCGGTTACTTCCAGCTTCTCTTCCTTGGCAATTTGCTCAAGCACAAGGTTGTTGCGAACGCGCTTCTCAGCATCGTCCTTCATCTGTCCTTGCAGGTCCGCCTGGGACTGCCCGGAGAAGCTGAGGAACATTTCGAGGTTCATGCCTTGTTGACGAAGACGGTTGTCGAAATCGCGCATCATGTTCTGAACTTCGGAATCGATCATCGCTTGAGGAATTTCCACCTCAGCGTTAGCCGCAGCTTTCTCTACAGCTTCGTTCTCGCGAACGCCTTGAGCCTCTTGCTCTTTGCGAGTCAGCAGCTGCTTCTTAAGATCTTCCTTGTACTCGTCCAGCGTATCGAATTCACTAACGTCTTTAGCGAACTCGTCATCCAGTTCAGGAAGCTGCTTGCGCTTGATTTCATGAACCTTCACTTTGAATACAGCTTGCTTGCCAGCCAGATCTTCGGCATGGTAGTTCTCAGGGAATGTCACTTCAACATCCTTGAAATCTCCCGTTGCCATACCGATCACTTGATCTTCAAAGCCTGGAATGAAGCTGTTGCTTCCAAGCTCGAGGGAGTAGCGCTCAGCTTGTCCGCCTTCAAAAGGAACGCCGTCAACCGAACCGTCAAAATCAATCACGACGATGTCACCGGAAACCGCTGCGCCTTCATCGATGACAGCCAGCTCAGCATGACGCTGCTGCAGACGCTCCAGCTCTTGGGTCAACTCTTCCTCAGAAACCTCGGCCTTGACAGCGGCAACCTCGATGCCTTTGTAATCGCCAAGCTTCACTTCAGGCTTCACAATCACTTTTGCTTTGAACTTGAAGGCTTGGCCTTTCGCGAACTGCTCGATTTCCACTTCAGGGCGATCCACCGGGAAGATGTCTGTCTGTTCTACAGCTTCGCTGTATACTTCAGGAAGCAGGATGTCGATCGCGTCCTGATACAGGCTTTCCACTCCGAAACGAGCTTCGAAGATCGAACGAGGCACTTTACCCTTACGGAATCCAGGAACACTCGCTTTTTTCACTACTTTATTAAAGGCTTTGTCGAGGGCGGACGCAACGCGCTCCGCTTCAACCTCAACGTCAAGAACGCCAAGGTTCTTCTCTATTTTTTCCCAAGTTGCTTTCATTTATGCTTTCCCCTCCAAAATAATTCACGTGGTTGGCGCAATCAGGTATCACGTACCGAATAACCACTATAGTATAAACAACATTATCACCTTTTTCAAGGGTAACCCCTTGCCGGCCGATACCGTAAACGTTTACCAATATAATCTAGTCGTCCATGCCTGCCGCCACAAATTCCTTGAGAGACCGATAGGCCTGCTCATATCGGAAACGCATGGTGTCCGTTATCCCGTACAGCGGCCGAATCTCCTCTTCGCTGCGGATGCCCTTCAGGCTCTCTGATACAATGTCATGCAGCGCCGCCGCCCAGATGTCCAGCGACGAATCGTCTTCCTCGAGCATGGAGGCATAATCTGCCGTACCGTATACCGCCATGACGAACTGGGACCAGAGCTCTTGGGCGAAATAAAATAATGTCGGCTCATGCACTTCAGTCTGATCAGCCACGCGCTCGAGAATCCGAGTAATCGCCAGCGGAAATTCGCTCGGGGTTAACGGCACCGTATCGATATCGATCTCGGCCGGTTCATGTCCCCGCGTAATGACCACACTTCCCTCCGCGCCGCGCTTGCGCAGCGTCTGAAGCACGCGGAACTGCAGCAGCGGATGAAGCGGCGTCTCTTTCAGCCACGTGACAAGCGCCTCGTCGATTTCCGGCCGATCCAGGTAAGCCAGCTGCTCCAAAGCCAGGATCGTCTGCTCGGTTAACGGGCCGTTCATCACGGAAGCCAGCAGCTTATCCGTATATCCCGGGTCTTGGGCAACTTTATCGCTGACCATTCTCCGGGTGATTTCCTCTTCGTCGGAATCCTCCTCGATGTCCTGCCCGAGATCCCCCTGCAGCCCGGCTGATTCGGGAAAAGCAGCCTCCAGCCACTCCAGCAGCGCCTCCCACTCCTGGTAGTGACGTTCGTTCTGCCCGCCGCATTTCAGCAAAAACCGAAGGATTTCCATGGCCTCCCCGTATCGTTCGTTTTCCAGCATCACCGTCAGCTGAATCTGATAAAAGTCCAGCGTTTTCGGAAACAGGATGACGTTTTTATCCTCATGTGCTGGGGAGTTTGCGTCCTTGATAAGGACACCTCCTTTCCAATCCCGTTTTTCATAATTTTAGATTATAGCATATGTGCTCCAAGTAAAAAAACAAGGAGGTCACGAGCCCGCTGCGCCGAGGAAAAATCATAAATTTTCATCTTAGGTCAAGGAAAGCAGCGAGCCTTGTGCTATCCTTTCGCCCCCTCTCTTCATTATCATCCAATTCGCTTTCTCTAAAACTTTTTTGTTGAATTTTCCACGCCCATATGTTAGTATATTTTTTGCTTGAAAAAATTGT
>NZ_NPBY01000082.1 GCF_002272015.1 Paenibacillus campinasensis | reverse complement strand
GGCCTCCGCCTGGGTGGGGTGGGGCTCGTGGCCAGGCCGTGTTCGGCTGCTGCCACGCTCACTCGGCGGGACGGCGATAGTGGGCGACGGCCTACAACCAGCTGCCGAAGCGGCTGGAGTGCATCGGGGCGTTTCTACGCGAGGCCGCGCAATCTTGGCCCACAGCATCACCCGCCCGCGCCGGGCCAATCCAGCGGCTACGCCACGGTGCGAGCCGAGCGGCCCTCACCGGACCGGCTAGGCTGGCTGCACGGCGTCGGCGGCGAACACCTCGAACACGCCGGCTGCGCCCATGCCGCCGCCGATGCACATGCTCACGACGCCGTAGCCGCCGCCGCGGCGGGCCAGCTCGGATACGAGGCTGACGGTAAGCTTGGCGCCGGTGCAGCCGAGGGGGTGGCCAAGTGCAATTGCGCCGCCGTTGACGTTGACTTTGCCCTCATCCAGCTCCAGCGCCTGAATAATGTGCAGGCATTGGGAAGCAAAGGCTTCGTTAATCTCGAACGCAGCCACCTGATCCAGATCAATTCCCGCCATGCGGAGCGCCTTCGGGATGGCTTCCACAGGCCCCACTCCCATAATTTCAGGCTCCACGCCCGCCAGGGCAAAGGACCGGAAGGCCGCCAGCGGCCTCAGGCCCAGCTCCTCCGCCTTCTCGCGGCTCATGACCGCCACCGCCGCAGCGCCGTCGCTCGTCTGCGATGCATTGCCCGCGGTCACCGTCCCGCCGAGGGAGAAGGCCGGCTTCAGCCGGGCGAGCACATCGGTGGAAGTGTCCGGGCGGACACCTTCATCCATACGGAAGGTGAAGCTCGTGGCGCGCGGCTTGCCGCGCTCATCGGCTGCCGTGAGCGTGACGTCGAGCGGCACAATTTCCGCTTCGAATTTGCCACTGGCGATGGCAGCTGCTGCCTTGCGATGGCTGCTTGCTGCGAAGGCATCCTGCGCTTCGCGGGTAATCCCGAACCGCCGCGCCACCTCCTCAGCGGTATGCCCCATAGCCATATACACCTCGGGCATATCCTCGACGATGCCCAGGTGCGGTGCCGGCTTGAAGCCGGTCATAGGCACATGGCTCATGCTTTCCACGCCACCGGCCACGATGACATCGGCATAGCCCAGCATAATCCGCTCGGCCGCAAAAGCGATGGCCTGCAGGCCCGATGAGCAAAAACGGTTCACCGTCATCGCCGGAACGGTAACCGGATAATTCGCATACAAGGAAATAATGCGGGCCACGTTAAGCCCCTGTTCACCCTCCGGCATGGCGCAGCCCAGAATAACATCATCCACGTCCTCTTTTTGCAGCCCAGGAGCCCGCTCGATGACGGCTTCCAGAACCGCCTTGCCAAGGTCTTCCACCCTCGTCTGGGCCAAGCTTCCCTTCTTGGCCCTGCCGACCGGCGTGCGGGCCAGTGATACGATGACCGCTTCTCTCATGCCATTCACCTCAACTTGAATTGTTGGATTGCCACACTCACTGGTTTTTTCGATAACGACCAGACCGGCCGCGATCAGCTCATACCGGTTGCCGAATCTCTCATTTGACGGCCCGCCCGCCAGGACCGGGCCCAGCCAATTCCCTAATTCCGCAGCGGCTTGCCCTTGGCCAGCATGTGCTGCATGCGCTGCTGCGTCTTGACCTCGCCCAGCAGGCTCAGGAACGCCTCGCGCTCCAGGTCGAGCAGATGCTGCTCGCTCACGACCGTTCCGGCTGGCACATCGCCGCCGGTGAGCACGTGGGCGAGCTTCTTCGCGATCAGATAGTCATGATCGCTAATATAACCGCCCTGCTTGAGCGAGAGCGCGCCCATCTGGAGCACCGCCCGGCCATCGCGGCCCGTGACGCGGATGCGGCCCGGATCACGCGGCGCATATCCGGCGCGATCCATCTCCAGCACAGCCTGCTTCGCTTCATAGATACGATAGTCCTGATTCATGACCACCGTATCCCCCGGCCGGCCATACCCCATCCGGATCGCGTCAGGCCCGCTTGTCGATGTTTTTGCCATCGCAATCATTTCAAAGACGCGATTGATCGCCGGCTGCAGATCGGCCTCCGGGTCCGGATGGCTGTCGCTGATCATCAGCGTCAGCTCCTTGCAGCCGCCGCCCGCCGGAATGAGGCCGACCCCTGTCTCGACCAGGCCGAAATACGTCTCAGCCGAGAAGATGATCCGGTCTGCCGGCAGGCAGGCTTCCACGCCCCCGCCCAGGGTCATCCGGTGCGGCGCGGCGACCACCGGCTTTTCCAGCTGCTTTAGCTTCATCATGCTGCCCTGGAACAGATGGATAATGTCATCCACCTCATCCCAATCTCCGCTCTGGGCCTCCATCAGCATCAGCATCAGATTTGCGCCCACACAGAAGTTGCGGCCTTCATTGGCTATGACCAGCCCGCGGTAATTGGCGCGCACCTCGTCCACGCTCTGTTGGATCATGACAAGAATGTCCGCTCCGATGGCATTGTTGGGTGAAGTGAATTCAAGACAAGCCACCTCATCCCCGAGGTCGATCAGATTGGCCCCGCTGTTGGCGCGAATGATGCGGTTTTGCTGTTTTAACAAGCTAAGCGATATCCGCTCCGGCTCTGTTTCAACACCGCGATAAGCTCCTTTATGATAGTGGAACAGCTGGCCCTCCTCCGTTTTGTAGAACGAGCGGTTTCCGGACGCAATCCATTCCTTCACCCATGCCGGCACCGTCAAGCCCTCGGCTTCCATCCGCTGCACCGACGCCGGCAGTCCGATCAGATCCCAGGTCTCGAACGGGCCCAGCTCCCAGTTGAAGCCCCATTTCATGGCATTATCGACATCCTGGACTGAATCGGCGATTTCGCCAAGCTTCTCGGCCGCGTAGACCAGCACCTGCTTCAGCACATGCCAGGCCAGCTCCGAATATCGGTCCGGGGTGCTGAGGAAGGCTTTGACCTTCTTCCGGGCCCCCTTTACGGCCTTGGCCGCTTCGAGCGATCCCGAGCTCACTTTGGCCACCGGATGATATTCCATGGAGTCCAGGTGAAGGGACAGAATCTGGCTCCCTTGCTCACCCTTGATTTTTTTGTAAAATCCCTGACCGGACTTCTCCCCGATCCAGCCCCGGGCGACAAGCTGCTCCATGACATGCGGAACCGCGAAGACCTCGCGCTCCTTCCCGGCTGGCGCCTGATCGTAGACGTTGCGGGCAACATGGCCGAAAGTGTCGATGCCCACAAGATCAAGCGTGCGGAAGGTCGCGCTCTTCGGCCGCCCCAGCACCGGTCCGGTCGCCGCATCCACCTCCTCGACCGTGTATCCGCCCCGGATCATTTCCTGCAGCGTCACGAGCAGGCCGTATGTGCCAATCCGGTTGGCGATGAAGTTTGGTGTATCCTTCGCCACCACCACCCCTTTGCCTAGACGCTTGGTACAGAACTGGACCATAAACGCTGTGATCTCAGGGTCGGTATCATAACCCGGAATAATCTCCAGCAGCTTCATATGCCTTGGCGGATTGAAGAAATGCGTTCCGAGAAAATGGCGCCGGAACTCCTCGCTGCAATCCTCGGCCATCGCATTTACGGAAATACCGGACGTGTTGGTACTGACGATTGCCCCTTCCTTGCGAACCGATTCGATCTGCTTCAGGATGCTTTTCTTAATATCCAGGCGCTCCGTGACGACCTCGATGATCCAATCGGCGTCCCTCAGCTGCGCCAGATGATCCTCCGTATTGCCAGGTGTAATTCTGGCGGCATCATCCGCCCGATACAGCGGTGCCGTGCTCGATTTCGGCAGAGCAGCTACAGCTTTTGCAGCCAGCCGGTTTCGGACCTGAGGATGCTCCAGTGTCAGGCCCTTCTGTTCCTCTTCGGGCGTCAGTGACGTTGGCACAATGTCGAGCAGCAGGCATGGAATGCCTGCATTAGCCAGATGGGCAGCGATGCCCGCTCCCATTACCCCGGAGCCGATCACGGCTGCTTTAGCGATGGTCCGGGTGGTCACCCCGGCACCCGCGGGCGTTCTTGCGATGGTTTTGTTCATTGCACGACAACCTCCTGTTCTTGAGTTTGAGACAGACCAAAGACCGATTCCTCCAAAATCTCCGCGATATCCCGCGTTCTGACGTGCTCCTCAACCTCCTTCAGCTTCGTGCCGTCCTCCAGCATCGTCAGACAGTAGGGGCAGGCGGAGCTGATCATCGTTGGCGATACGGCCAGCGCCTGCTCGGTTCGGGCCAGATTGACCCGCTTGCCCTCGTCTTCCTCCATCCACATCCGGCCGCCTCCCGCACCGCAGCACATGCCGTTCTCCCGGCTGCGCGCCATCTCCAGCAGCTCTACGCCAGGGATCGCGCGCAGCACATTGCGGGGCTGATCGTACACATCGTTGTAGCGCCCAAGGTAGCAGGAATCGTGGTATGTGATTTTTTCCCG
This sequence comes from Paenibacillus campinasensis, assembly GCF_002272015.1. GTDB lineage: Bacteria > Bacillota > Bacilli > Paenibacillales > Paenibacillaceae > Paenibacillus_AQ > Paenibacillus_AQ campinasensis. Next base: position 56,166 of record NZ_NPBY01000082.1, on the reverse strand, counting down.
GACCGGATGTGTTGGCACCAGCCGACCTTCCTTCAGCAGCTGATCCAGCAGTTCCGTGTGATGAATCACCTCGGCTTCCAGCCCGAAATCGGGGTATTCGTTCTTGAATATATTGAAGGTGTGCGGACAGGCGGTAACGATTTTGGTCACGTTGTATTTGCGGAAGATCTCGACGTTCTCCTGACACAATTGCTGAAACAGAAACTCGTTGCCGAGTCGGCGCGGCGTATCGCCGGAGTTCTTCTCCTCATTGCCGAGGATGGCGAAGTTGACATTTGCTTCGTTCATGAGCCGGACGAAGGCGCGGGTGATTTTGCGGCTGCGGTTATCGTAGGAGCCCATCGAGCCGACAAAGAACAGCACCTCAAAATCCGGGTTGTCCTTGACGGTGGGGATGCTCAAGTCCATCGTTCCTTCCGGATCGATCTCCTGCACCCATTTGCTCCGTTCCGAGCGGCTGATTCCCCACGGATTGCCCTGGCGCTCGATGTTCTGCATCGCCCGCTGGCCCTCCTGCGGCACGCTGCCCTCCATCAGGACGAGATGGCGGCGAAGGTCGACGATTTTGTCAACATGCTCGTTCGCCACAGGACACTGATCCTCACAATTCCGGCAAGTTGTACAGGCCCATATTTCCTCCTCGGTCATGACCCCCCCGATCAGCTGGACATCCCTCGGGCTTACACCTTCCACTTGATGCCAGGCGCGCTGCTGCACGGCCATCGTCGGCCCGATGTCTGTCATCCCCTCCCCCTTCCAGCCGACAAGCGCCAGATCCGTGGCAGCCATGCGGTGGACGCCCGGGGAACCGAATATGGCCTGCGGCATCCACGGGGATTTGGAGGTGAGGGCTGCGCCCTTCTCCGTAAGGTGATCGCGGAGTTTTACAATCATGTGCATGGGGGACAGCAGTTTACCGGTGCTGGAAGCCGGGCAGACGCTGGTGCATCTCCCGCATTCCACGCAGGCGTATAGATCAAGCAGCTGTTTTTGCGTAAAATGCTCAATCGTCCCCGTGCCGAACGACTCTGCCTCCTCATCCTCCAGATCCAGCTTGCTGAGCTTGCTCGGAGGGTCGGTGCGGCGGACCAGAATGTTGACTGGCGCGGTAATGAGATGAAAATGCTTCGACTGAGGTACGTACACCAGAAACGAGAGCAAAATCAGCAGATGAACCCACCAGAACCCATAATAAGCAGCCGCAACAGCCGCCTCCGGCATCCAGGCGAACCCGGCGGCAATGCTCGAAGATACCGGAGCCAAGGCCGACCACGGATGCCCTTCATGCAATCGCTCAAAAGCCATCGTCAGCAGCACCGACACCATCAGCGAGGTGATAAAATAGACCACAACGCTCGGCTTCCACCCCCGTTTCAGCCGTTTCAGCTTCTCGCCATAGCGGCGGTAGGCGGCATATCCGATGGCTGCCAGAATGAGCACCACGGTGATCTCCTGCATCAGAATAAAAGCTTCGTACCCCGGAATCGGCAGCGCATGCCCGCTTAATCCTTTCCAGATGATGTCCAGCGCCCCGAATTGCAAAATAATAAATCCATAAAACACAATGAAGTGCATGACCCCGCTCCTGCGGTCTTTCAACAGCTTGCTCTGGCCGAACACCTGAATGGCAAACTGGGACAGACGTGCTTTCAGCTCCCTTGTCAGCCGAACCGGCTTTCCCAGCCGAATGTACAAGTACCGGCGGTAAACCACGGCGGCAAACATATAGACCGCCCAGCCCGTAATTCCGACAAAGAGCAGGGCGTTGATCCATTGCAGTAACATAGCTTCTCAGCTCCTTGCGTTAATTTCCTCCTCTTCACCTGAGTGTGAACGGTTGAATGGTTTTACTGATCAATAGACATGGTGCAGGTGCTGTTGTTCCGGTTGTCATCGGCATTTCACTCCTTCCGGCATGTGCGGGATGTCCAATATTGTAACAACCACCATATTAAGCGCTTACATATAAGGAGCATGATTAGACCTTCCATGATCGCCCTGTGCGGTACCTGCGATGTCAGCTAAACGTCTGTCCTAGCGGAGTACGGATACTGCATGCTGCTTGCTGCTTGCTGAGCTCTCTGCCGGAGCACCATTCACAACGTGCTTAAAATGCTGCGTACTTCTACTGTACGCCGTTGTACTGAGTGCTGAGTACTGAGTGCTGAGTGCTGAGTGCTGAGTCCTAAAGCTAGGCTGAGCCCAGACACGGAGTCCCGTACTCGTTGCTGTTCCGGGCTGCTGTCACCGTTTCCGACTCCTCTCGCTGCCGAGCTCAGCAGTACACTGCCATCTTGATATTGCGATATGAAGGTCTATGTTATTCGATCCCAGAGGATGCCTGCTGCTCCATTTACGCCCGCTTGATCCTGGTTGGGCACAACCCGCCGTTGACAATGACCTGAACGTATTTTATGATGGAAAGCAAGAAATGAATGAGTATTCATTCATAATTTTAACTGTATTCTAACACCGGGGTGAACATATGACAAGTAAAAAAAATGAGAAGTATCACATGATCCTCCAGGGCGCCCTGAAAGTATTCGCCGAGAATGGCTACCATCGCTCACAGGTTTCCAAGATCGCCAAGGCGGCCGGTGTCGCAGACGGCACCATCTATCTGTATTTCAAACGGAAAGAGGATATTCTGATCCGCCTGTTCCAGGAGAAGCTCGGCGAGCTGGTCGGAAAGTTCCACGCCAGCGTGGAAGGAACATCCGGCGCAGTCGAGGCGCTTCGGACCGTGTGCAGCATTCACTTCTCGGAGCTGGAGAGCAATCCCGAGCTGGCTTACGTGACACAGATCGAGCTCCGGCAGAGCGACCTGGAGCTGCGCAAGGAAATTGGCAGTGCCTTGAAGCCATATATTGTGTTGATCGAGAATATTTTGGAACAGGGCATTCGGGAGCAGACCTTTCGTTCTGACCTGAACGTCAAGCTGGTGCGCAACCTCATTTTCGGTGCGATGGACGAAGCGGTAACCTCCTGGCTCATATCGGGACGCAAGTATTCCCTGTCCGAGCAGGTGGAGGAGACGCTGGAGTTTTTTCTGAATGGTGTGTCCAGCAGGAAATAACGCACGGCCTGCTGATTTTCATATTGATGAAGGCACCACTCGAAAGGAGAGCTGAACCGATGAAGATTGTTGTTCTGCTGAAACAAACGTTTGATACGGAGGAGAGAATTGAGATCGATAACGGATCTATTGCCGAAGACGGTGTCAAATTCGTCATCAACCCGTACGACGAGTATGCCGTGGAAGAAGCCGTCAAGCTTCGTGATGAAGCTGGCGGCAGCGTAACGCTCCTCTCCGTCGGGCCCGATCGGACGGTAGAGGCATTGCGGACCGCGCTGGCCATGGGTGCGGACGATGCCGTCCTGATCTCCGATGCGCGCATCCCCGATGACGAGCATGCGGTATCGAAAGTGCTCCATGCCTACCTGGCAACAGCCGCACCGGACCTGATCCTCGGCGGCAACTTCTCGGTGGACCGCGGCTCGGGCCAGGTGGCAATCCGGCTGGCACAGCTGCTCGGATTCGCTCATGCCGGCTCGATCACCAAGCTTGCGATCCGCGGCACGACCGCCGAGGTGCACCGGGACGCCGAGGGCGATCTGGAGGTGCTGGAGGTTCAGCTGCCTGCGGTCTTTACCGCGCAGCAGGGCCTGAACGAGCCGCGCTATCCGTCCTTGCCCGGCATTATGAAAGCGAAGAAGAAGCCGCTGCAGACGCTTACGCTGGATGACCTCGGCCTGTCTGAGGACGATGTCCTCCCGGCTACACGGCGCAGCGACCTGTCGCTTCCGCCGGAGCGAAGCGCCGGCCGTATGCTGAAAGGCGAGCCGGCTGAGGTTGCGCGCGAGCTGGTCACCCTGCTGCGGACACAATCCAAGGTGATCTAGGGAGGACAGCGGGGTCTACACGCTAGCGCGGTTGTCTTTTTACCCGCTTATCCACGTATCCGCTGCCTGCTTGCCGGACCCTAATTCACTCATCCAGCAGCTTGCTTGTAGGGATCGCTGCTATTCTTGCTGGCTTATGCGCCATCTGGCAGCAACTGTTCACACGCAATTGCAATTGTATGCGGTTACATCTCTTGAGCCAGCTATCCTTTGTTTGGCTGTGTACTCTGATTGTATGGCCTACGGGATGTCCGTCATGCACGCTTTTCACCATGCTTTCACCCGCCCTCACGCCAGCCTGCCGCTTGTTTCACTGCTTCAAGATGTGGCATGGGGAAACGGTCTTTTCCAATCTCGATAGGAACCTAAGGAGGTAATGTGATGAGCAAAACGATATTGGTATATGCGGAGAACCGCGACGGGAAGCTGCGTCAGGTCGCGCTGGAAACGCTGGGAGCTGCCCGCCGGATCGCCGCAGACGGAGACAGCATCCGCCTCGTGGTCATCGGCTCGAATGTCACGGAGGCCGTGACCGCGCTGAAGCCGTATGGCGCGGAGACCATATACACCGTGGAGCATGACGACCTGGAGCACTATAATCCGGACGCCTATGTCGCTGCCATAGCTGCTGTGCTGAACGAAGCCAAGCCGGATGCCGTGCTGTTCGGGCACACGGCGATTGGCCGCGATCTAGCCCCGCTCATAGCGGCGTCGCTTGGCGCAGGCCAAATCTCGGATGTCACCACCATCGAAAGCGAGGACGGTCAGGTGGTGTTCACGCGCCCGCTCTATGCTGGCAAGGCCTTTGAGAAGCGCGTGTTCGAGAACGGCCCCTGGGTCGTCACCGTTCGCCCGAACAACATTCCACCAGCCGAACCGTCCGGCAGCGGCGACCCTGCGATTGAGGACGTGGCATACCCCACACCCTCCCTTCGCGCCGTAATCAAGGAGGTCGTCCGGAACACCACAGGCACAATCGACCTCTCCGAAGCCAAGGTTGTCGTCTCGGGCGGCCGGGGCGTAAAGAGCGCGGAAGGCTTCAAGCCGCTGGAGGAGCTGGCCGACCTGCTTGGCGGAGCCGTTGGCGCTTCCCGCGGCGCATGCGATGCCGGATACTGTGATTATGCTCTTCAAATCGGCCAGACAGGCAAAGTGGTAACGCCAGAAATTTATATCGCCTGCGGCATCAGCGGGGCCATCCAGCACTTGGCCGGCATGAGCCAATCGCGGGTCATTATCGCGATTAACAAAGATCCCGAAGCGCCGATCTTCAAGGTGGCCGATTACGGCATCGTCGGCGACCTGTTCGACATCGTGCCGCTGCTGACCGAGGAATTCCGCAAGGTGCTGGTGTCTTAGTCAGCCCGCTGTCTATTCCCACACCTGACGATTTCCTCCCGGATACGGCCGGGCGTTGTATGATCGACTGCGCCCCACTGTCATTATGCGCATAGGCAACTCATAAAGGGCAGCTCCCGTATATCCGATGTGGCCGCGGATGTCGGGGGCTGTCTCTCGTTGTGATGTCATAAATTTTACATATAGAGGGAATCTTCTAGCAAGAGGTTTAACATAAGGCGAGTAGTATAATAACAGGGCTATCCTAGTATGAAGGGGCAGATACTGACCTTATCATGACATATTTTTCTATATATTGTATAATCATTCAGTGATATCACAACATCTTGTTAGGAGTGGCTTATTTGAAATCGATATGTGTATTTGCAGGTTCCAATCCGGGCGAGCACCCGGATTATAAAGCAACAGCAGCTGAGCTTGGCGAGCTGATTGCCCGCCGCGGATACCGGCTCGTGTACGGCGGATCGCGCGTCGGATTGATGGGGGAGGTTGCCAACACGGTTCTTGCCCTTGGCGGTGAAGTGATCGGTGTCATGCCCCGGGGGCTGTTCCGGGGGGAAATCGTACATAACGGCTTGACCCAGCTTATCGAAGTGGAAGATATGCATGAGCGCAAGGCCACGATGGGCAAATATGCGGACGGATTCATCGCCCTTCCCGGCGGCTTCGGCACCTATGAAGAGCTGTTCGAGGTATTATGCTGGTCCCAAATCGGGATTCATCATAAGCCGATCGGACTGCTGAATGTCCGCGGCTATTATGAGCCGCTGATGAATCTTATCCAATACAGCATTACAGAAGGCTTCGTCAATGCCTCGCATTTAAATCTCATCAACATATCCGAAGACCCTTTGAAACTGCTGGAGTTGATGAAGAGCTACACGCCCCCAACGCTGGATATGAAATGGAAGGAGCTTGACTAAACGAAGAGGTCCCTATCGGGGCCTCTCGACATTTCAAACGGACAGGAAGCGAGCCAACTATCCTCAAGCTCGCACACGCACGGTTCAGCAACACCATCGTTACTCCGGCCCCCAAGTGTCAAGAATCCCGCTAGCGGAAACGACTCATGCTCCAAAACCCGGCTTATCTCGTAGGCCTGTGACCATTTTTTAAGGTATAATCGGACTATAACTTTCATAACTGAACAACCTTAAAAGGAGAGTCATCCTATGCTGCCTTACCCTGCCGCTACGACGAGAGAAGCTAAGATGGAAATCATTGATCGCGTAACACAACGGCTGCTTGATCTATACGGAGACGATATTCTGGCCATTGGCCTGTACGGCTCGGTCGCGCAAGGAATTGACGGGCCTTATTCTGACATTGAACTTCGTGTGATCACGAAGGACGGGGTCTCCCTTCCCGGCCACGAATTTATCTATCATCCATTCAAAATCGAAATCGGCATGAAGCAGAAGCACGAGGCATGGCGATCCGCTTCAGCGGTCGACGATGCGTGGGCCATCAAGGCCGGCGCTTATGTTCACCTGCAGGCCCTTTATGATCCGCAGCATCTGCTGGACGAGCTTCGCGCGCTGCCGCTGCAAGCCTCCGATGAAGCCATCCGGGATGTGATGCGAGAGTTCATGATTTGGGAAGCGTATGAAACGATGGGCAAAATCCGCAACAGCAAGCAAGCGGGCAACTACAGCTACCTCCCCCTCGGGGCCAAGGATCTGGCCTGGCAAAGCGCCAAGCTGATCGGCCTCGCGAACAGAGCCTTCTACAATACGAGAGCACGGACATTCGAGGAGTCGCTTCAGATGCCGTCAAGGCCTGCCGGATACGAGGAACTGGTCGAGCTTGTGATGAGCGGGCAGCTGCATGATGCGGAGCTGGTATATGCACGCTGCGAACAGATATGGACAGGACTGAACGAGTGGTATGAAGAGCTCGGTATCGAATACAGGGTGAAGGAGCTTCCTTTTTAACCCCCCATGCAACTGAGCGTCATCGGAACCCGTACATAGCCAATATAATATATAAAAGAGGTTAGTCACCCATGCTATCAGCCATTATCATTTTGTGTACGATCATGTTCATCCTTGTGGCCGCGAGCTTTTACTTCTATCAAGTTGGCGTTGCCCGCGCGGAGAAGGACTTTCTGGAAGGAAACCCGGACCTTGCGGCGAATGCAGATGTCGAGGACCCCTTCGCGGGCAGCAAGGAATGGTGGAGCGCGCAGCGCTTCGAGAGCTGGAGTCAGGTCTCCGAGGATGGACTGAAGCTCCATGCATACTACCTGCCGGCGAAGACGGGCACCGACAGAACCGTCATTCTTGCCCACGGGTACTCGGGCCATGCTGAACAGATGAGCAGCTTTGCCCAAATCTATCATGAGGATTTCGGCTACAACGTGCTGTTGCCCGATGCCCGGGGGCACGGCCTGAGCGAAGGCCATTACATCGGCTTTGGCTGGCCGGAACGAAAGGATATCGTCAAGTGGATTCGGCTGGTCATGGAGCGAACCGGAGCGAATGCACAGATCGTCCTGCACGGGGTGTCGATGGGCGCGGCGACCGTTATGATGGCCAGCGGCGAGCCGCTCCCGCCGAATGTCAAAGCGATCATCGAAGACTGCGGATACACTTCCGTCCGAGATCAGCTGCGCTATCAGCTGAAAAGAATGTACCGGCTACCTGCATTCCCTCTCCTTCAGACGACCAGCCTGCTTACCAAGCTGAGGGCCGGGTACTTCTTCGGGGAGGCCTCCGCCCTGACTCAGGTTCGGCAGTCCAAGACGCCGATCCTGTTCATCCACGGCAGCGGTGACCTGTTCGTCCCTGTCGATATGGGTTATGAATTATATGAGAACGGACCGGCGGAGAAGCGGCTGTTCATCGTACCGGATGCCGGTCATGCGAAGGCGCTGTCGTTCGATCCGGAAGGGTACCAACGAGAGATCGCCGAATTCCTTTCAGCCTATGTATCCACTCGCCCGCAAGAAGCTGAGGAGGCAGGCAATAACTCCCGCAAGCATGCCGTGCAGGTTCAGGGCGCGGGCAGCTAAGTACAGCACTAGATTTCCAAACCAATCCGTTACGCAGCTAGGGACAGCGCATAGGTTTCAACCTCAGACAAGGGCCTCTGTCATCATCAGCAGGCCAAGTCACACGGTTAGAGGAGGGAGAACGATGAATATCGGATCCGCAAGAGCCGCAGCAGCCGACTGGGTCATGCGCTATGCCGCAGGGAGCCCTGGATATGTGGGCGCTTATTTCAGCGGTTCTACCGTAGGTAAGCCGGATCATGACGAGCTTGCCCCGGCATCGGACATCGATGTGGTGATTGTCACCGATGAGGACAGTCCGAGGCTCAAGCCGGGAAAGCTGATTCACCAGGATGCGCTGCTGGAGGTGACCTATATGCCGTGGGAGAGCCTCGGCACACCGGAACGGGTTCTTGGTTCATATCATCTTGCAGGCAGCTTCCGGGTCGATTCTTTAATCTCCGATCCGTCAGGCCGGCTCCGCCGATTACAATCCGAGGTATCCCGTCAATTCGCCGATCGCACCTGGGTTGTCCGCCGCTGTGAGCATGTGCGGCAACGAATCGTCGACGGCCTTCGCACCATAAACCCGGCATCTCCCTGGCATGAGCAGGTGACATCGTGGCTGTTTCCGACCGGTGTCACGACCCATATGCTGCTCGTGGCGGCCTTACGCAACCCAACTGTCAGGCTTCGCTACACTGCCGTTCACGATGTGCTGAAGCAATACGGACAGCCGGATCTGTACGAGGAGCTGCTGCAGCTTCTCGGATGTGCACAGATGACGCCGGAGCAGGCATCGGGGCATCTGGACGGCTTGGCTCGTACCTTCGATGCTGCTGCCAAGGTTGCCAGCACCCCTTTCTTCTTCAGCAGCGACATCACGGCTGCGGCCAGACGTGTAGCCATTGACGGCAGCCAGGCGTTAATTCAGAGCGGCAGCCACCGGGAGGCTGTGTTCTGGATGACGGCCACCTATGCGCGCTGCCACTTCATTCTGGCAGCAGATGCCCCGCCGGAGATGCAGCAGAAATACCTGCCGCTATTTGAGGATCTGACCCGCGACCTCGGTCTGTCTTCAAGCAACAATCTGCATGAGCGGGCCGCCGATGTGCTTCGTTATTTGCCGAAGCTCTGGAAGGTCACGATGGCGATTGTGGATGCCAACCCGGAAGTGAAGGGCAGCGGCCGCCTGTAGCGATTTCGTCCGGGTATGATGATCGGTAGCATGAACGATCGGCAGATACCTGAGATCACACGCGGCCTACGAGCCTCTGGCACTCGTAGTTTCCCGATTCAACAAGCACCTTAACCCCGTGATTCCCTATCACATAGAAAGAAACAAGCAGCCTCCCGACTACATGCCGGGAGGCTGTTTTGTGATGTTCGCTGCAGCACCAGGTATGCAATACGTGTCGTTGTCGCGAATCCTTCGGCACAGGCAACCTGCTTCTTCCCCTTATACTAGGACTTAAAATAGCCGAACGCATGTCACATTAGGCAGGCGATCATTCGTAGTAATACATGACTAGCGATTATAGGAGGTGAAACATTGTGGATGATCATCCATTGTCCCGGATCGTGGCGGACGTGCTTGGAGGAAAAGTTGATCAATATGAGATCATTATGCGCAAATACCAACGGAGCATTTTTCAATACTGTTATCATATGCTCGGGAACTATGCGGAAGCGGAGGATTGCAGTCAGGAGGTGTTTCTGAAGGCATATCGCTCCTTGAAAGCTTACAAGCAGGACATGCCGTTTGAAGCCTGGCTGTACACCATCGCAGGCAATCAATGCATTGACGTGCTCCGCAAACGGAAACTTTCACGCTACCTGCCCTTTCTGTATCAGAAAGACCAAGACAACACCCCTATCGATCAGCACATTGACGCCAAGTACTATCATCACTCCGTCGTTCAGGCGATGTCCAAGCTGTCGCCCGAGGAGCGAAGCCTGTTGATATTGCGATGTGTTGAAGAGAAGAGTTACCAAGAAATCAGCCTCATTATGCAGAAGAACAGCGCCAGCTTACGAAAGAAATATGAACGGTGCGCGGCTAAATTCCGCAAGTATTATACCCAGGTGAAAGGAGAAAAAAAGTCCCATGAAGATACCCAGCGATCAGGAACTGAGAAACATCATCCAGCAGGCTTCCCCGCCAGAGCCCGACTTCACCCGTCAGGTCATGAACAAGCTCCAGACCGGGCATAAACCTAAGGAGAGATTTTATATGAAATATAAAGTGGGGTTGCTGGCCCTTGCAGGCATGCTGCTTACGGCTTCTACCGGCTTTGCGGCGATTCAGTACTATACGCTGCAGAATGAAAAAGGCGAGACGGTATACGAAGAGAAGAATGCGCAAGATTTCCCTGAGAGACCTCAGGTGACCGAGGAAGAGTATAAACGGGTTCATATCTCCAACAAGGTATGGACAGATGAGATTGGACCAGGGGAAGCCGCCGCGATCTATGTTGTTCCCCATAATCCCGATCAGAAAATCGATATACGTGCAAATCCGCTTGACGTCAATAATTTAGCCGATCTTCGTTCCATGATTAAAGACCCTTCGGTCACCATACCGGATGAGCTGACAGGCAGCTATACGTTTGAGACGGGCAGTATTCAAATGTTCATGCAGAACGATATAACCCCGTTGACGGAAGAGGAACGAACAACGATCGCCAAACAGCTTCACGAAGAAGCCGTCGCCTCAGGCAAAGACTATGCCACGATGCCTGTCCCGCTGGCGGATACGTTCTGGAGAGTGACCAGCACCTACAAGAAAGGGGATCTCGGGGTTGATCTCCGGGTAGTCAACCTCGGTCCAGACGGTACGCTCACAACGTATTGGAATGATGAGACGCAAGTAACCAAGAAGAAATTGAATATCAACCAGGTGGAAGTTATCCAGACAAACTGGTTGTCATCGAACTCAGTATCTCTCGATTGGGTTGCGGAACTGCCGGACGGAACAAGACATGCCTATACCTTGGCCACACTGGATCAGCAGGTTACCGAGGACGAATTGATTCAGATCGCTGAAGCCTATATCAGAAAATGATCCCCTGATTACAAAAAAAGAAGCAGTCTCCGCTTGCTAACCGCAAGCCCTGGAGAACTGCTTCTTTATTATGTTGCAGAACAAGCCTTATGTCCCGCTCGGGTGCCGGTCATGCACACCCGAGCATCGCAGGCGTTTCCATTCACTTCGGAGCAAGCTCCGCAGCCTGGCGAAGCGCCTCCATCAGACTCTTCTCGTCCGCAATTCCCTTGCCGGCGATGTCAAATGCCGTACCGTGGTCCACACTCGTGCGGATAATCGGCAGGCCTACTGTAATGTTAACCCCTGCATCAAGGCCAAGCACCTTGACCGGTCCGTGCCCCTGGTCGTGATACATCGCGACCACGATATCGAAATCGCCGCGCACCGTCCGGAAGAAGAGTGTATCCGCAGGCAGCGGTCCTACGACGTTAATGCCCTCGGACTGTGCTTTCTCAACACCCGGAATAACCTTCTCTTCCTCTTCTCCGTAGCCGAACAGCCCATTCTCGCCCGCATGCGGGTTGATGCCGCATACCGCGATTTTCGGTTGCTGGATGCCCGCTTTTTGCAGCGTATCATGCGCAAGCTTGATCACATGGTAGACCCGCTCGGGGTGAATCATTATCACCGCATCGATCAGTCCGACGTGCGTGGTGACATGGATGACCTTCAAATTCGGTGCCGACAGCATCATGGAGAAATCCTGCGTGCCGGTCAGATCCGCCAAAATCTCGGTATGGCCCGGATATTTATGGCCTCCCTTGTGCAGCGCTTCCTTGTTCAGCGGAGCCGTGCAGATCGCCTGAATCTTATTGTCCTTCGCTAGCGTAATCGCCGTCTCCAAATATTTAAATGCAGCATGTCCCGCCTCTGCGGACACCTGTCCTACCGGAAGATCTGCAGGCAGCAGATCCAGATCCAGCACATGGACTGTCCCTTGCTGATAGGATACCTGATCCAGCTGATCCACTGTGATGGTCTCAATGTTCAGCTCACTGCCTACGAACGCTTTGGCCCGCTCGAGAATTTTGCGGTCACCGATGACGAGCGGATTGCTGATCTGATACATTTCTTCATAACTCAAGCTTTTCAAAATAATTTCAGGACCCACGCCAGCCGCATCGCCCATCGTAATCCCGATCACGGGTTTATGGTTGCTCATACTCTCACCTTTTTCTGTTTTGTCATATATTTCAATGCATCCACCAAGGATTCATCATTTCCGAACCCGCCGGCCTTCGTAATCGCCCAGTAGCTTCCGCTCTCTCCATGAAGCCTTCCGAACGGCAGCCCCGGCTCCACTTCGGAGTACAGCTGCATCTCCCCGGATTCCAGCTCCGTGCAGACCGCTTTGGCCGTATCACCGCCGGTTAAGATCAGACCCTCGATCTCACCGGACGCCTTCAGCAGCGCTTTCGTAATCTGTCCAAGCCCGCTGGATATCGCTTCACTTACTTCATTCAGGGACAGGCCAAGCTCCGCCCCGACCTCTCTGCCAAGCACACGATTGCTTTCCGAGGCATCGACATACAGGACATAATAGTCCTTATCCGAATGGTTCAGCATCTCTTCAACATACGAAGCTGACGAACCGTTCTGCCGAATCAGCTCCTCCGGACTCACTTCCATGAAATGCGCCTGTTCCATCTCCTTCACCCGCTGAAGCTGGCCTCTTGTCGTCTGGGACAAGCTGCCGGACACAACAAGCGTCTTCTTCGTCAAGGCAACCTCTTCGTCTCCGCTGCCTGCTGGCGACAGCTGCAGCGCTTCCGGCAAATATTCTATCAATCCGGCCGAACCGGTCCACAGGATCTGTTTGTCCAGCTTGGCGAAGAAGGATGCGATCGCCACCAGCTCCTCCTCCGACTGGCTGTCGCAGACGAACCAGGTGTTGCCGTTCTCCAGCTCCGCTGTCACTCGGGCCCGGAGTTCACTTTCCGGCAAGCGCAGCATATCCGAGTCTATCAGACTTACCTTGCGATCGGCATCCGCCTGAAGCAGCTTCGGAATGTAGCTTTCCTGAACCGGCGTCTTCGGATCCCTCGCAAATTCCGTTTCTGTAATCAGCACGCCGCCGACATAATGATGTCCGTTCACCGTGGTGCGGTTCATCTTGGGAAAAGCGGGCGCAATCAGCACCAGATCCGGCTGGAACACCTGCTCCACCGCCAGCAGCTCTGCCGCCATGTTACCGCGAAGCGTGGAGTCCACCTTCTTGTATATATGCCGGGAGCCCCGATCCTTCAGGAAACGGGCGGCGCCAAGCGCCGCTTCATAGGCTTCCTCCCGGCTGCGGGCCCGGCTGTCCGTATCGACGACCAGCACATCGGAGACGGCGTCGGCCTTGGCATGACGGTAGTCAAAGACAACCGTCGAGCTCAGGCCCTTCTTCGCCAACTGTACACCCGAATCGTTGGCTCCCGTTAAATCATCTGCAATAATTCCGATTTGATTCATCACTGTTGATCACACCTTTTATGAGTCGGTCTCGGCTGTCTTAGCCTCAAATGAATACCCCTTCTTCTCCAGTCGTTTCACCAAAAATCCGACATAAATCGGCAGCAATATCGCCGAAGTAACCACCGATGCCGCAACCTGTACCGTCGCAATATCGGTGAACGCCGCGAAGGACGCGTTCGCTACCGCAATCGCCGCAGGCGTCGCTACCGCATTTCCTGCCGTCGAGCCTTCCGCTGCGCCGACAATCGGATTCCATTTCAGCGCCTTAAACACGAAGTAACCTGCAGTACCTGTTACGAATACAGTCAACAGACCCAGAATAATACCGGACAACCCGCCTTCGACAATCGCACCAAAATCAATGCCCATACCAAGCGCGAATGCAAAGAATGGAATCAGCATCGAGCTTCCTTTGTCCAGGAACTTGCGCATCTCTTCATCCAGATTCCCCAGCACCATACCGACAATAATCGGCAGCAGCACGGAGATGAAGGAAACGAAGGAGAACATTCCGTCCACAAAGCCCATCGCACCAAAGATCGACAAAGCTACCATCGTCAGAAACGGTCCGTCATTCAGCGCCAGCAGCGAGTATGCTGCACGGTCTTCCTTATTGCCATACTGACCGACCAGCGCCACGAACAATCCGCCGTTACTGTTGGTCATTGCCGCAATGACAGCGATCGGCGCAAGTCCGAGCCATAAGCCATTGTCTCCTGCGAACATATACGCGATGAGACCGAATATCGCACCGACAGCCCATTTGGTCACGAGCAGTGTGGCACCTTTTCCTACAGATACACCGAACGACTTCACATTAATCTGCGCTCCTGTGCAGAGCAAGAACAGGGCAATCAACGCGCTCGCACCGTTAACAAACAAAGCCTCGGTAAAATTCCCGATACGAAGCAGATCTGGAGCTAATGTATTGATCGTTGCTGCAATTAGCAACGGAACAACCATCATACCTCCAGGAATTCGTTCTAACGTCGCTTTAATCTTCATTATATTAACACTCCCCCACATATTGTTTCAATATGAAACACTTTTTCATTAGTTGAAATCGTTTACAGGGATTATTGTAAATGCTTGCTTAAAATTTTGCAACATACTTTAAAATAATTGTTGCAATTTTAAACACTCGAATGTGCGAGATGTCCTAGACGGTATGATACCTGATGCAATGCACGCGTATATGCTTGGTAAGCGAAACGGGTATAATATTTTGTATGCGATATCCCTACCTTCCACTTTGCATGATTATCCCTTTCGTTCAGGAGACGGCCGAGAGGAACCCAGAGAAAAGAAAAGCCTAGAGCTAGAAACGGACGAATATAGATCGAGAAGAAATGAGCATTCCCTGGCAAAGCCCTTCTCCTTCCTAACCTGATCAAAGGGGATACGGTGGCAAGCGTTCGAAAAGCAAGCCTCAACAAGCAGCTGTGCGCAGATCTGCCCGGAACTGATTTTCGCCTTTCGCAAAGGCGGAGTGATTGACATTACTAGTTGAAAGGAGATCATCAACTATGAAAATCATCGTGATTTCCGACACGCATCTGCCCATCCGAGCCCGCAGTCTTCCAGAACCTCTCCTCAAAGTATTGCCCGGAGCTGACCTGATTCTGCATGCCGGTGACTGGTCCGACTGGAGCGTCTATGAGCTGCTTAGCCGCTACGCTCCCGTAGCCGGAGTTGCCGGCAATACCGATCCGCCCGTGATCCGGGAGAAGCTCGGCCTGACCCGCATTGTAGAAGCCGATACATACCGGATCGGGCTCGTGCATGGCCATATCGGCTCGCGTTCAACCGAGCAGAATGCCCGCAGCGCGTTTGATCAGCAGCCCGTGGACGCCATCGTGTTCGGCCACTCCCATATCCCGGTACACAAAAGGGTCGACGGCATACTCCTGTTCAACCCCGGCTCGCCCACGGACCGCCGGCGGCAGCCGAAGTTCTCCTTCGGCATTCTGACGACCGATAACGGGCAACTGCAGGCAAGGCATGTGTTCTTTGACCGCAAGTAAACAGGCGGCTTCATGTTGGCGGCATTTGGTGTAATGACGGCTGCCGCACGATGATCATCATCCGATCGATCAACGCAACAGTACCGGCTCATGCCGCGGGAGAGGCCCGGCAAGGAGGCCAACTGCCGCATGGGCCACCATACAAAAAAAAGAAAGCTGAGCTTACTGCTTCAGCTTTCTCCATAACGTCGAGCGGTTAATCCCGAGCCTCTCCGCAACCCGCGTCTGATTGTCATTCTCTTCCTTCATAATGGCGTGGATGATCCGCTTTTCAATCTCATCAAGCGTTCCCTGCAGGAATTCCCGGGATTCGGGCACTTCTGCCTGCGCCGGTTTCTTCGCGAGCAGCCCGGCAATTTTCGCCTTGCCGATCACATACCCCTTCTCCCCGGTAACGGCATCCTTGAGCAGCGCCTTCAGCTCATCCACATTCCCCGGCCAGTGATACGCCTCCAGCAGCGCCAGCGCCTCCTCCTTGATCTTAATGGGCGAAGTGCCCAGCGTTCCGTGGAAGGCGGCAATGTAATAGGTCGCCAGCGGCCTGATATCCTCCTTGCGCTCCTGCAGGGAGGGAATATGCACGCGGACACTTCGTTCATCGAACAGAAGCGGCCGGTAGGCCGGCGTTTCCTGTTCCAGTGCGAGCACATAAGTCCGGTGAGGATCATGCTGAGCTCCGAGCACCGACACCAGTCTGGATATGTCCTCAGGCGACAATTCATCCAGACCGTTGATATAGACCGTTCTTACATCCGGATCCACGGCGTCCATCGCATCCAGCACATGCCGGGCCGTCAGATGCGCATAAAGCCCTTCCCCGGCATGCTTCTTATAATGGATATACTGCGATAGCAGCCGTTTCCCAGTTCCCGCTTCCCCGATCAGCACGAGACAGGTGCTGGACAGGTGACGCGCGATACCATCCAGTGTCTCACTCATCGATGGGCTCTTCGCCACAATCATCGGAAGCTGAGACACCGCCTCGATTCGCTCCCCGCTCAGGCCGGCGCGCTCCCGCAGCTCGGAGAAGGTGTACAGATCATACACTTGGCCCCGAACGACCTTCCGCACCCGCTTCTGCTTCAGCTTGCCTTGAGGTACCTCCCGGATTTCGGTGGCGCCCTGCGTTTCCGAATCCTGAAGGCCGCCGCCTCGCAGCTCGCTGACCGGAACGGGACATGCTGCAAAATCCGTCCAATGCTCGTATACCACTTGCCCTTGCGGGCCCAGCACGACAAAGTTCGAGGCTGTTTCCTGAAGCAGCGCATGCAGCAACGAAATTTCCTGCTGCTTGCTCTGATACAAGCGATAAGTGGATTTCACCTTCATGAACGCCTCGAATATCGCTTCGCGCCCGGACTGGATAAGAATGCCCTCCAGACTGTATCTCGCCGCTGCCTCGATCGTAACGACATCGCCCATGATCAGCTCATAACCGTTCATTTTCAGGTCTTTGACCAGCTCGTCCACTTCCTGCGCCTTCTCGATGGTAAACACCTCTACCCCGATGTCCAGCACGTCGGTAATCGCTTTGGCCCCCAGCGTAATGTTGGAGAAGCCAACAATCGCTTTTTTGCCTGGAAAATCATTGGCCAAGGTCAGCACCCGCAGCATATCGTACCCGGAAACATGCACATCAATGACCGGAATGCCTACCTCGGCTTCAATCAGCTTCGCCGTACCGCCCCGGCTAATAATGACATCATAGCCTTGGCGCTCACCTTCCTTCGCAACCGGAATCGCTTCCTGCAGGTTGCCAAGCTCAATATGAATGTCCAGATCCTGCTCCTCCTGCTGACATTCCTCAATCAGCGGAATCATTGCCGGATAAGGAGCTATAAACAATGTTTTAATCGTCATGATATATCCACCTATAAATTCATTAGACCTATTCCTTTATTCTAACGTTTCCGCCGCAAATAACCAACTGACCTTGTGAAAACGAAAAGGAGATTTCCAGAAAGTGATATGCTCCCCATACGGTAGACAGGTGAAATAATAAGACCTATTTTCCGGAAGGGGCCTCCGCCTCGCTGCATTCCTCCAATAGCAGGCACACAAAAAAGGCTGGACGGATAACTTTACGTTTTTTCGCCCAACCTTTTTATTTTAGAGACTTATTGGAATCAGACAGCTCCGACGATCATCCTTAAACGCCAGGAGTCAGGCGGTGCAGAAGGTAAGCGCACTCTTCGGCTCCATGCTGAAGCGCAGGCATTCCTCGCCTCTCACCTGCAGCGTCACGTTCTCGGCCTTATCGCTGTCGTTAAACAGCACGACCGCTACCGACCCGTCGGTGTTCTTGAAAGCGACGGATCGCACGAGTTCACCGCTGGTGGAAGCCACACGCACCGCTTTCGGGCGGATGCATTTGCTGAAATGAGCCAGGGCGTAATAATCCAGCGTATAGGTCAGATCCTTCGTTTGCTGATTGACCGTTACGATCCCGCGGCATGTGCTCGTTCCGAACCCGGGCACGGTTGGGCCATTCTGCTCATCCAGCGCCATATTCCATAACACCAAGGATTTGCTGTAGTTCCGCAAAATTTCGATTCCCGTGCGCATCACGTTGGAGAAGGCCTGCTCGAACGGCGGAATCCACTCCCCGCCGGACCCTTCTGTGAAATGCACCTCTTTGTCCGGGAAGGCTTCATACACCTGGGTCTGCGCTGAAGGTTTACCGCCATACCAATGCCAGGCCACACCGTCCACCTCTTCCCCCGCCTGCTCCAGCACTTCCAGCGGGTATTCCGGCTTATCCCAGTTATGATCATAGCAAAGGATCTTGGTGTGGATTCCATGCGCCCGGAACCGCGGCTTCAGATGATGCTTGATGAAATCCGCCTGCGCTGCCGGCAGCATAATCATCCCCGGATAGTGGCCCGGGGAATACAGAGCCTCGTTCTGCGGGGTAATCGCGTAGATCGACAGACCATGCTCCGCATAACCCTGAATATAGCGTACAAAATAATCCGCATACACCGAATAATATTCCTGCTTCAGCTCCCCGCCAATCATGGAGCCGCTCGTTTTCATCCAGCCTGGCGGACTCCATGGCGAAGCCATTAGCTTCAGGTCCGGATTCAGCTTCATCGCCTCTTGCAGCAGCGGAATGATGTCCGCTTCGTCATGCTCGATGGAGAATTGCTTCAGCTCCAGGTCTGTTTCCCCAGCAGGCAGATCATTATAACTGTAGAAATCGCGGGCATAGTCCGAGGCGCCCATCGGGTTGCGCAGAACGGACAGGCCGATGCCTTGCTTGGCATCAAACAGCTTAACCATAAGCTCTGCCCGCTGCTTTGAATCGAGCACCTGATAGATCAGGTAAGCTGCGGAGTCCGTGAAGGACGCGCCGAAGCCATCCATTTCCTGATAGGTCTGCGCTTCGTCCACAACGACCGTATGGGACTGTTCACCGGAAGCTTGGGGAGGAAGCTCATCCCTTGTCTTTTGTATGAACAGTTCATTCTCCCCGCTTGATTGATAGATGACGGTATCCAACATGTCATTCCCTCCAGATGTAATTTACTTCCTATCCTAACAAAGCTGACGAGCTCCTCTTATTGCAGGCCCAGCTTCTCCTTGTTCGCTTTCATTTTTTCGTTGCGAATCTCCAGAATTTTGTTCCAGTTATTATCTTCGATGAAGGCTTTGTATTCACTCAAAATATTGTTGAAATGGGCTTCGTCGCTGGCGCGAATCAAGCTTACAAGCGTGGTGTTCCACTTGGTATCGATCGTGCTGAGCGACCGCGCTTCCGGTGTGCCTTGAGCCGGGTTGATATTCTCCAGAATGAAATGCGGCTTCAGCTTGCCTTTGCCCCATTCCTGCATCTGCTTGATCGCATCCGGGAAGGCATCTCCGCTCAGCGCCTTGTGACGGTCGTGACCGAAGAACATGAATTCACCCATGCGGTAGTCTTTCTTGAATGCATCCGGGTTGTTCAGCTGAAGCTCCTTCACCTCCGGCAGGAACTCTACCGTGCCGTCCGCGTTCACTTTATAGGTCTCGCCTTCGATGCCATAGTTCATCAGCATTTGGCCTTCCTCACTCAGAAGATAGGTGAAGAGCTGAATCGACTTGGCCGGGTCGGCGTTTGATTTCGTAATGAAGCTGATCATCCAGCCGGTAATTCCGGACTGGTTCAGGGTCGGTTCGTTGCCAACCGTGCTTTGCGGGCCGTCAATCGCGATATATTCCTTGCCGGGATTGTGGGTCATGAAGCTTTGCAGGTTGCCCCCCTGCTGCGGTGTACCGTCCAGCAGAATCGTAGCGTATTTGCCGGCCTTCACTTTTTCCTCAAATGCCGTGCCGTCATCCGCGAAGCTGTCATCGCTGATGGCATCGCTGCGATATACTTCATTCAATGTTTTCAGCCAGGTAATGTAGTCTTCATCCAGATTGCGGTTATAGAAGTTGCCGTTCTCATCCTCAAGCGGCACACCGATGAAATCCTGAAGCACATCGCCCAGGGACCCGGTACCTTCACCGATCGAATTGAAGCCAAACGGAATCAGCTGCGGGAATTCACGCTTAATCTCGCTAAGCGTCTGTTTGAACTCCTCCGGCGTGCCCATGCTTGGCTTGCCAAGCGCCTCGTACACATCCTTGCGGATAATGAACGCTGTTTTGGCCGGAATGTTACCGCTGTCATAATCCTCCTGGGTATTGGAGTAGTTCGGGTAACCGTACGTCTTGCCATCCGATAGCTGGAACCAATTCAGCGTATCCTGCGCCGCTACCTGATTGAAATGCGGATCATATTTCTCAGCCAGATCGTTCAGCGGAAGCGCCCAGTTTGCCGCCTTCTGCATCACCGGAGAGTTGGAGTCAAAGGTTGTAATCAGGTCCGGCATATCGCCGCCAGCAAAAAACGTATTCAATTTCGTATCGTCGCCGGTAATGAATTTAATGTCGATGTTCAGGTCTTCTTTAATTTTTTGGGTCACCACATCCTTGCCAAAATCGGTGTTCCACCAATCCGCATTCACATACCAGGTCAGCTCGGTGATCTCTTCCTTCGTATCCAGCTGCCAGGCCGGCGTGTTCGGGTCCGGTGTGTACCGGTCCTCAATCGAAATCCAGTTCTCTTTATTCGAATTGCTGTCACCGCCTGATCCGCAGCCCGTGACAACCAGCGCAAGTGTCAGTACGCCGGTGAATAGTCCCATCCCTTTTTTCCAAAACGCTTGTTTGTTGCCCATCTTCTTGTCCTCCTTTATATTAGGTAAAGCGCTTACCTCAATTCGGGGCATCGTGATTGGACTCCCCCGTTATTCGGGCATGCCTATTCCTTGACCGCCCCTAGCATAATGCCTGAGATGAAGTACCGCTGCAGCAGCGGGTAAATTATGACAATCGGCAGCGTTGTCACTACAATGGTGGCCAGCTGAACCCCTTTGGTGGTCGTCTGGATGGCCACTGAGCCCATATTCTGCATCGTCTGCGTCTGGGACTGGACTATGATCTCATACAGCATCATCTGCAGCGGGTACAATGACTGATCCGTAATGTATAGCTTGGTCGTCATAAAATCGTTCCATTGCCCGACCCCGTTGAACAGGGCGATCGTTGCCATCGCCGGCATGGACAGTGGGATGAAGATGCTGAGGAAAATGCGCCAGTCTCCCCCGCCGTCAATCTTCGCCGACTCTTCCAGCGAATCCGGCACGTTGCGGAAAAAGTTCATCAGAATAATGACATCATAGAAACTCAATAGCGCCGGGATGATATATACCCAGAAGCTGTTCAGTAATCCGAGCGATTTGATCAACAGATAGGTCGGAATCATACCGCCGGAGAAGAACATGGTAATGACCCCCATCACCACATACAGCTTCCGTCCGCGAACATACTTTTTGCTCAAGCCGTAGCCGACCATCGCACAGAAAAAGACGTGGGTGGCCACCCCGATCACCGTTTTGGCAACCGAAATAAAGAATGCCTGCCAAATCGAGTCGTCCCGGAACACGGCCTGATAGTTTTCAAGGGAAAACTCCTTGGGCCAGAATATAAATCCGCCTTCCGCCAAGGATCTGCCCGAGCTGAAGGATGACACAACAACATTCCAGAGCGGAACGACGATGATAATCGTAAACAGCACCAGCAGCACGGTATTGACGACATCAAAGATTCGGCTGTCCAGATCCCCTTTTGCAATCTTTGAATTCAAGCGTAAAGCCTCCTCTCGTTTGCCATTACAGAACGGACTGATTATCGTTTAGTTTGCTCGTGATTTTGTTCGCGGTAACAAGCAGAATGACCGACACGATCGATACGCCCAGCCCGACGGCCGTCGCATAAGAGAAGTCCCCTTGCGTCATCCCCATCCGATATACGTAGGAGTTGATGACCTCGGCCTTCTCCCGGTTCTGCGAGTTCATCAGCACCAGTGTCTGATCGAGATTCGAGCCTAATAAACCGCTTACAGTGAGGATCAAATTCAAACTGATAATCGTCTTCATGTTCGGGATCGTAATATACCAGATCTGACGCAGACGACTTGCCCCGTCGATCTTGGCCGCTTCGTAGTATGTGGGATCGATTTTGGCCATAATCGCCAGATACAGAATCGTTCCCCAGCCCGCCTCTTTCCACACATCCGACAGCGTGGCAATCCACCAGTACTTGCCTGGATCAAGCAGGATGTTCTGCGGCTTCGAGATCAGTCCGAGCTCCACCAGAATCTGATTGAACAGCCCCGATGTCGAAAGCCAAGTGATCAGCATCCCGCCGAGCACAATCCAGGATAGAAAGTGCGGAAGGTAAGAAACGGTTTGCACGAATTTCTTGAAGCGCCCCCATCTGACCTCATAAATCATGACCGCCAGAATAATCGGAATGACAAATCCTATCGCCAGTTTCAAGAAGCTGATGCCCAGCGTGTTGACCACCGAATCCCAGAAATACCGGTCCGACATAATAATTCTGAAGTTCTCTAATCCAACCCATGGCGCAGAGTCCAGCGTGTCGATCACGGTGTAATGCTTGAATGCGATAGTCAGCCCATAAATCGGTATGTAGCAAAAGATAATCATGAAAATGACGCCTGGCCATATCATGGACTGAAGCTCCCATTGCCGCATGAAGTCTACCGCAAACTCCTTGACTCTTTGGCCCATCGGCTTCTTGCCGTTCAGACCGGCCTTAGCGGGCCCGGTTGAGTGAACTGCAGCCGGCTTGCCCATTGGCTTCGCCCCCCTTTAAACTGCTATGAGAATGATTTTTGCATCTCCAAGTTATTAAAACGTTTTTATTTTTTGGCGATCGCCTCCCTTCATGCATTAAAAAAACAGACCGGCATCGATCTTGCAGCTTCATTCTTCTTCAGATACCGGTCCTTAGCCGTAACAAAACGTCGGTTCACACGTGAGCCGCTTCCTTGTGCAGACGCGAGCCGCTGCCTGGGAACGGAGCAGGCCCGCCGCGCCGCGCCTTCTCTGCCTTCGCTGCTTCAAGACGGCCGGGACAACTTGATATGGCTCGATCCGCGCACGATCAGCTCGCCAGCCAGCTTCTCCACCTTGCCCTGCTCCTTGTTCTGAATCATCCGGACCAGATGGTTCACCACCAGCATGCCCTGTCTGGCAATCTGATTTCGCACCGTCGTGAGCGGCGGCGAAAAATACTGCGCAATATCAATGTCGTCAAAGCCTACGACGCTAATATCGTTCGGAACGTCATAGCCAAGGGATTTCAGCGCGCGTATGCAGCCGATTGCACTCAAGTCATTCCCCGCCAGGAAGGCGTCAGGCAATTTGCCCGGATGGTTGTGAATGAATGATTTGACGGCATTGTAAGAGCCCTCTTCTTCAAAATAGCCTTGCAAAATATAGTCCTCGTCCACCGGAAACTGGGCCTCGCGCAGTGCCGCCAGGTAGCCTTCCTTCCGCTGCACGCTGTCAAACATCGTATCGACGCCTGAAATATAGGCGATCTTGCGGTGCCCCAGACTGATCAAATACCGGGTTGCCTCATAGCCGGCCTCATAGGAGTCGAAGATCACGCTTCCCATGCCTTCACTGCGAATGACGCGATCAAGAAAGACCGCCTTCACCTTGTTCTTCTCCATCGCGGCGATATCCTGATCGTCAATTCTCAATTCTTCGAATATAACGACCCCATCCACGCGCCCGCCAAGAATATTACTCATAATGATCTGCTTATCCGTTGTAACGAACACGTTCAAGCCGTAGCCGAGCCGGTCGCACTCCCGCGACATCGATTCCACCAGCGTGTAGAAATACGGACCCGCCACGCTTGTTGTGAAGAACCCAAGCATCTTGGTCGTTCCGGACTTCAACAGCTTGCCATTCAGATTCGGCACGTAATTGAGCCGCTTGGCCACTTCCAGCACATGGGATTTGGTCTCCGGATTAAGCACATCCACATCATTCAAGGCATTGGACACCGTCGAAATGGAGACTCCCGCCTCCCTTGCCACATCTTTAATGGTTACCTTCCCCATATCCTTCGTCCTTTTCTCTAAAAACGTTTTAATAAAATCAAATTAGCATAAAAACGTTTTCAGCACAATGTTTTTTTTCGTTTATTAGCCAGAAACCGGTCGTGCCGGGAGCGCGAAGCCTGTCGTCCTGAGGCCTGGCACCATTATCCCGTTTGATCAGGCAGCCCCCCTGAATCAAAGGGATAATGGTGCTAAGGGGGGGAGACAACAAACACTCTTCAGGCAACGATCATACCTTATTGTGCCCTAGTGAGCCTTGCCTCCACACATAGAGCCCCTCTTCTCAAGCTTCGACTCCAGACACTTGCCCGTTCCCCGTCACGCACCTCATCCGGACTCATCAAGCACTTCAGGAATCTTTAAGCACTTCAGCCTTCATTCAGCATTTCAGCCTTCATTCAGCACTTCAGACTCATGAAGAACTTCAGTCTTCCTTCAGCACGTCAGCCAATCCCTGCACATCCAGTCCATCCACCGCAAAGGCGGTGCGGACCAGCTGCGGCGGCACAAACTCATCATATTTTCCAAGATAAGGAGCCTCGTCGGCATCCAGCAAATCGCTTGCGTCCTGGCAAGCTTTCAGTTCATTAAGAATTTGCTCCATCAGCGTCCTGTCATCCGTCCGGCCGGCAACCACCATGTAATACGGCTCCATCGGCACAATGGACCGCAAGGCAAGCCGATCCGACAGATTATGCTTCAGCAAGCGCTCAAGAGTACGAAACTGCTTGCTGCCCGCCCAGGGCAAAATAAAAAGCGAGTCTCCGCCTGCCGGGATGACCACGCTGCTGAGCAGCCCGCTCTCCCGCGCCAGCCTGCGAGCGCGCTCCAGCCGGTTCGCAGCCCCTGGCGCCAAATAAGGGTAAATCGTGCTGTCCATCAGCACTTCCTTTATCTTCTGCATGATCCGGGTATGCACATCCCCGCCGGCTCCAAGCCAGAGGGTGTCCACCTTGCCTTTGGCGGCTTTCACATACAGCGCCTTATGCTTCGTGTCCACCTCTTCGACCTTCCACAGCTTGCCCGCCAGCGAGAAACAGTAGCCCGGGGGCGGCACGGTCGTAATGGAGCCGATCTCCTCTGAGCCGTTGTATACGACATGCTCCTCGTCATCCTTGAACACGGCATAAAACCGGTAGTTGTTCACGATCTTCTCCCCGCCAAGGCCGATGATGAGGCTGCCTTCCTCCGTCCGCTGGATATGATCGGTTTGCAGCAGATATTGAAGCAGCTGCTTGTATTCCTCGGCCTCAATGCCGCGGAAAGCGGGCAGCGTCAGCACTTCCCTGGCCAAGTCCGCAGGCGCAGCTTCTCCCATGCTCTTGAGGACGCTCATCGTCTGATGATACAGCACGCCGACCGGCTTCTTCCGTAGGGATAGTGGCTCCACCCACTTCTCGCGGACGTACAGCTCGATGACCGCGATGGCTCGCAGCAGCGTCCACGGCATCCGTGCCGGCAGCTGCGCCTCT
Source organism: Paenibacillus campinasensis (assembly GCF_002272015.1). Classification (GTDB taxonomy): domain Bacteria; phylum Bacillota; class Bacilli; order Paenibacillales; family Paenibacillaceae; genus Paenibacillus_AQ; species Paenibacillus_AQ campinasensis. Next base: position 30,443 of record NZ_NPBY01000082.1, on the reverse strand, counting down.
TCGTCCTCTTCCTCCGGACAGAGGAACATCATCTCGGACGTCTGGCTCCCCCGGCGTCCGGAGCGGCCGAGCCGCTGCACAAAGCTGGAGCAGCTGTACGGTGCGCCGAGCTGGATGACCCGCTCCAGCTCGCCAAGATCGATGCCGAGCTCCAGCGTCAAGGTCGCGGCGGCAACGGCAGGGCCAGGCCCGCTGCGAAGGGCGGCCTCCGTCTCCTCGCGCAGCATGGCGGATATGCTTCCATGATGAACATGGAACACATCCGGATCCTGCCGCTTGGCCGCAATCCGGCGCAGCTCCAGCGTTGTCAGCTCCGCATCGGAGCGGCTGTTGGTGAAGACAAGGGCTTTCTTATGATGGGTGTTGTCATACACAAAATCATAATAAGCCTTGCGCGCCAGCTCCAGCTGCTCCGCCTGCTTCTCATCCCTGGCGTCAGGGAAGGAGAAATGCTCCACCGACAGGCGCAGCTTGCGCGCCCCTTGCGGCGCGATCACCTCAACGGCTTGCTTCGTGCCTGCACCGAGCCAGCCTGCGGCGGTGTCGTAGTCGCGAAGCGTGGCCGACAAGCCGATCCGTCTCGGTGCGCATGAGGCCATCCCCTGGATGCGGGCAAGCTGACTGAGCACCTGAATTCCGCGATCGGCCCCCATGAAGGCGTGAACCTCGTCGATAATGACGTACCGCAGGTCCTGGAACAGGGCCGGGATCGCATTCGGACGATTCATCAGCAGCCCTTCCAGCGATTCCGGCGTAATCTGCAGCACGCCGGAGGGCTTCTGCATCAGCTTGGTTTTCTCGGCCTGTGCCACATCCCCATGCCAGTGCCAGACCGGAACCTGGCCCTCCTTCAGCAGCTCGGTGATCCGCTCGAACTGATCGTTGATCAGCGCCTTCAGCGGCCCGATATACAGGATGCCCACCGAGCTTGGTGGCCGGTTGTACAGCTCCGTCAGCGCCGGGAAGAACGCCGCCTCCGTCTTGCCCGAGGCCGTCCCCGAGGCGATCAGCAGATGATTCGGCGTATCAAACAGAACGCGGCAGGCCTCCACCTGGGCTTCCCGCAGCGTTTCCCAACGTTTTTTGTAAATAAACTCCTGAATAAACGGCGCTAGCCTGGAGAACGGATGCCCGCTCATAACTCAAACTCCGCCAGCAGATCATCCAGTTCATCCGCCGGCTGCTCCTTCCGCTCCTTGTCATCCGGCCGCATCGCGGCCCGCTCGCCCAGAAGCTCCTCGAAGGTCACATCATGATGCTGATGCAGCGTATGCAGCACGTCCATGAAGTCGCGGACCACCTCCCGGGTCGTCAGCAGCTCCTCTGCGCCCAGACGCCCCACAGCCATCTGCATAAAGGCAATCAGCTGTTCATCCGTCAGGCTCACCTCATACTGAAAATGCAGCGCATGGATATCGCGCAGCTTCTGCAGCAGCACGAGAATTTCCTCATGAGACAGCATGTCCAGCTTCAGGATCGGGGATGTGTAGGTTCTGAGCGCGCTGCTCCCATAGCGCCCGTCGATCAGCCGGGAGCGGAGCGCGTCATAGCTGAACAGTCCGCGGCGCTCATCCTCCACAAACTGCGGCGTGCCGCCCAAATAGATGCCCAGGTGCTCCGCCTTGCCCTGCATCGTGTCGTTAAACATCGTCAGCAGCTTCTCGTAGTTGCTGTGACGCGAGATGCTGTTCGTTATTTTGTACAGGTTCACACCTTCATCAATAAACAGCAGAAGCCCTCTATACCCGATGGTCGCCGTAAACTCGGCCCACAGCTTCATGTAATCGTACCAGTTGTCGTCATCGATGATGACCCCGACGCCGAGATCCTTGCGCGCCTCCGTCCGTGTCGGGTATTCCCCGCGCAGCCAGCGCAGCGCCGCTCCCTTCCGGTCATCGTCAGCCAGCTTGTAACCGCTCCAGTAAGCGGCCAGCACCTTGGCAAAATCAAATCCGTGCACCAGGTTGCGCATGCTGTTTGCCACCGCATAAATCTTAAGCTCAACCTCCTGATCCAGTTCCGCATCCCCGGGACGCAGCCCCTTCTCCTGCATGATCCCCTGCTGAACGGAGGCGATCCATTTCTGGAGAATGGCTTCCAGCGCACCGCCGTCCGGGCGGGTCTTCGTCGAGAGATGTGTCATCAGCTCCCGGTACGTAGCCAGCCCCTGTCCCTTCGTTCCTACCAGCCTCCGCTCCGGCGACAGATCGGCATCGGCCACGACGAAATCGCGGTCTGTGGCGTAGTTGCGGATCATTTGCAGCAGGAAGCTTTTGCCGCTGCCATAGCGCCCTGTAATCAGGCGAAAGGCTGCCCCGCCCTCGGCGATGTTGTCCATGTCTCTGAGGATCGACTCAACCTCGGGCTTGCGTCCAACCGCGATATACTCAAGCCCCACTCTCGGCACGACCCCGGCTGTGAGCGAATTGACGATCGCCGTCGTGAGCCGCTTGGGAATCTTCAGCTCGTTCATCATTCATCACCTCTTCTGGTTCTCCACTTAAAGCTTATCGTTCTGATCCTTCCTCCGGCCCTCCGCGTAGCATGCTGTTTCACATGCTGATTTCTAAGCCGACTAAAACTTTATCCTCATCTGTATCCTCATCTTCATTTCCTCAGACACGCATCAATGTTTCGAACTTATCCCTATATTCATCCACAATGGCATCCCCGTCGACCAACAGGTCTCCAATCGTATCCATTGCAGCATCGTTAATCTCATCCAGCAGCAGCTCCGGCATGGAGCCTGCCTGATCCGCCGCCCGCTGCATCGCTTCCCGGTCCGGCCCGTGCTTGAGCGCAAGCAGCAGCGCCAGATGAACAGGCGCAAGCCGCTCAGCAAGCTGCTGCCACTCCTCATCCAGCGAGGCGGTGTTCCACATCACCTCGCCTTGCTCAGACACATGAAGCGGCCGTTCTGGCAGTAATGAAGGCGGGACAGGCAACTTTGAGGAATCTGACGTTGCGAACGATTCTCGCGAATCTGATGACTTTGACGACTTTGACGATTCTGAAGACGCTGGCACCTCTGCCGAGTTTGGCGATGCCGCCGCCGCTGGATGCACGGAAGTCTCTGCCAACGGCGCTCGTACTGGCGGTTCGGTATCAAAATCCATCACCGCTTGGAACAGCGGCGCCTGCTCGCTGCCGCCACGCTTGGCAGGCGGGGTCTCCCGCTCCAGCGGTTTCGCCTTCCCAGCTGCCTCGCGCACTCCTTGCCGCTCCTCCGGCGAATCGGTCAACGCCGCAGCAGCCTCTGCCTGCTGCTTAGTGGCAGCAGCCGATACCGCTGCATCCGTATGCGCAGCGTCCGTGAGCAGCATATCTCGCACCTCGTCCGATTCCCGCTGCAGCCGCCGCAGCTTCCGGCTGTCAATCTTCACGGCCGGCGCGGATTTCTTGCGCTCATCCTCGGCTTCCTGATGCAACTCTTTTTTCAGAAAACGGCCTACCAGCTCCTCCAGTTCCGCTGGCACCTCAATCCCTCGGAGCCTGCCTTTATAACCTTTCAGCTCCCGCAGCTTGTTCTCCGTCAGCCGGACAAGCTGGGTCATGTAACTTCGAAGCGGAGCATGCTCGCTGAGCATCAGCACCGTCACGCTTGCCGTCCGTCCATACATCTCATGATCATATACAGCGCTGCGGAACAAATACCGCGTCACCTGACGGGGACGGGGGCGATAACGTTCAATCAGGCGCCCCCCCTCATAGCGGGCCGAGTAGCTGTCCGCCAGCGCAATCACCTTCGGAGACAGCTGCTGCAGCGCCTTGCGTCCGCCCTCCCGGTAGAAGCGGCTTTTCTCCACATCATAATCGATGATGTCGAGCAGGTAATCCCAGCCGAGGTCCACCGGATCAGCCGAGAAGCGCCGCAGCCATTCGAGCTCCTTCAGCACGCTGGACAGGCTTCGCGGCAGACGCTGCGGAATCTCCTTCACCGGCATATCCAGGCCATGAACGAGCATAAAATCATATAGCCACTCCCGCAAGTACGTATCCAGCTTCGGATAACGTCCGCGATAAGCTTCCCATACCGCATTCATCAGCGCGTAGCCCTGCGCCGGATCGCTCCAGCCTATGCCGTGAATCAGCTCATACACATAGATAAACAGGTAGGACAAGTCCGTGTCGGGATAGCGTCCGGACCGCACCTCCTCCCGCCAGTAGAAATACCACCTGTGCTGGTCGCGCGTCATCTGATCATAGGTAGGCCAGTAGCTTTTGAACGGGACAAACGGCGCCGCTTCCTCCACATGCCAGGCCAGCTCTCTGGCCTGCTGCACAAACTGCTGCTCCCTGGATATGTAGCGAAAGCTTTCATTCCAGTCCAAGTCCAGCGACTCCTCCGGCTGTACAAGAGAGGCAGGGCTATCGCCGACACCGGACTGTCCCGCACCGGAACGCGCCGCATCGCTCCCCTGCCCCAGCTGCGAATCGAACAGATCCGGCTCCCGGGTCGGAAGCGGCAGATCCCGCTCCTCGCCGCCCAGCTCGATTTCAGCAAACCGGACGCCGCCCTCGGTCACGACTTTATGGCGCACATGTCTATTGTGAATGTCATTAGGTTTACTCGTTTCACTCATCCTTAACGAACCTCCATCATAACTCCAATTATACCATTTTACGAGCGGACCCGAATGTATTTTCGCATTTTTCCGGGAGCGAACGGCGCGAATCTTTATGAACCCGATCATGTTATAATATACTGAATCCATTTGTCAGCCGACGATAGCTGGAAAGGAAACTTCCCAATGAATAAATGGCTCAAAGCAGTGTTATTTCTTGCAGTCGCCGCGTTCTTGACCCGGCTAATTCCATTCTCCTCCTGGTTCCGCATCCTGGATACGATGATTCACGAGCTCGGGCACGCCTTTGTGACGCTTCTGATGTCAGGGCGTGTGCTCAGCATTGAGCTGAACCCGGACCACAGCGGTGTTACCTACTCTGTTCTGACTGCCGGCTGGGGACCGATCATCGTGTCTCTGGCAGGATATATATCTGCATCGTTATTTGCCATCCTTATGTTTTATTTGTATGCCAAGAAGAAGCAGGAGCAGGGGTTGCTGCTCATTACCGGGCTTGCGCTGGTGATGCTCATCTTCTTCGTGCGCTCGGGGTACGGTGTTTGGTGGCTTGGCATCTTCATCGTCATCAACCTGATCTTTTACTTCCTCGGTGTCCGGATACGCAACTTTTATTATCTGCTGCTCGCCTTCCTCTGTCTGGAGGAATCCGTTGTCGGGCCGTTAAGCCTGGGCATGCGGGCGCTGACCGCCCCCGGACATGCAGGCGATGCCACCAATCTGGCGAATTTAACCTTTTTGCCTGCGATTGTGTGGGCGCTGCTCTTCTTTCTCTTTGCCCTGTGGTGTGCCAAGGTGGCGCTTCAGTTCTTCTGGCAAAAAAGATAGGTGCTGACAGAAGTCAGAACTAGACCAGTACCAGAAGCGAGTCAAATGACTGCAACACCATTCGTTCGCCTTCCGGTACTCATCAATATGAATAAAAGGAGCAGTCCTAAACGTAGTTTTTTCTAGGCAGGGATGGCCTTGTCTCTAACTTTAAGCATAAAAGCGCGAGTCTTGAAGGTTACTTAGCCCCCGAGACTCGCGCTTTTTGGTTCATCATTGCCTATTTGAGCAGATTATGGGCAAACGAAAGCCACCCGACTTCCAACTTACTTTTGGTAAGCCGCGAAGCAAGAGTCGCCGGAAATTCCGGTTGCTCTTCATTAGCGACAGAACCTATCCCAGCAATTCTTTGGCTCCGTTCATCACTAAGGGCATAGTCTGCTCAACGAATATTTCCGCACTTATTAGACGCCCCTCATTGTTCCATACGTAAGCCGCACCATACATCCCCCAACTTAACATGATAGAAGCCGTATTTATTAAGAATTGCGTGTTTGGAGTCAGTAGCATCTTGTCTTTGTCTATCAAGGAAAGAAGTATCGCTTGAATTTTTTTCTTTATTTGAATTTCGAATGCAGGTACAAGCGATGTATTTCTTTTTTTGCATATAGTGCCTAGATCCTTATGAAATTCGCATAACCCCAGGAAAATACTCCGAATTGTTTCTTCAGTTAAAACTTCATGACCACTTATTTTACGATTTATGATCGTCATAAATGATTCCATTAATCTGGCCTCAAGAATTTCGAATTTATCTACAAAGTGCGCATAAAAAGTCGTTCTGTTAACAGTAGCCCGCTCTGCAATATCCCTAACGGTTATCGAATCAAAATCTTTTTCTTGAATTAAGGAATCAAAAGCGTCTTGAAGGAGCCGCCGTGTACGTATCACACGAGGATCTGCTTGATTCTTATTAATTGTCATGGTTAAGATCCCCCCCAGTAAAACGACATTATAGAAACGGTGTTGTCTATACAACGGTTCAAGATTATTGATGATTGCGAACCATTCGGTTGTTATTATAGCATACAAATACAACACGTGTTGTTCAAGCTACTAGTGATGTATAGAAGCAATACGAATGTCGCTTTTTACAAAAGGAGAGAGAACCATGTCCGTTTCATAACAGTCGCTACGAAGGAGCACAAACGTTTTATATTATTCGAGACCGCCTGTCGGTTAGTAACGATAGTCCCGAGATTTTTAAAACACATCAGGAGTGTGAATGATGAAAAGCACATGGAAAATTTACGTTCTAGTCTTGATCACCTTTTTAGTAGGAACATCTAATTATGTTATTTCCGGGATTTTGGACAGGATCGCAGGGGCATTAGGAACAAGCGTTGCGGCAGCAGGCCAGCTCATTACAGTCTATTCTCTGGCCTATGCGGTCGGAACGCCTATTCTAATGGCGCTGACGGCTAAAATGGACCGGCGCAAGCTCCTCCTTTATTCCCTGGGCTTCTTTATTGCTGCAAATCTGCTGACATTTATATTGTCCGGCTTTGGTTTCTTCATTGCGGCGAGAATCATTACGGCGTTAGGTGCCGGGGTGGTTACTGTTAACGCGCTCAGCATCGCCGCCAAAATCGCTTCGCCAGGCAAGCAGGCCAGCGCTATCGCCAACGTCACCATGGGCTTAACTGCATCGCTCATTATCGGAGTCCCGCTCGGCAGATTGGTAGCCTCGGCTTTTGGCTGGAAATCTGTATTTCTGGCCATCGCAATTGTCGGGGTCATAGCCATGTTTGTTATTGCTTCGGTCTTTCCACGTATTCAGGGCGACAAGCCTGTTCGTCTGATCAAGCAATTAGCTTTGTTAAAAGAACCTCAGGTTTTGGTTGCATTGGCGATTACTTTTTTCTGGTTAGGGGGATATTCTCTCGCTTATACCTACATCTCCCCTTTTCTGCTAGAAGTGACTCATTTAGATGAATCATTGATTAGCGCAGCCCTGCTCGTGTTCGGCATCGCTAGCTTGATTGGGTCGAAAGTCGGCGGCTACAGCGCGGATAAACGTGGCGTTCTTTTCACGCTCGTTTCAGGGATGGTACTTCACGTCATTTCGTTGATTTTGCTATCCTTCGTCGGACAGTCGGTCACTGCCGTATTCGCCATTTTGATCCTCTGGTCTTTTGCCGCCTGGTCATCGGCTCCGGCACAGCAATTCAATCTGATTACGCTCGTTCCTGAATCCTCGGGCGTCATGCTAAGCTTGAACAGTTCCATGATGCAGCTTGCCATGGCCTTCGGCGCAGGAATCGGCGGGCTGATCGTTAACCATATTTCTCTTGCATCCATTACTTGGTTCGGTATAATCGGCGTACTCATCGCTATCATTGCCGTGTTTGTATTGTCCAGCATGTCATCACGGTATCCGGCGATAGAGTCAGCGAATTAATGCTTAACATCGAATATTTAATAACAGAAGAAATGGATTTATAGCGGAGGCTACAATTTTAATATTTATTACTTCCTTATAAAAGAGGCCGTCCCTAGTCATCTACGATGACTTTGGGACAGCCTCTTTCGTGATTCGGTCAACCCGGAAGCCCCTGGTCGCCTTCTATGATGCTTGCCTTCTTACTGCCAGCCAGCCAGACATCGGTCTGCCGCCTGGATGTTACCGGCAACGCACCTGCAGATCCAGCGGATAGCGGCCGGCATTGCGGCCGTACAGACTGATGCCGCCTTCCTCTGCCCGCAGCTCCAGCTGGAAGCTGCGCTTGTGGTTCAGCGACGCGGCCAGTCTCCCCGGCACCTGTGCCCGGCACAGGTATCCGTAAGAGCCGGCTTCCTCAAGCCGGTTATGAACCGGCTGGTAATGCCAGGAGAGCACGCCGCGGCTGTCGGCCGGATCGTCCATCAGCACGAACTGGCCTACTTGTTCACCGTCCACCCAGACCGATACGCGGGAAGAGTGCATCTCTTCATCCGTCATGTAATAGGTGCTCGGATTGTATTCCACGTTAGCCGACGCCCCGTGCATATAGTCCGTACCATCCGGATTCAGCCGCTCGCCTTCGATATTGCGCGCCAGCAGATGCTTCGCCCCGGCTTCGAACAGCACCTCAATATCGCGGATGAACGGCATTTCTTCCTGACCCGGAAGCTGGACGTCGTAGACGAACCGCCCTTCGCCACCGCCATTTACCTTGGCGCCCTGGAGCGCATCCCACATATATTCGAAGGAGTGCTCACGGAAGTCGCCGACCGGAATGCGGATCGTTGTTCCTTCTGCATCCGTGTCCCCGTCCTGTGCCCCGCGCACATCAAATGTAATAAAGTTCCGCGTCACTACACGCCCTTCGGCATCCAGGAGCCGAACGCCCAGAACGGCTACCGCATCCTGCTGCGGCATCCGCGGGTTCAGATCCGCCAGAGGGGATACGCCGTAACCCTTCCATGCCACATCCAGTGAACCCGAATCGGAGACAATCCGCGTCCCCACATCGTCATGCGACAGTTCCCACTCAAGGCGGAGCTGCTGACCATGATACTGATCCGAGTAGCTTGATCCCAGCAGCGAGACGGCCACCGTCGATCCCTGTTCCACCGTTTGGCAAGGCGGAGCGTCGATAACAACAAAATCAGCCGTATGCAAATCTGCAATCGTCATACCGGGCACAAAATCCTCATATCCGAATTTTTTGTCCGTACCGTCCAGACGGTAGTACCCGTTAAACTCATTTGTCACGTCGCGGAACTCCGTAAATACGAAGCCGCACATCTTGTCATGGCGACGGAACTCGTTCAGCATGTACCGGTAGTGCCAAGCCAGGTCGCTGTCGCCAGCGCCGCCCTGAATGCCCCACACATTGCCGCATTCGCTGTTCATCAGCGGCGCGTCGCTTTGCACATTGCCGTCGATATAGTTAAAGCTCGATCCCGGATAGGTCTTCTGCACAACCTCCTCCAGATGCTCCCGAACGACCTCATATCCATTGAGATAGAAGTGCCATGTATTGATGTCCGACTCGACATGATCATAGTTGCACGGGGAGTTGTCCTCTACAATACGGGTCGGATCAAGCTCCTTGGCCCATTTGTACTTGGCTCGCACCCATTCCTGGGTCTCCGGCAGATAGAATCTCTGCTGCGATGCATCTCCTGTGACTCCGGCAGCCTCGCCATCCGTGCGCAGACCCCACGTTTCATTAAACATCACCCAAGAGAAAATGGAAGGATGGTTCCAGTCGCGCTGGATCACCTCTAGCGCCTCGCTCTCATAAGCGGAACGCGCCTGCTCATCCGGATTGCCCCAGAAGCAAGGCATATCCTCCATCACCAGAATGCCCAGCTTATCCGCCCAGTACAGCTTGCGCGGTTCCTCCGGCTTAATGTGAATACGGACAAAATTCAGCCCGAGCCGCTTCATCAAATAGATCTCATCGCGCATTTCCTCATCGGTCGGATACGTAAAGTAGCCTGTCGCATGATAGGACTGATCCAGCGTGCCGTTCAGGTAGACCGGCTTGCCATTCAGCGTAATCCAGCGATAGTCCCGCCCTTCGAATGCGGCTGTGCCGATCTCGCGTATGCCAAAATACGTATGAACCACATCTTCCCCGAACGATCCGGACAGACGGAGCGCGCCTTCATACAGATGCGGGTTCTCCGGGCTCCATAGCTGCGGATCGCTCACCTGAAACCGGGTCGTGTGCTCGTTCAATCCCTGCTCCAGCTCCCACTCATCCTTATGGCTCACTGCCCCTTCTCTGAAAGACAGCTCAAGCTCTGCCTTCCCCGCTTCATGCGCATGAATGACCGTGGTGAGCTGAACCGTTCCGTCAATAGCCGTCTCAAACTTGAATTGACGAATATGCGTATGCGGTCTAGACTCCAGCCATACTGGCTGCCAAATGCCCCTGATCTCCCCGTACCCCTGCTTGCCCCGGGTCTGGTAGTCATGATCATTATCCTCCGCACGCACGACAATGACATTCTCCTGCTCTGCTTGCCACACAGCGGTCACATCGAACTCGAACGGGCTGTAGCCACCCTGGTGAGCGCCAACATGTTGGCCGTTCACCCACACATCACAGCGGTAGTCCACGGCGCCAAACTTCAGAACAACATTCGCCCCCTCTTCAGAAGGCTTCCATTGCACCGCCCGCCGATACCAGCCGACGCCCTTCGTGTCGCTTCCGATACCGGACAACGGGCTTGCCCAGGAAAACGGCACCTGGATCTCGGAGTCGAACAGAGCCGCCGCACCGCCAGCCCGCTGCGCATATGCTTCGTCAGAGCCGCTTCCTTGCTGCGTTGCATCTGCTGCCGAATCTTCAAGCTGGAATGACCATTTGCCGTTCAGGTTCAACCAATCGGTTCGTTCAAAATCCGGTCGAGGATACTCCGGACGCGGGATTTCTGTAGAAATGGCAGGTGCTGCAGGGATCGCCATAATAACAACACAACCTTTCTTTGGTTTCAATTTGCCCCTATTCTAGCATCTATATATAAAAATCGCAATGTATATTATAAATTTACAATATATAAATTTCAGTGTACACTTGGAACCATACAATCTCTTCAGTAAAGGAACGAGACGATGAGTGAATGGAAACAGGAAACCTACCGTTATCCCGCCTCGCGGATTGTAGAAGTAGCCAAAGCATTGTCTAGCGATGTCCGGGTTCGGATTCTCGAAGCGCTGGGGGAAAAACCGATGAGTGTCGGTCAACTTGCCGAGGTGCTTGGCGTTGCGCAGCCGACCGTTTCCATCAATGTTCAGATGCTGGAGCAGGCCGATCTCGTTGTGTCCAGTCAAGGGGCGAATCGGGAGAAGATTTGCGCCGTCACCTGCCGCTCGATCTTCCTGGAGCTGCCGACCAGGCCGGGTGAGGGACTGCAGCGAATCGAGGAAATTCATATGCCGATCGGCATGTTCTCACACTGCTCAATTGAGCCTACCTGCGGCATGGCCGCGAGGGACGGATCGTTGATCGGCTCGCCTGACGATCCGCGCGCGTTCTACATGCCAGAGAGAACCGAGGCCGCACTTCTGTGGTTCTCGGGAGCGGGCTATGTCGAATATTATTTCGCCAATCCGATGCCGCCCGGCGCCGCACTCGACGAGCTTCGCCTGCGCGCGGAGCTGTGCTCGGAGGCCCCTTCCTTCAATTCGAATTGGCCCTCCGATATTTCGCTGATCATCAACGATCTCCCTGTCGGAACGTGGACGAGCCCCGCCGATTTCGGAGACCGCAAAGGCAAGCTCACCCCCGAGCGATGGAGGAGCGGAAGCGAGTACGGCCTGTTGACCGAATGGCGCATCACCGGCAGCGGAAGCCAGGTCAACGGACAGGATGCGAGTCCTACGACCATCGGGGACCTGGAGCTGTCGTTCAACCGTCCGATCCGCGTACGCTTCGAGGTGAGCCGGGATGCTGCTCATCCCAATGGCATGAACCTGTTCGGCTCCGGCTTTGGGGATCATCCCCAGGACATCGTGCTGTCCTTTGTACGCAATCATGAGGGAGCCTAGCTGGGGCACCTCCTTCACAGCCGCAACAACCAAACAACCCCCGGTGCCATCCGTATAGCGGATGGCACCGGGGGTTCGTTGTGCAGCATGAGACTATAAACCGTTATTCATCAGTTCCTCGGCCAGCTTGAGCAGCTGTTCCTTGGTTAATGTTTTCCCGCCATCCATGGTCAGGGAGTAGTAGGCATCCTGTTCTTCGTTGTACCAGTTCAGATAACGGTATTGAACATGCTCCTTCTGAACATCATTGTAAATGATGGTGCGGGAGCCCAGTTCTAATACTTCGGCCTCATTCTCCGCCTCTTGCTGAACTTTGACATCCGCGCCGTACAGCATCATGGCATGGATGCCGATATGCGCCCCTTCCAGGGAGTATATCCCGCTTACCGACGACGCTCGCGTCCACGGGATCGACGCCATGAACAGGCGGCCTGCCTCCGACTGCGCCCTGGCTGTCAATTCGGCGACCGTGCGGTTGTATAACGAGACATCCCCGTCAATCGAATTGACCGTGTAATAGGGCCGTACCGTGCCGTAGTCAAACAGGTATTCTCCGATCTTCTCCGGCATCACAGGGACGTCCACTCTGTTCATCTCCCGGACAAACGCTCCATAATCCTCCAGCTTCCGCTCCTTATAGGCGAACTTCAACGAAGCCTGCTCTCCGGCAGCCTTGGCTCCGCCCACACGTTTGTCCTTGACGTAATAAGCGATAAGCTCTCCGGGCTGCGCCTCGGCCAGCACCTGCTTCTTAAACTTGTCGTCCCCTGACGCGGCCTCCGGCCTGGACTCCGGGGAGACGTACTGAACCTTGACTTCTCCGGCTGCGTTCCGTATCTGAATAAACTCGGCGGTCGCGTAAGCCGTTGCTGATACCAGCAGCAAGACACACATCCCCATTACGGCGCCCATAGGGCTGAGCAGCCTCCGCCATGGCCTGGAAGACGATCTGTGATGAATTCGCTGCATGACCCTCTCCGTCACATCGATGTTTGGCAAATGCTCTTCACGGGCAAGCTTTCGTATCATATTTTCGTGCTCATGACCGAATTCGGTTCTTGGCATGTCATCTCCTCCTCTGCAGCCATTGCCGCCTGCACCTTTCGTTTGATTGTTGTCATCCGTTTCGTCAGCGCATTCGCGCTAATATGCAAAATCTCACTCATCTCGGCAAAAGACCGCTGCTCCAGCACACGCAATACGAGGATGTTTCGTTCCTCCGGCGTCAACTCCGCCAGCGCCTTCTCCAAGGGATAGCTGTACAGGCGTTTCTCCATCTCCTGCTCGGGACTTGCGGCCAGAAGCGACGGTCTGAAAATGTTCATGATCTGCCTATGCAGCTTGCGCCTCCGCAATAGATTCAGGCAGTGATTGCAGGCGATACGGTACAGCCAAGCAGAGAAGCTGACTTCCGGCCTGTACCTCGAGATCGATTGGTAGGCTTTCACCATAATATCCTGAACAGCGTCCTCCGCATCCTGCACATTGCCCAGCATTCTGCAGCAATAACGGAATATCTGCTGCTGATAGGCATCGATGATGATAGCAAACCGCTCGGTTTCACCCCGCTGGACACTCGCAACGACGCTCTCGATCTGCCTGGCGTCTTGTTGATTTTCCTGTAACGTGAGACCCACCTCCTTTAGGTATCTATCTGTATAACAATTAACGAGTGAAAAATCTGCCTGCCAACCATCCTGATGCGGCCGCTATTTTTATGATGAAGAGAGAGGTTAACACCGGATTTCGGTTACCAGATTTAATTACAGAAGGAAATATTGACCAATGTAAAATTAGTATATATTATTTTGATATATGTGGTTTATTAATCCAGATAATGGATTTCAAAGGATGGTGTTCTATATGGTACTGAACACAATACGAGCAGAGATATTAAAATACATACAAGACAATAATTTAACCCTGACTCAGTTCGCTGCTAAAGCTAACATCAATTCTGGATCATTAAGCCGAATCGCGAACCAAAATCAACCTCTTTCCGTAAGTCAACTGGATGCTATTACCAAAGCTATGGAATTAGAAGAGGATCACTTCTACTCCCGCTTCGCCGAGGAGTGCTTTACCTTGGCAGCACCGAACTGGCGGAGACTGCGCCCTTTTCTGATCCGCTCCGCGGAAATTGGACGGCTCGACTGTATTGAAATCATTTTACATAATCTGCTGGAGGACATCAGCTATGGTTCTATGATTTTTGATGTGGCAGAGGAACTCTTTGCCAAGGATATGAAAGAAGCAGCAAAGCTACTCTACCGCGGTGTAAGTATTATTGAGAAATATCAACACTCGGAGCGGCTGGCTATTTGTCATTACCGTTTATTTCTCCTCTCTTTAGGTGACGATCTCAAACAGAATTTACGCGCCGCTACTTTGTTCGAGCCCTATGTAGACCGCCTGGATGAAATTGACCAATTAGAAGGGTTAAAGCATCTGGCTCATGTATATGCCTCTTTGCATGAGTGGGGGAAGGTTAATGAATTATCAGAGGAAATGTATCGTATTGCATCCATACAATATGATCTCTTGCTTCGCTCCAAATGCAAACACACTGATCAAAAACAACCCGCTCGCCCTATATATTTTTATATGCTTTATGCTCGACTGTTGCAATCTGGCGTTTACGAGCATTTCGGAGAGTATAAAAAAGCAATATATTATGCCACATTATATTGCAATGCGGACAGTTGGATTCAGGAGGATTCGGAAGAATCCAGGATTGTTATTAAGCAATTTAACGAGTTCTCCACCGCCAACCAGTATCTATTGCGCCTACTATCCGGAGAAACAGAAATTTTGCAAGATTACATTGAATATCTATCTGAACGACCTGACGAAATTTTTGTTGGTCTTTGTTATATAGTCAGAGCCGCCAATAAATATGATTGCAACATTGATTCGATTTTAATCCGTTTTCAGGATTATATTCCCTATAAGACTTATTACACCGTGTTCGGAGAATACAATAAACCGATCATGGCTGAGCAATATGCACAATTCCTAGCTGATCTAGGAAAATACTATTTGCGGAATAATCAATCAAATGGACTAGATTATTTACTTGAGGGATTAGAATTCTCTGCTAAAATAAATAGTGAAGCAACTATCATAAGATGCCTTACTATGTTTAACCAATATAGAAACATAGCTGACTCTGCTCAACAGCAAAGATTTAAAAAATTAAACGAAGAGGTGTGTACATCTCATGAACAAAAAGTTTACTAAAATAATTGTTAGTGGCGTAATATTACCTGCTGTCATTACAATCCCTACTATATTCCTCACTTTGTTTGTACACGGTATAGGCGGAGGTTAGAAGCTTTAAACGCCGACAACAAGACCCCTTGACCGCGCCTAAACAAGGCACGACCAAAGGGTCTTTCGTCTATAAAATCACACAAGAAAAGATCAATCCACTATCAACGGCACCACTTTACCGGCATTCACATCAATCAGGCCATGATCCGTGATCTTCAAGGCCGGGCTGACGGCAAGCGAATGCGTGCTGAGCGACATAATCGGGTTGTAATGCACATACCCGAGTGACAGCATCGCCGAGCGAAGCTCCTTCACCTGCCGGGACACCTCAGTCAGCGGCTCTTCCGTCAGAATGCCGCCCACCGGCAGCTTCAGCATGGACAGCACCTGCCCGTCCTCAACCACACAGAAGCCGCCCTGGCTCTCAATTACCTGGTTCGCAGCCAGCACCATGTCAGCCCGATTCCGTCCAACAACCAGCAGGTTATGGTTGT
Organism: Paenibacillus campinasensis; assembly: GCF_002272015.1. Lineage (GTDB taxonomy): Bacteria > Bacillota > Bacilli > Paenibacillales > Paenibacillaceae > Paenibacillus_AQ > Paenibacillus_AQ campinasensis. Next base: position 14,778 of record NZ_NPBY01000082.1, on the reverse strand, counting down.
CATGTGAATAGGTTGTGGCAATGGCCCCGCGCTTAATGGTGTCGCCTCCAATGAGACCGTAAGCACGGTTGCCGTTCATACCGTAGCGCTCAAAGGTCGCGATCAGGCCATACTCGCTGCCTTCCCACTGCAGTTCTCCGTCAACCGCCTTCACCTGGGCAATATGCTCTTCAACAAAGGTAGATCCGTCCTTCACCATCATCACCCGGCAGCGGAATACATCCTCTTCCGGAACGGCAGCCGAACCACTCTCCCGGACAGCTTCCGTTCTGCTATGCACCTGATCCCCAGCTCTCGTTCCGTTAACCCTGTCATTGCCGCCGGCGTCGGCGACACGGATCACAAAATCATCCGCACCCAGTGAAGACAGCTTCACACTCCGGTAAAAATGCGGCGGGAACTGTCCGCTGCTGCGCTGCTGCTCATAAGGCTCTGATGCGTCGTACACCTTCCGTCCATTTTTGTACACCCGCTCAATCGCCAGTGCGCTAATATCCGACAGCAGCATATAGTCTGCCACCTTGCCCGGAGCAATGCTGCCGCGGTCGGTCATTTTCATGCGCAAGGCCGGGGTGGATGTCGCCGCATAAATCGCATCCTCAGGGCGCATGCCCATGCTTATTGCCTTACGAACGATATGATCCAGATGCCCGCGCGCAACGAAGGTATCCGGCATCACATCATCCGTAACAAAGCAGAAATGCTGAGATACCTCATGCTCCATTAAATATTTCATCACTTCCGGCGTCATCGATTTCTCCTGAATCTCAATGAACATACCCGCTGCAATTCTCGCCTCCAATCCCTCAATACTCTGATGGGTATGGTCGGAATCAACTCCGGCATAAATCAGCCGATGCAGGTCCAGTCCTAGCAATTTCGGAGTATGTCCTTCAATGACAAGGTCCGGATAGTTCTGGCGGATATGTCGCAAAATCTGATTTGTCTTGCAATCAGGGTCCCGGATAACATCCACGTAGTTCATGATCTCCCCGAGGCAGATGATCTCCCCCGTCGCAAGCAGCACATCCATATCCTCAATCTCGATGGAGCCGCCAGTTGTCTCCATCGGCGTGGCCGGAACGGAGCTAGGAATGGAATAGAACATGTCCACCACCGTCTCGCGGCTGGCGGCCATCATCTCCTGCACCCCTTCCAGTCCGAACACATTGGCCATCTCATGCGGCTCAGCAACAATCGTAGTGACCCCGCACTGAAGCAGTCCATGAGAAAATGTAGCCGGCGTCACCATCGAGCTCTCGATGTGCAGATGGATGTCGATCAGCCCGGGGATCATATACTTCCCCTGGCCGTCGATCACCTCATCCGCCTCCAGCAGCTCCGGGCCGCCGGGCCCGATATACATGAACTTGCCATTCAGAACCGCTACGTTATTCGGCTCGAATCTTTTATAGGAACTGTTATACACGTTTACATTCACAATCAGTTGATCTGCACGCATCGGCATAATCTCCTTCTTCATCTGCTGCTTCCTGCTGCCTGCTCTATTCCACGAGCACGAGCTTGTCCTGCGGGAAAATCAGGTTCACCCGTTGCCCGCTGAAGTATGGCGTCTCCATCTCCTGATTGGCGGTGAAATCACCCAGCTCGGTCTCAACGACATACTGATAGCTGCGGCCCAGGTACGTGCTGACCTTGATCATCCCAGGCAGCGCATTCGCGGCCTCCTGGCCAGTATCTCCGCTGACGATGAGGTCGTCGGGACGAATGGCGCCTTTGCGAGCGCCTGGACGCACCGTTCCAGGATTCGCGGTTGCCGTGAACAGCCGGCCACCCACCTTGAGCGAGATCGCATCTCCTGCATCGGACCGCTCGTCAAATTCAATAAAGTTGTGAAATCCGATAAATCGTGCCACAAACTCAGTCGCAGGATATTTGAAGATCGTCTCCGGACGATCCAGCTGCTCCACAATACCCTTGTTCATAATGGCCACCTGATCCGAGATGGAGAAGCATTCCTCTTGATCATGGGATACGTACAGGGTCGTAATGCCAAGCTCCTGCTGGATGCGGCGAATTTCCACCCGCATGTTGACCCGAAGGTTGGCATCCAGGTTGCTGAGCGGCTCATCGAACAGCAGCAGATCCGGCTCAATCACCAGCGCCCGGGCGATCGCCACCCGCTGACGCTGACCACCCGACAGCTCTTGCGGAAACCGCTTCTCGAAGCCGTTCAGGTTCACAACCTCCAGCATGCGCATCACCCGCTCGGAAACATCGCGGTCCTTCACCTTCCGCATCCGCAAACCGAAAGCGACGTTGTCATAGACGGACAAATGCGGGAACAGCGCATAGCTCTGAAACACAAAACCGAAATTCCGCTTATTCACCGGAACCCGGGTATAATCCTTGCCACCGAACAGGAACTTGCCCTGCTTCGCTTCCAGGAAACCTGCGATGAGGCGCAGGGTTGTTGTTTTGCCGCAGCCGCTCGGTCCGAGCAGGGAGAGCAGCTTGCCTTTTTCCAGCTCCAGACTGAAATCCTTGAGAATCGTCTGGTTGTCATACGCGACCGATACCTGGTCCAATGTCAGCAATGCCATCACTTGTGCGCCTCCAATTATCGTTTAGTGAAATAAGTCAGTCCGCCCATAATCCGTTCAATGAAGAACATGAGCAGCCCGGTCAGCACCATCAGCAGCACAGATATGGCCGCAATGGTCGGGTCAAAATAGTTCTCGACATACGTCAGCATCTGAATCGGCAGCGTGCTTACGCCCGGCCCGGTCATGAAGACCGAGATGTCCACGTTGTTGAACGACTCCAGAAAAGCGATCAGCACCGCTGCCAGAATCCCCGAACGGATATTAGGCAGCACCACCTGGAAGAACGTTCTCACGCGTCCCGCCCCCAGACTGAGCGCCGCTTCCTCAACCGCAAAGTCGAAGCTCGACAAGCTGGAAGCAATGACCCGGATGATGAACGGCAGCATGATAATCGTATGGCCAATCAGCAGCCCGAGATACATCGGCAATTGGTACACGACGATCAAATATTTCATCAGGGTAAAACCAAGCACGATCCCGGGAATGAGCACCGGGGACAGGAAGATGGCGTTCAGAAGCGATTTGCCTTTGAAATCATAACGGCTCAGCGCATACGCAGCCGGGATCCCGAGGATTAACGCCAGCAGGTTCCCAAGCAGCGAAACGATGATCGATATTTGAAACGTGCGGATAAATCCGCCTGTCTTAAAAATATTCTCATACCAGCGAAGCGAAAAGCCCTCTGGCGGAAACTTGAGCACCGTCCCGGGCTCAAATGAAGTGACGGATATGATCAGCAGCGGCCCTAACAGAAAGATAAAGACCAGCAGGCTGAACAGGCCTAGACCGAAATGTTTCTCCCGCATATGTCTACCCCTTCGGATTCAAAGTTTTGGCCATTCTGTTCATGACGCCGACCACAATAAACGTAATGGCAATCATAATCGCTGCGATGACCGAAGCCAGGTACCAGTCATTGAGCGTCATGGCATTCTGGTACAGGAACGTGGCGATCACCCGCTGCTTGCCTCCAAGCAGCGCCGGCGTTGTATACGCGGTCAGGCTGCCTACGAAGACGAGCACAGCCCCGATCACAAGTCCCGGTACCGCCAGCGGGAATACCACCCGGCGAAAGGCTGTAAAGCGCGAGGCGCCCAGGCTCTGGGCTGCCTTAAGCAGATCCTGATCAATATTCTCCAGCACCCCGACAAGAGAAATAATCATCAGCGGCAGGAACAGATGTGTCAAACCAATCATCATCGCTGCCGGAGTGTACAATATATCCAGCGGCTGATCAATCAGGCCAAGCCCAACCAAGGCATTGTTGATCAGCCCTTTGCGCCCCAGAATGATCATCCAGCTGAATGAGCGCACAACCGGGCTCGTTAACAGCGGAAAAATCGCGAGCGCGAGCAGTATCCCTTTCCGCCGCGGCGCCTTGCGCGAAATATAGTAAGCCGTCGGAAATCCGAGCACCACACACACCAGGGTGGTGACGACACTGACCTGCAGTGTTGTCAGCAATATTTTCAGAAAGTAGGGGTCCTTGAAGAAATGCAAATACCCGTCAAGGGTGAACGCATTCTCCTGAACAAAAGTCGACCCGATGGTCAGGACGATCGGAATGACCATGAACGCCGCCAGGAACACAAATCCGGGCAGCAGTAGCCAGTACACTGCTGATTTTTTCATCGTGATACTCCTGTACATTAGGAATGAGTGTTATAACATACCAAACATCATTACATCAATATCCTGTTGTTCTGCTGCATGCAACGCATCTTGCTGTTGATCGCGCCGCCCCGAAGGGGGCGGGGATCAGGAATTCAGAACCCCGATGAACATCTCCAGAAACCGATCGGCATCCACCGTCTCACAGACCAGCAGGTTGGGCTCCTGCCCCAGCCGATTCTGAATGTCGCACACCATTTGTCCATCACACAGCCGGCTTGCGGTCTCGACGTCCACATAATACTTCCTGCGGCCCACCAGCTCCGGATTCAGCGCCACGCCCACAGCCAGAGGATCATGCAGGGCACAAGCCCGCACGCCATTCATCTGCTCATAGCGGTTGATGTAAATCTCCGTGCTCTTCGCCACATAACTGCGAAGTGTTGAATCCGTCAGCTTCGCGATGGCCGCATCGTTCAGCAGCGTCTGCCTGGTGACATCCAGGCCGACCTGTGTAAGCTGATCGATCCCGGCATGCAGCACCATCCTGGCCGCCTCCGGATCGGCGAAGGTGTTATATTCCGCCGTCGGGGTCACATTGCCATGCCCGCGTACGACACCGCCCATGAAGATGACCTCTTTCAGATAACGAGGCAGCTCCGGACACTTCATCAGCGCCAGTGCCAGGTTCGTCAGCGGCGCGGTCATGATCAGGGTGACTTCACCCGGGTATTTCATCACCTGCTCGATGATGAAGTCCGGAGCGAATCCTTCCTGCGCCTGCTTAGACACAGGCGGCTCGGGCAGTGCCCCGCCGAGCCCGTCCTGGCCATGAACGCGGTGCTCATAATGGGACTTGCGAATCAGCGGGCTGGCCGCGCCGGCAATCACCGGCACGTCAGTCGCATCTATCAGCTCCAGCACCTTGCAGGTATTCTCTGTCGCCTGCTGCAACGATACATTTCCGCAGACGGTTGTAATCCCGAGCATGTCCAGCTTGCGGCTTTTGACGGCCAGTATAATCGCCAGCGCGTCATCAATTCCGGTATCTACATCAAGGATGATCCGGCTATTCATATTCAATCAGCTCCTGTTAGCAGGCCATTAGCGGGCAATCTCACGGTTCCAGCGATCCGTCCACTCTTTGGCCTTGCGGTTTACAAACTCCATGTCCAGCTTGTTCAGCGATTCCACGAGCTCCGCACCATACGTAATGCCCTCCGCCTCTTCCGCTGTCAGCTCCACCTTGGTATTGACCGGAGAGTCTACCTTGGCTTTAGCCGATGCAGTCTGTACTTCCTGGCTCAGCTGCCAGTTAATGAACTTCTCAGCCAGCTCTTTGTTCTTGGTGCCCTTCACGACATTGATCGTATTCATAACCGCATAACCGCCTTCGCTTGGCGTAACGAATTTGGCATCAGGGACAGCCACCTGCAGATCCTTAAAGTACATCTCCATGATCGGGCCTCCGGCAATCTCCTCCTGAGCGAACATGTTCACGAATTCAGAGGTCTGGCTGTAGAACTTGACGATGTTGCCGCTAAGCTCTTGAAGCTTGGCAAAAGCCGCCTCCTCATCAAAGCTGTCTTTGCCTGCAGCATACGATGCCGCATCCACAACCATCGGACCTGCTGTCGCCGTAATGTTAGGCATAGTCAGGTTGTTCGCAAATGCCGGATCCCACAGATCGCTCCAGGACGAGACTTCTATGGACACCAGGTTTGGATTGTAAGCAATCCCGAGCTGGCCTACCGTGTACGCGGGCCCATAATTCTCACCGAGCGGAGCTTGGGCAATTTCATAGATATCGTTAACGTTTGGAATGTTCGCGCGGTCAATGAATTCGAACAATCCTTCATCAATGGCCTGCTGTGCATAATAATCCGACAGATAAATCACATCAACCTCGGATGTGCCTTGACGAACCTTGTTCAGACGTTCCGCGTTGTTGCCGACCTCAACCACGATATCGACATTATGCTCTTTCTCAAATGGACCGAACACTTCTTCGTTGAAAAAATCCTCAGAGAATCCCCAAGTAGAAACAACCAGCTTCGTTGGCGCCGCAGCGCTGCCGCCCGTATCTCCTGCCGTTTCATTATCACTTGTGTTGCCTGCACCACCACAACCTGCCAGCAATACCGATGTCATAACGACTGCAGTTACCCCGCTCAACCATTTTTTCATCATTGTTCTATAGACCTCCTGAAATATAATGTTAGTTTAAGGTTTGGCTTGTTTCTTCTCATCCATCCTCTGATCGGTGGAATGATCGCATGGCTAAGATGATCCTGCCCCGTCCCTCCTTTTGCCCCTCTGAGATGATTTCTTATTATAAAAAAACAAAAAGAAAAGCATTCTTGTAGAAAACAAGAACACTTTTCTTCGTAAACAAAGGAAAGCGATACCCGCCAGTCAATCGTATCATCGGTTTTTGCCTCAGAATCAATCCGAAGTCAAACGCCATCATATGAAATTGTCAGGGATTGTCATCCTGTGAACCTTCCGGGCCTTGAGACCGTCAAGACTTCAAAATGACATTCGTGATCGCCCACTGTGTAGACGCATCATAATCCCGCAATATAGCTTCAATGGATAGCCCCATGTGCTCCTCCAGCTTCTCCCGGAATTTCTTCTTATACAAGACAGACATGCGGAAGTCCACTTCCAGCTTTAAGCCGGGGGCCTCCCCTTCCAGGGCGTCGGAGCGCGGCGAGCGCCGGTGTTTCGCATAGAAGGTCACAATATTCTGATCGATGCTCACTCTCAGGAGAGTGGTACCGAAGCCGAACAGTTCCTTCGAGATTTCATTGTAATACTGGCACATCTTCTTCTTGCTCTCATTGCTGTCCAGCAGTTCCATGATACCACCTTCATCATTTACTACCGTACATTCGAAGCGTTGACACGTTTGATTATACATAAATATTCGGCATTGGGCAAGCTTTAAGAACAATTTTAGCTTCAAAAAACCTATAAAACCCGAACAATGAAGGTTTAAGCAACCAGGGAATGTCCGGCATTAGCCATCCGAATCAATGATATCCTTCCAGGAAAGAGACAAAAAGCTGCTCTATGGTATCGATATCAGTTGCCCCTACAAGCTCCTGTATAACGTTCCCCTCCGAATCGAAAAAATACAGCGATGGAAATCCGTTTCCGGCATATTGAGCGTATACCTCACCGTCTTCATCGAGCAAGATAGGATATTCGATTTGAAACGATTGAACATATTGCTTCACTTCACTTTCTTCATCACGGTGAGCAAGATTAATGCCATACAGATTAAGTTGGTCCTTGTATTTCTCGTGTAGCGTGACCATCTTGGGTGCATCTTCCTGGCAATATGGGCACCATGATGTAAAAAACAACAGCACCGTCGGCTTCTCCGCAAAATCAACGGTCACCGGCTCCAGATCCTGAAGGCGATTAAGCGTCAGCTGTGCAGCAGCCGATTCCCGAGATTTCGCCGGAGCCTTATAATCCGTCACTACCATAAGAACAGCCGCGATAAAAGCCAGCAAAATGATGCCTGTTCCAATTAGACTCCATTTTCCCCTCATAAAAGCTCCTCCACCCTTTAAATATCAGAACCTGTAATTCCTATCGGCAATAAGCCATCGTACCTTTAGGTGAAAATGATATTGCCTAATCAAAAGTTTACCACCTAGTACAATTGATTCCAGTAACAGAGATTACATGCCTGCATGATGTACGCAAAAAAAACCCATAAGAAGGCCACTTATTAAGAATGTCCTTCCTATGGGTTTGGTTTCAGTCACATCTTGTCCTCTATGCAAGCCGTGCATAGCCCGGACATGCCTGGATGGCTTTCAAAGCAAAGCGTCTGTCTTCTTGCGTCTCCGCCTCGCTTCGGTTACTTCACATCATCCGCGATGTTTCGGATCCATTGCTCGCTTCCATCCGCTTGACGCACCGACTCATGGGAGATGGTGGCCTCCTGGACATCCCCGAATGCCCAATGCGACTTCGGCATATCCGGGAACAATGGTTCAAGGCCTTGCAGCGGACCACGATACAGCATCCGGTTAATCAAGGTCACCGCTTCAGAACGTATGATGGAATTCCGCGGCTTAAAGGATCCGTCCGGATAGCCGCTCAGGAACTTATTGCGATATAAAGCTTCGATCGCATCGGATGCCCAGTGTCCATCGATATCGTTAAAGTGCATCTCTCCTGACTGGCTGACCTCAAGATCAAGGAATCGCGTCATGACCATCGCCAGCTCGCCTCTCGTCACCTGAACATCCGGACGGAAGGTGCCGTCAGCAAATCCGTTGAAATAGCCATGCTTGGTTGCAATTCGAATATAGTTGGCAGCCCAGTAATCCGATGGAACATCGGAATAAGCTATCGGGGTATCCAGCACGCTATTCTCCGTCAGACGGGCAACAATCGCTGCCAATTCAGCACGCGTCAGGGACCGGTTCGGTTTGAACTCCCCGTCCGGGTAGCCGAGAATGTAACGCTGGTGACTTAGCGATTCATAGCGCGTAGAGAAGACTTGGATCTTCAACGAACCGCGCGCTTCCGAAGCCCCCTGTCCGTTCGCTGTGAAGCTGCCTTTGATATCAAACACCGCTTCCTTGCTATCCAGCTGCGGCCATTTCAATGTCACGATAAACTCCCCGGACTGCTGGCCTGCCAGACGTCCGATGCTCCAGGATATCGTGTTGCCTTCCACCTGACCGCCCTGGGCATCAATCACTTCCGTGCCGTCCGGCAGCGTGATGGTAATTACACCCCCTTGCAGAGGAGAAGCAGCTTCGTTCTTGTACCAAACACGCAGTTTGGACTCCGACCCTTCCTGAACAAGATTGCTGTCTACCGCCAGATCCAGGGATACGGCAGGCTGTTGAGGGCTGCTCCCCGGCTGAGCCGGACTTGATACGTCCCCGCTCGCTGGCCGATATAACTTCACATCATGTTTGACGATATCCCACTCTACGGAAATCGTCTGGCTTGTGTAGCTGTTATAGCCGTCCTTGCGAACAACCAGATAATAATCAGTTTCAGGGTAGACCATGTAAGCATAGAAGCCCTTCGAGTCACTCTTCTGGCTCGGACTTTCATTGTTGTTAGGTTCAAAACCAGGCAGCGGCGGCAAGTATACCTTCGTGTCCGGTGTCACGCCGTTCGCCTTGTTTCTTGCCGTGTTGGCATAATACAAGGTTACATCAGCGCCCTCGATCGGCAATTGGGTATGGCCGTCTGATATGGTTCCGTACGGATCTACAAGATCTTGTACGAGATTCACTTCCCCGTTGGCTTTCAATGCAATCTCTGGATAGCGGATCACATCCGGATTCTGTGGATCACGCTTCCCGTTGATCGCAATTTCCTTGTACTTGCCGGTCGGTCCATGCTCGTCATAAATCTCCATCTCATACCATACTTCAAGCACATACTTCTGCCCGGCTTCCAATCCGTCTGCGGTAAAGACACCCTGTTTACCTAACTCGAACGGCTTCTTGGAGCCGGACGCATCCGTAATATAGACGCCATTCTCATCCTTCAGATAAACCTTCATGTTATCAATCATGCTGTTGTTCAGCAAACTGGTGAGGCCGTTGCTCTTCTGGAACAACACCATGCCTGTGACCGTCTTTTCCGAATCAAACACTTCACTGTTGCCAGCGATTTTATCGACTCTCGCCTTCTGCGCATAGGTTACTGGCGTCGGAACGCCGCCGATCATAACTTCCCGGGTAAATTCCACGTTGTACGTGGCATCTCCCTTCGGAACAGGCAACGAGTAGGCCCCGTGCTCGTCCGTTACCACGGTTGCAATGAAGTCGACGCCCGCCTCGATGATGCCATCGCCATTTAGATCAAGTGTAATCCGGATCGGAGTATGGGCGACAGGACGATGAGATTCGCCTTCTGTAATCATGCCTCGAACGACAGCCGGCTGGAACGTAATCTGAATGTTGTCCTTCCCGTACAATCCTCGTGCAGGCTCATCCACGGTTGCGGTGACTTCAATCGTCTCATTGTTCACGCCGCTAATCTTTGGTGATCTAAACACAACCACCGCTTTGCCGTCTTGGTCCGTTACCGCCGTATGTGGACCCACGAACTCGCCCTGACCTGCGGGCGCTTCAAAAGTCACCGCGACCCCTTCCACCGGCTTTCCGTCTCCGTCCTTCACGACAGCAGTTAATTCCGTCGTTGATTTACCGTCCCCTGGAATGGACTCAGGCTTCGCCAGCAGTGTCAGGTTCGTACCCACCACCTTGAACTGGTTATCCTGCAGCTTCATCTCCGCAGGGAGTGATTGCCCGGCTCCGTTAAACGCCTCGAATGTAACCAGGTGCAGGCCGGCTGCCGTATCCATCGGAAGAACGCAATTTCCTGGAGCTATGCCCAGCGCCATGATACAGTGGCTGTTGCTCCAAGTCCGGTACCCCGCCGCCTCGGCTCCTGCCGGATTGACCTCGGTCAGCGGAACCACAACCCCGTTCACGATGGCGTTTACCTTCTGCGCATGCAGGGAGCTGACAGCGTTAAGCGCGAGAGGTTTGCCTGGGATGGCAGTAACGACCTCGTTATCTCCCTGCTGCTGATCGCCTACCCACCCATCGAGGGTACGGTTAATAACAATCGTCACTTCAGCCGGTTCGCTGCTCTGATGATATACATCATCCGTTACGGTGAACCGGAATGAATCTTTCCCGCCAACGAAGCTTGGATCCGGACGATATATCCAATGCTGGCTTCCATTTGCGGAGGGCTCCAGCGTTCCTTTAGCCGGTTGGCTGATAATGTCATAGGCCAGAACGGCACTCTCCGCATCCTCTCCCGTCAGGATCACCGGAATAACACCGGAACCTTCCTCAGCTTCGATGATTTGCGGGTGAGCAATCGGTCTTCCGTCATACGTAATCGTAATGCTGCCTGGCTGCTCCGAGAACTGCTTCCCGTCCTGTGCCCTCCATTGGGTCACAACCGGAGGGTATAGTGGCAGATCCGCTGCAGGCGTAAAGATAACGGAGGCCAGGGTAGCGTAATCAATCGGTCCCGCAATGTCCCGGTAAGTGCCATCGGTTACCGTAGTATACTGAAGCTTCCCTATGGATGGATCCACGTTGACGATGTCAATGAGTTTCAGGTCGTCTCCATCCGCATCGGTCATTTTAAACTCTACTGCTGGGATAACGACCGGCCTGCCTTCAAGTCCTGTCTTCACGACATCCAGAGCGACAGGAGGATGGTTAATGGTAATCGTGACGGTTGCCGGATCTTTCGCATACTGAAGTCCGTCTGATGCGTTCCAGGAAAACGTCACCGTGCCCGTCTGGTTCGCACTCTCCGGCACATACGTCAATGCCGGCAGCTGCGCCCAAGGGATCTCCATTCCCTGCGTGACCGCTGTCTGTCCGAGCATCAAAGTCCCGGTAGATGGCAGTGAAAGTACTGCCACATGGTCAGGTTGCAACGGTGCCTGGTCATCTTGTACCGCCCGGTTTATGCCATCTCCCACCGGAACAGCAGTTGTTCCCTTGTTCACTGGGATGTTGACATTGTCCAGTACTGGCGCCAGGTTCGGCGAAATGACGACTTCGGCATTGAATTGTGCGTACTTCTTCTTGTCCTGATCGTAACCATTCCACTCGAAGGTGACCGGTTGATTGAACCCGCCGCTCGCAGTCGGGATAAATCTCAGGTTCCCTAGCTCCGCAGCATTCAGCTCGTCCCCTGCGGCGACATCATCTTGTCCGAAGACGAGGCGACCGGTGGACGGATCGGGCAGCGTCACGATTTTAACTTTTTCAAGTGTGTTATCCTGCCGCCCATTGATCTTGAACAACTTGTCCTCGAAATCGTTCAGGCTAAACCATGTCGGCTCATACTGAGGTCTGTTGTTCAGCTCGATGTCTTCGACCTTCGGATCAAATGTAGACATCGTATAGATATGCTGTACCTCCATCGGATCGATGTCGATACTGATTGGCGTATTGTTGACATCCTTCGGGCTTTCTGTGAGCGCTCCCCCATCCTCATACAAGATCACGTTAAGCGTGTATTCTTTATTCGGATCGAGCCTCACGTCCTTCAGGACGATTTCATTTTTGTTGAGTGTGTTCGCCTGGCCGCCTCTGATCCGCTTCTGCCCGATGGCCAGGTTCTGATCCACGACATCCCCGCCGATTGTAGCCTTCTCAATTAAGCTGACCTCAATGGAGAAGTCTCCGTTCACCTTCGGCATAAACTCCGTATTAACAATGAGTTCATTATTGACGCTGCCGGGTTCAAGGCTTGCATAAGTAATCTCCCCTTTGCTGCGGGAGCCTCCGTTAATAACAAGCTGCCCCCAGTCCACCGTCATCTGCCAATTGGAGTTGGGATTGCTCGGATCTTGATAGTAGTGATGAATCGTAATCCCTACGTAGTTCTCTCCCTGCACGATTTTGCCGGCCTCGATCGGGAGTACCGTCGTATTCCACTTGGTGTCGCTGCCCGAAAGAGCTCCGACATAAGCGTCTTGGTGCATCTCATTCATATAACCATTATTCGGAATGTTCGCACCGGGAATGGGATATTTCCACTGCGTGTAGCGCTGGTTCATGCGGATATGCTCGGGATTGGACGAGAAATATACGCGGTCCCATTCGCCGTTGGTGCTATCGTTATAGTTCCCGTCTTCCTCATCCACATCATAAGCGCGAATAAGCAGGTAAGCCTCGGCATCACCCGGTACCGGCTTGTCCACATCGAATTTAAACTCGATTGGAAACTTATCATAGTTGTCTGCCGGGGAATTGTTCTGATTCTTGATCCCGATATCCAGGTCTCCATCTATTCCGGTTGAACCCGGCCCTCCCCAGTTATCATGGTCGACGAAGTAAGTAACGCCTTCAACAGCCCCTCCCGCACCTGAGCTGCTGGCGACAGCGGCGGGGGCAAATGAACTCAAGACGATGGCAATCGTCAAGAGCATCGACAAATACCGTCGGCCCCTCCGTAAAGATGATCTGGTACTCAACATAATTCTCCTCTCCTCTTTCCCCTTGATTAGTGGCACTCTTTTGTATATGTCTCGCTAGCTGCATTCATCAGGACAATGGATGCGACCTATAGATTGTGATCGTTCTCCCTTGTTACTAAGTACCTACTCTTTGTTACTTTCTTCCTAACTTAGTAATGATACCAGCTGCATCTCTACAAAAACTCTACAATGCCAAAATGAAATCAAAAAAAATCCCGGCTCCTTTTCTTCTTGATTAAAGGAACACAGGATTTTTGATCAGCACCAATCGGTCGCGTCATAGATCAATGAACAAACGCCGCATGGTCAACCTGTAAAATCTACTTCCCTTATCCTCTTATTACGCCTCATTCATCCGCTCTTCGACTATACCAGCACTTCTTCTGTCATCAGCCTCATGAATCTGTCCGGCTCTTCGAAGCAGGCAAGATGCCCGGATTTCTCGAATACGTCCACATGGATGCTTGGCGCTTTAAGCTGTTTAACGTATTCCATAATGAGGTCATGACATATTCGATCATGCGCCCCAGCCACAAAATACACCGGAACCCGAACTTCCCGAATCTGCTCAAACAGATTATGTCCCACAAATTCATCCCAGAGATGCTCGTTGCTAAACGAGAACCCTTTCATGAAACGAAACCGCTCCGGCCATGACAATTCGGGGGTAAACAGATTGCTGATTACATTGATCTGAGTCGGACTTTGCTCAAAAGCGACGCCCCCCAGCTTTGTCAACAGCTTTCGCTGCTGGACAAAATCACTCATCGTTTTATATAGACCGTTCCTCGGGGCCCCCATACGCTCCAGCACTGCAACTGCCTTTTTCAGTCCTCGCTTCTCTGCCTCCTGATATACCCATTCATACGAGCGTCCTTCCTCTGCCGCGCGGTCTGTCGGCTGATTGATGCCCACATAAGCGCGCACCAGCTCCGGGTAAACATTGACAAAACGCAGCCCGAACAAGGCGCCGAATGAATGACCCATGACAAACAGTCGACGCTGCCCGAATTTCTGTAGAAGCTGGACCGCCAGCTCGCGGGCATCCTTAAGCAGATGGCCGATCGTCATTGTTTCAGGCGGGATTCCGGGCTGATAGTTTTTCCCCGCTCCACGGTAATCCCAATTCACCACCGTATACTTCTCTTCGAGCCCCGCCAAATATCTGCGCTGCGCTCCAGTCTGCGAAGCTCCTGGCCCGCCGTGAAAAAACAGCAGCAGCGGATTGTCGGTGTCATGCCCCCGCAGGACCACCCATTGCGGGAAGCCTCTGAGATTGAATATCTCCATAGAGGCGATGCTCTTCGGCGGATGGCTTCCGTCCTTCGACCGGATCGGCGGCGTGTACCCATGAACGATACGAAACGACATTGCGGTTCCTCCCTTATTCGACCTGCGCTGTAGGAAGACAGACAATGAGTGCTTAAGCATCCTACACGCGATTGAAGTAAGGGTATCAAAATTCGAAAAAGATAACCTCCGTCTCCGGGCGTTGATCTAACCCGGTCCGGAGGCGGATTATTCGCCCGGCCTCCTGCCTTTGCGCCACATGCCGGGCTTGATGCTTTGCGCTTCCACGGGATGCCTACT